>NZ_DASQCC010000128.1:0-22020 GCF_035634895.1 Actinophytocola sp. | reverse complement strand
TGGGAGGCGTCCAGGGACACGGTCCCGACCAGCTCGTCGGTGCGGGCGGCCACCTCGGCGTACTCGGCGAGGACCCCGGCCAGCGTCTCGCCCGGGAGCAGGCGGAACTCGTCGGCGCGCTTGGCGAAGTCCTCCTCGGTCATGTTGGCGAAGTCCTTGGAGGGTGACGGGCCGTTCAGGATGAAGTCCACCCAGCCCCGCTCGACCGCACTGACGTGCTTGACCAGGCCGCCGAGGCACAGCTCGCTGGCGGTCGGCCGCGCCCCGGCCTGCTCGTCGGTCAGGTCGCGGGTCGTGTGCCGCAGGAAGAACCGTTCCTTGGTCAGCATCGCCAGCAGGTCGGCACGCTCACCGGTGGCGGTCTCGTCGCGGGTGATGGCGCTGGTCATCTGTCTTCACCTTCCGTTGTTTCCCTGGTCGAGAGCAACGTTAGAGGCTATAGCGGCCACTTTCCGACCTCAATTCGGGCAGACTTCGAAACATGGCGAACACCAGCTCACGGACACTGCGGCTGCTGTCCCTGCTCCAGACGCACCGGTACTGGCCGGGCGCCGAGCTGGCCGACCGGCTCGGCGTCTCGGTCCGCACGCTGCGCCGGGACGTCGACCGGCTGCGCGAGCTCGGCTACCCGGTCGAGGCGCAGCGCGGTGTCGAAGGCGGCTACCAGCTCGCCGCGGGTGCCGAGCTGCCGCCGCTGATGGTCGACGACGAGGAGGCGGTCGCCCTGGCCGTCGGGCTCCAGGCCGCCGCACAGGGACCGGTCGAGGGCATCGCCGAGGCCTCCGCGCGGGTGCTCGCCAAGGTCGCGCGGGTGATGCCCGGCCGGCTGCGGCGCCGGGTCGAGGCGATCCGTGCGATGACCGTGCCGGTCAGCTGGGACACGACGACCAACGTCGACCCCGGCGTGCTGACCACGGTCGCGCTGGCCTGCCGGGACAGCGAACGCCTGCGCTTCGCCTACACCGCGGCCGGCGGCCAGCGGACGGACCGGCACGTCGAGCCGCACCGGCTGGTCGGCGTCGGCCGCCGCTGGTACCTGGTCGCCTACGACCTCGCCCGGCACGACTGGCGCAGCTTCCGGCTCGACCGGCTCACCGGCCCGATCGGCACCGGCACCCCGTTCCGGCCGCGTGACCTGCCGGCGACCGACGCCGCCGAGTTCGTCCGCACCGGTCTGGCGAACGCGCCCCGGCCGTACGAGGTGGAGGTCGTGGTCGACGCGCCGGTCGCCACCGTGCGCGAGCGGATCGGCCAGTGGTCCACGGTGGAGGAGGCCGGCGCGGGGCGTTCCCGGGTACGCATGACCGTCGACGCACTCGACTGGCCGGTCATGGCGCTCGGCGTGGTCGGCGCCGACTTCCACGTCGTCGGGCCGCCCGAGCTGCTCGACCAGGTCCACGAATGGGGTGCGCGTTTCGTCCGTTCATGAAGCGTGTTCGCACGTGAGGTGGCGACGGACGGGGAATCAGTGGGTAGCCTCGCCGTTAGTCAAAGGGGGAGGCGTTCATGTCGACTCTGACGGACCGGGTTCCGCTGCCCGTGCAAGGA
Source organism: Actinophytocola sp. (assembly GCF_035634895.1). GTDB lineage: Bacteria > Actinomycetota > Actinomycetes > Mycobacteriales > Pseudonocardiaceae > Actinophytocola. The sequence goes on along the minus strand of NZ_DASQCC010000128.1, from coordinate 20,472 downwards.
CTCGCCCTGCACGCCGTGTTCGCGCTCCCGCAGCGCCTGCGCCGGCTGCTCGCCGGGCCGCCCATCCGGCGCGACGACCTGGAGCTGGCGCTCGACGCGCAGCTGCTGCTCCGCATGATGGCGCTCTCCGGCGCCAGCCTCACCAAGGGCACACCGGCCGAGGCGCGGCAGTACCTCGAGGCCAGCAGAGGCATGCTCGCCGCGCCCGCGCTGTCCGGGGTACTCAGCCGGAACCTCGGGATCCCCGCCGAGGACGGGCCGATCCCCGCGCGCCTCTTCGAGCCGGCGAACCTGGCCGGCGGGTCACCGCTGCTCGTCTACTTCCACGGCGGCGGCTGGGTCGTCGGCAGCATCGACACCCACGACGCGGTCTGCCGCTACCTGGCCCGCAACGCCCAGGTCCGCGTGCTGTCGGTCGGGTACCGGCTGGCGCCGGAGCGCCCGTTCCCCGCCGCAGCCGACGACGCCGTCACCGCGTTCCGGTTCGCCGCACGCAACGCCGAGGCGCTCGGGGTCGACACGTCCGCCATCGCGGTCGGCGGGGACAGCGCGGGGGCCAACCTCGCCGCAGCCGTCTGCCTGCAGGCGCTCGAGAACGGGCCGAGGCCCGTGTTCCAGCTGCTCTTCTACCCCGCCACCGACGCCACGACGCGCCGCCACTCGCGGGACCTGTTCGCCGACGGGTTCTACCTCACCGACGACGACATGACCTGGTTCCTCGACCACTACTGCCCCGATCCCGTCGAGCGCCACGACCCGCGGCTGTCCGTCCTGCTCGCCGACGACCTGCGTGGCCTGCCGCCCGCCTACGTCGCGACCGCCGGGTTCGACCCGCTGCGGGACGAGGGCAACGCGTTCGCCGACCGGCTGCGGGACGCCGGCGTGCCCGTGGTGAAGCGTCAGCACGACGACCTCATACACGGTTTCGTCAATTTCCTGAACCTCGGCACACGTTTCCGGGAGGCCGTCTCCGAGGCGGCCGGCGCGTTACGCACCGGGCTCGCACTGCGTTCCCGCGCCAACGTCGTCGACATTTTCCGGCCGACGGCCTGAACCGGTTTCCCGCGCTTTCTTCTCGGTCGGCCGCGGTGCCGCGCTTGTGGCAGAAACGACCATTGCCGATCGCCACCCGACCGCGGCGTCGGCCTTGCTAGGCGACGCAGGCCGGGCAGAGGCCCCAGAACACCACTTCCGCCTCGTCGACCACATAGCCGGCCGTCGCGTCCGGCTCCAGGCAGGGCGCCTCGCCGACCACGCAGTCGACGTCCTCGGTCCGCCCGCACGTCCGGCAGACGAGGTGGTGGTGGTTGTCCTTCGTGCGCGTCTCGTACCTGGCTGGATGGCCGGCCGGCTCGATCCGCCGGAGCAGCCCGCTCTGCGTGCACGCGTTCAGGACGTCGTAGATCGCCTGGGTGGACACGGAGCCGAGGCGCCTGCGCACGCCGTCGGCGACCTGCTCCGCGGTGGCGTGCGGATGCACGGCGAGCCAGTCGAGCGTGGCGAGGCGGGGTGCGGTCACCCGCAACCCGACCGCCCTGAGCTTCTCGGCCGGTCCGGCGCGCAGGTCGTCCATGGTTCCTACACTGCATCACCTTTTCTTGAATCGGTCAAGAAATCCGAGGTTGTCGGTGCTCACTGATAAACCCTTGCCACGGATCGAGCGAGAGAGGTCACATCGACTTATGCAGTTGTACCGCCAGGTTCTGGCGCTGCCGGGGGTGCGCACCCTGCTGGTGCTGGTCTTCTTCGCACGTCTGCCCGGCACGATGGCCGGGATGGTCCTCACCCTGCACGTCGCGGTGTCGATGGACAGGGGTTATGGCGCCGCGGGCGCCGTCGGCGGTGTCGCCACGGTCGGCATCGCGCTCGGCGCCGCTTTCATGGGGCGCGTGGTCGACCGGTACGGCCTGCGCAGGATGGTGCTGATCACCACGATCGGCGAGGCCACGTTCTGGCTGGTCGCGCGATTACTCCCGTACCACCTGCTGCTGGTCGGCGCGTTCGTCGGCGGGTTCCTGATCATCCCGGCGATGTCGCTCGGCCGGCAGGCGATGGCCGCGCTGGTGCCGCCCGACCTGCGGCGCACCGCCTACTCCGTGGACTCGGTCACGACCGAGCTGTCGTACATGATCGGCCCGGCGCTGGCGGTGCTGGTCTCGACGCAGTTCTCGACGCAGACGGCCATGGTGGTGATGGCGACGGGGCTGGTGCTGGTCGGGGTGCTGCTGATCGTGGTGAACCCGGCGGTGCGCAGCGCGGAGGAGAAGGCGGAGGCGCGGCAGGTGCCGCGCCGGGAGTGGCTGACGCCGCGGATGATCAGCGTGCTGTTCGTCGGGGCCGGCGCGGTGTTCGTACTGGGCGGCACCGAGGTGGCGATCGTGGCGCACGTGCAGTGGTCCGGCGACCTGGAGTGGACGGGCGTCGTCATGGTGGTGTGGGCTGGCGGGTCGGCGATCGGCGGTCTGGTCTACGGGGCGCTGCGCCGGTCGTACCCGCAGCTGCTGCTGATGACGCTGCTCGGGGCGCTGACCATTCCGGTCGGGCTGGCGGGTGACTGGTGGATGCTGACGCTGGCCCTGATCCCGGCGGCGGCCCTGTGCGCACCGACGGTCGCCGCGACCGCGGAGGAGGTGGCCCGGCTGGCACCGCCGGACGTCCGGGGCCTGGCGACGGGTCTGCAGTCGTCGGCGTTCACCCTGGGCCAGGCGGCGGGGGCGCCCGCGGCCGGGTTCATGGTGGACCACGCGTCACCGGCGTGGGGGTTCGCGGTCGCGGGTGCCGGCGGGCTGCTGGTCGCGGCAGTGGCCGGGCTGCTGGTCGCGCGGGGGAAGGAGCTGGCGCCGGTGTGAGTTTCGGAGACGCTGTGGGTGGCACTGCCCGGCACCCGGGGTGAACCGTGCGTCGGGCAGTGCCTCGATGGTGGCGTGACTCCGCGCCGGCGAGGAGTCACGGGCCAGGAGTCACGGGCGCGGTCAGAGGATGGTTCTGCGTAGCCGCACGTAGGTGTCCGCCTGGTGTCCCGGACGGGTGTGCCCGTCCGGACGCCAGCCGTGGCTCTCGTAGAACGCCTGCGCGCGGTCGTTGTGGGACCACACCTCCAGGACGCCGACGGTGACGCCCGCGTCGCGCCACGCCTCGATGCACACGTCGTGCAGTGCGGTGCCGATGCCCTTTCTCCAGTGGTCCGGGCGCACGTGGATCTGGTACAGATCGCCGACCCACGGCCCCAACCACGCCTTGGGTGGCCCGATCAGTGCCATGCCCAGGACCTCGCCGTCGACCTCGGCGCACCACAGGTTGCGCTCGAACCGCTCCGGCTTGCCCGTGTAGATGGCCCGCAGCTGCGCGGCCCTCCGGTCGAGTGCCTCGACGTCGAGGTGCCCGTCGTAGTAGGCGTTGCGGGCCGCGATGTGCACCTCCGCGACGGCCGCGCCGTCAGCGTGCTCAGCGAGTCGGATGTTCATGTCTGTTCAGACGGCGGACGGTGCCGAAGGTTGGGTGGACTCGTCGGGACGGCCACACTCGCGGCCGGCTCCGGCTGGTCCGCCCAGCTCACCACGACGTTCCGGCCGGCGTGCTTGGCCCGGTACATCGCGATGTCGGCGGCGTGCACCAGGCTGTCGACCGTGACACCGGCGTCCGGGTACATGGCCAACCCGACCGACGCCGACAGGTTCCCGATCACGTGCGAGGTGTCGTCGATGGTCACCGTCACGTCGAGGTCGGCGACCGCGAGCCGGATGCGTTCGGCCACGTCCCGCGCGCCGGGCTCGACGATGTGCGCCAGCAGGACCGCGAACTCCTCGCCGCCCCAGCGGCCCACCGAGTCGTACGCACGCAGCTGCCCGGTGACCGTCTCCGCGACCCGCCTCAGCACGGCGTCACCGGCCATGTGGCCGTAGGTGTCGTTGACCAGCTTGAAACGGTCGAGGTCGACCATCAGCACGGCGAAGTGGCCCTCGGTGCGCACCAGCTCGGTCGCGAGGCGGGCACGCCACTCCTCGGCGGTGAACAGGCCCGTCTTCGAGTCCTGGGCGGCCTTCTCCTCCAGCTGTCGCATGAGGACGTTGCGGTGCAGGACGACGACCGGCAGCAGCATCAGCGCGACCAGCGCCGGCTGGGTCACCAGCACGACCGCCGTCGCGCCGCCGAGGCTGAGCGTGGCCAGCTCCAGCGCGTTCTCCGAACCTGTGCCGATCGTCCTGGCCCACGGCCGGTTCGGGTGGTGCAGCTTGATCCCCACCGCGACGATGCCGCCGTTGATCGTCGTGTAGACGAGTCCGGACACGACGATGGCGAGCAGGAGCAGGCCGCCGTGGAAGTCCTCGGTGAGCACGTTCTCGACGCCGCACCACTTCATGATCGGTCCTACCGCGACACACGCCAGCACGATCGTGGTCGCGGAGTAGACGACCCGGTACGCCGAGCGGCCCTGCACCCGCCACCACACCCGCAGCCACAGGTGCAGGTAGATGATCACGGTCAGCCCGACGGCCATGACGGCCGGCAGTACGGCCGCGCCACTGAACATCCAGACCGACGTCATGCTGATGTGCGGCCCGTCGGCGCGGTAGCGGCGTGCCTTCTCGACGCGCAGGGACAGCTCGGTCTGCAGGCAGCCCGCGACGAGCAGCGCGCCGAACCGCGCCCAGTCCAGCACCCGGGGCGTGTCACCGGGAAAGAGGGCGAGGAGCACCACCGCGGCCGCCTCGACGGTGAGGTACAGCGGCAGCACGCCCCGAGGCGCGGCCGCGATGTCCCACTGTGCTGGCCGGAGTGCCCGCCGTCGGGCTGCGGTCATGCTTCGTCGCTCCACGATGTCGCTTTCCCCCGACCCAGCGCGACTGAAGGTACCGGAAACGGCCAACAACCACCGGTTTGGGCGAAAGCGTCAACCGATCGGGTTAATAGATACGCTCACCGCATGCTTGGCCCGTGCCTGCCCTCGCCGCTGACCGAGCTGCGTGACGACCGGGTCGAGCCGCACGGTGTTCGGCTGGTGCTCAAGCGTGACGACCTCGTGCATCCCGAGGTGCCCGGCAACAAGTGGCGCAAGCTGAAGCACAACCTCGTGGCTGCCCGGGGACAGGGGCACACCCGGCTGCTCACGTTCGGCGGCGCGTACTCGAACCACGTCCGTGCCGTGGCCGCCGCCGGGCGGCACCTCGGGTTCGCGACGGTCGGTGTCATCCGCGGTGAGGAACACGAACCGCTCAACGACTCCCTCGCGTACGCCACCAGCCGCGGCATGACACTGACCTACCTGGACCGGACCACCTACCGGCACAAGACCGAGCCGGCCGTGCTGACGAGGCTCCTCGACGAGTTCGGGCCCGGCTACGTCGTGCCGGAAGGCGGCGCCAACGCCCTCGGCGTCCGGGGCTGCGCCGAGCTGACCGGCGAGCTGGACGACGCCTTCGACGTGATCTGCTGCGCGGTCGGCACCGGCGCCACGCTCGCGGGCATCGCCGCGGGCGCCCGGCAGGCGCTCGGCTTCGCCGTCCTCAAAGGAGCCCGCCACCTCGCCGACGAGGTGCGCCGACTTCAGTGCGCGGCGTTCGGCGCGGCCACGGCCAACTGGACGGTCGACCACGACTTCCACTTCGGCGGCTACGCGAAAAGCACCGCCGAGCTCGACGCCTTCGCCGCGGACTTCGAGGCACGGCACGGGATCGCGCTCGACCGGGTGTACGAGGCCAAGATGATGGCCGGTCTCCTCACCCGTATCGCCGAGGGCACGTTCCCACCCGGCACGACCGTCCTGGCCGTGCTCGCCTAGTGTCCCGCGCCGGAAATGCGGTGATCAAGTCGGTGGATCCAGGTTTCTGCTGGCAAGACGCCGGTTCGCCCTCGTACTGGGTCGTACTTGGGCGAACCGGGAACGCCGCCAGCAGGAAGCTGGGCCGCCGAATTAGTTGCCTGATTTCCGGCGCGGAACACTAGTTCGCCAGCGCCTCGGCGATCTCGTAGGTGTTGAGCGCCGCCCCCTTGCGGAGGTTGTCGCCGCACACGAAGAAGTCCAGTGTGTTCGGGAAGTCCAGCGCCTGGCGGATGCGGCCCACGTAGGTCGGGTCGCCGCCGACCACGTCCGCCGGTGTCGGGAACACCCCGTTCGCCGGGTCGTCCATGACGACCACCGACGGCTGGGCGGCGAACACGTCGCGCGCACGCTGGACCGTCACCTCCTGTGCGAACGTCGCGTGGACGGCAAGCGAGTGCGTGGTCACCACCGGGACGCGGACACAGGTCGCCGACACCTTCAGGTCCGGGATGCCCAGGATCTTGCGGGACTCGTTGCGGACCTTCAGCTCCTCGGAGAACCAGCCGTCACCCTTGTACGAGCCCGCCGACGGGACCACGTTCAGGGCCAGCGGCGCCGGGAACGGGGAGTCCGCCTGCGCGAGACCGGCCGCCTCCAGTGCCTCCCGCACGTCTCCGGCCCGCACGCCGACGCCCTTGCCGACCACCGCGGCCAGCTCCGCGTACAGGCGCTCCACGCCGGCCACCCCCGCGCCGGACACCGCCTGGTACGAGGCGACGACCAGTTCGGTCAGCGTGAACGCGCGGTGCAAGGCGCCGAGCGCGGCCATCATCGACAGGGTCGTGCAGTTCGGGTTCGCGATGATGCCGCGCGGGCGGTCGGCGATCTTGTCGAGGTTGCACTCGGGGACCACGAGCGGCACGTCGTCGTCCATCCGGAACGCGCCCGAGTTGTCGACCACGACCGCGCCGCGGGCGGCCGCGACCGGGCCCCACTCCGCCGAGACCTCGTCCGGGACGTCGAACATCGCGACGTCCACGCCGTCGAACGCCGCCGGGGACAGGGCGACCACCGTCAGCTCTTCGCCTCTCACGGTCAGGCGACGCCCGGCCGAGCGCGGTGACGCGATCAGCCGCACCTCGCCCCACGGCCACTCGGACCGCTCGTTCATGATGTCGATCATCACGGTGCCCACCGCGCCGGTGGCGCCGACCAGTGCCAGGACCGGAGCCATCAGCGACCACTCCCCGCGTACACCTGGGCGACCTCTTCGCCGCCGAGCCCGAAGGCGCTGTGGATGGCCTGGACGGCCTCGTCGAGCTGGGTGTCCCTGATCAGCACGGAGATGCGGATCTCCGAGGTGTTGATGATCTCGATGTTCACGCCGGCCTTCGCGAGGGCCTCACAGAACGTGGCCGTGACACCCGGGTGGGACCGCATGCCGGCGCCGACGAGGGACACCTTGCCGACGTGGTCGTCGTAGAGCACCGCGGTGAAGCCCAGCTCCTCGCGGATCTTCTCGAGCGTGGCCACGGCGGACGGCCCGTTGTCCTTCGACAGCGTGAACGTGATGTCGGTGCGGCCGGACACCGTGCTCGACACGTTCTGCAGCACCATGTCGATGTCGATCTCGGCGTCGGCGATCACCCGGAAGATCCGGGCCGCGACGCCGGCCTGGTCGGGCACACCGGTGACGGTGACCTTGGCCTCGGAGCGGTCGTGCGCGACTCCGGTGATCATGGCCTGTTCCACGGGAATGTCCTCCGTTGAGCCGATGACGATGGTGCCCGGCCGGTTGGTGTACGACGAGCGGACGTGGATGGTGACGCCGTAGCGGCGGGCGTACTCGACGCAGCGCAGCATCAGGACCTTCGCCCCGGACGCCGCCATCTCCAGCATCTCCTCGTACGGCACCCGGTCGAGCCGCCGCGCGTTCGCGACGATCCGCGGGTCCGCGGTGTACACGCCGTCCACGTCCGTGTAGATCTCGCACACGTCGGCGTTCAGCGCGGCGGCGAGCGCTACGGCGGTGGTGTCCGACCCGCCGCGGCCGAGCGTCGTGATGTCCTTGGTGTCCTGGCTCACGCCCTGGAAGCCGGCGACGAGGCAGATGAAGCCCTGCTCGAGCGCCTCCTGCACGCGGCTGGGGGTGACGTCGATGATGCGGGCGCGGCCGTGCGTCGAGTCGGTGATCACCCCGGCCTGCGACCCCGTGAACGAGCGGGCCTCGGCGCCCAGCGCGCTGATGGCCATCGCCACCAGGGAGTTCGAGATGCGCTCACCCGCGGTGAGCAGCATGTCCATCTCCCGCGACGGCGGGACCGGGTTGACCCGCTGCGCGAGGTCGAGCAGTTCGTCGGTGGTGTCCCCCATCGCGGAGCACACGACGACCACGTCGTTGCCGGCCTTGCGGGTCGCCACGATCCGCTCGGCCACCCGCTTGATCCGGTCCGCGTTCTCCAGCGATGAACCGCCGTACTTCTGGACCACGAGCGCCACTGGCAGCTACCTCCTCAAGCGTCAGAGGGAGCCTAACCGAGGGGTCGAGTCCTTTCCGTCATGCGTGTGGCCGCCACCACGTGCGCGAACGCGCGTCCTAGTCTGTAATGCGGGAACCGGCGGGAAGGATCGGGGTGTCGGCGACTGACGTGACGCGAACCGAGGCGGAGGACCCCTCGGCGAAGGAGACCGTGCGCCATGCGCCTGCGAACCGTCCGTGGACGGTCCGCAGACTCGGCTCGCTGCTGGCCCCCGCGTTGATCTTCCTCGGCATCCGCGAGCTGGGGCTCCTGGTGCTGACCTGGATGGCCAGCCGGAACCTCCACTCGGTGTCCGAGGCGCTGCGGTCGTGGGACGGCCAGTGGTTCCTCGCGATCGCGGGCGGCGGGTACTCCGGGGTGCCGGTCGGGCTGGTCGACGCGTTCGGGCACCGCAGCGTCGAGACGCCGCTCGCGTTCTTCCCCGGCTACCCGATGGTCGTTCGGTGGTTCGCCGCGATCGACGGTCCGCACGGGATCGGGCTGGTCAGCTCGGCCCTGACCGTGACGATCGTCTCGGGGGTCTTCTGCTCGTACGGGCTGGCCAGGATGGGCACGCGCATCCGCGGCGGCTCGCGACAGGCCGGGCTGATCCTGGTGGCCCTGTTCGCGGCGGCGCCGATGTCGATCGTGCTGTCGATGGCCTACTCGGAGGCGATGTTCTGCGCGTTCGCCGTGTGGGCACTGGTCGGGGTGCTGGAGCGGAAGTGGCTGCTGGCCGGGGTGTGCTGCACCCTGGCCGGGCTGGTCCGGTCGACCGGCGCGGCGCTGGTGCTCGCGTTGTGCGTCGCCGTGCTGCTGGCGATAGTCGCCCGCCGGGACGGCTGGCGACCCTGGGTCGGCGCGCTGGTGGCCCCGGTCGGGCTGATCGGGTACCTGGCGTGGGTCGGCGTGCGGACGGGTGAGTGGAACGGCTGGTTCGCGTTGCAGGAACGGGGCTGGGGCACCGGTTTCGACGGCGGCGCGGCCACGGTGCGGTTCTCGCTGGACGCGCTGGCGGACGCCCGGTCCGTGCTCGAGGTCGCGACGGTGTGGTTCCTCCTGCTGGCCATCGCGCTGGTAGTGATCATGATCGTGCAGCGGGTGGAGTGGCCGCTGATCGTGTACGCGGCGGGCGTGCTGGCGATGGACCTGGCGTCCAACGGGTTGATGAACTCCAAGGCGCGACTCGTGCTGCCGGCGTTCACCCTGCTCGTCCCGGTGGCGCTTGGCCTGGCCGAACGGCGGCCCGCCACGTTCGTGACCGTGCTGTGCGGGCTGGCCGTGGCAAGCTCCTGGTTCGGGGCATACGCGCTGACTTCGTGGGGTTATGCGATCTGATGACTGACAGGGATGCAGAGACGAGTGTGCCGGTCCACCCGCTGATCGCGGCGCGGTGGAGTCCTCGGGCGCTGGACCCGGACGGCAAGGTCACCGACGAGCAGCTACGTGCGGTGCTGGAGGCGGCCCGGTGGGCGCCGTCCAACGGCAACACCCAGCCGGCGCGGTTCCTGGTCGGGCGGCGTGGCGATGACACCTTCGGGCGACTTTTCGACCTGCTGTCCAGGCGGAACCAGGGCTGGGCGCACCCCGCGGCGGTGCTCCTGCTGGCCTGCGCGGCGACCGAGAACGAGAAGGGTGCGGTGCCCATGCCCGTGTTCGGCGTCGGCCTCGCGGCGGAGAACCTCGCCCTCCAGGCAGTCGCGGAGGGCCTGGTCGCACACCAGATGGGCGGCTTCGACAAGGAGGGCGCGAAGCTGGTGTTCTCCCTGCCCCCGGACGTCGAGCCCCAGGTAGTGATCGCACTGGGCACACTCGGCTCACCGGACCTGCTCGACGAGGACCGCCGAGCAAAGGAACTCGCACCACGCCGCAGAAAGCCCCTGAGCGAGATCGCCTTCACCGGCGAGTGGGGCACCCCAATCTTCTAACCCCTCGCGAGTCCCGCATTCAAACACCGCGAGTCCCGCGTTGACGCATACCGAGTTGCGGTTTCGTGCACACCGAGTTCCGGGTTCGCACATCGAGTTGCGGGTTCGCGCAGTCGCATGTGCACGAAACCGCAGCTCGGTGTGTTTGAACGCGGGACTCGCTATGGGTGAATGCGGGACTCGCGGGTTAGACGGGGAGGAGGTTCTGGAGGATTGTCCAGTTCTCGTCGTCGTTCGGGGTGCCGGTGTGGGGGCGGCTGAAGTCGCGGGTTATCTCGGCCAGGTCGGTCAGGTCCCAGTGCAGTCGGTACAGGTCGAGCATGTCGCGGTTTGGGCGGATGCCGGTCGTTGCCTCGTAGGCGTCCAGGGCGTCGTAGGTGTCTTGGGGGTTGGGGGGTTCCAGGTGCCAGAGGTCGCGTTCGGGTGGGGCGATCAGGGCGGTGTCCCAGTCGATTAGGCGCCAGCCGTTGGGGGTCAGCATGGTGTTGCCTGCGTGCGGTTCGCCGTGGGTGAGGACAAAGCGGGTGCGGTCGGCTTTTCTGGTCAGTGCCTCGTAGCGGGTGCGGAGGTGGTCGACGGCCGGGGCGTGGCGGGCGAGCAGTTCGGCGGCGGGACGGGAGTACGGGCCCGCGTCGCCGATGGTCGACAGTTCCGGGGTGGCGAAGTCCTCGGTGAACGCGTGGGTCGTGGGGGTCCGGTGGACCGCGACGACCATGTCCAGCACGGCACGGCGGTGCTCGGCGTCGCGGTAGTCGTCCCAGTCGAACGACTCGCCGTCGACGAACGGGTACAGGGCGACCGCGAACCTGCCCGCCCGCGCCAGGGGCTCGCCGAGCCGCGTGGGTACCGGGGCGATGGCGACCGGCACGTCCGAGGCCGACCGCAGGGCCGCGGACAGACGCGGGAAGTCCGGTTCCTCGTCCACGGTGGCGAACCAGCCGGTGTCCACCTGCCAGTGGTGACTGCCGAAGCCCACGGCGCGGTAGGTGACCGTCGAGGCCCTCACCCGCCAGTGCCGTGCCAGCGCGCTGACCAGGTCGTCGTCGGTGAAGTCGGGTGGTGGGCTCAGCACTCACGCACCGTAGACGGGAAGCTCCTCCGGTGTCTTCGCGATTAGCTCGGCCACGGCCGCGCCCACCTCGGTCACCGGCCAGCGGCCGCCGCGGTCGACCGAGGGGCCGCGGTGGTGACCGAGGACCACACCGATCCTGCCGGCCTCCACCTCGAACACGCGGCCCGTCACGTCCGCCGACTCCTCGCTGCCCAGCCACACCACCAGCGGCGCGATGTCCTCCGGGCCCGCGAGGTTCGGGAACAGCTTCTCCGTCATCCGGGTCCGGGCGGACGGGGCGATCGCGTTGACCGTCACGCCGTAGCGGGCCAGCTCGGCCGCCGCCACCAACGTCAGCCCCAGGATGCCGGCCTTGGCCGCGGAGTAGTTCGCCTGGCCGACGCTGCCGAACAGCCCCGCGCCCGAGCTGGTGTTGATCACCCGGCCGGACACCCGCTCGCCGGCCTTCGACCTCGCACGCCAGTGTTCGGCGGCGTGGCGGATGGTCAGGAAGTGGGCCTTCAGGTGCACCCGCACCACGGCGTCCCACTCCTCCTCGCTGGTCGACACGAGCATGCGGTCCCGCACGATGCCGGCGTTGTTGACCAGCACGTCGAGCCGCCCGTAATCGTCGACCGCCTTGTCCACCAACGACTTCGCGCCGTCCCAGGTGGAGACGTCGGTACTGTGGTCGCCACCGTCCACGTCGTTGACGATCACGTGCGCGCCCTGCCGGCGGAACTCCTCGGCGTGTGCCGCGCCGATGCCTCGCGCGGCGCCCGTGACCACGACCACCCGGCCCTCGCAGATCATTCGACCTCCGCATTCGACGCGTCCAGGAAGGCCGGCCGTTCGCCGCCGCCGTGGACGGTCAGTGTGCTGCCCGTGATGTACGCGGCGGCCGGGGACGCCAGGAACAGGCACGCCTCGGCCACGTCCGCCGGGGTCGCCATCCGGCCCATGGGGATCGTGGAGCCCACTGCCGCGACGCCGGTCTCGTCGCCGTAGTGCAGGTGGGACAGCTCGGTGTCGACCGGGCCGACCACGACCGTGTTGACCCGCACCTTCGGCGCCCACTCGACCGCGAGCGAGGTGGCCAGGTTCGCGAGGCCGGCCTTAGCCGCACCGTACGCGGCGGTGCCCGGGGACGGGCGGGTGCCGGACACGCTGCCGATCATCACGATCGCGCCGCCGGAATCCTGTTGCTGCATCACGGCATTGGCCCGCTGCGACACGTGCAGCGGCGCGAGCAGGTTCAGCTCGACGACCTTCTGGTGCAGGCGCGGCGATGCGGTGGCGGCCGGCACGGGCGGCGCGCCGCCCGCGTTGTTGACGACCACGTCCAGCCGCCCGTACTCGTCGACAATCGCGGACACCAGGGTGTCCACCTGGGACGGATCGCGAACGTCCACCCGCAGGTACGGAACCTCGGCGTCGACCTCGGACCGGCCGCACGTCACGACGAGCGCCCCGGCCTTGACGAAGGCTCGGACGACGCCGAGGCCGACACCGCGCGTGCCGCCGGTCACCAGGACGACGGCCGTGCCGCTCACAGGCGTTCCAGGATCGTCACGTTGGCCTGGCCGCCGCCCTCGCACATGGTCTGCAGGCCGTACCGGCCGCCGGTGCGTTCCAGGTTGCCGAGCAGGGTGGTCATCAGCCGGGCACCCGTCGCGCCGAGCGGGTGCCCGAGGGCGATCGCGCCACCGGTCGGGTTCACCGTGGCCGGGTCAGCCCCCGTCTCCCGCAGCCACGCCAGCACCACGCTCGCGAACGCCTCGTTGATCTCCACCAGCGAGATGTCCGAGATGGACAGGCCGGCCCTCGACAGCGCGTACTCGGTGGCCACGATCGGCGCGTCGAGCATGATCACCGGGTCGCCGCCGCGTGCCGAAAGGTGGTGGATCCGCGCCCGGGGCGTGAGGTTGTGCTCACGCACGACCCGTTCGGACACCACCAGCAGCGCCGCGGCGCCGTCGGAGATCTGACTCGCCAGCGCCGCCGTGAGCCGGCCGTCCGGGGTCAGGGTTTTCAGCCCGGCCATCTTCGCCAGGCTCGTGTCCCGGCGTGGACACTCGTCCGCCACCAGCTCGCCGACCGGTGTGATCTCGGGGTCGAACCAGCCGTTGTCGATGGCGGCGAGCGCCCGCTCGTGGCTGCGTAACGCGAACTCCTCCATCTCCGACCGCGTGACACCCCACTTCGCGGCGATCATCTCGGCGCCGCGGAACTGGGAGATCTCCTGGTCGCCGTACCGCGCCTGCCAGCCGGGCGAGGTCGAGAACGGGTCGGGGAAGCCGTACTCCCGGCCGGCGAGCATGGCCGCCGAGATCGGGATGGCGCTCATGTTCTGCACGCCACCCGCCACCACGACGTCGGCCGTGCCGGACATGACGGCCTGCGCCGCGAAGTGCACGGCCTGCTGGGACGAGCCGCACTGCCGGTCCACGGTCACGCCGGGCACCTCGGACGGCAGCCCGGCCACGAGCCAGCACGTCCGCGCGATGTCGCCGGCCTGCGGGCCGATCGTGTCGACGCAGCCGAAGATCACGTCGTCGGCCAGCGAGGGATCCAGGGGGACGCGGTCGAACAGCGCACGCAGGACGTGCGCGCCCAGGTCGGCCGGGTGCACGGCGGACAACCCGCCGCCACGCCGGCCGACCGGCGTGCGGACCGCATCGACGATGAAGGCGTCAGCCACGGTGATAGGCTACCAAGCTAGCGCTTGGGTGCGGGAGTGAGAACATGACCGAATCGCGTGGCAAGCCCTCCGAGCGGCGGGCGGACCTGGTGCGGATCGCGGCGGAGCTGTTCGCCGAGCGGGGTTACCGGGCCACCACGGTTCGCCACATCGGCGACGCGGCGGGGGTGCTGTCCGGCAGCCTCTACCACCACTTCGACTCGAAGGAGACGATCCTCGACGAGCTGCTGTCCAGCTACCTGGACGAGCTGCTCGAAACCTACCGCGAGATCGCCGGCGACGAGCCGGTCACGGCGCTGCGCGGCCTGGTCACCGAGGCGTTCCGGTCGCTGTGCGAGCACCGCGCGGCGATCACCGTGCTGCAGAACGAACGCAACTACCTCCGCACGCTCCCCCGGTTCAACTACCTCACCAAGGCCGAGGAGGAGGTCCGGCGGATCTGGATCACCGTCCTTCGCGACGGCGCCGACGCCGGCAGCTTCCGGGTGGACCTGGACCCCGAGGTCACCTACCGCTTCCTGCGTGACTCGGTGTGGGTCGCGGTGCGCTGGTTCCGCCAGGACGGCCGGCTCACGCCAGAACAGCTCGCCAACCAGTACCTGCGACTGATCCTCGGTGGCATCACGAAGCGGTGAGCAGCGAACGACCGTGTCCCGGCCTCGGTCAGCCCGCCGGCTCGCGTAGCCGGAACTTGAGCACCTTGCCGGAGGCGTTGCGGGGCAGGACGTCCAGGAACTCGACCTGGCGGGGCACCTTGTAGTTCGCCAGCACGCCCTTGCAGTACGCCACGACGTCCTCGGTGGACAGCCCGGCGGCACGCCGCACGACGAACGCCTTGCCCACCTCGCCGAGGCGTTCGTCGGGCACGCCGACGACCGCCGCGTCCGTGACCCCCGGCATCCTGGCCAGCGCCTGCTCGACCTCGGCCGGGTAGACGTTGAAGCCGCCGCAGATGTACATGTCCTTTAGGCGGTCGGTGATCGTCAGGTAGCCACGCTCGTCGACGCGGCCGACATCGCCGGTGTGCAGCCAGCCGTCGGCGTCGATGGCCTGCCGCGTGGCCTCCGGGTCGTCGAGGTAGCCGAGCATGACGTTCGGGCCGCGCAGGAGCAACTCGTCCCGGTCGCCGATCCGCAGCTCGAAGCCCGCCGTCGCCCGTCCGCACGTGGTGGCGACGGTGTGCGCGTCGTCGGCGGACGTGCACATGGTCGCGACCACGGCCTCGGTCATGCCGAACGCGGTCAGTACCGTGCCGAACTCCGCCTGCATCCGCTCGACCAGCGGGACCGGCACGACCGCGGCGCCGGTCACCGCCAGCCGCAACGACCTCAGGTCGACGTCCGGCAGGTCCAGCATGGTCTGGAAGATCGTCGGCGCGCCGGGCATCACGCTGATCCGCTCGTCGTGCACCAGCCGCGCGGCCGCCGCCGCGTCGTACACGGCCTGCGGCACGATCGTCGCGCCGGTGAGCACGCAGACGAGAATGCCCGCCTTGTAACCGAAGCTGTGGAAGAACGGGTTGATCACCAGGTACCGGTCCTCGGCGGTGACCTCGCCGTGCTCGGCCCACGCGCGGGCCACGTCCAGCGCCTGCCGGTGCGCGCTCATGGCGCCCTTGCTGCGACCGGTGGTGCCGGCGGTGAAGAGGATGTCGCTGACGTCGTCCGGGCTCACCGGCACGTCCACGGTGGACCTCGGCAGCGCCTGCCACGGCTCGCCCGGGGCGACGGGGAGGACGAGCTCCGGCACGGTGTGCCCGCCCGCCCGCAGCTCGGCGAGCCGGTCGCGGCCGAGGAACTGGTCGGCGACCACGAGTGCGCGTGCGTGCGTGCGGTCGAGGATGTCGGCGGTCTCGGTGGCGGTGAACCGGGTGTTGATGGGCACGAGCGTGGCGCCGGCGGACAGTGCGCCTAGCGCGGACAGCACCCAGTGGTGGGTGTTGGGCGCGCAGATCGCGACCCGGTCGCCGGGCCGCACGCCGCCGTCGGTGAACACCCTGGCGGCGCCGCCCACCTGCTCGTGCAGTTCCCGCCAGCTCATGCGCACGGGCCCGTCGACGAGCGCCTCGGCGTCGCCGAACCGGCGCGCGGCTGCCTCGACAGCGGCCGGGATCGTCTCCACGACGCTAACTAGAACACGTTCTACACAGTAGTCGCAAGCTCACCCGATGCGACGGATCAGCCGTGACAAAACCGCCGACACGGTCAGCCAGAAGACCGCGGCGAGCCCGTAGTTGACGAGCACCCGCAGCTTTCCGTCCGCCGGCGTGAAGAGGTTCCTGAACGCCAGCACGACCCGGTCGGCGGTTGTCGCGAAGAACTCGGTGATGCCGTTGTCCCGGTTGGCGTCGCCCATGGTCAGGACCACGTGAACGGCCAGGACCAGCGCGCACACCAGCCCGACCCAACGGACCACACCGGCGAGGACTCCCACCACGCCCGACCTGGTCACAGTCGTCATGGTGGGAGTCTCGCACGTTTACCAGCGGCCGACGAGACGCGCGAGGATGCCGGCCACGACCAGCCAGAACACCGCCGCGAGGCCGTAGTTGACGATGACGTTGAGTTGGTAGTTGTCGATCGGGAACAGCCCTGGCCAGAACAGCGCCAGCGGCTCCGCAAGCGAGGAGATGAACCGGAAGAAGGCGTTGCTCGCGCTCGCGCCAAAGAGGATCAGCAGGATGTAGATGACCTCGATGAGCGCGAAGACCGCCCCCACGAGCGAGATCACACGTGCGGCCGTGCCGCTTGCTGTACGAGTAGCCATGAGTAGGTGGATGCCCGGCTTTCATGTGACAAAACTCGCGCTGTGGAGCAATCCGGGTAGGCCGTTCGGCCCACTATGCGGACGCCCCGCTTCTGGTCGGCGCCGTGAGGTGGTTAGGCTGTCGGCGTGGCGCGTGCTCTCCTCCTTCGTTGCCGCGACGGGGCCTGACCAGACCGGCTCCCCGCCGCGGGGCGAAGCCTGCCGGTCGCCTGTCAATGACCAGCAAGCAGGAGACTCCCTCTCATGAGCATCCCCGACGCCCAACGACCTGCCAGCAGCAACCTCCGGATGCCGTCGCGGCCCTCGCCGACCGACCAGCCGTCGTGGAACACCCAGCGCGGCTCGGCCATGCCGATTCACCGTTACAAGCCGTTCGCACAGGTCGTCGAGCCGATCTCGCTGCCGGACCGGACCTGGCCGGACAAGGTGATCACCCGCGCGCCGCAGTGGTGCGCCGTGGACCTGCGGGACGGCAACCAGGCACTGATCGACCCGATGTCGCCCGCCCGCAAGCGGCGCATGTTCGACCTGCTCGTCCGCATGGGCTACAAGGAGATCGAGGTCGGCTTCCCGGCCGCGTCGCAGACCGACTTCGACTTCGTCCGCGAGATCATCACCGACGACGCGGTACCGGACGACGTGTCGATCCAGGTGCTGTCGCAGTGCCGGCCCGAGCTGATCGAGCGCACGTTCGAGTCGCTGCAGGGCGCCAGGAAGGCGATCGTCCACATCTACAACTCCACCTCGATCCTCCAGCGGCGCGTGGTGTTCCGCGAGGAGCGCGAGGGCATCAAGAAGATCGCGACGTCCGCCGCCGAGATGGTGGCCGAGCTGGCCGGCAAGTACTCCGACACCGACTTCCGGTTCGAGTACTCCCCCGAGTCCTACACCGGCACCGAGCTGTCGTACGCGGCCGAGGTGTGCAACGCGATCACCGAGATCTGGCAGCCGTCGCCGGACCGCCCGGTGATCATCAACCTGCCCGCGACCGTCGAGATGGCGACGCCGAACGTGTACGCCGACTCGATCGAGTGGATGAACCGCAACCTGGAGCGGCGCGACGCGGTGGTGCTCTCGCTGCACCCGCACAACGACCGCGGCACCGGCGTCGCGGCGGCCGAGCTGGGGTACCAGGCCGGCGCGGACCGGATCGAGGGATGCCTGTTCGGCAACGGCGAGCGCACCGGCAACGTGTGCCTGGTGACGCTGGGCATGAACCTGTTCAGCCAGGGCATCGACCCGCAGATCGACTTCTCGGACATCGACGAGATCCGGCGGACCGTCGAGTACTGCAACCAGCTGCCGGTCGGCGAGCGGCACCCGTGGGGCGGTGACCTGGTGTTCACGGCGTTCTCCGGGTCGCACCAGGACGCCATCAACAAGGGCCTCGACGCACTGCGCAACGAGGCCGACCGGGCCGGTTCCGCGGTGGACGACTTCCCGTGGGAGGTCCCGTACCTGCCGATCGACCCGAAGGACGTCGGCCGGACCTACGAGGCCGTGATCCGGGTGAACTCGCAGTCCGGCAAGGGCGGTGTCGCCTACATCATGAAGTCCGAGCACCAGCTCGACCTGCCGCGCCGGCTGCAGATCGAGTTCTCGCAGGTCATCCAGCGGTACACGGACAACGAGGGCGGCGAGGTGTCGCCGGCACTGATGTGGTCGACGTTCGCGACGGAGTACCTCGACCTGACCTCGCCGGTGGTCCTGCGGGAGCACCGCATCGCCGACGACGGCCGCGGCCACGACGAGATCACCGCGGTCGTCGAGGTCGAGGGCGACCGGCACGAGATCGCCGGCTCCGGCAACGGCCCGCTCGCGGCCTTCGTGGACGCCCTGGCGTCGGTCGGCTACGACGTGCGGGTCCTCGACTACACCGAACACGCCCTGACCTCCGGGGACGACGCCCGTGCGGCGGCCTACGTGGAGTGCGCCATCGGGGAGCGGACGCTGTGGGGCGTGGGTGTCCACAGCTCGATCGTCACGGCCACGCTGCGTGCGGTGATCTCGGCGATCAACCGCTTCTCGCGGTAGACGGTGCAACGCTGGGGGCGGGTCCGGCAACCCCTTTACGAGACCCGCCCCCGTGTTCTCCATGATCGCGGTCGCCACTCGTGGATCGCTTGTGGACTCCTCGTCCGGGTCCGCCGCGAGAGCCGGACTCAGTCGAGGGCCGCGAGTGCGGCCGGGACGGGGAGCGGGCCGCTGTGGAGGTCGAAGCCGCGGTTCTCCGTGCGGGGTTCCTTCAGGCAGGCCGTGATCACCGCGGCCACGTCCTGTCGGGACACCCGGCCGGCGCCGAGGTGGCCGGCCACGGCCACGCGGCCGGTGGGTGGCTCGTCGGTCAGGGTGCCGGCGCGGACGACCGTCCACACCAGACTGGACCGGCGGAGGACGTTGTCGGAGACCTGCTTGGCGTAGAGGATCGACCGGACCAGCCGGTCGCCCTGGTCCGGGGCGTCGGCGAACTGGGCGGACAGTTGGACGTAGCGGCGCACCGCCGCGCGTTCGGCCGCGCGGACACCCGCCATGGCGCCGTCCCGGTCGATCAGCGCCACCGCGGCGGGGTCGGGGTCGGCCGCACCCGCCGCGTTGATCACCACCTCCGAGCCGGTGAACACCTCCACCAGCTCGTCCGGGTCCACGCACAGGTCGGCGATGACCGGTTCGGCACCCAGGCCCGCCACCGCGTCCCTGCGGCGGCCGTTACGCACGCCCGCTCGCACGGCATGTCCTTGCCGCACAAGCAGTCGCACGATGTGCCGTCCTGTTCGGCCGGACGACCCGAGCACCGTGACCACCATGTGTTCATAGTGCCCGAGGCGGTCACCGCCGGGTCCGGGCGACCCTACCGGGAGGTCACGACTCCGCGGGCGCCTCGGCCGGCGCCGCCGGGGGCTCGGCGTTCTCCGGGAAGTGGCACGCCACCTGGTGCCCCGGCGCCAGGTCCACCAGCGGCGGCTCCTCGGTCGAGCAGATCTCCTGCGCCTTCCAGCACCTGGTGTGGAAGCGGCACGCCGCGGGCGGGTTGACCGGGCTCGGCACGTCGCCGGTCAGCCGGATCCGCTCACGCTTGGTGCGGCGTGCGGTGTCCGGGATCGGCACGGCCGACAGCAGCGCGACCGTGTACGGGTGCATCGGCCGCTCGTACAGATCCTTGCTCTGCGCCAGCTCGACGATCTTGCCGAGGTACATCACCGCGACCCGGTCGGACACGTGGCGCACCACGGACAGGTCGTGCGCGATCATCACGTACGTCAGGTTCAGCTCGTCCTGCAGGTCCTCCAGCAGGTTCACCACCTGCGCCTGGATCGACACGTCGAGCGCGGACACCGGCTCGTCGGCCACGATCAGCTTGGGCCGCAGTGCGAGGGTCCGCGCGATGCCGATGCGCTGGCGCTGCCCGCCGGAGAACTCGTGCGGGTAGCGGTTGTAGTGCTCGGGGTTCAGGCCGACCGTCTCCATCAGCGTCTGCACGGCGCGCTTGCGCGTCTCCTTGCCGCGTTCAAGCCCGTGCACCGCGAACGCCTCGCCGATGATCGAGCCGACGGTCTTGCGCGGGTTCAGCGACGAGTAGGGGTCCTGGAAGATCATCTGCATCTCGCGCCGGATTTCTTTCAGCCGAGCGCCCTTCACGCGGGTGATGTCCTCGCCGTCGAACCGCACCTCCCCCGACGTCGCGTCGAGCAGCCTCATGACCAGGCGCGCCGTTGTGCTCTTGCCGCAGCCGGTCTCACCCACGATCC
>NZ_DASQCC010000127.1:0-69312 GCF_035634895.1 Actinophytocola sp. | reverse complement strand
TCACACGTGGTCCGTGGCCCGGTCCTGACCCCGGAGACCGGTGGCACCGGCAAGCTTCGGCTCGACCACCTCGCGCCGGGCCGGGCCGTGCACTACCGGGTCACCGCCGAGGACCTCGACGGCCGGGTCCGCAGCGCCCCGCTCACCGGCTCGTTCCGCACCGCGCCCACCGGCCGCGAGAGCGTCCGGTTCACGTGGTCCGGCGACGTGGCCGGGCAGGGCTGGGGCATCAACCCGGACACCGGTGGCATGACCGCCTACCGCTCGATGCTGCGGCGCGACCCGGACTTCTTCCTGCACAGCGGCGACACCGTGTACTCCGACGGCGTCCTGCTGGAGTCCGTCACGCTGCCGGACGGCCGGGTCTGGCGCAACATCGTGACACCGGAGAAGGCCAAGGTCGCCGAGACGCTCGCCGAGTACCGCGGCCAGTTCGCCTACAACCTGCTGGACGAGAACGTGCGTGCCTTCGCCTCGCGGGTCCCCTCGATCGTGCAGTGGGACGACCACGAGGTACTCAACAACTGGTACCCCGGCGAGATCCTCGACCTGCCGCAGTACACGGAGAAGCGGGTCGACGTCCTGGCCGCCAGGGCGTTCCGGGCGTTCCACGAGTGGCAGCCGATCGACCAGCGCTGCGCGGTCGACGGGCGGGTGTACCGCGGCTTCTCCTACGGCCGGCACGTCGACGTGTTCGTGCTGGACATGCGCTCCTACAAGGACGCCAACACCGCCCCGCGCGACGGTGACGGTCACATCCTCGGCGCGCGGCAGGCCCGCTGGCTCGTCGACGCGCTGTCCCGCAGCCGCGCCACGTGGAAGATCGTCGCGAACGACCTGCCGATCGGCCTGACCGTGCCGGACGGCGCCGACATCGAGGGCGTCGCGAACGGCCTGCCCGGCGCGCCGGGCGGCCGGGAGCACGAGCTGGCCGGCGTGTTCCGCGCGCTGGCGCGTCGTCGGGTCCGCAACGTCGTGTGGCTGACCGCGGACGTGCACTACACCGCGGCGCACCACTACTCGCCGGACCGCGCCGCGGTGGGGGACTTCGACCCGTTCTGGGAGTTCGTCTCCGGTCCGCTGCACGCCGGTGCCTTCGGGCCGAACGCGCTGGACCCGACGTTCGGGCCGCAACAGGTGTTCGCGCACACGCCGCCGGCGGCCAACGCCTCGCCGCTGGAGGGTTTCCAGCACTTCGGCGAGGTGACCGTCGATGGCCGCAGCGGCGCGCTGACCGTGGACCTGCGTGATGGCCAGGGGGTCAGCCTGTGGTCGAAAACCCTTGTGCCACAGCGGTAGTACACCCCAGCGGGTGTCCATCAAGAGACTGCCGGTCTCACCGGCGGAAATAGGAGTTCACTGGCTCACGTTCTTCGTTGATCTCGCCGGCCTGAAACGGTACGAATTCACGCGCAAAAGGGCTGATTTCCACGTCCGCTGATATCGGAGCGGGGTGGGTTCGCGGTGGCGTTGCGACTGTCGCGACCGCGGTGTTGGTAGCCATACCTCGAACAGGGTTGTGCCACTGGGCCAGCGGTTTTGCCTCCATAGCACATCCCGTGTCTGAGTGGCGTGCTAGCGGCGAAGTCCATCAGATCGGGTGACCCTTGTGTTGGTGCAAATCGGACAGTCGGCGACAACCAAGAGACGCCCGCGCAGCGATGAGCGATTTCGGCCTCAGCGGAGATTTTGCCAGTGGACAAGAGGCGTCAGCTGACGTCCCACAAATCCGGGCCTCCGAATGCATGTTAGCCTGAGGAGGACAGCACCCGGTCTTCGTTGCGGGATGGCCTGGCCCCCGCCGACGCACGCCTGCCGGAGGACGTTGCGGAGAGTTTCCGCCTCGTCCCAAGGCCGTCGCGTTGATCGCCTGTCCGGTGTGGGCTGGCGTCTGCCGGCCAAGTCTGGAGACATCCCATGATCAGACCCTTGATTCAGCAGGCTGAATCCACGGCGGAAGAGCAGGGGCCTGGGACGCCGTCGCCGCGCGCGGTCGTCGAGATCACTGACGCGGGCCACGTCTGCGGTTGGAATCCGGCCGCGGTGGTCCTCTACGGCTACGAGGCCGAGGAGATCGTCGGCCTTCCCATGGATGTGCTCTGTTCTCCGGAGAGCCTCGCGGGAGAGCAGGCGGTACTGCGGCAGATCAGCGCGGGCGGTGTCGTTGAGCGGTACGAGGCGATCCGGGTGCGCAAGGACGGGACGACGATCAGGGTGTCGGTGACCGCTGAGCCGGTCATCGGTCCTGAGGGCGGCGTTGTCGGTGTCACCACGGTGTCGTGGGAGGCCGAGGGGCAGCAGGGCGACGCGGACACACCCGAGGAGACGACGGGCGCGGACCGCCGGGAGCGTCGGGACGGTGTGGAGCGGTCCGAGGTGTCGGCTGATGCGGAGCGTCGCGTGGATCGGGACGGTGTGGAGCGGTCTGAGGTGTCGGCTGATGCGGAGCGTCGGGAGGGTCGGGGGACGCTGGAGCGGTCCGAGGTGACGGCGGGTGCGGAGCGCCGGGAGCGTCGGGACGGTGTGGAGCGGTCCGAGGTGATCGCTGATGCGGAGCGCCGGGAGGATCGGGACGGTGTGGAGCGGTCCGAGGTGACGGCTGATGCGGAGCGCCGGGAGGCGCGAGACACGTTGGAGCGAACCGAGGTGACCGCCGACGCGGAGCGCCGGGAGGCGCGAGACACGTTGGAGCGGTCCGAGGTGACGGCCGACGCGGAGCGCCGCGACTACCGCGACACGTTGGAGCGGAAGGAGCGATCGCAGGCGCAGGCCCAGCGTCTTGAGAGCCTGGGTCAGCTTGCCGGAGGTGTAGCACACGACTTCAACAACCTGCTGGCAGTGATCCTCAACTACGTCTCGTTCGTCGCCGAGGAGGTCGCCGCCGCGTCCGGTCCGGACCCGGCATCGCACCTGGAAACCGCCAGTGCTGACCTCGAACAGATCAAGAAGGCGGCGGAACGCGCGGCCAGGCTCACCCACCAACTGCTCGTCTTCGCCCGGCGCGACGTCATCCGGCCTCAGGTTCTCGACCTCGACAAGGTCATCACCACGGTGGAGGAAATGCTGCGCCGAACCATCGGCGAACACGTCGAGCTCGTGACCTCACTCGCCGGTGATCTCTGGCCGGTCCTGGCCGATCCAGGCCAGTTGGAGCAGGTGCTCGTGAACCTCGCGGTCAACGCCCGTGACGCCATGCCGTCCGGCGGGACACTGACCATCGACACCGGCAACCTCACCGTGGACGCATCCGCCCTCGCCGGAGGATCCAAAGCGCGGCTGGGCCGCAACGTGCGGCTGCGAGTCAGCGACAACGGCACCGGGATGCCCGCCAAGGTCGTTCAGCACGTGTTCGAGCCGTTCTTCACCACCAAGTCGGACAGCGGGGGAACCGGGCTCGGCCTGGCCACCATCTACGGCATCCTCACCCAGGCCGACGGGAGCATCGGGATCTACTCCGAACCCGGCGCTGGTACCACCTTCACCATCACGCTGCCCGCTACCGTGGAGGCGGCCACCCCGGTCGTGGAGTCCGTGCCATATCAGCGGGTGCCCAAGGGAGAGACCGTCCTGGTCGTCGAGGACGAGGAAGCCCTGCGCGAGGTGACCAGACGGATCTTCACCCGCAACGGCTACCACGTGATCACCGCGGCCAGCGGCCCGGAGGCACTCGACATCGCCGCCAACCACCAGGGCGAGATCCACTTGCTGATCACCGACGTCGTCATGCCGCGGATGCTCGGCAAGGAGGTCGCCGAGAAGATGCGGGTGATCAAACCGGAGATCGAAGTGATCTTCATGTCCGGCTACGCCCGGCCGGTCCTCGCCTCCCAGGGACGCCTCGAACCAGGCGTAGCCCTCGTGGAGAAACCGTTCTCCGAGGCCCACCTCCTTGCTACGGTCGGACAGGTCCTCAACGGTCACTTCCAGGGATTCTCGAACATCGGTGGCAATGCCCCCTGACAGCCAAACGTCCGGGTACTCCACGATCGGAACGTCGGGCGCCGGGAGTACGAGTCGGGCCGTGTGTCGCGTGTTGGCCAGGGGGCGGCCTGTGGTCGAAAACCCTTGTGCCACAGCGGTAGTACGCTCTAGCGGGTGTCCATCAAGAGACTGCCGGTCTCACCGGCGGAAATCAGGGTCCTCCTGTCGCTGACCAGCGACTGGACCCGTGGGGGCGTCGAGGCAGCGCTGGTCAGGGCCGGCTGGGCGACCGAGGGCGAGGCGCCGGAGTGGTCGGCGGGCGCGAGCGCGCCGCACTACTTCGGCGGCGAGGAGAACGGCTGGCGGCTCGAGCTGGGCGACCCGCCCGGCGAACCGGGCTCGTCGATCCGCCTGCCGTGCGCGTTGTGCTGGCCCGCGCTGGACATCGACGAGGACGCCGACGACGAGTTCGGGGACGACGACGGCTTCTCGGCAGGCGAGGACGAGGTGGACGACCTCGACGACGAGTACGCCGCGGTGTGGGAGCGGGATCCCGACGCCGAGCGCGACGTGTTCGACGACGAGTTCGCCCGGCTGTCCGACCTGCTGCGCGCGGAGCTCGGCGATCCGGACAAGCGGACCGAAGGCCTTGAGCCGTCGGAGACCTGGCACCGCGACGGGTTCGAGGTCCGGTTGGAGATGACCGACGACATCAACTCCTACTCGCACTACGACCTGATCGCGGTTCAGCTGCGCGCGGAATGACCGTGACGTAGACGGCGCCCGCGCACACCATGCCGCCCAGCATGAACAGGGCGAGCGGGGTGGGGGAGCCGGAGCCGAACAGGCCGGACAGCGGTGACAGTACGGCGCCGAGCGTGAACTGACCGGCGCCGAGCAGAGCCGACGCCGCGCCGGGTGTCGCCGAGCCCAGCGACTGGGCGATCGTCGTGACGGCGGGGAAGATGAGGCCGAGCCCGGCAAGCGTCGCGACGAGACAGGCCCACGTGACGGCCAGGCCACCGCCCGTGGTCACCGTCACCACCAGGTGGACGGTCGTGGCGGCGGTGGCGAGCCCGATGCCGGCGCGGAGCACGGCCGCCGGGTCGACCCGGCCGGCGAGCATGCCGAAGACGCTGCTGGCCGCCAGCATGGCGCACGCGTTGGAGGCGAAGATGAGGCTGTACACCGTCGGCGAGACGCCGTAGCCGTTCTCGAAGACGAAGCTCGAGTCGCTGACGTAGCTGAACAGGGCGACGGCGGCGAAGGCGAGCACCAGGACGTGGCCGGTGAACGCGCGCCGGCGCAGCAGGGTGCCCATCGCCCGCGGCCGGGAGGTCGGATGTTCGCGGGTCTCCGGGACGAACCGCAGCACACCCGCGGTGAGCGCGAGATTAATCCCGGCGAGGACGACGAACACGACCCGCCAGGAGCCGAACCGCATGACCAGCCCACCGAGCGCGGGCGCGATGACCGGCGCGACACCCAGCAGCATCGCGAGACCGGCGAAGTAACGCGCCATTCTCGGGCCGTGGAACAGGTCGGTGACCACCGCGCGGGCGAGCACGATGCCGGCCGCGCCGAAGAACCCGCCGAGCACCCGCGCGCCGACGAAGACCACGATGTTCGGGGCGACCGCACAGCCGACCGCGCACAGCGCGGCGGCCACGGTGCCGCCGAGGAGCAGCGGCCGCCGCCCGAACCGGTCGCCGAGCGGGCCGAAGGTGAGCTGCCCGAACACGATCCCGAGCAGGAACCCCGTCACGGACAGCTGGGTGACGGACACACCGGTGCCGAAGTCCCGCGCGATCGTCGGCAGCGCGGCGACGTACATGTCCACGCCGAGCGGCCCCGCCGCGGCGAGCCCCCCGAGCGTGATGGCGAACGGAACTCGGCGCACCCCACCAAGAAACCACGCGCCGGGCACGCGGCACACGAACGGCGCGATCGCGGCGCCAGCCGTGCGTGAACGGGCACGTTCAGGTCATCGGCCGCCTTCGCGACATCCCGGGCACGGGCGGGCGTCCGGTGTGGCTCAGCCGATCTCGGGCGGCTTGGGCCCGCGCCGGGTGTGCAGCGCGACGCGGGCCGTGTCGATGCCGACGACCATGTTCCGGCCCTGTTCCTTGGCCTGGTACACGTGGCTGTCGGCGACGCGGAGGCAGTCGTCGACCGTGGTGCCGTGGTGCGGGTGGGCCGCGGCACCGACCGACGCGGTGACCCCGGTGATCACGGTGTGCTCGCCGTGGTTGTCGACGGTCGAGACACGCAGGTCCGCGATGGCGGCGCGGATGCGCTCGGCCGTGGTCATGGTGTCGATGATGTCGGTGTCCGGCAGCAGCACGGTGAACTCCTCGCCGCCGAACCGGCCGCCGAAGTCGGCCTGCCGCAGCTCCGATCGCAGGCACGCGCCGACCGTGGCGAGCACGTCGTCGCCGGCGCGGTGGCCGTAGGTGTCGTTGAGCCGCTTGAAGTGGTCCAGGTCGATCATGAGCACGCCGACCGGCCGCCGTGCCGGCACGGCCTCGGCGAAGACGTGCTCGGCGTGCGCCTGCCAGGCCGCCGGTGTGGCCATGCCCGTCTTCTTGTCTAACGACGCGTCGTCCTCGAGCTGCTTCGTGAGGGCCGCGTTGTGCAGCGTGACGACGACCGGGACGGCGACGAGCACGACCAGGAGCCCGCCGCCCGCGAGCGCGCCGGTGACGCCGCCGACGGTCAGCAGTGCCGCGTCGAGGCCCAGGTCCGCGGCACCGCGCCGGAAGCGGTGCCCACCGAGCGCGTAGTTGACCGTCAGGTGCGCGGCCACGGCCGCGCAGACCGCGAGCACCGCGACCGGGTCGGGGGTGGCCCACGCGCCGGCCGAGGCGGCGAAGTGGGCCGCGACGAGCCCGCACGCGACCACGCCGCCGTCGGCGGGGAACTGCCGGTCACGCACGTAGCGGTAGGCGTGCAGGACCAGCACGAGCGCGACGGCGAGCGTGAGGTGCACCGAGATCGCGGCCACCACCGACCAGACCGACGTCATGGCCGTCGCGGTGGGGAGATCCTGGTGACCGGGGTGTGTGCGGCGGGTGATCTCGGCCTGTGCGACCGCCGCCGCCAGGACCGTGCCGGCAAGGGCCCAGTCGCCCGCGGTGAGCGGCACGACCAGAGCGAGTCCGCCGAACAGCACGGCGCCGAGCAGGAGTCCGATGCGAGCGGTGAGCACCCGGGACACCCCTTTCTCTTCTCAGGCCGCGGCGAGCACGGGGCCGCAGACGCGGTTGCGGCCGCTCTCCTTGGCCTCGTAGAGCCAGCGGTCGGCGTGGACCAGCAGGTCGTCGACGCACGCCTCGCCCTGGTGGGTCGTGGCGACGCCGATCGAGGCGGTGATGCCCTTGATCGTGGTCGGCCGCCCGTGGAGGTTGGTGGTGATCACCGTCAGCGCGGCGATCTGGTCGCGGATGCGCTCGGCGGCCTGGCATGCCTGCTGCTCGGTGACGCCGGGCAGCAGGATGCTGAACTCCTCGCCCCCGAAGCGGGCGACGATGTCGTTGCGGCGGGTGGTCGTCTGCAGCACGTGCGCGACGCAGGTGAGGACGTCGTCGCCGGCCTGGTGGCCGTAGGTGTCGTTGAGCCGCTTGAAGTGGTCCAGGTCGACCATCAGCACGGCCGTGTGCGTGCGGTGGCTCGCGAGCGCGGCGCTGGACAGCGTCTGCCACGCCGCGTGGTTCCACAGCTGCGTCTTCGGGTCGTGCGCGGCCGCGTGCCGCAGCGCGCGGCCACGTGCGGCGCGCTGCAGGTAGGCGGCGGGCAGCAGGACGAGCGGGACGGCCAGCAGCGAGTGCTGTGCGAACGAGCCGAGCAGCACACCCAGTGCGGCGCAGGTCATGCCGTCACCGATGGAGCCGCGGTGGTGTGCGTCGCGGAGCAGCCGGCGTGCCTCGCGGACCAGCGTCGGACCGTTGGTCGCGGCGAGGTGGGCCAGTCCGGCGAGCACCGCCCCGAGCATGCCGCCGGCGGCCGAGTACACCAGCCAGGCGAGCGCCGCGCCCGCGGTGCCGGTGAGCACGCGGCCGAGGTGGGATCCGCGGCGCGGTCCACGGAACTGGTCGTGGGTGAGCAGAACGGCGGACACGACCATGACCCCGGCGAGCGGCAGGGTCAGCGCCGCGCCGACGACCCACACGGCGGCGGCCGAGACACCGGGAGTGTCCGCGTGCGCCGTCCGTCGGGCCAGCTCAGCCTGGATTAATCCGCAGAGAATGAGTACCAGTGCCTTCCGCCCCGTCCCCCACGAGACGGACGGCACCGTCAACCAGATCAGCCCGACCCCGCAGACCGCGGCGCTGACCAGCACGGCAGCAGCCGAGATCATGTCGTGGACCTGGTTGGTTCCCCCTGTGTGTCCCCCTGTGCCCATGGTTCCAAGGTTCTTTGTGAGCACGGACAGCTCACGGACACACGACGGACAGCAACGCGACCGATGTCACAGATGACGACCGGATCTCCGCGGTGTCACTGCACCGCATCACCGTGAGGCGGGATAGTACGCGGTGTCACCGCGATTGTCGCTGCTCCGTTTGCCCGCGTCCAAGCCACGGACAAGGCGATTACCATCACCGTCCCGATTACTCCGGCGGCGGCGAACACGGTGGACGACCTCGCGTTCTGGGCGACGAGTCCGTAGATCAGGATGGCGGCGCCCTGGGTGACCCGCATCGTCGTGGTGAGCAGGCCGACGGACTGGCCACGCATGTCGTCCGGAACGGACTGGGTGAAGTCCGCGGCGAGCGGGATCCAGTAGTACAGCGCGACACCGGACAGCACGATCAACCCGCACGCGATCGCCGGCCCCGGCACGGCGATGAACAGCATCAGCGGCGCGACGCTGATGACCGACAGGACCGCGACGTGTCCGGCGCGCTGGTCCGGGATGATCATCGGCAGCAGCCACAGGCCGAGGACGATGCCGGCCGGGCCGGCGCCCATCAGCAGCCCGGCGACCGCCGACCCGTAGCCGAGCTCCACGGCGTAGGGCGCCGCGAGCGTCTCGCACACGAGCACCGAGGCGATGGGGAGCGTGAACAGGATGGTGAGCCTCAGCCGCGGATGCGAGGTGATGTAACGGACCGCGGCGCGGGTGGAACCGAACCAGGTCGCCGGCGCGTCGGCGAGCGCGGTCGCCGGGCGGGTCACCACACCCGCCAGGATCACGATGCCGGACAGGACGAAGGTGGCGGCGTTGAACACCAGGACCAGCGACAGTCCGGTGAGACCGACGATCAGGCCGCCGCCCGCGTAGCCGAGCGTGTAGGAGACGTGGTTGACGAGCTGCGTGACCGCCGACCCCTTCACGAGCCGTTTCCCGGGCAGCACAACGGACATGGTGGCCAGGTAGGCGCTGTAGAACGGCGGGTCCAGCAGCCGGATCACGAACAGCAGCGCCCACAGGGCGAGCAGCGGCAGCCCCGGTATCGCCATGGCCAGCAGGAGCAGCGCGCGCCCCATGTCCGCGGCCACCATGACCGCGCGGCGTGGGTACCGGTCGGCCAGGCCGGCCAGCACCGGGCCGCCGATGAGGTCCGGCAGCGTGGTCAGCGCGAAGGTGATGCCCATGAGCGCCGTGGACTTCGTCTCCGAGAACACCGCGATGACCAACGCCGCGCGTGCCACGTAGTCGCCGATCGTGGAGAGCGCCCGGCTGATGAACAACGCTCGGAACTCGCGTTCGCCGAAGATGTCCGCGTAGGTGACGCGACCGTCCCGTGCGTGGTCCCCCGGCAACTCTGCGCCCTCCTGTGGTTACTCTCCGTATTCGATTGAGGTTACACCCAGTGGCATCCCAATCACTGAACAGCCCATCACCAATTCATAGGCGGAGTCAATCCCCAGCAAGTCTTCTAGTTTCTCGTCCTGGACCGCCGCGGTGAAGGTCACGCCGAGCCCGAGCGCGGCGGCGAGGAGGTAGACGGTCTGGCTGAGGTGCCCGACATCCATGTGGAGCATGCGGTAGGTACGCGGAGTGGAGTACTTCCACATGCTCCGCGGCAGCACGCACGTGTAGAACACGACGCAGCCGCTGCCGGCGGCCCAGTCCTGGCCGCCCAATAGCTCCACGAGCTCGTCCGGGGACTGCGGCGGCCCGATCAGCTCCAGCTCGTCGGTGCCGGTGTTGAGGTGGTAGAGACCGGCACGGAGCCCGGCGACGCGGTGCGCGTGGAGGTAGATCTCGGTGGGGTGCCGCCCGCCGCCGGACGGGGTGGTCTTGAAGGCGGTCTGTGTCGGCTCGTCCACCTCGGTGATGCCGCCCGCCCACCGCAGCAGCGTGCTGACGGCCTCGAACGGCACGGGGTCGGCGCGGAACTGGCGCGTGCTACGGCGATGCGAGAGAACTTCCAGGAAGCCACCACGCGTCCACCGCGCCGGGTCGGGCGCCAGCGGTACCCGATGGGTGGTCTGGCGCGTCCGGCTGACGGGTGGTGGCGGTTCGTGGTCGAGGCGGTCCCGCAGCCGTTCCTGGTCGGCCGCCGCGGTGAGGAACCGTTGGTCGCGGAGGTTGCGGGTCTCCGTGTGGAACAACGCGACCAGCCGGCCCCAGCGGTGCCACGCGGCCTCGTTGGCGTCCTCGACCCGATGCCGTTCGGACTCCCGGGTGACGAGGATGTTGGCCGTGCGCAACCGTTCGGCGATCGCGACCAGCGCCTCGGCGTGGTCGTCGTCGCGGGCGTGCTTGCGCAGGTGGCTCAACGGCTGCCAGGTGGTGAAACAGCGCAGCACGGGATCGGCGTCCTCGCCGATGGCGAAACGCCGGTGGGTCAGGGTGTCGTGCCAGACGAGCTGATCAGCGTGCCACAGCAGCGCACCACACGAGGAGATGCGCAGCTGTGGGTCGTCCAGCAACCGATCAGTCATTCCCCCGATGCTGGTCTGTTGCCGTCCGGCGACCGCTCCATCCCGTCATAATCTCCGCGGGCTGGTATTCGTCGGATAACTCAATGACGACAGTGTCGACGGCCGAGGTGTTCATCGCGCGCTCCTGATGCCGGGCCAAGCTCGGGAGCCAGAGTACCTTACGCCGGTAGCCAAGCTGTTGCGGGAGAATAGTCGAATCCATATCGCGTACGCGCTTCGTCTATAGCTGATTGTGCCGGCTCGATAACTGTCCGCAGCACGAGTTTGCCAGACCCTTACCACCGCGCCGATGCCGCGGATTATCCTGCGGGGAACAGGCGGCATCGGCTCATGTGCTCTGAGTAGCCAAGGGGGTCGGCGGACATCGAGAAGGGCGGCGGTGAGATGTCTGTGGACGAATTCCGCGTCCTTGGTCCGATCGCCGTTCTACGTGCTGGGGAGCAGGTGCACGTGCCGGTCGGCAGCCAGCAGGTGGTGCTGGCGACCCTGCTGTTGCGTGCCAACCAGGTCGTGACGGTCAGTGAGCTGGTCGAGTGGCTGTGGGAGGACGAGCCGCCGAGCGACGCCTGGGAGAGCGCGAAGGCCTACGTCCGGCGGCTGCGGCGGACGCTCGACGCCTCGGAGTTGATCGAGGCGTTACCGGACGGTTTCCGCCTCATCGTCGCCGACACCGCGGTGGATCTGTTGCGGTTCCGCCGGCTCGTGCGTGAGGCGGAGACCCTGCGGGGCGCCGAACAGCTCGTCCGGTTCGACGACGCGCTCGCGCTGTGGGAGGACGAGCCGCTGGCGAGCCTCGCGCCGAGCACGGCGAAGGCACGTGCCGTGCAGACCCTCCTGGAGGAGTACGGCCAGGCGATCGAGAAGCGCGCCGACGCGTACCTGAGGCTGGGGCGGCACACCGAGCTGGTCGCCGACCTGCACGCGATGACCGCGCGGCACCCGGAGCGCGAACGCGCCTGGTCCCAGCTGATGGTGGCGCTGTACCGCTCCGGCAAGCGGGCGGACGCGCTGGCGGCGTACCGGCGGGCGCGTGCGTACCTGGCGGACGAGTTCGGCATCACGCCGGGAACCGAGCTGGAGCGCACCCACCACGGCGTGCTCACCGACACCCTCGACGACACCGCACAGCACGCCACCGCGGGCACCTCCGTGCTCGTGCGCCTCACGCCCGCGCAGCTGCCGGCCGACCTCGGCGACTTCGTCGGCCGCACCGCGGAGCTGGCGATGGCCCGGACCGTGCTGACGGCCCCGTCCAGCGCGAGCACGCCGGTGCTCGTCATCAGCGGCATGCCGGGCGTCGGCAAGAGCGCGTTCGTCGTCAAGCTGGCACACGAGGTGCGGACCCGGTTCCCCGACGGGCAGCTGTTCATCGACCTCCACGGCTACTCCGAACACACGCCGCTGAGCCCG
Source organism: Actinophytocola sp. (assembly GCF_035634895.1). Lineage (GTDB taxonomy): Bacteria > Actinomycetota > Actinomycetes > Mycobacteriales > Pseudonocardiaceae > Actinophytocola. The sequence goes on along the minus strand of NZ_DASQCC010000127.1, from coordinate 57,087 downwards.
GCGCGGGTGCTCAGCCGGGTGTTACCCGCGCTCGGCCTGCCCTCCACCCAGGTACCGACGGAGCTCGAGGATCTCACCAACACCTACCGCAGCCTGGTCGCCGACCGACGCATCCTGCTCGTCCTGGACAACGCGGCGAACGCACAGCAGGTGCAGGACCTCCTGCCGGCCGCGCCCGAGTCGGCGGTGCTGATCACCAGCCGGTCGCAGATGCCGAGCCTGGCCGCGCTGACCGGGGCACGCCTGCTGCAGCTGGGGCCGCTGAGACCACCGGAGGCGGAACAGCTCATCCGCGCCATCCTGGGCACCGCGCCGATGCCGGCCGACACCGACATCGGGAAGATCATCGAGCTGTGCGGGCACCTGCCGTTGGCCATGCGCGTCGCGGCGACGGCCTACCTGCACAGCGCGCGCCCGCTGCCCGACTTCATCTCCGAGCTGGAACAGCGCGACCGCCTCGCCGCGCTGACGATCGCCGACGACCCGCGTGCCACGGTGCGTGCCGTGTTCGACCTGTCCTACCGGACGCTCTCCGCCGACGCGGCGCGCCTGTTCCGGCTGCTGAGCCTGGTGCCCGGATCCGACTTCTGCCGCAGGTGCGCGCGACACGTGGCCGACGTCCCCGCCGAGACGGCCGAGCGGCTGCTCGGCGAGCTCACGGCGGCGAGCCTCATCCACCCCAGCCGGCCGCGGCACTACCGGTTCCACGACCTGGTGCGCCTCTACGCCCACGACCGGTGCGTCACCGAGGACGACCCCGGCGACCTGCACGCCGCACTCGCACGCCTGCACAGCTACTACGTCACGACCGCCGACGTCGCCGCGGACGCCCTGTACCCGACGTGGATCCGCCTGCCGCGCGACCATTCGAGCATCCTGGGGGCGCCGCGCGCGCCCGCGGTGTCGAACGCCGCGCAGTGGATGAACGACGAGGCACCCAACCTGATCGCGACCATCCGCTACACCGCCCACTACGGGCCGGCGGAGATCGGCTGGTACCTGTCGGAGTCGTTGCGTGCCTACGTGGTGACGCACCGGGACTACCGCATCGAGGCGCTGGGCGCCTTCGAGATCGCGCTGAGCGCCGCCACGAGCACCGGGAACCGGCGCGCGATGGCGACCATGCACACCGCGTTCTCGTCCGTGTACGCGCGCATCCGGGACGTCCAGCGGGCGCTTCCGCACATCCGGGCGGAGCTCAGCCACTACCTGGAGCTCGGGTTCTCCGAGGGAGAGGTCCGCGCGCGCATTGCCCTCGGCGACGCGCTGGCGACGCAGGGGTACCTGCGCGACGCGGCCGACCAGATCGGGGAGGCGTTGCGGGTCGCCGAGCGCCACGAGTTCACCGACCTCCAGCTGCTGGCGCTGTTGAACCTGAGCCTCTGCGAGGAACAGCGGGACCAGCTCGACGTCGCCAAGAAGTACGCGCTCTCCGCCTTCGACCTGATCGACGCGAAGTCCAGCGACTCGGCGGAAGGCGCGGCGCACCTGAGTCTCGGCATGATCATGATCAGGCGCGGCGAGTTCGACGGCGCCATCGAGGAGTACCTCCTCGCGCTGGAGCTGTACCGGCGAAGCGGCGACCAGCACTACGAGTCGGAGGCGCTCCGCGCACTCGCCCACGCCTACTCGAAGATCGGCGACATCGACGCGTCGATCGCCCACGCGACCCAGGCCCTGGCGGTCGCCGAGGAGCTGGGCGACGAGTACGACATCACCGACTCCCTGGTCTCCCTGGCGGGCATCTACCACGACCTCGGCCGGACCGAACAGGCGCGCGCCCAGGCGGAGTCGGCGCTCAAGCGGTCCGACGAGCTCGACTACACCAAGGCCCGCGTCGAGGCCACGCTGCAGCTGGCGTCGATCGACAAGTCGGCAGGCCATCTCGACGACGCCCAGGAACACGCCCAGACCGCCATCGGCCTGGCCCAGCGGGGCGAGCTGCGCCGCCTTCGCGGCGACGCCGAAATACTCCTGGCCTGGATAACCCACGAAAAAGGCAACCACGCCCAGGCGGTCGACCACGCGAGCAACGCGTTCGCGATTCACCAGGAAGTAAGCTCGCCTTACGGCCAGACCAGGGCGCTGCATATCAAGGGCCTTGGTCTGTTGTCCCAGGGAGAACGCGAACAGGCCAAGCAGGAATGGTTGACGTCACTGGAGATTTTCCAGGGACCCGCCCCCGAAATCGACGCGATCAGATGGGTCCTGGCCGAAATCAGCTAGCGATTCGTGCGCACAGCCACGCCAGCGACAATGGATAGCGGTATTCGATGCCGCCGTGGCGACCGTCGAACAGCTCGAAGTACACGCGGTCGTCGGCGACACCGGCCTTGTCGATCGCGCGGCGGAAGGCCGTCGCGCCGAGGTCGAGGTAGTAGTCGTCGGACCGGCCGGAGTCGATCCAGACCGCGGTGAGGGAGCGCAGCGCCTCGGCGTACTCGGGCTCCGCGGCCATGCGGACCGGATCGCGGGACAGCCAGCGCGCCCAGACGTCGGTGATGATGGCGCCGGTGTCGTCGAAGGGGAGCGAGACGGAGGCGTCGGCATTGCCGGAGTAGGCGGCGGCGTAGCCGTAGATCTCGATGAGCCCGTCGTCGCTGTCCTTGGTGCCGTGTACCCGGCCGGCACGGCCGGCGAGGAAGTTCGCGTAGTCGCCGTCGTACTCGTCGCGGAGGGTGCGCGCGATGAGCGGGAAGCTGTCCGGGTAGCAGACCTCGAAGAGGGCGTCGCCGGCGTGGGTGGCCAGCGCGGCGAAGAGGTCCGGCCGGAGCATGGGGGTGATCATCGCGCCGTAGCCGCCGCTGGACTTGCCCATGATGGCGCGGTGCGCACGGTCGGCGAGCGTGCGGTACCGGGCGTCGACCCAGGGGACGACCTCGTCGCAGAGGTAGGAGTGGTAGCGCCCGGTGGCGGGGGAGTCGAGGAACTGGCTGCCGCCGTAGGCCGTCCAGGCATCGACGTAGACGACGATGGCGGGCGGGGTGTCCCCGGCCCTGAAGACGTCGTCGGCCAGCTCGGGGAAGGGACGGCGGAAGGGCGTCCGGTTGAACCACATGCCGACGTGCCCGGTGTAGCCCTGGATCACGTAGACGACCGGGTAGCGCCGGTCGGAGTCGTCGTAGCCGGGTGGCAGGTAGACGTAGACGGGCCGGTCGTGCGGGTCGCCGAGCGGGTTGTCCCGCAACAGCTCACTGTGGACGATCCCGTCCTCGATACGACCGGCCAATTCTGTGGACCAGGGCAACATGACGGGAGCCTAGGGGACGCCGGCCCACCCCATCGACCGGATTACGCCGGGCGTGAGATGCCTCTCGTCGGCGTCCGCGGTGTTCCCGGCGCCCGGGTTCACGGCTCCGGTTTCACAGCTGCTTCATGAGCTTCTCGAACGCCTCCGGGGTGACGATCGGGATGCCGTACTGCCGTGCCCTGACCGCTTTTCCGGAAAGGGAGTCCGGGTCGGCGGCGACGAGGATCCTGGTTCGTCTGGTCACGCCACCCCCGGTCACCTTCAGGCCGCCGCGGATGGCGCGGTTCTCCCATTCCGCGCGCTCGCCGGCCATCTGGCCGGTGAACGCGACCAGGTCGCCCGGCCGCAGGCGGAACTGGCCCCACCGCGGTTCCGCCTCCGTCGTCCGTGCCGTTCGCAGGGCGATCTCGGCGTCCAGTTCGCCGAGGCCCAGGAGGCCGGCGACATTTCGCAGGTCCTGCCGCTCGTCGTCGGTGACGACGCCGTCCGACCAGGCCGCCGTGGCGAGTGCCGTGAGGTAGTCGCGGTGGAGGACCAGGGCGTCCGCGTAGGTCAGGTCGAGTGCCCGCGCGACCTCGATCAGGCCCTCCTGCTCGCTCGCCGAGAGGTGCCGGTCCAGCAGCGCGCGGTCGAGCAGGGCCAGGTACTCGTCGGCGCGTGCGGGCTGCTGGACCCGCGGCAGCCGGTCGATCAGGCGTTCCAGGAACGCCGGTGGCACCGCCTCGGCGAGCGTCCGGGGACTCGTGCGACCGCACGGCCTCGGCAGCGGCGGCCACGGGTCCCGGCCCGCGGCGAACAGGACCCGCCACGGCTCCGGCCGGCCCGCGCTCCTGATGAAGAACGCGAGCAGTTCGGCGCAGGCACGTGCGTCATGCAGTGCCGAGTGCGGGTTGGCGTGGTCGATTCCCGCGGACGCGCAACATGCCGCCAGTGAACGTGCCGCGTCGGTGAGATACCGGCTCGCCAGGATCATCGTGCAGAGACCACGTTCGTAGTCCAGCGGGACCGTGAGTCGTACGCGCTCGAACTCGGCGATCAGGAAACGCAGGTCGAAACTCAGGTTGTGCGCGACGACGACACGCCCGGCCAGCCGCGCGGCCAGATCGCCGGCGATCTCGGCGAAGGACGGCGCCCGCAGCACGTCGCTCGACCGAATGCCGTGGATGTGCTGTGGTCCCAGATCTCGGGCGGGGTTCACCAGCGTGCCCCACTCGTCGACCTGGCGGCCCGCCCGGTCGACGAGCACGACCCCGATCTCCACCACCCGGTCATGACGCCCCGGAAACAGGCCGGTCGTCTCGACATCGACGACGGCATACCCCAAGTTGGACATTCTCACCGATTTCTCGTCGCTACCCCAGGTCGAACTCAGCCGTGTTTTCGTGGCTGGGAACGGCTGTGTTTCGTAGCGATGTTGATCGATGCGGTCTCGTTACCGCGGAAGGGTTACGAGGCCTCGACCGCATTCTTGATGCGGTTCGCGAACGCCGGTGCGTCCTTTTGTGCCGCCTTGAGCGCGAAGCCGGCGAGGAGCTTGCCGAAACCGTTGCCCTGCAGGACGTTGAACACCCGCAGCCGGGTCCGGCCGTCGCCGAGATCGGTCAGGTCGTAGCCACCTTCAACCGCGGTGACCAGGTTCTTCGACTGCTCGGCCCAGCGGATCTTCGTGGGCTCCTCGAGCTCGGTGATGCGGAACTCCCGTCCCGTCGTCATTCCCGCGTCCTTCACCGTGCTGACGAACACCGTGCCCACGCCGACCGGGCCGTCCGTCTTCTTCTCGATCCGCTGCACGCGGGGGCTGAACTTCGGGTCGTTGGTCCCGGCCGCGAGGAACGCGAACACCTCGGCGATCGGTCGGTCGATCTCCGCGGTGCCTTCGAACTGACCGGCCATGCCGCCTCCTCGGGCAGTGGGTGCTGGCCGGCATCATCCCAGAGCGGATGCCGGACGGCGACCGGGTGTCTACTGTTGAGCGGTGGCACGCACACGGCTGTACCGCGACGGGAAGCTCGTCGCGGAGGGCTTCCCGCCGGAGGACATCTCCGAGCACCTGCGGGACGAGAGCCTGACGATCTGGCTCGACCTCGGCGACCCGTCCGAGGACGACCTGGCGCTGATCGCCGACGAGCTGGGCCTGCACGAGCTCGCCGTCGAGGACGCGGTGCAGTCGCGGCAGCGGGCGAAGCTCGACGAGTACGACAGTCACTCCTACCTGTCCGCCTACGCGGTGTCACTCGACCAGGCGACGCTCCGGCTGAGCAAGGCCGAGCTGGGGGTGTTCATCACCGCGCGCGCGGTCGTCACGGTCCGCCCCGGCGACCGGTTCGACATCGACCAGGTGGTCAAGCGGTGGGACGACCTCGCGCACCTCGCGGGCAACGGCGTCGACTTCCTGGTGCACGGCCTGCTCGACTACGTGGCCGACACCCAGTTCGACATGGTCGAGGCGCTCGACGAGCACATCGAGAAGCTGGAGGACATGATCTTCGACGAGCGCCCCGCCGACCGGCTCATGCTGCGGCGGGCGCTGACGTTGCGCCGGTCCCTCGGGATGCTGCGGCACGTCGTGGTGCCGATGCGCGAGGTGATCAACACGCTGACCCGGCGCTCCGGCAGCGCGATGGCGCCGTACTACCAGGACGTCTACGACCACGTCCTGCGCGTGACGGAGTGGACCGACTCGCTGCGCGAGCTGGTCGCCACCTTCCGCGAGACGCAGCTGAACCTGCAGAGCAACCGCCTCAACCTGATCATGAAGAAGGTGACGGGCTGGGCGGCCATCATCGCCGTGCCGACCGCCATCACCGGGTTCTACGGCCAGAACGTCCCCTATCCCGGCTTCGGTCAGGCCTGGGGTTTCTGGCTGTCCACGGCCGTGATCCTGGCCATCGGCGGCGGGCTGTACGTCCTGTTCAAACACCGCGACTGGCTGTGACAACCCAGTCCAGCGGTGCCTAGCCGAAGGCCTCCGCCAGCCACCACGACCCGCCGTCGTTCGTGAGTTTCGCGTCGATCAGGAGTGGACGGTCGCGGGACCAGGTCGTGATCCCGTCCAGGTCGGCCGGTGTGCGGACGGTCAGGCCCTGACAGCCGAAGCCCGCGGCCAGCGCGGCCAGGTCGGTGTCCGGGAAGGTGACGGTCGACAGGTCCGCGTCGGCGCCGAAATGGTGGATCTCGGCTCCGTACGCCGCGTCGTCGTACACCACGATCACCATCGGGATGCCAAGGCGCACCACGGTTTCCAGCTCGGCCACGCCCATCAGGAACCCGCCGTCGCCCAGTGCCGCCACCGGGAGGCGGTCCGGTCGGGCCAGCGCCGCGCCGATCGCGGTCGCCAGCCCGAGGCCGATCGACTGGAACGCCTGCGTGAAGCAGAAGCCGTACTGGTCCGGCACCGACAGGTACGCGCTCGGGTACCCCATGAAGTTGCCGGAGTCCACCGCGACGACCCGGTCCGCCGGCAGCAGCTCGTCGAGCCGGGCGCTCAACGTGCGCGGGTCGATCCGGTCCGAGGTGGACCGGTCCTCGTACGGCACGTCCCGCCACCGCACCGGACCGACCGGCGCCGTCCGGTAACCGTCCTGTGTGGACAGTACGGCGAGGACGTCCCGCGCCGTCTCCGCCGTGTCGCCGACCACGCCGAGGTCGACCCGGTTGTGCGCCCCGAACGCCGCCGGGTCCAGGTCGACCTGGACGACCGTGCCGCCGAGCAGCTCGCCACGCTTGGTCGTCCACCTGTTCAACGCACAGCCCCAGCCGACGACGAGGTCGGCGCCGGCGATCAGCTCCGCCGTCCGTGGCGACGCGAACCCACCCGAGATGCCCAGCGACCACGGGTCCCCGGCGAACAGCCCGTGCGCGACCGCCGAGGTCGCCAGGAGCGCGCCGGCGGCGGCGGCCAGCTCCCGCAGCTCCCGGCCGGCGTGGCGGGCGCCGCGGCCGGCCACGAACACCGGCCGCCGCGCCTTCGCCAGCGCCTCGGCCAGTGCCGCGACCGCGTCGGCATGCGGCCGAACCGGTCGCGGCGTAACGGGAACCGTGAGCGGCGCGGCGACGGCCGGCGCCGCCTGCACGTCCAGCGGCAGGTTCAGCACCACCGTCCGCCGCTCCTGCACGGCCGTCCGGTACGCCCGCACGGTGTCCGCGACGGCGGAGGAGGGGGAGTGGACCCGCTCGGTCACCGCGCCGACCGCGGTGACCATCGCATCCTGGTCGATGCGGAAGTTGGCGGTCACCGCCGAGCCCGCGGTGTCGGCGGTCAGCACCAGCAGCGGGGTCCGGCTCTTCGCGGCCTCCGTGATTCCGGTCATCGCGTTGGTCAGCCCGCAGCCCTGGTGCAGCGAGACCGCCGCGAGCCGGCCGCTCATCCTGGCGTACGCGTCGGCCATCACCGTCGCGCCGCATTCGTGACGGGCGGCCACATACGGCACCCCGCCCGCCCGCAACGCGTTGGTCACCACGAAGTTCCCGCTGCCGACCACGCCGAACGCCTGCGCCACACCGAGTTCGGCGAGCGTCGAGCCGACCAGGTCCGCCGTGCTCACCGCTCGACCAGCGCGTACACCCTGGCCGGGCTGCCGGACCCACCGATGATCGGCAGCGGTGACACCACCAGCACCGCCCCGGTCGGCGGCAGCGACGCGAGGTTCCGCAGCTGCGTCAGCCCCATCTTCCCGGCGCCCAGGAAGTAGTGGTGGCACGGGAAGGCGGGCTCGAACCCGTGTGCGGCGCCCGCGTCCGTGCCGACCGTCTCCACGCCGAGCCCCAGAAGCGGCGTGTCCTCCGCAAGCCACCGCGCGCACTCCGGCGCGATGCCCGGCGTGTGTGGCCCGGTCTCGTCGGCGTTGAGGAACCGGGCGGCGTCGGTGGACCGCTCGTCCCAGCCCGTGCGCAGCAGCAGCCAGCCGGCCGGGAGCGACCCGTTGGCGGCCTCCCACTCCTTGACGTCCTCGATGGACAGCAGGAAGTCCGGGTTCTCCGCCGCCCGCGCCGACATGTCGACCACGACCGCGGGCGCGACCATGTTGCCGAGCGGCAGCTGCGACACGTCGGCCTTGTCCTTGCCGGACGCCCAGTGCACCGGAGCGTCCACATGGGTCCCGGTGTGCTCGCCGGTGTGGATGTTGTTCCAGTACCAGGCGGGCCCGTCCGCGTCGTAGCGGCTGATCAGCTCCAGCGAGAACGGGATCGTGTTGGCGAACGGCGGTGGCAGCTGGAGGATCGGCGTGTCGGCCGACAGGGGCGCGGTCAGGTCGACGATCTCGACCTGACCGCCGGAGAGCGCGTCCAGCAGGTCCGTGAGCAGCGGCATGAGGGCAGGTCTACCGCACGCCACGCGCCATGAGCAATGGCACGAGCTGCTCCGCGGACGTCAGCGAGCCGTGCTGGCCGACCAGTCGCGACAGGAACGGCTCGGCCGTCGAGCGGATCACGCCGGACGTGCCGCGCGCGGCGGCCAGCACGTCGCCGATCCGGTCGGCGAAGCGCGGCGACAGCGGCCCGAACCAGCCCTCGTCGATCGCCTGCTCCCGGGACACCGTCCACGCGTCGTCGCCGAGGACCGACCGCCACGTCGCCAGCACGTCCGTCGCGGCGCCCGGCTCCGCGTGGGCGTGGCGGGCACGGGGCTCGCCGCTGAGCGTGCGCACGCCCGCGCGCAGGTCGGGGTGGGTGTCGGCGTCGAAACTACGGTCCATCGCGACCATGCCGTGGTCACCCGTCACCGCCAGCACGGCGTCGGCGGGCAGCCGCGTGGCGACCGTCTCCACCAGCCGGTCCACCTGTGCGAGCTGGAGCCGCCACGGCAGCGACCCCGGCCCGTGCACGTGCCCCATCGCGTCGAGGTCGGCGTGGTAGCCGTACACCAGCTGGCTGCCCGGCGTCCCGAGCGCGGTCAGCGTCGCCGCGGCCAGGTCGCCGAACGCGTGCGCACCTACGTAGGTGCCCCCACGCAGCACCGCCCTGGTCAGCCCGGAGCCCTGGAACCTCGGCTGCGACACGACGGTCACCCCGATCCCGGCCGCCGCGGCCTGCTCGAACACCGTGTGCGCCGGTTGCACGGACTCCGGCACCCACGACTCCCGCAGGTCGACGCCACCCTGCGTGCCGTGCTCGGTCCAGCGCAGCGTCTCCATCACGATCTCGTCGGACAGCCGCAGCGACGTGCCCAGCAACCCGTGTCCGCCCGGCGGCAGCCCCGTGCCCAGCGACGCGAGGCTGGTCGCCGTGCTGGACGGGAACCCGACGGTCAGCGGGCCCGCGTCGGGCAGGGCGGCCAGGAACGGGGCGTCGGCGGCGTGGGCGGACAGCAGCTCCGCGCCCAGCCCGTCGACCAGCAGCAACGCGACCGCCCGTGCCGGCTCGGCCAGCAGCCCGGGCAGCACGGAGGCGAGCGAGCGGTCGTAGTCAGGCGTCATGGACCAGCTCCGCGGACGGTGCGGGCACGGGGTGGCCCAGGTGGGTCAGCCAGTCCCGCACCACCCGGTGCAGCCGCTCGGCGCCGATGATCTCGCCGGGCGCCGGCAGGCTCGCCGGGTACATCAGGAACCCGCGGGACTGCCCGCCGCCCAGCCCGCCGTGCGAGCCGACGTGCATCTCGAACGGCGACGCGTCGTCGGTGACCTCGTTGTACCGGCTGTTGACGATGATGTCCGGGCAGTGCGCGAACCCGTCGGTGCGCCGGACCAGGTCGGCGGCGTGCGGGCCGTACCTGGCCAGCGGGTCCTCCCCGGTCACCGCGTCGTCGCCGGTCATGTCGAGGCGCCGCACGCCGTCGCGGCCCAGCACGACCGGTCCCGACCGCGTGCTGCGGACCAGCATGAACCCGACGCCGGGATGGTCGACGAGCGCCGGCAGCAGGTCGGGGAACTCGCGCTCGATCGTCTCGAGGTCGACCCGGCCGGGGTGCTCGGTGAACGACACCATCGCGACGTGCCCGGACACCACCACGACCACGCCGGGCGCCGCGCGGGCCACGGCCGCCGGCTGCCCCTCGGCGTCGCGCTGGCGGTCCGGGGTGCCCGCCCACGCCGCGCGCCGCCGCAGCGCCAGCGCGATCGGCCCGGAACCGGTGGCCGCCTCGGTCATGGCCGCGCCGAGCTGCCAGGCCGACCGGGGCGGCTTGCGGCCATCGGCAGGCGGGCGCCCTCCGCACAGCCGGCCGACCAGCTCCTGGACCGACTCGCCGAACCGGTTGGTGAACGCCCAGCCCTGGGTGACGCCGTGGTCGGACAGCACGACGAGGTGGTAGCGGCGGGGCGAGAGCCGTTCCGCCCGGTACAGCCTGCCGATCTGCTGGTCGATGGCCCGGATGACGGCCAGCGCGTCGAACCGCTCGATGCCGGTGTGGTGCGCGACCTCGTCGTAGCCGAGGAAGTCCGCGTAGACGACCGGCCGGCCCGCCAGCATGTCACCGATGATCGCGGAGACGACCAGGTCGCGGGCGATGACCGTGGTGCCGGCGCGGGCGAACGGGAAGAACGGGCCGCGCTTGACCCTCGGCCGCACCCCGGCCCGCTTCTGGCGCAGCGACGCGGAGATCTCGCGCAGCACGTCGACCAGCGCGGAGCCGAACGTCCGCAGCACGTTGACCGGGTTGGCGAAGTACGCGTAGTAGCCGGAGCCCATCCCGTCGCGCCGCCTGCCCCTGGTCAGGAAGGGGAGTGCGCTCATCGTGAAGCTGACGTGGTCGGCGTCGCCGGTGAACAGGCCGCCGCGGGCCGCGCCGCCGTTCGCGAGCAGCCCCTGGCCGGTGGAGTGCCGGCGCTCGATCTCGGCCGCGTCGTTCGGGTGCGCGCACGCCATCACGTGGTCGCGGTCCTTCTCGTACCAGCGGAAGCCGAGGATGTCGTCGTCGCTGCCGTGCAGCAGCGCGCACACGCTCGCGCCGGTCTGGGAGCTCCAGTCGCAGTGCCAGTCGGTGAGGACGTGGCTGCCCTCCTCGAGCCAGCGGGACAGCGTCGGCAGGTCCCCGTCGCGGATGCCGCGGCGGACGGTGTCGTAGCCGAGGCCGTCGATCTGCAGCAGCAGCACGCCGGGCGGCCCGTCGGCCATGTCCTCGCCGTCCCGGCGGAACCGGCGGGCGGCACGGCGGAAGAACACCTCGTCCTCGTCGATCGCGAGGCCGCTGGACACCAGGCCGGACACCGCGCCGATGACGACCACGACCACCACCGCGGTCTCGAGGTTCGCCACGATGACATCCGGGATCGCGAACGAGATGCCGAGGACACCCGCGCCGAGCAGCAGGAACGAGCCGAGTCCGAGGAACAGCACGGTGCCGTGCGGCGCGAACCGCATGATCAGCGGCCACACGCCCGCGCTGAGCACGCCCAGCATGGCCGCGAGGGCGATGGGCTGCCACCAGTAGGGCATGGCGAAGTCGACGAGCCACAGGTCGAGCAGGTGCAGCGCGACGGCCACGAGCGCCCAGACGAGCACGAGGCGGGCGATCTCACGCCCACCTCGGAGGAGTCTCCCCTGGTCAGCTTGTGGTGACATGGCCTCTCTTGCGTTTGCGTTCCCGCTGGCGCGACACGAGCCCGACGACGAGCGTGATCACCAGGATCAGGGTCGTCGCGATGAGCGTAGCGACCAGCGGGTTGTCGAACAGCCCACCGCTGACGACGCCCAGCAGCGCGTAGGCGACCGCCCAGAGCAGGCACGCGCCGGCGACCGCGGGGAGCAGCCTGCGCCACGGGTAGTCGAGCGCCCCGGCGGCGAGGAGCACGGGGATGCGCCCGGCCGGCACCATCCGGCCGACGACGATGAGCAGCCAGCCCCGCTGGCCGAACCTCTCCCGCGCACCGGCCAGCTTCTCGGCCGACTGCCGCCGCTCGAAGAACCGGGACAGCGGTCCGCGACCCCCGCGCCCGGCGACGAACGTGACGAGGTCGCCGATGAGCGCGCCGGCCACCGCGCAGAGCACGACGAGGGCCAGGTTCAGCTGGCCGGTCATGGCGAGCGCGGCACCGGCGCCGACGACCGCGCCGGTCGGCAGGATCGGCACTATCGACCCGACCAGCACGCCCCCGAAGATGACCGGGTACCCGATCGACGACGGGTGGCTCCAGTCGACACCGAAGATCCCGCTCACGCCGGCCCCTCGCCCGCGAGGGCCGGCGTCCTGGTGTTGGTGCGTACGGCAGGGGTGTCGGTGTCGCGGCGGTGTCCTGGCCGGCCGCGGCGCCGTGAGGACGCTGGCCGCGCCCTGAACGTGGACAGCGGGGCATCGTGTGGCCCCTCGGCGTCTGGCCGGGCGTCGGCGTCGGCGGGCGTGCCGCTCGCGGTAGCGGGTGCCGCGAGGGAGCGCCGCGCGGCGGTGGTCACCGGCGCATCGGTCATGACCTGACCGTGTCCGGCAGGCGGACGTTCTCGCCGGGGCGGGTGACCAGAACCCTCGTCGGCGAGCCGGCATCCGCCACGGCCGCGGCGAACTCGACCGGCGGATGTTCGAGGAGGTGCCGCATCCGCCGCCCGTGCCGCCCCGGCGCCTTCGGCAGCCCCGCGACCGCGAGCGTCCCCCAGTGCACCGGCACGGCGACCCTCGGCCTCAGCAGGTCGACGGCCGCGGCGGCACGCTCCGGGTTCATGTGTCCGGGCCCCAGCGTCGGCCCCCACCCCCACACCGGCAGCAACGCGACGTCCAGCTCGCCCAGCCCGGCCATCTCCGGGAACAGGTCGGTGTCCCCGGCGGCGTACACCCTGCGCCCGCCGCCCTCGATGACGTGCCCCATCGCCTCGGCCTGCGGACCGTGTGTCAGCCGCGGTCCCCAGCGGTGCCCGGAGTGCTCCGCCCGGACCCCGATGATCCGCAGGTCACCGTGCGTCAGCTCCTCCCCGGGCGCCAGCTCGTCGACCCGCCGCACGCCCTTGGACCGCAGCCAGTCCCCGGCGCCGCGCGGCACGACCACCCGGACATGCGGATGCAGCAGCCGCAGCGACGGCAGGTGCACGTGGTCCCCGTGCAGGTGGGACAGCAGCACGAGGTCGACGTCGGCCCGGTCGGCGGCCGTGGCGGGCGGTGTCACCCTGGTCAGCGCCGACACCCGGTTGGTGAGCACGGGATCGGTCAGCACGACGTGACCGGCCAGCTCCATCCGCACGGTGGAGTGTCCGACGAACCGCAGACCAAGAGAGACCACGCCATCGAGTATTACAGTCCGCCGCGCGTGGCGTCGCTCACCGCGGGGTGAGCCGCGCGGAGTACCCGGCGACGATGCGCACAGTTCCGGTTGCGGGTGCAACCTGACAGTCGCCCCACACGTCCCGGCGACAGTCGCCGTAGGGCATAGTGGGTGACATCCCCCAATGAAGTAGCGAGGTGAGATCACGCGTGTGCGGCCTACTAGGACTGATCTGCCCCACCGAGGCACACGCCGTCGCCCGTCGGGAAGCCATCCGCGCCGCCATGCGTTGCCAGCGCCACCGCGGCCCTGACGAGACCGACACGTGGGCGCAGGGTGAGGTCGTCTACGGGTTCAACCGGCTCGCGTTCATCGACCTCGAGCACTCGCACCAGCCGCTGGTCTGGGGCCCGCCGGAGAACCCGACGCGCTACACGCTCAACTTCAACGGGGAGATCTACAACTACCGCGAGCTGCGCAAGGAGCTCGCCGACCGGTACGGCGTGCGGTTCCGGACCAACGGGGACGGCGAGGCCATCGTCGCCGCGTTCCACCACCTCGGGCCGAACTCCGTGCGCAAGCTGCGTGGCATGTTCGCGTTCCTGATCTGGGACGCCCAGGACAAGGTCGTCTTCGGCGCGCGGGACCCGTTCGGCATCAAGCCGCTGTACTGGTCGGGCGGCCCCGGCGGCGTGGCGTTCTCCAGCGAGAAGAAGAGCCTGCTGGAGCTGTCCGGCCCGCTGGGTGTCCGCGAGCAGCTGGACCGGCGGGCACTGCAGCACTACCTGGTCCTCCAGTACGTCCCGGAGCCGGAGTCCATGCACACCGGCATCCGCCGCGTCGAGTCCGGCACGTTCTTCCACGTCCGTCCCGGTCAGCGGATCCAGTTCCAGCGGTACTTCTTCCCGACGTTCGACGCCAAGCCGGTGCCGGACTCGGAGAAGCTCTACGACGAGATCGCCGCCGTCATGCGGGACTCGGTCGGCAAGCACATGATCTCCGACCCGGACGTCACCGTCGGCGCGTTCCTCTCCGGCGGCATCGACTCGACCGCCACCGCGACGCTCGCCAAGGAGTACAACCCGAACCTGATCGCGTTCACCACGGGGTTCGAGCGCCAGGGTTACTCCGAAGTGGACGTCGCCGCCGAGACGGCGGAGGCGATCGGCGTGCGGCACGTGGTGAAGACCGTGTCGGCGCAGGAGATGATGGACGCGCTGCCGCTGATCGTGTGGTACCTGGACGATCCGGTGGCCGACCCGGCGCTCGTGCCGCTGTGGTTCATCGCCCGTGAGGCACGCAAGTACGTCAAGGCGGTGCTGTCCGGCGAGGGTGCCGACGAGCTGTTCGGCGGCTACACGATCTACAACGAGCCGGTGTCGCTGGCCGCGTTCGAGAAGATGCCCGACGGCATGCGCCGCGTGCTTGGCAAGGTGTCGACGAAGATCCCGGAAGGCGTGCGGGGCAAGGACCTCCTGCGCCGGGGCGCGTTGTCGCTCGAGGACCGCTACTACGGCAACGCACGCAACTTCCGCGACCAGCAGCTGCGGGCCGTGCTGCGCCACTACAACGAGAACATCGGGTTCAAGGACGTGACCATGCCCTGGTACCGGGTGTCCAGGGACTGGGACCCGGTGGCCCGCATGCAGCACGTCGACCTGTTCACCTGGCTGCGCGGCGACATCCTGGTGAAGGCCGACAAGGTGACGATGGCCAACTCGCTCGAGCTGCGGGTGCCGTTCCTCGACACCGAGGTGTTCGAGGTCGCGTCCCGCCTGCCGCGGTACATGAAGCTGGCCGGCGGCACCACGAAGTTCGCGCTGCGTCAGGCCTTGAAGCGGATCATCCCGCCGCACGTGCTGAACCGCCGCAAGCTCGGCTTCCCGGTCCCGATCCGCCTGTGGCTACGCGACGAGATGTACGAGTGGGCACGGGCCATCGTCACGGAGTCCCAGACCGACGAGCACCTCGACCGCCGCGCCGTCCTCGCCCTGCTCGACGAGCACCGCACGGGGGACCGGGACCGCAGCCGGCAGCTGTGGGCGCTTATCGTGTTCATGCTGTGGCACGGCATCTTCGTGGAGAACCGCATCAAGGTGCGCGTCCCGGAGCCGGCCTACCCGGTCAAGCTCTGACGGGAAGGCGCCCGGACGGTCGGTGGACCGTCCGGGCGCCTTCGTCCGCTGTCAGGGCGTCGGCGGCGTCACGAAGAACCCGGAGATGTCGAAGATCACGTCGACATAGCCGGCGTTGTTCGCGAAGTTGACCGTCCGCTTGCCGCCGTTGATCAGCGGCTCGTACCCGATCCCGGCGTTGACCGCGTTGGCCGCGGTCTGGCCGGCGACCAGGTTCAGGTTGGAGGCGGTCGGCCGCGCCGCACCACCCGGCCACACCACGACGTACTGGGCGTTGCCCGGGTTGGTCGCGGTCAGGTTGCCGGCCACCGCCGAGATGGTGCCCGGACCGGTCTGCTCACCCCAGCCGAACAGCCCGATGAAGTTGCCCGGCGCGCCGTTGAGTCCCTTGCCCGGCCGCGTGTCCATCGCCCGCTCCGGCGGGATCGGCGCGAAGAAGTCACCCTGGCTGGTCGAGTAGAAACCGACCACGTCGACGACGAGGTTCACCGAGCCGAAGGCGTTGTACACGTCGACCTGCCGGTTGCCGCCGATCTGCACCGTGACCTGGTTCGGCACGATCTCGTTCCGGCCGAGGTTCAGGCTCGACACCAGCGGCACGGACTGTCCGTCCGGGAACGCGGACACGACGGTGGGCTGTGACGCGTCCAGGCCGGTCAGGTTGAACGTCACCGCGGTCGCCGAGGCCGGCAGGAACGACAGGTCGAGCACGATGGCCGAGCCGCCCGGAAGCGGGCTGCCGCCGCGGGTGTCGGCGATCCGCTGCGGTGTCCGCGCGGTGTACCGGGAACCGGCGCCCGCGTTGATGTTGTCGATGTAGTAGCCCGCGAGGTCGGCCACCACGTGCGTGTTGCCCGCGAGGTTGTAGAACGCCACCGCGCGGTCCGCGTTGACCGCCACGCTCACCTGGTTCGCCCGTGTCTGGCCGCGGGAAAGGTTCAGGCTGGACGCGGCCGGGCGTGACCCGCTCGCCGGGTACACCGAGATGAACGTGCTCGCGGTCGGCTCCGTGCCGGTCACGTTCAGCACCGCGGCGGTCGCGTTGCTAGGCAGCTGCGCCGACAGGTCCACCACGGTCGTGCCGTTCGGGCCGACCGGTCCGCGGCCGTCTCGGGTGTCCAGCACCCGGAACGGGTTCACCGGGATGAACTGCGACAGCGGCGGATCGTCGGCCGCCGTACGCGCCTGCCGGAGATGCGCGTCGATCCCGACCCCGTGTCCGTCCGATCCGGACGGTGCCGCGCTGGCGTTCGCCACCCCGGCGAGCAGTGCGAGGGTCGCGACCGCCCCCAGCACCACAGCTCTTCTACTGCCCATCTATCCACCTTCGTCGTTGGTCACCCGAACGGGTGACACGAACCTAGCCGGGTGCCGAGCGCCGTGGTAGCGCTTTCCGCGAACTGCCGGTAGGTCACGTTCCTCGGGTAGCCTTATGACAGCCGTCATACAGGGAGCCTGGTCATGAGCTACACGCCGAGAGAACGAATGGTGTATGGCGCCATGCAGCTGCTGCGTGCGCGGGGCGCCACCGGGACCGGCGTGCGGGACGTCGTGGCGTACGCGAAGGCGCCGCGCGGTTCGTTCCAGCACTACTTCCCCGGCGGCAAGGACCAGCTCGTGAGCGAGGCGGTGCTGTGGGCGGCGGACTTCGCGGCCGAGCGGGTGCGTTCGTACCGGCGCTCGGCGCGCAACCCGACCCCGTCCGGACTGTTCGCCCACATGGCCCGGCAGTGGAAGCAGGACTTCACCGAGCGCGGCTACGCGCGGGGCTGTCCGATCATGGCGGCCGCGGCGGACCTGGTGGGCACGGACTCGCCGGTCACGGCCGAGCTGCGGTCCGGCATCGGACGCTGGGAGGCCACCGTCGCGGACGAGCTGTCGGCGATGGACGTGCCACCCCGGCGCGCGAAGCGGCTGGCGACGCTGATGATCAGCACGCTGGAGGGCGCGATCATGTCGGCCCGGCTGCACGGCGACGTGGGTCCGCTGACGACGGTGGTCGCCGAGCTGGGTCCACTACTGGACAGCTGAGCCGAGGTCGACGTCGAGCGTCACGTCACACCCGTGACTCGCACTGGCGACGATCGGGAACGTGGCCTTGACGTAGTCGAGGAGCGAGGCGCGGCAGAGCTCCATCCGGACCACCGGGGTGTCCGCCTTCTCGACGAGCGCCGCGACGAGCGCACGTCCGAGTCCCCGGCCCTGCCAGCCGTCCTCGATGACGACACCGATCTCGGGCACGTCCTCGTCCCGCGCCATGCTGGCGAGCCCGACGATCTCGGAGCCCTGTTCTGCGACGAGGGCGAGGTGCGCGCCGCTGAGGCAGGACCGCAGGTAGGCGTGCGGGATCTCGGTGACCACCCCGTGGAACCGTTCGTAGGTGGTGCGCGGCGAACACCGGTTCATCATGCGTGCGAGGGCTTCCCCGTCACCCGGCTGGACCACCCTGATCATGACCGCGCCTCGATCGCGCGGATCACGGCGATCATGTCCGACGGGCCGTGCCCCAGGCTCGCGGCCTCCCCGTAGAGCGCGTGACAGACGTCGAGCAGGGGCGAGGCGAGCCCGGCGGCCCTGGCGGCCTCGGCGACGAGCCGGTTGTTCTCGAGGACGTTCGCGATGGAGGCCTGCACGTCGAAGTCCCCGGCGACGAGCTTGGCCGCCTTGCCGCGGGACACGCTGCTGGCCATGGGCCCGGCGGCGAGCACGGCCTCGAACAGCCGCGGGTCGAGACCCTGCCGGCCGGCGAAGTGCGCGGCCTCGGCGAGCCCGGTGACCATGGTGATCAGGTAGAGGTTGACGGCGAGCTTCATGAGCAGTGCGTTGGGCACCGGTCCGCAGACGAAGGTCTGGTGGCACATCGGGGCGAGCAGTGGGCGGACGTCGTCGACGGCGTCCCCGGCGAGCAGCCCGACCAGCTCACCCTTGACCGCCGGGATCCGCGACCCGGACACGGGTGCCTCGACGTACCGCCCGCCCGCGGCCTCGATGTCCGCGACGAGACCTCGGGAGTAGCCGGGCGCGGTGGTTCCCATGTGGACGGTCACCCGCCCGGCCACCCGTGCGGAAAACGCTTGCGTACCACGCCCGAGCACGTCGTCGACGGCCGTCTCGTCGGCCAGCATGAGCAGGACGACGTCACTGACGTCGAACACCTCGGCCGGCCCGCCGGCCACGAGGGCACCGGCGTCCGCGAGCGGCGCGGCCCGCTCGGGCGTCCGGTTCCAGACGACGAGCGGCGTGCCGGCCCGCGCGAGGTTGAGCGCCATCGGCTGCCCCATCACACCGAGCCCCAGAAACCCCACCCGCACGGCCACCTCCTATGACAGGTGTCATGATAGCCGCATCATGACACCTGTCATAGACCTTTCCGCGGATGCCCGGTGGTGGCGTCGACGTGGTCGGGAACGTCGTCGTGCTCGTCGCCAACGGTGAGCGTCCCGGTCGGTTCGACGAGCAGCACGACCGCGCCGTCAGAGGACGAGGGCCGGTGAAAGGTGCCCCTGGGCACCACGAAGATCTCGTTCCTGCCCAGGATGACGGTCCGCTCCCCGTCGTGTTCACGAAGGCCGATGTGGATGGTCCCGTCGAGCACGAGAAAGAACTCGTCGGTGTTGGTGTGCACGTGCCAGATGTGCTCCCCGGCGAAGCGGGCGAGCCGGATGTCGTAGTCGTTGAGGTAGGCGACGATGCGCGGACTCCAGGCGTCGGTGAACGAGGCGAGGACGTCGTGGAGGGCGACGGGTTGGCTCATGGCGTGATCCTGCCGCGTTGCGCCGGGACGGCACGAGTGCTAGGAATCGCACATGTCGCAAGAATCCTCGCACCGAGTGGCGGTCCTGGTCGACGAGGGCTCGAACCCGTTCGAACTGGGCGTGGCGACCGAGCTGTTCGGCCTGCGGAGGCCGGAGCTGGGCCGCGAGTGGTACGACTTCACGATCTGCGCGGCACGGCCGAGGGTCCGGATGCACCAGGGCATGTTCACGATGACCGGCGTGGCCGGGCTGGCCGCGGCGGAGGCGGCGGACACCCTGATCGTCCCGAACCGCCCGGACCCGGAACAGCGGTCGACCCCGGCGGTCCGGGCGGTGATCAGGCGTGCGGCCGCCCGGGGAGCGCGCCTGGTGAGCTTCTGCACGGGCGCCTTCACGTTGGCGGAGGCGGGCGTGCTGGACGGCCGCAGGGCAACGACACACTGGCGGTGGGCGGCCGAGTTCAGGAGCAGGTTCCCGGCGGTGCACCTGGAACCGGAGGTCCTGTTCGTGGCCGACGGCAACGTGCTGACGGCGGCCGGGAGCGCCGCGGCCCTGGACCTGGGCCTACACCTGATCCAGCAGGACCACGGCGCCGAGACGGCCAACGCGGTGAGCCGCCGCCTGGTCTTCACCGGCCACCGGGACGGCGGTCAGCGGCAGTTCGTGGAGCGCCCGGTCCCAGCGATCCCGGACACGTCGTTGACCACGGTCCTGGAGTGGGCCCGCACCCGCCTGGACCAGCCCCTGACCGTCGCCACACTCGCCGCCCAGGCAGCCACGAGCCAGGCGACCCTCCACCGGCGGTTCCGCGCCGAGCTGGGCACCACCCCACTGGCGTGGCTGACCACCGAGCGCGTGACCCTGGCCTGCCGCCTGATAGAACGCGGCGAGCTCCGCCTGGACCGGGTGGCCGCCGCCAGCGGCCTCGGCACCGCCGCCAACCTCCGCGCCCAACTCCGTCGCCACACGGGCCTCTCGCCGTCCGCCTACCGACGCCGCTTCGGCCCGGCCGCGTGACGACCGCCGAATCCTTCAATGGTGAACAGGGTTTAAGCTTTGTCACCCATAGTAGGTGATCGCGATCACCGTTCGGGGTGACCCGGACACGGTGGTGCGGTCGTCTGGTGCATACTTTTGGCCCATGTTAAAGATCAACTCTTGGTTCGTCCCCCGGCGAACATCGAACGGCGCGACGTGCGTGGAGACGATGTTCACCGGCGACGTCGTGCACGTCCGAAACAACTTGCGGCGTGATGCCGGCACCGCGACGTTCACTTACGAGGAGTGGGGCGTCTTCGTCGCCAGCGTGAAGGATGGCGACTACGATGTATAACTACTCCAAGGCCAACTACTCTATGGCGCTGTTCGGATGATGGTGTAGGCGTACCTCAGTGATGGCGTGATGCGCGACGGCCGTTACCTCGATCGTCCACTCCGAAAGGACCACTTGGTCCCCCGGTTGGGTTGGGATTCGGCCCAGGGCGGTTAGTACCAGACCGGCAATTGTGGCGTAGTCCCCTTCGGGGCGGTCGGTGATCTCAACTCCCAAGTCGACCAAGTCATGTATTGGGAAGGTCCCAGGAAGTTGGAGTGCGCCGTCCGGACGAGTCTGGACGGCCATAATGTCCGGATCGGTCTCGTCGTAGATCTCGCCGACGATCTCCTCCAACAGGTCTTCGAGGGTGACTATCCCGTCGATCGCGCCGTGTTCGTTGGCTATCAGGGCGAACTGTTCGCGTTCGTCCTTGAAGCGGCGCAGGGCGTCCGAGACACGTACCGAGTCGGGGAAGACGACTGGTGGTCTGGCCACCTCGGACAGTGGGCGGGAGTCGTCCAGGAGGTCGCGGAGTGTCACTACGCCGATGACATCGTCCAGGTGGCCGTCCCTCACTATCGGCGCCCTCGTGTGCCCTGACGAGGCCAGTGCGTTGCGGGCGTCGGGCGTCGGGACGTCGGCGCGGATCGTGAAGACGTTCCTTCTCGGGACCAGGACCTCGCGGAGGATCCGCTCGTGGATCTCCAGGGCGCCCGTGATGATCGTGCGTTGTTCGGCGTTCAGGCCGCGGTGGCCGATCACCAGGTCACGCAGTTCCTCGGGGCTCAACTGCTCGGACGATGCCTTCGGATCTCCACCGAACACGCGCACGATCAGGTCCGTCGTCTTGCCCAGGACCCACACCGCCGGCCTCGACAGCCGGGAAAGAAAGTCCAGCGGTCGCGCGACCGTCAACGCCCAGCGCTCCGCGTTCTGCATCGCCAGGCGCTTCGGGGCCAGCTCGCCGAAGACCAGGGTGAAGAACGTCAGGATCAGGGTGATCAGGGCGATCGCCACGGCCTCCCGGGCGCTGCCGAGGAAGCTGAACAGCGGGGCGACCGGCTCCGCCAGCGACACCGCCGCGGCCGCCGACGCCAGGAAGCCGGCCAGGGTGATGCCGATCTGGATCGTCGCGAGAAACCTGTTCGGGTCGCGGGCAAGGCGCACCAGGGTGCGGCACGCGGCCGTGCCCCGCCGCTCCAGGCTCCTCAGTTGGCCCTCCCGCAGCGAGATCAGGGCGATCTCACTCCCGGCGAACAACGCGTTCAGCACCACGAGGACGCCGACCAGCACGATGTTCCACCAATAGCCACTCATGCCGTCCCATTCCTGTGCGACTGGGCGCCTACGGTACCCAGCCAAAGCTACGGTTCGAGTCATGACTCCAGCTCAGGTCCGGACACATGAGACCGGGCCCACCGCCGGACTCGCCCCCGGCTACACGCAGGCCAACCTCATCGCGGTGCCGCGGGACTGGGCCTACGACACGCTGCTCTTCGCCCAACGCAACCCCAAGCCGTGTCCGATTCTTGATGTCACCGATCCCGGCAGCCCTCGGACGGTCCTCGCGGACGGCGCCGATCTGCGCACCGACGTGCCGCGGTACCGGATCTGGCGGGACGGGCTGATGACCGACGAGCCCGCCGACGCGACGGACTACTGGCGCGACGACCTCGTCGCGTTCCTCATCGGCTGCAGCTTCACGTTCGAGTCCGCGTTGCGGGCGGCCGGGGTGCCGCTCCGTCACGGGCGCAACGTGCCGATGTACATCACCGATCGGCAGTGCCGGCCCGCTGGGCGGCTGCACGGCCCGCTGGTCGTGTCGCTGCGGATGATTCCCGGCGAGCACGTCGACACGGCGGTCCGCGTGACGGCGCTGATGCCGGCCGTGCACGGGGCGCCGGTGCATGTCGGGGATCCGGCCGCCATCGGGATCACCGCGCTGGACAGTCCGGACTTCGGGGACCGGCCGGTCGCCGAGCCTGGTGACGTGCCGGTCTTCTGGGCGTGTGGCGTCACTCCGCAGGCCGCGCTCATGGCGTCCCGCCCGCCGTTCGCGATCACGCACGCACCCGGCCACATGTTCGTCACCGACGTCCAGGACAGCGAGTACCAGCTGCTCCAGGGCTAGCCAAGTTCGGGTAGTTCCTGATGCACCTGCTGCATGAACTCGGTGCTCTCCTCCTTGCCGAGCGCCTTGGCCCGGAGCAGGTCGAGATGGTGTGTCACCCGGGCGATCTCCGCAGGCGCGTCCCGGACCATCTCTCGTTCGTAACCCTCGAAGATCATCATGTCCGGCGCCGGCGACGGAAAGCGGTGCATGGTCACGGTGAGGCCGAGGAACGTGTGTGGTCCGGACCCCAGAGGGAGGATCTGGATCACCAGGTTGTTGAGTTCCTGGTTCACCTTCACGAGGTGTTCTATCTGTTCGCGCATCACCTTCGGGCCACCGACGTCGGTCCGCAGCGCGGCCTCGCCGAGAACGCACCAGAGACGCAGCGGCGGCCGATGGGTCCGAGTGAGCACGCGGGCCCGTTCCAGCCGCAGTTCGAGTCCTCGTGCGACATCCTCTGGATGTCTCTCCCCGTCCCACTCCAGTAGCGCTCTTGCGTAGGGTGTGACCTGCAACAATCCGGGGATCAGGTCGGACGAATAGAACATTGTGGAGATTGCCTGCGTCTCCAGATCGACGGCTCGGCGAACTGTCGTGGGAATGACCGAAGCGGTGTACGGGCTGGGTTTACGCCGGGTTCGGGAAGACCGCGCGAACTCAACCATTTCGTGGCGCTCGGCGCCGAGAATTCCGTAGTGATCGAGCAAACGTTCCAGTTCGGCCGGTTTGGGCTTGGAGCGGCCGGTTTCGAGATCGCCGATCTTCGATCTCGTGCAACCAAGAACGCGGGCCGCCTCGTCTCTGGTGACCCGCGCTTCTTCGCGCATGCGGCGGAGTGTCGCCGCAACCTGAACGTGCTCAGGCTTCATGGCGGACGCCTCATTCTGTGGCAATTGCCGTCAGTCTTCCACAAATGACGGTTCTACGCACGTAGATTCACCCTTTTGGCGAGGTGAAGGATCCTACGTATGTAAGTTACGCTCTAGGAAAGTAGATAAGGAGGCTGGCGGTGGATGGAGAACTTGTTCGCGGCGGCGCATACGTCAACCTCCTCGACGACACGAAGATCAGATATCGGATTGATCCGGACGGGGATGGGGTTGAAATCGTCGCGTTGGGGTCGATGGAGTTGTCCATAGGGATGACGCTCGAGGTCTTACAGCGTTGCCAGCAGGTACTTGCTGAGGCGCAGCATGCCGTTGCCCGGGCTCGTCAGGCGATGTGATGGTGGGACTTGCTCGAAGGCTCGCCGAACCAGGCGCGTAGGGCGTCTTCCAAGCCCGCCACGCCGTTGTCGCTCGCCCATGCCACGTAGCCGTCGGGGCGGACGAGTATTGCCGTTGTGGTGGCGTTCGTTGTCGTGGTGACGACGTCGACGCGATCGGACCAGTCGCTGACCGCCTCGGCCGTGTTGCTGAAGTCGAGTAGCAGGGGGCGGCCCGTTCGCATCAGGTCGGCTACTCGTTTGCCGTTGTCCAGCGGCAGGTCTGGGAGCCAGCGGCCGGACATCGGGTGCGTGTCCGTTGTCTCGTAATGGACGTCCGCGCCGGCCATCAGGTCGGCTAGGTGCTGGCGTGCCGGCTTGTCGGCGAGTAGCTCGGTCATCAGGTCGCGTAGTGCGGTGATGTTCGGGTCTGGCACGGTCAGCGCCATCTGCGCGCGCGTCTGCATGATCACTCGCTGGCCCACCGGGTGCCGCTCGGACTCGTAGGTGTCCAGTAGGTCCGGCGGGGCCCAGCCGCGCACCGTGGCGGCCAGTTTCCAGCCCAGGTTGAGTGCGTCCTGCATTCCCAGGTTCAGGCCTGGGCCGCCGATTCCGCTGTGCACGTGGGCGGCGTCGCCCACCAGGAACACGCGGCCGCGCCGGTAGTGTTCCGCCTGGCGGGAGTTGATGCCGGTCAGCCTGCGGAGGCCGGACGGCGCGTCCGCGGGTTCGGTCATCGGCACGTCGGTGCCCAGGACTCGCTTCACCGCGTCGCGCAGCTCCGACAACGGCATGTTCTCGTTCTCCGGCAGGGGGTCGCCGCCCCACTCCAGGGCGGATACGCGGAAGACGCCGGGTTGGAACATGCCGTAGGCGAAGAGTCCGTTGTCGGTGCGGGTGAATGACCGCGGGCGCAGGAGGCCGACGCCCGGTATCTCCAGTGAGCCGTCGCCGGTCGCCATCGGTGCGGTGATGGCGACCTGGCCGGAGCGGCTCACGAACGTGTCGTCCGTGATGCCGGGGAATCCGATGCCGAGCTGTTTGCGCACGATGCTGCTGCCGCCGTCGGCGCCGACCAGGTACCGGGTGGTCAGCGTGTACTTTCCTTGTGGGCCGACGATCTCCGCTGTCACATGGTCGGCGTCCTGGTCGATCGACCGCAGCGTGTGTCCTTTGTGGACAATTATGCCCAGCTCCGCCGCGCGTTCCGCCAGGACCTTCTCCAGTTGCAGCTGCGGGATCGGGAGCATGTACAGGTCGTGATCGGCCAGGTCGGACAGTTTCAGTGGTACGGCGCCGAACTGGAAGCCCGGCATCCGGACCGGTCTCGGGCCGCCGCCCAGGCTCTCGTGCAGGCCCCGGTAGTCCATGGCCTGTACCACCCGGCCTACCAGTCCGTTGGCCTTCAGGATCGACGGCCGCTCGGTGTGCTGCTCCAGCACCGTTGGGCGGACGCCGCCGAGGGCCAGTTCGATGGCCAGCAGCAGACCGTTCGGTCCGCCGCCGATCACCACGACATCGTCGGGCATGGGGACGCCTTTCTGTGGCACCGCGACCGCGGTGCTCGCGTGTGTGGGTCCGGCCTTACTGGACCGAAGGATCTGGTAGGCCCGCCGCGATCTGGCGCAACGCCTCTCGCGCCAGGGTCGCCAGCGGCACCGGTGGGTCCGCCTGCAGCCACTGCTCCGTGGCCACCCGGTGCGCCGCGCTCAGTGCCGCCGCGACCAGTTGCGGGTACATGTCGGTCGGCCTGGTGCCGGTTCGCTCGGCGATGGCCGCCGCCCAGGCTCGTTCCGCTGCCGCGCTTGCCTTCAGGTACTCGCCGAACAGGGCCGGCTCGGTCATCATGAGCCGGACGCCGGCCGTCCATCGCGGATCGGGTTGACGCTCGATGCCCTCGTGCATGACGAGCGCCTCGGCGACCGACTCCCAGAGCGGCTCGCTACGTGGGCGCTCCCGGATGCCGCGCGCCGTCTCCAGTGCCCGGTTCAGCTGCCGCCACGCGATGGCCTCCGCCTTGCTGGAGAAGTAGTTGTTGAACGTGCGTGGCGAAACGCCGGCCTCCGCGGCGATGTCCTCGACGAGCACCTGACCGAAGCCGCGCTCGACGCTGAGGCGGAGCGCTGCCCAGCTCAAGGCCTCCTGGGTCTGTTGCTTCTTGCGCTCCCGCAGTCCGGTCATGGCGCAACCATAGCCTGAACTTGCGTGGCACGCAATCTTGCGTGACACGCAAGTTGAGCATTTCGTGTGTGCGCCGTTTGACGGCGGGTGTGTACGGCAACCACTGCCGGCATGACGATGACGTACACGGGTGTTGTGCTGGACGCGCCCGATGCCCGCGAGCTGGCGGACTTCTACCGCCGGCTGCTCGGCTGGGAGGTGGCCGAGGACTCGCCCGACTGGGTGTCGCTGCGTGAGCCGGGCGGCACCGCGCGGCTGTCGTTCCAGACGGAGAAGCGGTACCGGCGGCCGGCGTGGCCCGCGGCGGACAACGCGCAGCTGATGATGGCCCACCTGGACATCGAGGTCGACGACCTGCGGGCGGAGCTGACACACGCGGTGGCGGAGGGAGCGGAGGTCGCGGAGTACCAACCGCAGCGGGATGTCCGGGTGTGCCTGGATCCGGCCGGGCACCCGTTCTGCCTCTTCGTGCGGGAGGGTGCCGGGAACTGAACACCCGCGTGCCGCGACAATAGAACCGTGGACTGCGACACGTGCCGTGAAGCCCTGTCGGCCCGCCTCGACGGCGAGACGGAACCGGCCTCGCCCGATGAGCATCTCGGTTCCTGCCCGGAGTGCCAGGACTGGTACGTGGCGGCTACCACGCTGACCGGGTCGTGGGGTGCGGAGCCGCCGGCGCCGGACCTGACGGATGCGGTCCTCGGCCGGGTCGAACCGCGAGACGGCCTCCTGGGCTCGCCGAGATGGCAGCCCCGGTGACCCAAAAATTCGAATCGGCGTCCCCGATGGTTGCGTAGGCAGCCAGCCGAACCCGCTTGGGGCCGGCAAAGTCACAGAATCGACGGGTGCGCGAAGGCCCGGGTCGGGGTTCTCCCCCGTCCGCCACGGAGGCTGACAACTCGGAAATCGCCGAACTTCAGTCATTGCACCGGTGAGCCGGGCTGGTTCGCGGGGGTCGATACGCGAGCCGAAAGGCTGACTGGGACTGCAGGAAGTCGACCTTGGTGACCCAAAATTCGAATCTGCGTCCCCGTGATGGTTGCGTAGGCAGCCCCCACCCGATCCCGGGGGCACCCCGCCACGCCAGTCTACCGGGCGGGTCTGACGAAATGCCTGGTCAGCCGGGCCTGTGGATAGCTTTCACCCGGTCGGGGCGAGCGAACACGCCATTCGTACGTGGTGTCAGTAGTAGGTGGTGTCTGCCCGGGGGTGCGGCGAAGGTCATCGGGTGCAGCTCCCCGCTTGTGTGGGCCGGGGTTTGGTCGTCGTAGTGGGGGGAGCGGGGGTGGCCGGAGCTGCCGTGCCGGAGGACGTCCCACATACGAGAACCGTCAGGGCGTGGTTCCGCCACGAAACGCCATGGGGCGCCCTCGATGACCTCTCCCTCGGGGTTCGGGGCCATCAGGCACACCGTGTGTCGGCTGCCGCCCACGCGGGTTGGCGGTCGGTGGAACACCGATGCCGCCCTCGCCAGTGGGTGGGGGTCCACGATTCGGTGTATGTCGGCGTAGGGGGTCGGGGTGATCCGGGCTGCGGCCTCCGCGAAGGTGTCCGCGCTCGCGTTCAGTCCCTTGCGGGCGGCGGGGTTCAGGACCAGGTGGTCCAGTAGTTGCGTCAGGTCCGGGACCAGTGCGGCCAGGTCCGAACCCACCGCGTTGCCCAGCCACTCGTCGCCGGCGATCTGTAGTAGGCGCATGAAGACCAGGGGTGCGTGGGCTTCGGGGCGGTCGTGGCAGTCCCAGTTGGCCAGCAGCTCGTAGGCGGCCGAGTCCTCCGGTAGTTCCTCCAGCAGAGCGGGCAGTAGCCTTCTGGCTCGGCCGTCGAGGTCGTCCAGCTGCCAGCGGGCGCAGTCCTCGGGGTTGACCCGTGGGGTCGCGACGATCAGCTCCTCGATGCGGGCCGCCCGGTACGGCGCCACCCAGTCCTGGCCCACGTCGATCCGCGCGTTGTCGGGCAGCAGCTTGTGGTTCGCCGAGACGATGTAGCCCTCCGCTGGGTCGACCACCTCGGGTAGCTCGACGAAGTCCAGGAACCGCTGCCAGGACCGGGCGACGTCCGCGTACGAGCCTGGGGCCACGCCGCTGCCACGGACCCGGTGTGGCACGTTGCCGGCCGTCTTCAGTGCGATCGTGCCGTCCTGGCCGGCTACCGCGACGTTCAGTACCGGCACCCCGAAGGACCGTAGTGCCTCGCGGAAGTCCACATAGGACCCCGTCCGCCACATTCTTTGGCAGGACTCGATCTCCGCGGATGGGATGCAGCCGCTCCAGAACAGGCCGATGCCGTCGTCGAAGTGTACGTAACCGTCGCCGCCCGCGGCCTCTGTCAGCACGTCGTCGGCGCCTCGGACGGTGATCGTCGTGCTCTCGCGCCAGAGTGGTGGGGTGCCGTCCAGTGTGCACAGGTCCTGCGTGTCCACCGTGGAGTTCGTGACGCCCCAGGCCAGATCGTCGTTGGCGCCGGCTATCAGGCCGGGGATTCCCGGGACGGTCACGCCGTAGCCCCGGGCGCCCGGCAGGCGCAGTCCCTGCTGGTACCACAGGCTGGGATGGGTGAACAACACGTGCGGATCGTTGGCCAGCAACGGGAACCCGCTGGCCGTTCGGCCGCCGGCCAGTACCCAGGCGTTCGAGCCGGTGGACTGCTCGCCGGCGAGGAGGTCCGCCAGCCACGCACGGGACTCGGTGGGGAGTGCGGCGGTGGTCGGCGCGGGCCCCTCGGGCGAGCGGATCGTCACCGGGCCGTCCGCCGGATACCTTGGCACGCCCAGGAGATCGTTGTACTCGGGGTGTTCCGCCGCGAGGCGGGCGCGGAACAGCTCGTACTTGAGGTTGAGGCCCAGGTCGAAGCCGAGCCGTTTGACCAGTGCGATCGAGTCCAGTGGGGTCCACGGCTCCGGGCGGTACCGCAGCAGCAGGAACTCGGGTGGCAGGGCGAACCCGCGGGTCGCCGCGTTGACGCCTTCGCTGAAGGCGGCCAGGTTCGCGCGGCAGGCGTCGGACAGCAGCCGTTCGCTCGCGCGGGCCACCCTGGTCAGTGCGAGCCGGCGGGCGCGGGTGTCCTCGGCGACGGTCGCGGGGCCGAGGATCTCCGACAGGCGGCCGTGTGCCCTGCGGCGCAGGACGTCCATCTGCCAGCGGCGGTCCTGCGCCTGTGCGTAGCCGGCCGCGAAGTAGAGGTCCGGCTCGGTGCTCGCGTGGATGGTCGGCACACCACGGTCGTCGCGGGTGATCGTGGTCTCGGACCGGATGCCCGCCACCCGGCGGTGTCCGGTGTGGCGGGCGCGGCCGGAGCGGGCGACCAGGCGTGCGGCCAGGTCAGTGAGCCGCACTCGCGGTCTCCTCCTCGACCGGCTGCATGAGACCGGGCACGCGGCGGCCGATGGCCAGGTAGAAGCCGGCGCTCAGGAGTGCGAGGACGCCGACGCCGAGGAACATGACGGTGCCGTTCCACGTCGCGAGGAGCAGGCCGCCGAGGTACGGGCCGACGAACCCGCCCAGCTGGGCGAAGGTCTGCGCGCCGAAGTAGCTGCCGCGGCGTTCTTCCGGCGAGATGCGGTCGATGATGGCGAACTCGGACGGGACGATGAACGTCTCGCCGATGCTGAACACGACCATCGCGACGATGAAGGCCCACATTCCGGTGGCGGTGGCGAACCCGACCATGCCGGCGAACATCAGCAGCCCACCGATGACGATCGCGGTCACCGGGTCCTTCCGCAGCACGATCTTGGACGCGAAGAGCTGGAACACCACGACGGTGACGGCGTTCGTGGTCATCACCACGGCGAGGATCGCGGCGCCGTCGGTGAAGTCGATGGCGAGGTCCTGGGCGAGAAGCGCGGAGATGCGCAGGTGTACGGCCTCGAGCAGCAGGCCGGCGACGAGGAAGCACAGCAGCCGCCGGTCGGTGGTGACGGCGCGGACGCTGCCGGCGAAACGGTTGAGGACGCTGGTGGTCTCGGTTTTCGCGGCGTTGGTCGCCGGCGCGACGCGCAGCGCGCTGGCGAGGATCGTGAGGTAGACGCCGTAGGCGAGCGCGCCGACGAGGAAGGCGCCGCGGCCGCCGGACACGCCGAGGAAGACGCCGAGCAGCGGCCCGACGGCGAACCCGATGTTGAAGACGAGGTACTGGTAGGAGAACCAGCGGACCCGGTCACCGGTGGGGAGGAGGTCGGCCAGGAGCGCCTTGGCCACGGGGCTGAACGACGCGGTGGAGAGGGCCATCAGCGCGTTGCAGGCGAAGACCACGATGACGTGCTCGGCGAGGTAGAAACCGGTGAAGGCGACGACGACGCCGAGGAGGGAGGCGAGGAGCACCGGGGCGCGGCCGAAGATGTCGGACAGCGTGCCGCCGAGGAACCCCGCGAAGATGGAGAAGAAGACCGAGGAGCCGATGACGAGGCCGATGGTGGCCGGGTCGAGCTGGAGCTGGCGGGAGAGGAAGATCGCGAGGAAGGGGATCGTGATCGAGTTGGCCAGGCTCATGATCCCGGCCCCGCCAACGAGCAACCTGGCCAGGAACGGCGGCCGAACGGGTACGGACATCAGAACCCCTTCCGGTGGATGGGAGCGGGCCGGCGGGCGGCCGGACGGAACGGACCCGGCCGCGGGACACGGTCGGTGGCCAGGGGCGGGGATGGTGGACGGGCGCCCGCGGTGGCTCGGGTCGGTGCGGATGCGGCGCGCGGGCAGAACCCGGGCGTGATCACCTGGGCGGCCCGTGGATGGGTGAACCCGGGCATGGGCGGTTCGGTGGTCTCGCCCGCGAGCCGGTGCGCGGCACGGCCGAGCGTGAGCAGGTCGCGCGCCACGTGCCCGAGGCGACCAGGGTGCGCGGCCATCACGAGGCCTTCTGGTTGTGGGGCAGGGTTTCCGTGTCCGCGAAGAAGTCGGTCAGCAGCTCGGCGAGGGGCTCGGCGTGCGGAGCCTGCACCATGCCGACGTGGCTTGCCGCGATCTCCCTCTTCTCCAGGCCGTTCCGGAGCAGGGGGAGCCAGTTCCACGCCTGTTCCGCCGTCGCCGTCGGCGGGTTCGTCGCCGTCACCAGCAAGGCGCGGCAGGAGATCGGGGGCGACGACGGCCACGTCACGTTCGCCAGGCGCCGGTAGGACTCGAAGGCCGCCGCCAGGTCGCCGTCGAACAGGGCTTTGGCCTCCTCGCCCAGCAGGGCTTCGGCCGTCGCCAGTGTGTCCGCCGCGGACGGTAGCTCGCCGGCCCAGCGGGTCGTCGCCGAGGGGAAGACGGTCGCCACGTTCGTCAGGAACTCCCACACGCGGTGCTCGCCCGTGTCCGCCAGCTCCGCCGCCAAACCCCGTGGTTCCAACGCGTCCAGCAGGGTCAGGCTGGCCACCTGGTGGCCTCTCTCCCGCAACGCCGTCACCAGGTAGTGCGACAGGCATCCGCCGTACGAATGGCCGACCAGGTGTACGGGCCGTCCTCCCACCGCCTCGGTCACCAGGTCCGCTATGTCCGACACCAGCACCGGCACGGTCAGCTCGCCGTGGCGTGCCGCCACGTCCCGCAGGTTGACCGCGTACCACGCGCGGTCCGGCATCGCGGCCGACAACTGTGCGAACGACTGCCCGAAGCCCAGTATGCCGGGGATGCCGACCGCCGGGTTGCCGGTCTTCTTGTCGTGCAACCGGATCAGCGGGCCCGGCCGCGGCGCGGGCATGCCGCCGCGGACCGCCGCCGCCAGGGCGGCGACCGTCGGCGTGCGGAGGAACTCGCGCAGGGGCATCGTCACGCCGAACGCCTCGCGGACCGCCGCCAGCAGTCGCGTCGCCAGCAGGGAGTGGCCGCCCAGCTCGAAGAAGTTCGCCGCCGGCGTCACCGCCGGTGCGTCGAGCAGGCCGGCCACCATGGCGTGTACCCGCGCCGTGACCGGGTCCATCAGATCGGTGGCGGCCCTGCGCGGCGCCTGGCCCGGGGTCGGGAGTGCCGCGCGGTCCAGCTTGCCGTTTCCGTTCATGGGCAGCGTGTCCAGGAACTCGAACCGCGCCGGGATCATGTACTCCGGCAACGACTTCGCCAGCGCCTGGCGCAGGTCGGCGGCCGGCAGCGACGAGACCACGTAGGCGATCAGGGTCGCTCCCTGGCCGGGCAGGTCCTGTGCCACCACCACCGCCCGCGCGACGCCGGGGACCGCACGCACCGCGCCCTCCACCTCGCCCAGCTCGATGCGGAAGCCACGGATCTTGACCTGGTCGTCCTTGCGGCCGTGGTACACGTACTCGCCGTTGGGCAGCCTCGCGGCCAGGTCGCCGGAGCGGTAGCCCCGGGTGCCCTCGACGGACACGAACCGCTCGGCCGTCAGCTCCGGGCGGTTCAGGTAGCCGGTCGCCACACCCGGGCCCGTCACCACGATCTCGCCGGCGCCGTCCGGGGAGACGTCCAGCAGGGTGAAGTCCAGATCGGACAGTGGGGTACCGATGTGGCTTCCCGTCAACGAGAGGTCGGCGTGGCGGACCCGGCGGAACGACGCGTGCACCGTCGTCTCCGTGATGCCGTACATGTTCGCCAGCGCGGGGGCCGTGTCGCCGTACTTCGCCACCCACGGGCGCAGGTCACCGAAGTGCAGCGCCTCGCCGCCGAACACCACCCAGCGCACCGGCAACCGGTCGGCGTGCCGGGCGTCCTCGGCGATCAGCTGGTTGAACGCGGTGGGGGTCTGGGACAGCATCGTCACGCGTTCGGTTCGCAGCAGCTCGCGGAACGCGACGGGATCCTTCGCGACCTCCCTCGGCACGATCACCAGGCAGCCCCCGTACAGCAGGGGACCCCACATCTCCCACACCGAGAAGTCGAACGCGAAGGAGTGGAACAGGGTCCACACGTCCGATGTGCCGAAGCCGTACTGTGCCTCCGTCGTCGTGAACAGGCGCAGCAGGTTCCCGTGGGTGACCTGGACTCCCTTCGGTCGCCCGGTCGTGCCGGACGTGAAGATGACGTACGCCCTCGTGTCCCAGGTGGACGGACGAGCGCCGCCGCCGGTGGGAAGGGCCCGGTCCGCCAGCACCACGGGCGCGTCCACCAGGTCCGCCAGTGCCGACGACGTGATCACCGCCGACGGTGCCGCGTCCGTGAGGATCGCGGCCACGCGCGCCGGCGGGGTGGCCGGGTCGATCGGCACGTACGACGCGCCGGCGCGGACCACCGCCAGTGCCGCGGCCACCATGTCGACGGACCGGTCCAGCAGGATGCCCACCGGCGCCGTCGGGTCCACGTCCAGCGCGCCGGCCAACTCCGTCACCCGCCGGTCCAGCTCGCGGTAGGACACGGTGGTGCCGTCGTGGCGAACCGCGGGGCGGTCCGGGTGGCGGGCCACCGTGCGGCGGAAGCCTTCGTCCAGGCTCGTGACGCCCACCAACGTGCCGTCCACCACGGACAGGCCACGTTGCCTGGCCAGTCGTCTGCGTAACGCGTCCGCGCGGTCAGTGCTCACCGATACCTCACAACGCCAGTAGCAGCGCCGTCAGCAGACCGCGCTTCTCGACCAGGTCAACGAACTCCGTGAAGGCCGGCGACTCCAGCGCCGCCACGGGCTCGAAGTCCTCGCCCGTCAGCGAGTGCCACAGGGTCACCAGCGTCCGCCGGTCCTCCTCGCGAACCAGCTCCGCCGCCGACAGCGGCTCGTCGGACCTGCTGACGAAGAAGTCCAGCAACGCGGCCATTCCGTCCAGTAGCCGCGCCACCGTCCCGGCCGTGAACAGGGTCGTGTCGTACTGCACGGTCAGTGTCAGGCCGTCGGACTCCACGAACCGGAACAGCAGGTCGAACTGGCTCGTCGCCGGCGGGACCTGCGTCACCGTGCTCGACACGCCCGGCAGGCCGGACAGGTCCAGCGGGAAGTTGTCGAACGTCACCAGAACCTGCACCAGCGGTGGAACCCCTGGCGTGCGGCCGACTCCGC
This sequence comes from Actinophytocola sp., assembly GCF_035634895.1. Lineage (GTDB taxonomy): Bacteria > Actinomycetota > Actinomycetes > Mycobacteriales > Pseudonocardiaceae > Actinophytocola. The sequence continues at coordinate 23,096 of NZ_DASQCC010000127.1, read as the reverse complement.
TGCTCTCCACGATCCGGCCGAACGGCACCAGCTGGTTCTCCAGTGCCCGCAAGGCACTCCGCGCGACCGTGTCGAGCAGCATCGACGGCGTGTCGTCCAGGTCGACCGTGTACCGCAGCGGCAGCGTGTTCGCGAAGAAGCCGATCAGGTTCTCCGTGCCCGGCACCGTCCGGCCCGCGACCACCGCACCCAGCACGATGTCCGACTGCTGCGCGACCTTCGCCATCAGCACGGCCGTCGCGGCCTGGCCCAGCATGAACGGGGTGGCCTGCCGAGCCGTGGCGAACTCCCGCAACCGGTCGGCCGACTCGGCCGACCACGTCCTGGTCGCGTAGCCGGCCGTCCTGGACCGGTCCTCCCCGCGCGGGAAGTCGGTCGCCAGGGGCAGCTCGCCCTCGTAACCGTCCAGATAGGACTGCCAGAAACCCGTGTCGGCCTGGGTGACCAGGTACCTGCCCTGCCAGCGGGCGTAGTCGGCGTACTGCGCCGGCAGCTCGGGCAGCGACGGTGACCGTCCGGCGAGGTAGGCCTCGTACGACTCGCGGAGCTCCCGCATCGCCACGTCGCTCGACCAGCCGTCGGACACGATGTGGTGGGTGCTCCACTCGAACACGTGCTCCGTCTCGGAGATCCGCCACAGCCTCGCCCGTGCCAGTGGGCCCCGGGCCAGATCGAAGCGGCCGTCGTGCTCACGAAGCCACGCCGCGACGTCCGCCGGTGCGTCGTCCACGACCTCCAGCGCCAGCGACCGGGGGCCGGGTTCCTGGTACGGCACGCCTCCCTCGCTGCCGAACCGGAGTGACAGCACCTCGTGCCGCCGCGCCAACGTGTCGACCGCCGCACGCAGTGCCGCCACGGAAAGGCGGCCGGTGATGTGCAGGAGGCTCGTGTTCTCGTACGCGCGGTCGTCCGGGTCCACCTGCTGCAGGAACCACAGGCTCGCCTGGTTGAGCGCGAGCGGGAACCGGGTCATGCCGGCAGGCCGGCCCGGGATCCCCTCCAGGGCGAACGGTTCCGCCGCCAGGTCGGCCCGGTCGACGCACCGGGCCAGGCCGCGGGCCGTCCGGTGCTCGAACAGCAGCCGCAGCGGCAGGTCGACGCCGAAACGGTCCCGCAGGCGCGCCATCACCTGCGTCGCGTGCAGGGAATGACCGCCCAGCTCGAAGAAGTCCGCGGTCGGGTCGGTGGCCGCCGTCTTCAGCACGCCGCCGATCACCTCGAGGATCGCGCGCTCGGTCGGGGTGGCCGCCGGCGACGCCGCGGCGTCACCCTGCTCCGTCACGTCCAGTGCCCGCAACACCCTGGTGTCGACCTTGCCGTGCGCGGTACGCGGCAGCTCGTCCACGCGGACCAGGAAGTCCGGCACCGCGTAGCGCGGGAGCACCGCCCCGAGCGCCTTGCGCAGCACCGAGGTGGACAGTCCGGCCGGCGCGACGAAGAAGCCGGCCAGCCGCTTCTCGCCGTCCTCGGTGCGGACGACGACCGCGCTCTCCCGCACACTCTCGACGTTCGCCAGTGCCCGGTCCACCTCGCCCAGCTCGACCCGCTGGCCGCGGATCTTCAGCTGGCTGTCCAACCGGCCCAGGAACTCGATCCCGCCGTCGGCCAGCCGCCTGCCGCGGTCACCGGTGCGGTACAGCACCCGGCCCGGTGTGAACGGGTCCGGCACGAACGCCGTCGCCGTCCGGTCCGGGTCGTTGACGTAGCCCGCGCCGGTGCAGACGCCACCCACGTAAAGCTGGCCCGGAGTGCCCACCGGCACCGGCTCGCGGTTCGCGTCCAGCACGTACACCGCCGAGTTCGCGATCGGGCCGCCCACCGGCACCGACGGCGCCCGCTCGTCGGCCTCGCCGGTCACCTCGTAGTGGGTGCAGTCGTCCGAGGTCTCGGTGATGCCCCACATGTTCATCAGCCGCACCGACGGCAGCAGGCGGCGGAACTCGTTGGCCGTCTTCGGCTTCAGCGTCTCGCCGCTCGACGCCACCCAGCGCAGGTCGAACGGCGGGTACGCCCGCACGCCGTAGTGGTCCAGCTCCCCGCAGAACACACTGAGCACCGACGGCGACACCTCCAGCACGGTGATCCCGTCGCCGGCGACCGCACGCAGCAGCGTCGGCGGGTCCTGCGCGACCTCGTCCGGGTAGATCACCGTCGTGGCGCCGACGGCGAGGGGCGCGAACCACTGCCACAGGGAGATGTCGAACGTCGCGGCCGCGTCCTGGGCGACGCGGTCCGCCGAGGTCAGGTCCAGCACCTCGATCTTGGCCTGGATGTGGTTCAGCATGCCGTCGTGGCGGAGCAGCGCGCCCTTCGGCTCACCGGTCGAGCCCGAGGTGAAGATGACGTACGCGTTGTCGTCGCCGCCGGGGTGCGGGGCCTGGTAGGGCGCGTGGACGTACGCCGCCGACAGCGCGTCGGCCAGGTCGATCGTGGCCGTCGTCGTGCCGTCCACCGCCTCCTGGACCAGCTCGGCGGACGCGCTGTCGTGCAGCACCAGCAGGGCCTCGCCCCGCCGCAGCATGCCGGCCACCCGGAGCGGCGGCCCGGCCGGCAGCGGCAGGTACACCCCGCCCATCCGCATGATGGCCAGCACCGCCACCAGGTAGTCCAGGTTCCGGCCGGCACGCAGGCCGACGACCGTGCCCCGGTCGACCCCGTACGCGTGCAGCCAGCCCGCCAGCCGGTCCACCCGGTTGGCCAGCTCGCCGTAGGTGATCGAGTCCCGGCCGCAGACCGCCGCGACGGTGGAGCTGTACAGCTCGGCCGCCCGTGCGAACACCGAGAGGAAACCGCTGGCCGCGTGCGTGCGTACCGGCCCGGCGGCCTCGGTCAGCAGCGCCCGCCAGCGTGTCTCGCCGAGCAGGTCCCGGTTGGTCGGCACCTGGTCCGGCGCGGTCACGGCGTGCTCCAGCGCGCCTGCGTAGGCCTCCGCGATCTGCCGCAGCTGCGGTTCGCTGACCCGCTCCAGGTTCGCCTCGAGGTCCAGCGTCAGCAGCTTGCTGAACGGGTCCTTGTTGAACTCGGCCCGCAGCGTGAAGTTCGTCTGCAGGTACGCCTTCGCGTCGAGGACGGCGATGTCGGTCGCCGCGGCGAGCCGCTGGTAGCCGTGGAAGTGGGTGTAGTTGAAGCTGATGTCGGTGAGGTCGGGCACGCCGGCGATCCGCTGCACGTCCGCGTACGGGAACGCGCGGACGTCGAGCAGCGTGGTCTCCTTGGCCAGCGCCGAGTCGATCAGCTTGGTCCACGGCAGGTCCGAGGTGTACAGCCGGTACGGCACCACGTTCAGGTGCACGCCGAGCACGTCCGCGCCGCCGGGCCCCTCGAGCCGGCCGTTCGACTCGACGCCGAGGATCACGTCGGTGCGGCCGGTCAGCAACGCGAGCACGCGGGCGTGCACGGCGAGCAGGACGTGCTTGAGCGACACCCGGTTGGCGGCGGCCAGCTCGTCGAGTCGTGCCGAGAGGTCGGCCGGCACGTCCACGCTGAGGAAGCCCATCCGGCCGTCGTGCGCGTCCGTCGAGCCGGCCGCGAGCCGGGGGAGCAGCGTCGGCTCCACTTCGGACAGTTCGGTGGCCCAGAACTCACGGACCTCCTCACGAGCCAGGATTCTTTGCTCCGCGGCGATGTAGTCGGCGAACCGCAACGCGGGCGGCTCCTTCACGGCGGGGGAGGCGCCGCCGAGGATGGCCCAGTAGTCGGTGAGGATCTCGGTCACCAGGGCCGACTCGCTCCACCCGTCGAGCAGTGCGTCGTGGAAGCCCATGGAGAACTGGAACTCCGTGTCCGACAGGACGTGCACGGCGAACCGCACGAGTGGTGGGCAGGCCCAGTCGTAGGGGGTGGTCATCTCCTGCTGCCGCCACTCGCCCAGCGACGCGTCCTGCTCGCCGGCACTCAGCCCGGTCAGGTCGGTGAGGTCGAGCCGCGGCGACCCCGTCTCGTGCACCAGCTGCAGCGGCAGCGAGAACCGGGTGAAGTCGAACGACGTGCGGAGGATCTCGTGCCGGGCCACCACCCGCTCGACCGCCTCGGTCATCGCGGCGTGGTCGTAGGGCGCGCGGAGCCGGAACATGAAGATGTCGCAGTACATGTTCACGTCGGCCTGGTACGCGCTGTGGAACAGCAGCCCGGCCTGCAGGGTGCCGATCGGGTACGCGTCCACGACGCCGGCCGGCATCGCCCGCCGGTCGTCCGGGGTGACCAGGTCGAACGGCGCCAGCGGCACGGGTGCCCCGGACTTCGGCGCGCCGTCGGCGAGGTCGAGGTGGGCGGCGAGCGCACGGGGCGTCTGCAACGAGTACAGGTCGCTCAGCTCGATCGAGATCCCGCGGGCCAGGGCCGTCGCCCGCAACCGCAACGCGATGATCGAGTCGCCGCCGACGGAGAAGAACGAGTCGTCCGGCAGAACCCCGGTCGTGCCGAGGACCTCCTCGAACAGGCCGCACATCAGCTGGACGTCCGTGCCCGCGGCCACCTCGGCGACGACCTCGCGTTCCCGCAGGCAGTTCGCCGCGGTCGGCGCGGGCAGCCGGTCCTTGGCCACCTTGCCGTTGTGGTTGGTGGGGATCTCGTCGACCGCGACGACGAACGCCGGCACCATGTACTCCGGCAGCCGCGCCCGCAGCTGCTCGAACAGCACGTTCGGCACCAGGGTGTCGTCACCGACCACGTACGCGACGATCCGTGGTCCGGCACTCGGGGCCGGCGCGGCGCCGCGGATCAGGTCGCGGGTGTCGGTGATCCGCGTCGATACCGCGCGTTCCTTCACGACAGTCGCTTTGGGACTGTCGACGACCACCGCGGCACGCAGCACGCCCGGGACGGCGCCGAGCGCGGCCCGGATCTCGCTCAGCTCGATGCGGAAGCCGCGGATCTTGACCTGGTCGTCGCGGCGGCCGTGGTAGGCGAACTCGCCGTCCGGCGTGCGGGCCGCGAGGTCGCCGGACCGGTAGCCGCGCACGCCGGCGACGGTGATGAACCGCTCCGCGGTCAGGTCCGGCCGGTCGAGGTAGCCGAGCGCGACACCGGGCCCGGTGACGACGATCTCGCCGATCTCCCCGTGCGGTACGGGGTTGAGCGCCTCGTCGACGAGCACGAAGTCCAGATCGGACAGTGGCACGCCGATGAGGCTGCTGCCCTGGTCGAGGTCGGCGCGGCGGACCCGGCGGAACGACGAGTGCACGGTCGTCTCGGTGATGCCGTACATGTTGACCAGGCGTGGCTCGTCGTCGCCGTACTTGGCGACCCAGCGGCGCAGGTCGGAGAAGTGCAACGCCTCGCCGCCGAACACCACCCAGCGCAGCGGCAGCCGGTCGGCGTGCGGGACGTCCTCGGCGACCAGCTGGTTGAACGCGGTCGGCGTCTGCGACAGCACCGTGACGCGCTCGGCCCGCAGCAGCTCACGGAACGCCGCCGGGTCCTTGGCCGTCGCACGCGGGACGACCACGAGGCAGCCGCCGTGCAGCAACGCGCCCCACATCTCCCACACCGACACGTCGAACGCGAACGAGTGGAACAGCGACCACACGTCACCCGGGCCGAAGCCGTACTGCCGCTCGGTGGATGTGAACAGCCGCAACAGGTTCCCGTGTGAGACCTGCACACCCTTGGGTCGGCCGGTCGTGCCGGACGTGAAGATCACGTACGCCCGACTGTCCCAGGTGGACGGACAGGAGTCGGCCGCCAATGGCGTGGCGGCCGGCAGCGGCTCGTCCACCAAGAGGGTCGGCACGCCGTCCGGCACGCGGTCCGCGAGGTCGGTGGACGTGATCACCAGTGACGGCGCGGCGTCGGCGAGGATCAGCCCGACGCGTGCCGCGGGCGTGCCAGGGTCGACCGGCACGTACGCGGCGCCGCTGCGGATCACGGCCAGTGCCGCGATGACCATCTCCGCCGACCGTTCGAGCAGGATGCCGACGGTGCCACCGGCGCCTGCCCCGATCACCCCGGCCAGCTCGGCGACGCGGTGGTCCAGGTCGCGATAGGACAGTCCGGTGCCCCGTTCCCGCAACGCGGTCCGGTCACCGAACAGCTCCACGGCGCGGGCGAAGCCGTCGGCCAGGTTCGGCACCCAGGCCAGCGACGGCGCCGGGATCTCCTCGCGTGCCGGCTCGACGCCGCCAACGGCCTCGGCGAGGGCCAGCTGGAACTCCTCGGTGACGCGGCGCGCGGTCGGCTCGTCGACCAGGTCCCGCTGGTACACCAGGCGGAACACCAGCTCGTCGCCGTCGCGGGCGCCGTACAGGCTCACCGCGAACGCCGCGTCCCGCGGCGGCACGTCCACCACCTCGATGTCCACACCGGACACCGTGGCCCGGGCGCCGCTCCACGGGATGGCGAACCCGTCGCCGAGGCGGCCGTCGGCGGACTGCTGGAACGTGATCGTGGCCTGGAACACCGGGTTCTGGCCGTGCCGCGCCGGCGACAGCGCCCGAACCAGCCGCGGGAACGGCACCTCCGCGCACGCGAGCGCGTCCCGCAGGCCGCGCCACGTGCGGTCCTCCAGCGCCGGCAGGTCGTCGCCGCGGCTGAAGTCGCCCAGCAGCGGCACGGGGTTGACCAGGTACCCGACCGAGCCGGCGAACCGGGTGTCGGCGCGGCCGTGGTGCAGGGTCGCGACGGCGACGATGGGGGAGCCGGTCACGCGGTGCAGCGCCCGCAGGTAGGCGGCGGCGAGCGTGACGAACGGGGTGAAGCCACGTTCCTTGCAGTGCTCGTACAGCGTGCCGGCGTCGACCGTGAAGTCCACTGTGGACGCCGGGTTCCGGCGGCGGGCGGCCGGCGTCGACGGGAACAGGACCTGGTCGCGGTAGGGCCGCCAGCGGGCCGCGAGCCGGGTCAGCTTCGCGCGCTTCTCCGGGGTGTCCCTGGTCTGCTCCGCGGCCCAGCCGAGCGCGGTCGTCGGGCCGGTGCCGAGCGCGAAGTCCTTGTCGCCGAACAGCTCCGCGATGACGTCGGCGAGCACGATCCGCAGCGACGCGTAGTCGGCGATCGCGTGGTGGCAGACCAGGAGCAGTGTCGTGCCGGCCGGGGTGTGGACGGCCGCGGCCCGCACGAGCGGACCCTCGGTCAGGTCGAACGGCCGGTAGGTGACCACGTTGAGGAAGTCGTGGTTGTCCGTGTCGTCGGCCAGTTCGAGGCTGTCCCAGCCGAACCGCGGCTCGTCGCCCACCACCTGGACGCCGTCGACGATCGTCGTGCGCAGCGCGGCGTGCCGGGTGACCGCCGTGCTCACCGCGGCGTGCAGTTCGACGTCGGTGAACCGCCGGCTCAACCGGAACGCGCACGACAGCGTGTTGGACCGGTCGTCCGGGTGGAGCTGGTCGAAGAACTGGAGCTGAAGCTGGCTGTCCGTGGCGGCGTGCGTGTCCGGCGTGGCGAGCGGCGCCACCGGAGTGGCCGCGTCCGCGGCGGCGATCACGTCCTCGAGCGTGGCATCGCCGAAGAACAGCTCGACCGGCAGCGACACCCCCAGGGTCCGCTCCACGGCGCCCTTGATGGCCACCAGCTTCAGCGAGTCCATGCCCAGCGCGGCGAGCGGCCGCCGGAAGTCCTCGTCGGTGAGCGTGAACCCGATCCGCTCGGCCAGGAGGGCACGCACGTCGCCCGCGCGCCCGGTCGGGGCGGTCGTCGCGGTGATGACCTTGAGCCGGCCGGCGAGGTAGCGGGTCCGCGTCTCCGCACGGCGGATCTTGCCGCTGGAGGTGCGCGGGATCGAGTTGGGCCGGACGAGCACGATCTCGGTCAGCTCCAGCTCGCAGGTGGTCTGGACCGCGCGGCGAACCGCGTCCGCCAGACCGTCGAGCGAGGACCGGAGGTTCACCTCCAGCGCCAGCACCACCCGGTCGTCCACCTGGAAGGCGGAGCCGAGCCGGACCCGGTCGTCGGTCGCCGCGGCGGCCTCGACGTCGTGCGGGTGGTAGTTGCGGCCGCCGATGATGATCAGGTCCTTGACACGGCCGGCGACGTGCAGATCGCCGGCCACGAGCGCGCCGAGGTCACCCGTGCGAAGGAAGTCCCCGGCGTGGCCGGGGATCGACGTGCGGAAGGTGCCGGTCGAGTCCTTGTTCCAGTACCCGCGCGCGACACCGGGGCCACGCACGCAGATCTCCCCGACCTGGCCGTCGGCCAGGGGAAGCCCGCTGTCACCGCGGATCACGACCTCGGTGTCCATCGCGACCGTGCCGGACGACACGATCTCCCGCCCGTCCACCGTGCTCGTCCGGCAGCCGGCCCCGGTACCGCTGACGAACAGGGTCGCCTCCGCGAGGCCGTAGCACGGGAACCAGGAGCCGCCGGCGAACCCGTGTGCCGCGTAACGCTCCGCGAAGGCGGCCAGGGTGTCCGCCCGGACGGGTTCCGCGCCGTTGAACGCGATCCGCCAGCGGGAGAGGTCCACCCCGGACAGCCGGTCCGCGTCGTACCGCTCGGTGAGCAGTTGGTAGGCGAAGTTCGGACCGCCCGAGCAGGTGGCCCCGAAGCGGTCGATCGCGACCAGCCAGCCGAGCGGGTCCCGCACGAACTCGAACGTGTTGAGCAGCACCGCGGGCCGGCCGGTGAACAGGGGCAGCAGGGTCGTGCCGATCAGCCCCATGTCGTGGTACATGGGCAGCCAGGACAGGATCACGTCGTCGTCCCGCACCCCGAACCCGGCCTCGATGGCCGACAGGTTCGCCGCGAGGTTGCGGTGGCTGACCATCACGCCCTTGGGGTTCCCGGTGGACCCGGACGTGTACTGCAGGAAGGCGACGGCCTCGGGGTTCGGCAGCGTGATCGACGGCGCGGGTTTGGGCAGGGTGAGCGACGGCTCGTCGGCGAGCCCGTCCACGGCGTGCGGCGTCACGGGAAGGTCGCTCAGCAGCGGCAGCATCGCCTCGGTGGTCAGGGCGACCGGCGCCTGGCAGTCGCGGATCACGGCGGTGATGCGGTCGAGCTTCGCGCCGGGCCGGGGTGGGTACAGCGGCACGGCGACCACCCCGGCGGACAGGCAGCCGAGGAACGCGGCGAGGTAGTCCGCGCCGGGTGGGAACAGGAGCAGCGCGCGGTCGCCCGGCTGGACGCGGGTGCGGAGGAACCCGGCCACGCGCCCGGCCGCCTCGGCCAGCTCCGCGTAGGTCAGCTCCCGCTCGACGGCGAGGCCGCCGCCCACGAACGTGAACGCGGTGTCGTCGGGCCGCTCCTCTGCCCAGCGGACCAGGGCGTGCGGGATCGAGATCATGACGCCACCACGCCCGCCCTGCCCGACGCTATCCCCATGGCAACGAGCGGACCGTCCTTTTTGCTCCCTGGGTCCGCACGAAAGTCCCATTCGTACGTACAGGCTGCGCGAGCTTGCATCATGCTACGTCCTCCAAGAGATCTTCGCCGTCCAGTGCGAGCGCGGCGAGCACGCCCTCCTGGGTGTCCGCGTGTGCGATGACGTGGCCGAGCCGGTCGTAGCCGCTCCTGGCCTGCTTCGCCAGGCGGAAGCGGATGCCGGCGTGCTCCCGGCGCGTCGGGGTCAGCGACACCGGCAGGCCCGCCGCCGCCCGGAGCTGTTGCTCCAGCAGGTCGACGCCGGTCGCGTGCTCGACCAGGGCGGGGATCATGCCGCCGGCGAGCCGGGGGTTGACCTCGATCACCGCGACCCCGTCGGCGGTCACCTTCACCTCGGTGTGCGTCGCGCCCAGTGTCACCCCGGCCGCCTCGACCGCGGCCCGTGCCGTGTACTCGACCACCGACGCCAGCGCGGTCGGCAGCTCCGCGGGGAACAGGTGCCGGCGCTCCACGAAGTACGGCGGCGGCGTGACGTCCTTGTCCGTGATGCCGACGAGGTGGGTCGTACCGTCCACGGTGAACAGCTCGACCGAGAGCTCCGGCCCGGACAGGTACTCCTCGACCAGCACGGCCCCGGCCGTCGGCAGCCCGCGCACGTTCGCCGTTGTCGCCAGGACGGCCGCCGCGTGGTGGGCCGCCCGTTCCGCGGTGTGGCACAGAAGAACGGCGTTGGACGCCGAGTCGTCCACCGGTTTCACCACGCAGGGCAGCCCGACCGCGGCCACCGCCGCGCGGACCTCACCCACCTGCCGGGCCACCGCGAACCGCGGCTGCCGCACGCCGACGAACGACAACCGCTCCCGCAGCAGCGACTTGTCCCGGCACACCCGCATCGCCCTGACCGGGTTGCGTGGCAGGCCGAGCCATTCGGCCAGCTCCGCCGCGGCGGTCACGTAGAAGTCGCTCGTCGTCGTGAGGCCGGCCAGCTCGTCGCGGCGGAACTCGTCCTTGATCGTCGCCCGCAGTGCGGCGATCGAGCTGGTGTCACACCGAAGCACGTCACCGGGATCGCCGTAGCGCGCGGGGTCGTTCGTCAGCAGCACGGGCGCCAGCCCGAGCCGCCGGGACACCTCGAGCGCCAGCATCCCCGTCCCGGACGTGTTCGCCTCGATGAAGAGCAGGTGCCGCCGGCCGGTGGGCGCCGGCCACGCGACGGAGGACCAGCTGTCGACCACCGTCCCCGGCGTTACCACGGCCGGCGCCGGCGCGAGCGGCTGGCCGGAAACCCCGTGGCCGGACCAGAACGACGACGAGTACACGGTCTCCACGTACCGGTCGCCACGGTCCGGCAGGATGCCCACCACCCGCGTGCCCGGCGGCGACTGCTCGGCCACCCGCCGCAGCACCCGGTACACCGACCCGGACGTGTTGCCGCCGAAGATCTGGTGCTCCCGCGCGAGGTCCAGGGTCGCCGAGAACGCCTCCCGGTCGTTGAGCCAGTGCACCTCGTCAACAAGCCGCCGGTCCAGGTTCTTCGGCAGGATGCTGTTGCCCAGCCCGCCCTGCAGCCGGCCCGGCCGGTCCGGCTGTCCGAACAGGACACTGCCGACGCTGTCCACACCGACGACCCGCAGGTCCGGCAGCCCCTCCCGGAGCGCCCGTGCCGACCCGCACAGCGACCCGCCGGTGCCCACCGACCCCACCAGCACGTCGAGCGTGCCGAGATCCGCCAGCAGCTCCGCGGCGAGCGCCCGGTACGCGGCGGGGTTGTCCGGGTTCGAGTACTGCTCCGGCCAGAACGCGCCCGGCAGCGACGACCGCAACTCCGCGAGCCGCGCGAGCCGCGCGCCCTGCCAGCCCTGACCGGACATCGTCTCGACGACGTGCACGACGGCCCCGAGCGCCCGCAGCTTGGCGAGGCTGATCGCGTCGATCCGCGGGTCCGTCACGACGTGCACCGGATGCCCCAGCGCGGCACCCACCATGGCGACGCCAAGAGCCATCGTCCCGGAGGAGCTCTCGATGATCGGCGCCCCGTCGGCGAGCACGCCGGTCCGCCGGGCCTCCAGCACGGTGTGCCGCGCGACCCGGTCCTTCATGCCGTAGAGGTTCTGCAGCTCGAGCTTCGCGTACACCTCGACCCCGGGCGCCGTGGCGATGCGCAACCGGACCAGGGGTGTGTGCCCGATCGCGTCGAGAATGCCGTCGAAGCGCATGAGGAGTCCTAGGTGAGTAGCTCGTCGAGCGAAGCCAGCGCGCCGGCCACCCGCTCCTGCCGCGAATCCCACGCCTCGCCCGCCGCGTCCAGCCGGACCGCCTGCGCGGCAAGGAGATCGCGCACCGAGTCCGGGTTCGCCGAGCCGGCGGAACGCTTCTCCCACAGCCCGGCGTCCACCTCGAACGCCCCGGCCAGTGCCGCCGCCGGCGCGGACAGCGGGAACCCGGCCGCCCGCGCGACCTCCGCCAGGATCTCCTTCGACGTGTCCGCCGGCGGTCTTCCCTGTGTGGCAACGACATACTGGCCGGCGATCACCTGTGCCCGCCGCCACGGCACGCCCTCCAGCAGCGTCAGCCGGTTGGCGAGCGTGAACCCGCCGAGGTGCTCCGCCGCGCACGCCGCACGCATCCCGTCCGGCCGGAACCGGAGGTGCGCGAGCACCTCCGTGAACAGCCGCAGCGTGCCCCGGGCCGTGGTGAGCGCGGTCAGCAGGTGCGCGGAGGCCTCCTTGGAGACCTCGACCATGTTGGCGAACGGCGTGCCGCGCTGGCCGAGCACCACGTCGACATGGAACGCCGACAGGTGTGCGGAACGGCCGCGGATCCGTTCCAGCAGCGGGAAGTTCTTCTTCTGCGGCATGGCGGCCGAGATCCCGGCGTGCGAGTCCGGCAGCTCGATGAACGCGTACTGGCTGGACCCCCACGCCATGAGGTCGGTGGCGAACCGCGAGATCCCCACGCCGAGCACCGACAGCTCCGCGGTGATCTCCAGTGCCCACTCGCGGGACGCGACGGCGACCAGCGCGTGTGGCTGCGGTGCCCGGAAACCGAGCAGCGCGGCCATCCGGTCGCGGTCCCAGTCCAGCTCCTGTCCGGACATCGCGCCGGCGCCCAGTGGACAGCGGTCGATGCTGTCGTAGGTGGCCAGCAGCCGGTCCGCGGTGTGCAGCGCCTGTTCGACCACGGCCGCCAGGTAGAACCCGGGCGTGATCACCTGTGCGGCCTGCAGGTGGGTGTACCCGGGCATGGGCAGTTCGGCGGTCTCGCCCGCGAGCCGGTGCGCGGCACGGCCGAGGGTGAGCAGGTCGCGCGCCACGTGCCCGAGCTGGTCGCGGCCGAACATCAGCTGGGCGCAGGACTGCAGGTCGTTGCGGCTGCGGTCGACGTGCCAGGCCGGCACGGGCGTGGGCAGCCGCTCCTCGACGTGCCGTTCGAGTGCGAACGCGAAGTCGGACATGTTGACGTCCGGTGCCGCGGTCAGGTCCGCCGCGGTCGTCCCGTCGAGGACGGCGCGAACGGCGGTGGCGTCGACGGCCGGGATCAGTCCCAACCGGAGGTACTCGACCAGCAGCACCTTCTCGATGACCAGGTACCAGGGCAGCAGGTTCGCGACCTCGTACTCGAACTGTGGCCGGAGAATCTCTTCGTGCAACAACTCGGCGGGGGCGGCGTTGACCCGGCCGCTCAGGCGGGTGGTCACATCAGCTCCCCCTCGTCACCGCGGTACGAAGCAAGAGTCCCTGAACGGGATCACCGGAAACCAGGGCAGGGGTCACGGGGTTTTCGTTGTTCGATAACGGAACCGGATGAGTTGTTCACAGAGAGGTCATGAGGACGTTAGGCTTGCTGGTTCGTCCTGAACGAGGCGTTCCTCCGGTCGGCCCAATTTCGTCCCGGTACGGAACATTCCAGTTACCGTTGCCGTCCCAGGCGACGAGACTGATGGCGAGGCGGGCGTACCGGGGCAGGGCCGGTGCGTGCGCGGACGCGCTGAAGGTGGGAGTCGTAAGTGTTCCAACCAGTCACCCCCGCCGGGCCGCCACCCGGCGTGCCGAACGGTTCGAAGAAGACGGCGACCATCGTCCTGAGCGTGCTCGTGGCGGTGCTTGCGCTCGCCGCGGGCTTGTTTCTCTTCTTGTTTCTCAGCGAGAAGGGCGCGGCCGCGGACACGAACAGTCAGGTCACGAACACCGAGCAGCAGATCAAGGACCAGAAGGGCAAGCTCTCGGACGCGAAGTCGGAGACCACCGACCTCCGGGACAAGGGAGAGGGTCTTCAGAGCACCCATGACCAGCTCCAGGCCTGCACGGACGCCACCAAGGCCGCGCTCCAGGCCCTCGGCAACGGCGACCAGGCGGCGCTGACGAAGGCGGTCGACCAGATGGTGGACAGCTGCCCGAAGGACCTGGGGACGGGTGGGTCCTGACATGACCGACTACTTCTCGAACCCACAGAACCAGTCCGGCTACCCGGGCTCGAACGACCAGACACAGGCCGGGCAGGCGTACGACCCCCCGCAGCCGCCGCCGAACCCCTACGGCGCCCCGCAGCCGTCGAACCCGTACGGGATCCCGCAGCAGCAGCCGCAGAACCCTTACTCGGCCCCGTTCCCGGCCTCGTCCTACCCGCAGTCCCCGGCCGGGGGCATGCCACAGCAGCAGCCCCAGCCCACGGCGTCCTTCCCGTCGTACTACACGGGCGGCCAGCCGGGTCTCTCGCCGGAGCCCGCCAGGCCGAAGAACACGGCGAAGATCATCCTGATCCTGGCCGCGGTGCTCATGTTCGCCGGCGCCGGCGTGTTCGCCGGCCTGTTCGTGTCCGCGAACAGCGACCACGACAAGGCGACCTCGGTACTGAACGACAAGCAGGCCGAGCTGGCCGACGCCAAGAAGGACGCCTCGGCGGCCGAGGGGGACAAGTCCGACGCCCAGCAGCACAACGGTGACCTGGAGTCACAGAACTCGGCGTTGCAGCCGTGCGTCGACGCGACGAAGCACTTCATCTGGGACCTGCCCTCCACCGCGTCGGACGCGGAGGTGAGCGCCGCCATCCAGGACATGCGCGACAAGTGTAAATAATCATGCGCCCGTAGGAACAGAAGCGGGGAGGGCGCGCACATGACGGATACGGTCGCGGAGTTGTTCGGTCCGTATCGCATAGAGGAGCTGCTCGGGCGCGGTGGCATGGGCGAGGTGCACCGCGCCTACGACACCGTCCGCGACCGGCACGTCGCGCTCAAGAGGCTCCCCGGCTTCGCGGAGCCGGAGTTCCTCGCCCGCTTCCGCCGGGAGGCGAGGCTCGTCGCGGGACTGAACGAGCCGCACATCGTCCCGGTCCACGACTTCGGCGAGATCGACGGCCGGCTCTACCTCGACATGGCGCTGATCGAGGGCCCGGACCTCAAGCGGGTGCTCGCCGACGGGCCGCTGTCGCCGGCCCGCGCGATCGAGGTCCTCGGCCAGGTGGCGAGCGCGCTCGACGCCGCGCACGCGGCCGGGGTGCTGCACCGGGACGTCAAGCCCGCCAACATCCTGCTCGACGAGGCCGGCAACGCCTACCTCGCGGACTTCGGCATCGCGCGCCCGATCGCCGAGGACGTCACGCAGCTGACCAACACCGGCGACTACGTCGGCACGCTCGACTACATGGCGCCCGAGCGCCTGATGCGGGGCACCGACGGCACGCTCGACCCATCGTCGGACGTGTACTCGCTGGCCTGCGTGCTGTTCCAGTGCCTGACCGGGCGGGTGCCGTTCCCCGCGCCGGACACCGTCGGCAAGCTCGCCGCCCAGCTGTCCGACCCACCGCCCGCGCCGTCCCTGTTCGACCGGCGCATCCCGCCGGCCATGGACCTCGTCGTGCGCACGGGCATGGAGAAGGACCCCCGGCGGCGGTACCCGACGGCCGGGGAGCTGATGAAAGCGGCGGCCAGCGTGATCAGCACCGTCACGGCGGAGGCGCCGACCGCGGCCGAGGTCGCGACGACCCACCAGGGCGACCACTTCGTGCAGCTGCTCATGTCGTTCCTGCGGGACCAGGCGACCCCGCCGGTCGCCGCGAGCACCGACAGCTGCCCCTACCCCGGCCTGCAGAGCTTCGGGATCCGGGACAGCGACTGGTTCTTCGGCCGCGAGGAGGCCGTGCGGAACCTGCTCGCGCGGCTGGCCCGCCACCAGGCGAACGACGGCCCGCTGCTGGTCGTCGGCGCGTCGGGTGCCGGCAAGTCGTCGCTGCTCAACGCCGGGCTGCTCGCCGCACAGGCGAAGGCCGGCGCGAAGTCGCTGGCCATGACGCCGGGGGACCGGCCGATCGGCACGCTCGCCGCCCGGCTCGCCGCGCTCACCCACACGAACCCGCGCGAGCTCGCGCAGCGGCTGTGGGTCCGGCCCGGCGACTTCGGCGAGCTGTGCAGGTCCGCCGGCGGGAACGCGCCGCTGGTCGTGGCCGTCGACCAGGCCGAGGAGCTGTTCACGCAGTGCGCCAACCAGCGCGAGCGGGAGGCGTTCGCGACGGCGCTGGCGAGCGCGTGGCCGGCGCGGGTGGTAGTCGCGGTGCGCGCGGACTTCGTCGAGCACTGCATCACGCTGCCGTCGCTGAAGCCGTCGCTGGACGCGCCGTACGTGCTCGGCCCGCTGACGGCCGACGAGCTGACCCGGGTCGTCACCCTGCCGGCCGAGGCGGCGGGCCTGGAGCTGGAGCCCGGCCTGGTGGACCGGCTGATCACCGACGCGGGCCACGACGCGGGCGCGCTGCCGCGGCTCGCGCACGCGCTGCGGGAGACCTGGCACAACCGCCACGGGAACCGGCTGACGCTGGAGGGGTACCAGCGCACGGGCGGCGTCGACCGGGCCGTCGCGCTCACCGCCGACGGCGTGTACTCGCGGCTCGCCGAGCCGGACCGGTGGGCGCTGCGTGCCACGCTGCTGCGCATGGTCACGCTGCTGGAGGGCGGCGGCATCGCGCGGCGGCGGGCGCCGAGGGCCGAGGTGCCGCCGAGGATCCTCGAAAGTCTGGTGGCGGCGCGGCTCGTCACGGTCGACAGCGACGCCGTCTCCCTGTCGCACGACGCGTTGCTGACGGCGTGGCCCCGGCTGCGGCAGTGGGTCGAGGAGGACCGCGACGGCCTGCTCGTGCGCCAGCGGCTCGGTGAGGCGGCCGCCAACTGGCGGACCGGTGGGCAGGACCGCGGCGACCTGTACCGGGGCGCGCGGCTGGCCGCGGCGCTCGACTGGTCGAACGGGCGGACCGACCTGACGCACGACGAGCAGGCGTTCCTGCGGGCCGGCGAGCGGGACCGGCGGCGGACCAACCGCAGGCTGCGTGGCGTGGTCGTCGGCCTCGCGACGTTCCTGGTGCTCGCGCTCGTGGCCGGTTTCGTCGCGTTCGTCGCGCGTGGCGAGGCGGACGACGCCCGCAACGTGGCCGAGTCGCGGGCACTCGCGGCGGAGTCGCAGGCGGAGGCGTACACCGACCCGATCGACGCGATGAGCAAGGCCGTCAGGAGCTGGCACACCAGCCCGACCTCGGAGGCCCGCGGCGCGTTGCTGTCCGCGCCGATGCTCACCTACCCGTCGCACTTCGCCTCCGGGCTGCCCCAGGGCTACACGATCGACGTCACCGCGAACGGCGGGATGATCGCGGTCGGCTCGGGGGAGGGCCAGGTCGTGGTCTGGGACATGACCAGGCGCGAGCGGCTCGACATCGACATCAGGCTGAAGGGCTCGATCCTCGCGGTGCGGTTCTCCCCGGACGGCCGTCTTCTCGCGGTCTCGTCGGTCAACGCCGAGAAGGGCGACACCACGAGCGGCATCAGGGTCTGGTCCATCCCGGACGGCAAGCCGGTCAGCCGGCTCGCCGACGCCCAGCCCGCCATCGGGCCGGTGGCGTGGCGCCCGGACAGCACGGCGCTGGCGGCGGTGAGCATCCGGTCGGACCTCACCATCGGGATCGGGGAGTGGAACCCGAGGACCGGCAGGGTGAACCGCTGGATCGGCACCGGCAGGACCAACACGTTCAGCCTCGCCTACAGCAACTCCGGCGAACGGCTCGCGGTCGGTGACGGCGCAGGCGGACTGGACCTGTGGAACACCGTCGACGGCACGCTCGTGTCGGCCAACACCGAGCACGCGAAGACCGGGCGGCACGGCGAGGACGGGATCATCTCGGTGCTCGTGGCGTTCTCCCCCAACCTGCTGGCGACCGCCAGCGTCGCGGACAACACGATCCGGCTGTGGAACCCGGAGACTGGCGCGCTGGTGCGGGCCTTCCCCGACATCACCAGGCACACCACCGATCCTGGGCAGGGGCCGTCGTCGATCGCGTTCAACCCCGACGGCACCGTCCTGTACACCAACAGCGACTCGACCGCGCTGACCCTGTGGGACCCGCTGAACGGCGACTTCTCCGGCTCCCTCACGCAGGGGCCGAGGAGCGGCACCACGACCGGCCGCACCGTGCTCTCGATCGCCGTGTCCGCAGACGGCCGCACGCGGGTCGCGGCCGCCAGCGACGGCACCGTGCTTCGCTGGCAGACCAACGTGAACTGGCACTCGAAGCTGACCGCGTCGGTGACCGGCCTGGACATCGGCCCGGACGGCCGGACCGCGACCGCGGGCGACGCGGACGGCGCGCTCACCACGTGGGACATCCGCACCGGCGCGGACGTCGGGCAGTCGAGCCTCGACTCCGCGACCTACACCATCCGCTACACCCCGGACGGGACGCGCATCACCGGGTCCGTCGGTGGCACGCTGACCGTGACGGCACGCAACGGCGACCTCACCCGCCCGCGGTCGATCCACCTCGACAAGCGCGAGTTCCGGGGCGTCCTCGCCGTCTCACCCGACGGGAAGCTGTTCGCCGCCGCGCACCAGAACCCGGTGAGCCTCGAGATGCCGGCCGACTACCGGGTCGGCGTGTGGGCGGTGGCCACGCTCGAACAGGTCGCGGACCTCCCGCTCGGCAACGACCAGTTCCCGGCCAAGCTGGCGTTCTCACCGGACGGCCGCCGCCTGCTCGCGCTCATCGACAACCAGGGTGATTCGCGGGTCGGCAGCGACACCGACGGCGACAACACCGCGACCATGCTGTCGTGGCGGCTGCCGGACTTCGGCAAGGAGAAGCCGGTTCCACTCGACACCGACACGCTGGTGACCGCGGTGTTCACGCCGGACGGCCGCTCGATCGTCACCGCGGGCGTCGGCGGCTACCTCCAGGTCCGCGACGCGGCGACCGGGAAGGTGCGCTACCGGTTCGGCCGGCACAGCTCGACCGTCCGGGAGGTCGCCATCTCGCGGGACGGCCGCACGCTGGCGACGATCACCACGGACGACTCGGTCGTGCGGCTGTGGGATCTGCCCAACCGGCGGTTGCTGGCCGTGCTCTCCGGGCACTCCTCACCGCTCAACGAGATCGTGTTCTCGGCCGACGGGAAGCTGCTCGTGTCCGGCGGCACCGACACCGACGTCGGCGTCTGGCAGTTGGAACCGGCGGCGGCGGTGCGGCGCCTGTGTGACAACCTCGCCGACGCGGGGGAGAAGCGCCTCTCCTCGATCGGCTGCTAGTGCCCACTCCACCTGGACGGGGCACTAGGAACGTTCCGCCTGCGCGGCGGCGCTCGGAAATGCGACCGTATGGCCATGTCTACCGCCATTCGTCTCCCGGTGGCGGTCCCGCGCCGGGTAGTCTGCCGTCCATCGGATCCGATGGTGGGGAGTGGGATGCCGCAGGTCATGGTGCGGGGCAGCGACTTGCATCCGGTGATGCTCGGCCCGGGTGAGCGGCTGGTGTTCGGTCGTGACCCGCATTCGGCGGCCGGACCCGGACCGGGACGGGTCGAGCTGCGGCTGCCGGGTTGCGCGCCGCACGTGTCGGGCACGCTGGCCGAGCTGGTCGTCGGCGCCGAGGCCGCGTGGCTGCGCTGGCTCGGCGCGGGCGAGGGCCGGCTGTCGAGCCTGCTGGACGCGCCGGGCGGCGCGCGGCGGGTGACGCTCGTGCGGGACATGCGTGCCCTGCTGGACGACGGCAAGAACGAGCTGATCGTGCTGGCGGGAAAGCGGGTCGGGATCGACCTGTACACGGACCTGCTGATGACGTTCACCGTGCACTACACGGCCGTGACCGAGCATCCGATGGCCTCGGTCCACCACGACACCGAGCTGAAGCCGCATGTCCGAAAAGGACAGCTGACCCGGCGCTCCAAGGAGTGGTACGTCGCCCTGGCCCTGGCCGAACCGTGGCTGGCCGGCGACGACGACTCCCCGTTCCCGCCGACGAACCGCCGGATCTACGAACGGATCCGCGCCTGGCGCGGCGGCGACGCGTGGAACCTCGAGCGGCCGCAACGGGTCGACGACGCGATCCGGGCGGTGTCGCAGATCGCGTTCGGTGAGCTGGCGGACCCCTATTCGGAGGCCCGCAGCGGGCGGATCCAGAACCCGAGGTTCGCGGTCGGCAAGCGGGTCGCCGAGTACCGGCTGGTGACGGCCGAGGACCTCGACGAGGTCGAGCAGGCGGCACGCGACTTCTGACCGCGCACCTTCCGCCACCCTCCACTGTGGACGTTCTGGACCAGTCGCCGCCGGCCGTCGGCACCCCCGTCAGAACAGCTTGCCGAGCTGCTCGATGAGTGTCAGCACGCTCAGCACGCCGAACAGCGCGACCGACCAGCCGAGCACCGCCGCCCGCCCGGCGCGGATGCGGATCTGCCGCGGCAGCACCCTGCGGTTGAGCAGGATCAGCAGCCCGGAGTAGATGAACATCATCAGACCGCCGACGCACGCGGAGATCACCAGCAGCACCAGCGGCTGTGCGAAGCCGGCGGCCACGATCAGGCAGCCGACCAGCACCAGGACCCACACCACGCCGAAGTAGAGCGTGCTTTCCTTGGTGTCCCTGGCGTAGGAGGTCTTGACCACGTCCGCGACCAGCCGTGCGGTGTAGTCGACGATGCCCAGCGCCGCGGCGAACAGGGAGAACGCGCCGATCACCCAGAACAGGACGCCGAACCACGGCCCAACGTCCGACTTGAGCACCTCGCCCTCGGTCTGCAGGAAGCCGATGTTGTTCTCCAGGTCCGGCTTGCCGTACACGGTCGAGTAGGACAGCAGCGACGTGAACAGGATCGTCAGGAACGTGATCAGCACGAACGTGGACAGCTGCTCGCGGTTCGCGAAACGCCACCAGGAACGCCAGCGCGACAGGTGCTCGTCGGTCGGCTCGAAGATGAAACCGGTGCTCGGCGCGGCCTCGGGCTTGCCGGTGACCGGGCTCGTGATCCGCGGCACGTACCGGCCCATGGCGAAGCCCTTGTCGCGGATCCAGTTGCTCTGCACCAGGTTCTGCCCGCCGCCGGCGCCGGCGAACGCGAGCGCGCCCATCAGCAGCGCGAGCCCGAGCGTGTCGACGGGCACCGACGCGTCGGTGACGATCTTCGGCACGTCCGCCCACGCGTCCGCCGAGATCGCGACGATCGCGCCGACGAGCAGGAGGACCAGCACGGCCGCGACCTTCACCATCTCCGCGCGTTCCAGGGCAACGTAGACCACCGGCGCCAGCGTCAGGATGAGGCCGATCAACAGCAGCAGCGCCACGGTGATCAGGGCGACGTTCCCGCCGCCCGTCAGGTAGGTGATCATCGTGGCGGAGCTGGTCGCCCAGCCGGGCCACAGGTTCGCGAAGATCGTCAGCACCGCGAACACCAGGCCCCAGTGCCGCCAGAACCTGCTGAAGCCGGTGAGCGCGGTCTCGCCGGTGGCGAGCGTGTACCGCTCGATCTCCATGTTCAGGAAGAACTGCGTGACGAGCCCGACCACCGCCGCCCAGACGAAGACGAGCCCCACCTGGGACGCGATGTAGGGGAAGAGGATGAACTCGCCGGACGCCAGCCCGACCCCGGCGGCGATGACGCCGGGACCGATGATGCGCCAGGTGGACGCCGGCGGCGCCGGTAACGGCCGGACCTCCGGCCGGGGCAGGTACCGGGCGGGGAACCGCCAGGCCGCCGAAGATGACACGTCGTCGTGCTGCCTCGTCATTGCGGTGATCCCTTCGCGGGAAAAGGGTCTCGCGCAAGATCGTACGCGGGAAAACAGGCATACCGCATACTGCATCCGAGGGATCGACCGGCGACTTCTCGTGACACCGGAGCCGGGTCAGCCCGGTCGCCGGCGGGTGACCAGGTCCGCGTGGTACTCCAGGAACCGGGCGACGTCGTCCGGGTCCTCGAGCGGCAGCGGGAAGACGATCAACCGGTCGACGCCGAGCGCCGCGTACCGGGCCACGGTCGGCGCGTCGAGCCGCACTGGGTTCAGCTGCATGTAGTTGATCTCCAGGCGACCGAGGTGCGCCGGCCGGTCGACCTCGTCCGCGGCCCGCGCCAGGCCATCGAGGTGTGCCACCAGGTCCTCCGGCCCGCCGTTGCCGAACCAGCCGTGGCCGCGGGACACCGCCCGCCGGAACGCCGCCCGGCTGTGCCCGCCGACGACGATCCGCACGTTCTCGGGGCGTGGATACGCGTCGACCTTCTCGAACGAGACGTGCCGGCCGTGGAACGCGGGCGCCTCGTCGTGCCACAGCGACGCCATGGCGTCCAGGTACTCGTCCGTCCGGCTGCCACGCGTCGCGAGGTCGACGCCGACCGCGGCCAGCTCCGGTTCCAGGTAGCCCGCGCCGACGCCGAGCATGAACCGCCCCCCGCTCAGCACGTCCAGGCTGGCCACCTGCTTCGCCAGCACCACGGGGTTGCGCTGCGGCAGGATGACGATCCCGGTGCCGAGCTGGATCCGCGTGGTCACGGCGGCCACGAAAGCCAGCTGCGCCAACGGGTCCAGGATGGGATCGGTCGACGCCATCGGCGACTCGGGGGTTCGCGGGCTCGGCAGCACCACGTGCTCACCGACCCACCACGACGTGTAGCCCAGCTCCTCGGCGAGCCGCGCGAGCCGCACCGTGTGGTCCGGCCCGAGCACGGCCTTGGCGTTCAGTCCCTGTACTCCCAGCTCCATGCTCGCCAGCGTGGCCCGGGCAGGCACGACGGGTCCAAGACCTTCTCTTATCGCCGTTGGTTATCGGGTGTCGCCGGCGTGGACCGGAACCACCCGTTCGAGCGGACATCCCCACCGTTGGGCTGAGATCGATCGTTCCGTGTGGCGGGCCGCGTCCAGCCTCCCCTAGCGTCACGGGCGGTGGTGGGTCCCACCAGCCAGCTGATTGACCGATGGGTGGCAACACCGTGAGCCGAGACCTGTCCGACCGCTTCGGGGCCGTGTCGCACCACGGTGTCGGGACGGGACCCCGGGGACATGGGCACGCTTCGACGCGTGGTGACCGCGCACCGGAACGCGCTTCCTCGGGCGAGAGCGAGAGGTCCGGTTGACCGCACAGGCCGCGGCGGTCGTGCTGGTCGACCTCGCCGTTTCACTGGCCGTCCTGGTCCGGCTCTACCTCCGAGGCGGGACGCGGAACGTCCTGGTGAGCATCGCCGCGGTGTTCGTGTTCGTCACGTTCGGCCCGCTGGTCAACCTCATCGCGGGAGCCGCCGCGTACTCGGGGATCGTGGTGGAGGAGATTCCGAGGGCGGCCACGGGGTTCGCGCTCGCCCTCGTCGCGATGGCGATCGCGGACCTGCTCGCACCGCAGCGGCGGACGTTCGACGAGGCGCGGCCCGCGCGGTCCACGAGGTCCTACGAGCTGCTGCCGGTGGCGCTGGCGTGCCTGGCGGCGTACGCCCTGTTCGTCCTCGTCACCAAGGGCCTGCCCATGATGGGGGTCGACAAGCTGGAGCGGATCGCACTGGCCGGGCCCTGGCACCGGAACTACCTGCTGCTGGAGGCCTTCGCGCTGTC
>NZ_DASQCC010000126.1:0-11416 GCF_035634895.1 Actinophytocola sp. | reverse complement strand
CTCGGCGAGGTGCTCGCCGACCAGGTTGACCACCCCGTCGGCCAACTCCAGCTTGCCCCGCACGAGCATCGCCGGCGCCAGCCTGGCCACCCGCCGGTGGCGCTGC
Organism: Actinophytocola sp.; assembly: GCF_035634895.1. Classification (GTDB taxonomy): domain Bacteria; phylum Actinomycetota; class Actinomycetes; order Mycobacteriales; family Pseudonocardiaceae; genus Actinophytocola. The sequence goes on along the minus strand of NZ_DASQCC010000126.1, from coordinate 11,310 downwards.
CACAGTCCCGGTGAGCAGACCACGTTGAGCATGCCGGTCTCGTCCTCGAGGTTGAGGAAGGTGATGCCGCCCGCGGTGGCGGGGCGTTGGCGGTGGGTGACGGCGCCACCGACGAGGATGCGGGTGCCGTCCGGGACTTCGGCGACCGCGGCAGTCGATAGGGCGCCCAGGTGGTCGAGGTGCTCGCGGAGGAACTCGACCGGGTGGCGGTCCGGGGTGACGCCGGTGGCCCACACGTCGGCGACCGTCAGCTCGATGGCGGTCATGCCGGGGAGGGACGGGGCTTGGCCCGCGGTGGCGGTTCCGGGGAGGTACTGGGGACGGTCGCGGGCGATGGCGCCTGCCTGCCACAGGGCTTCGCGACGGGCGACGCCGAAGGGGTGGAACGCGCCCGCGGTGGCCAGGGCTTCGAGTTGGGGTTCGGTGAGTTGGGTGCGGCGGCCCAGGTCCGCCATGTCCCGGTACGGGCCGTGGGTGTCGCGTTCGTCGACGATGGTCTGGGCGGTCTCGGAGCCCAGTCGGCGGATGGTGCCCAGGTCCAGGCGGACGGCCACGTCGCCGGTGCTGGCCGGGTGGGGTTCCAGTGTGGCGTGGGCGAGGCTGCGGTTGATGTCCGGGCGCAGGATCGCCACGCCGTGGCGGCGGGCGTCGGCGATGAGGGACTGGGGGGAGTAGAAGCCCATGGGTTGGGCGCGAAGGAGGCCGGCGCAGAAGGCGGCGGGGTGGTAGAGCTTGAGGTGCGCGCTGGCGTAGACGAGCAGGGCGAAGGACATGCTGTGTGCCTCGGGGAAGCCGTAGCCGGAGAACGCCTCGATCTGGCCGTAGATGGTTTCGGCCAGGTCTCCGGTGATCCCGTTCGTGGCCGCGCCGTCGTAGAACCGGGCGCGTAGGCGTGCCATCTTGGCGCGGGAGCGCTTGGCGCCCATGGCTCTGCGGAGTTGGTCGGCCTCGGCGGGGGTGAAGTCGGCGACGTCGACGGCCATCTGCATGACCTGTTCCTGGAACAGCGGCACTCCCAGGGTGCGGTCCAGCGCGCCCGCGAGTCTGGGGTGGGCGTGGCGCCAGGGTTCGCCGCCCCGGCGCCGGATGTAGGGATGCACGGAGCCGCCCTGGATGGGGCCCGGGCGGATCAACGCCACCTCGACGACTAGGTCGTAGAACTCGCGCGGTCGCAGGCGGGGGAGGGTGGCGAGCTGTGCGCGACTCTCCACTTGGAACACTCCGACGGCGTCGGCGGCGCACAGCATGTCATAGACAGCGGGGTCGGCGAGGTCGAGCCGCGCGATGTCGACCTCGTCGCCCTCGTGCTCGCGGACGAGGTCGACGGTGTAGTGGATGGCCGACAGCATGCCGAGACCGAGGAGGTCGAACTTGACCAGGCCGATGGCGGCGCAGTCGTCCTTGTCCCACTGCAGGACCGTGCGGTCCTTCATCCGCGCGTGTTCGACGGGTACGACTTCGGCGACCGGCCGGTCGCAGATGACCATGCCGCCGGAATGGATGCCGAGGTGTCGTGGTGCGTCGCCGATCTGTGCGGCGAAGGCCAGGACGTCCTGGGGGATGGGATGTTCCTCCCCGGGCTCGGCCTTGGCGACCGGGCCCCAGCGGTCGATCTGGCGGGCCCAGGCGTCCTGTTGGCCGGGGGAGTAGCCGAGCGCCTTGGCCATGTCGCGGACCGCGGATCTGGCGCGGTAGGTGATGACGTTGGCGACCTGGGCGGCGTGACGCCGGCCGTGTTTGGCGTAGACGTACTGTATTGCCTCCTCGCGGCGGTCGGACTCGATGTCGACGTCGATGTCGGGTGGGCCGTCGCGTTCGGGGGCGAGGAAACGCTCGAAGAGCAGGTTCCACTTCACGGGGTCGGCGTTGGTGATGCCCAGCGCGTAGCAGACCGCGGAGTTGGCGGCGGAGCCGCGGCCCTGGGCGTAGATGTCGTTGCGGCGGCAGAAGTCCACGATGTCCCACACGACCAGGAAGTAGCCGGGGAAGTTCAGCGCCTCGATGATCCTCAGTTCGTGGTCGAGCTGGGCGTGGGCCTTCGGGTTCTCCTCGCGCGGACCGTAGCGGCGGGCCGCGCCCTCCCACGTCAGGCGGCGCAGGTAGGTGACCTCGGTATGCCCATCGGGGACAGGGAAGGGCGGCAGGTCGGGGGCGACGAGGGTGAGGTCGAAGGCGCAGTCCAGGCCGATCGTCGCGGCCTGCTGGACGACGTTGCCGTAGCGGCCGAAGATCCGCGCCAACTCCTCGCCGGTGCGCAGGAACGCCAGTGGTGCGGGTGGTTGCCAGCCGTCCATGTCCTCCACGTCGCTGCGTGCGCGGACGGCGGCGACGGCGGCGGCGAGCCGGCCCTGGCCGGGTTGGGCGTAGTGCACGTTGTTGGACGCGAGCACCGGCACCCGCAGCTCCCGCCCGATCTCGAACAGCACGTCGTTGTGCCGGGAGTCGAGGGGGAGTTGGTGGTCGATCAGCTCCACCGCCACGTGGTCGCGGCCGAACCACTCACGCAACCGGAACACCTCCGCGTAGGCGGCGTCCGGACCCGAGGTGACCAGCGCCCGCCGCACGGCGCCCTTGCGGCAGCCGGACAACACCACCGCGTGCCCCCGCAGCTCCTCGACCACCTCGTCGAGGTCGTAGACCGGGCGGCCTTTCTCGCCGCCGCGGAGGTGGGCGTTGCTGATCACCCGGCACAGCCGCCGGTAGCCCTCCAGCTCCCGCGCCAGCACGAGCAGGTGCTGACCGACCGGGTCCCGCACACCGTTCTGCGGCCCGGGAAGGTCCAGGGACAGCTCGGCGCCGAACACCGTGCGCATCCCCAGCTCACGCGCGGCCTCGGCGAAGCGCACCACCCCGTACATGCCGTCGTGGTCGGTGAGCGCGATCGCGTCCAGCCCCGCCCGCGCGGCCTCCTCCACCAACGCCTCGGGTTGGCTGACCCCGTCGAGGAAGCTGAAGTTCGAATGCACGTGCAGCTCCGCGTACGGCACCCGGACACCCCCGCCGCAGAGGTCGTCGCTCATGTACCGGCCGGCCAGGTCCGGTGGTGGGCCCGCGTAGCCCTCCCGGCGGCGTGACCACGCCGGGCTGTCCCCACCATCGCCGGCCGGTGCCCCGACCTGGCCCGAGAGCGCCTGTTCCAGCTCCACCCACGTCCGACCGCCGCTGTTGAACCCCACCGATACCCACTCCCCACCGAGTCGCCGTGGGAAGCCGGCGTTCGAACATGTGTTCATGAGTATCAAGTGGACGGAAGATCGAAGTCAAGCCAAGCCGGCCAGGATGCCGACTTGGTCACAGATCGACTTCGTGACCTGCGACTTCGCCGCCGGAATCGAACCCTTGGGCGAGGGTGGGGGCTAGCATGGGCCGCGGGTCGGGTGTTCCGTCCACAAGGGACCGGGTGGGGAGTTGGTGGCTGTGCCGGACACGCGCCTGTGCGGGAAGTGCGGTGTGCAACCTGCGGGGCCGGGCGGGATCCTGTGTTCGGGTTGCCGCCAGCAGATCGAACGGCGACTGGATGACTACTGGGGGACCGGGGAGCACGGCGGCGATCCCCCGCCGGCCGAGCCGAGCTAAGTGGACTGTCGCAAGAGGATCCAGGTCAGGAACCGGTAGTGGAGCCCGGTCGACGACTCCCGCCACGCCCCGACGGAGTCCGGCGCGCGCCCGACGTCCGGCGCGTGCGTGTCGCCGTCGAAGGACTCCTGGATCTCGGTGACCTCGATCCGGTCCGCGAACGGCAGTGCCGCCCGGTACACCGCCGAACCGCCGATCACCCATACGTCCCCGGACACCGCGGCGAGCGCCCGCGGCAGGTCGGGGAACGTCTCCGCGCCCTCCTGCGGCGTGCACGACAGCACGAGGTTGCGCCTGCCCGGCAGCGGCCGGAACCGCGGCGGCAGCGACTCCCAGGTGCGGCGCCCCATCAGCACGGCCGCGCCGGAGGTCAGGGAGCGGAAGTGCTGCATGTCCTCCGGCAGGTGCCACGGCAGCACGCCGTCGCGGCCGATGACGCCGTTCGCCGACTGTGCCCAGACGAGCCCGATCACACCGCCACCGGTGCCCTGATGCCGGGATGCGGGTCGTAGCCGTCGAGCACGATGTGCTCGTAGGTGTAGTCGAACAGGCTGTCCGCCGGCTTCAGGCTCAGGGTGGGGAACGGCCTTGGCTCGCGTGCGAGCTGTGTGTGGACCTGGGTCTCGTGGTTGTCGTAGATGTGGCAGTCGCCGCCGGTCCAGACGAGGTCGCCGGCGCCGAGGCCCACCTGCTCGGCGATCATGTGCGTCAGCAGCGCGTAGCTCGCGATGTTGAACGGCACGCCGAGGAACAGGTCCGCGCTGCGCTGGTACAGCTGGCAGGAGAGCCGGCCGTCGGCGACGTGGAACTGGAAGAACGCGTGGCACGGCGGCAGCGCCATCCGCGGGATGTCGGCGACGTTCCACGCGGAGACGATGATCCGCCGCGAGTCCGGGTCCTCGCGCAGCGTGCGCAGCACCTCGCCGATCTGGTCGATGTGCCCGCCGTCCGGGGTCGGCCACGACCGCCACTGCACGCCGTAGACCGGGCCGAGGTCGCCGTCCGGTGCCGCCCACTCGTCCCAGATCGTGACGCCGTTCTCCCGCAGCCAGGTGACGTTCGCGTCGCCGCGCAGGAACCACAGCAGCTCGTAGGCGATCGAGCGGAAGTGCACCTTCTTGGTCGTGACCAGCGGGAAGCCGTCGGACAGCCGGTAGCGCAGCTGGTGCCCGAAGATCGACCGCGTGCCCGTGCCGGTGCGGTCCCCCTTGCGGGCGCCCGTGTCGAGCACGTGGCGGAGCAGGTCCTCGTACTGCGCGTCCGGCATGCCCGGAGCCTAGACGAGCGGTTCGGCTTGTTGGGGGAGTGACATTCGGCCGTTGCGAGGCATTTGTTGGTGATTAACTCATTAGATGGTGTTTCGTGCATCATCTTGTCGTAGAACGTTTCCATGTCCCTGCGTAGAAGAACGTTCTTGCTCGGCGGGGTTGTCGGGACCGGGGCGGGTCTGGTCGCCTTCCGGTCCGCCGGTGCCGCCGCGGCCGCCTATCCGTTCATGCTCGGGGTCGCGTCCGGGGAACCGTCGGCCGACGGTTTCGTGCTCTGGACACGGCTCGCGCCCAGCCCGCTCGCCCTCGACGGGTTCGGTGGCATGCCGGACAACCCGGTGGGTGTCGAGTGGCAGGTCGCCTCCGACCAGTTCTTCGGCACCGTCGTCGCGAGCGGCACCGCCACCGCAGTGCGGGCCTCGGCGCACAGCGTGCACGTCACCGTCGCCAACCTCCAGCCCGGCCGCGAGTACTGGTACCGCTTCCGGGTGGACGGGCAGATCTCCCCGGTCGGCCGCGCCCGCACCGCCCCCGCCGTCGGCACCAGCCCGGCCCTCACGATGCTCTTCGCGTCCTGCGCGCACTTCGGGAACGGCTACTACACCGCCTACCGGCGGATGGCCGAGGACCACCCCGACCTCATCCTGCACCTCGGCGACTACATCTACGAGAGCGGCGCCGCCGACGTGCGTGCCCACACCCCGGCCAAGGAGATCACCACCCTCGCCGACTACCGGGTGCGCCACGGCCAGTACCGCGCCGACGTCGACCTCCAGGCCGCACATCACGCCGCGCCCTGGGTGGTCGTCTGGGACGACCATGAGGTCGAGAACAACTACGCGGGCATGGTGCGGGAGAACGACACCCCGGCCGGCGACTTCGCGACCCGGCGCGCGGCGGCCTACCAGGCCTACTACGAGCACATGCCGCTGCGGTCCGCGCAGGCGCCGAACGGCCCGGACCTCCAGCTCTACCGGCGGCTCAGGTGGGGCAGCCTCGCCACCTTCCACATGCTGGACACCCGCCAGTACCGCATGGACCAGGCCTGCGGCGACGGCACCAAGGTCTGCCCCGAGGCCGACGACCCGGCCCGCACGATCACCGGCGCGACCCAGGAGGGCTGGCTGCTCGACGGCATGGGCCAGCATCTCGCGACCTGGGACCTGATCGGCCAGCAGGTGTTCTTCGCGCAGCGGCTGTCCTCTTCGGACGGTGCGAAGAGCATGGACTCCTGGGACGGCTACACCGCCAACCGCACGCGGATCCAGAACGGCTGGCAGTCACGGGGCAACACCAGCACCGTCGTGCTGACCGGCGACGTGCACCAGCACTGGGCGGCCAACATCATGAACAACTACGCCGGCCAGGACCGGGTGATCGGCACCGAGCTGGTGACCACGTCGATCACCTCCGGCGGTGACGGCAACGCCGCGAGCGACGGCACGTCCAGCCTGAACCCGCACGTGAAGTTCAACAAGAACCTGCGGGGCTACGTCCGCACCGTCACGACGCCGACCCAGATGAGCGTCGACTTCCGGGTCGTCGACAAGGTCTCCGTGCGCGACTACCCGGTCCGGACCGAGAAGAGCTACGTGATCCAGGCCGGCAACCCCGGCCTCCAGAACCCATGAGACGGAACGGCATGAGACGCACGATCATCACCGCACTGTCCACTGTGGGCACTCTCGTGCTGCTCGCCGCGCCCGCGTCGGCGGACGGCACGGTCACGTGGGCCCCCGTCCACACCACGAGCACCGGCGACCAGGACAACCCGTCGGTCGCGACCTCCCGGGGCGGCTACACGGCCGTCGTGTGGGAGGACGACCGCGACGCCACCAACCCCGGCGACGCGGTGCACACCGAGGTGTACGCGCGGCTGTACCGCGACGGCACCTCGTCGTGGGAGAAGAAGGTCTCGCCCGGCGGCACCGGGAACTGGTCCCACGTGCAGCCCGACGTCGCGGTCCGCCCGGACGGCGGCGTGGTCGTCGTGTGGGCCGACGACAACGACGGCAACGGGTACTACCAGATCCGCGTCCAGACCTACAGCGCCGCGGGCGCCGACACCGGGTCGGCGACGGCCAACGCCACGGCGGCCGGTCAACAGCTCAACCCCGAGGTGGCGGTCAACCCGGAGGGGCCGGGCTTCGCGGTCGTGTTCGAGGACCAGCAGGACGGCGCCCAGCCGACCGTCCGGCTGTCCGGGTACGACTCGATCACGGCGAAGGCCTACGAGAAGCAGGTGCATGCGACGGGCGGCACCAACCGGCACCCGGACGTCGCGATGGGCGCCGCGGGGAACGCGATCGTGGTGTGGGACGAGGACATCGACGCCAACGGGTTCTACAACGTCGGGCTGGCGAGCTTCACGCCGACCGGCGCCGTGAAGCTCGCGAAGCGGGTCGCCAACCAGGCCACCGACGGACAGCAGGAGAACGCGACGGTGGCGGCCGACTTCAACGGCGACTTCGTCGTCGGCTGGGAGACCGACCACCTCGGTGGCGACCAGCTCGGCGTCCGCTCGTTCACCGCGACCGGCTCGGCGCCGGCCGAGGCGTTCATTCCGGGCAACGACCCCCAGGTCGGCATCGACGACCAGCGCGACGCGGTCGTCTACTGGACCGAGAACGACGACGTCTACGTCCAGGGCCTCAACCCGGACGGCACCGGCAACGGCCGCCAGCCCAGGCTGCGTGCCAACACGGTCGCCACCGGCCGCCAGACCCAGCCGGCGCTCGCGGTGGACCCCTTCGGCCGCATCACGATGACCTACAGCGACGACCCCGACGGCGACGACTTCGACGACGTCACCATCGGCACCGGGCTGACGAACTCGACCTGGTGAGCGGCACGGGTGGGCGGGCAGGCCCCCGCCCACCTGGGCGACGGCTCAGCCGCGTCCGCAGACCGCGGCCATCCTGTCGGCGAGCGCCGTGCGTTCGGCGGGGGGCAGCACCGGCCGGATCCTCGTGACGCGGCCGCCGGCGGCGGCGTCGGCGACGAAGCGGGCGACCTCGGCGGGTGGCGGCACGGCGTCGCCGTCGAGGTAGGCGACGACCTCCGGGGGCTCGGTGGGGGTCGTCTCCACCGCGATGTACCAGCCGAGGCGTTCGTCCCACACGAGCATCAGGTCGCGGCCGGGCTGGTGGCCGGCGCGTTGGTCGAGGCCGATGTACGCGGTGGCCGTGTCGGTCACCTCGTGTCCGGTGGCCTCGGCCGGCACGCCGACGGCGGCCGCCACCTGGTGGACGTAGACGGCGAGTCGCCGGCTCAGGGGCACGGTCCGGTGCACGGGGTCCTCCAGACCGAGCATGGACAGCATCGCGATGAAGTCGTCGCGGTCACGGGCGTTGCCGGCGACGGTCCGCACGGCTCGCCGCTGTAGGTCGGTACGTTCCTCTCCCGCTCGGGTGCGGGCATCGTCGAACAAGGACCGGGGGCTGGGGGTCATCGTGCTCCTGTCGATCACTCGTGGTTCGGTGGCCGGTGGCCGGTCGGTGCGCTCCGGTCCAGGTCGGCCTGCCTCAGCCGGAACACCTGCAGGTCGAGGCCGAAGTACTTGGTGGTCTCGCCGACCCATTGCATGCCGTTCTCCCGCACGGTCGCGGCGGTGTTCTTGTTCTCGGGGCGGACCACCGCGAACAGTTCGTCGACCTCGTGGCTGAACGCCCAGGAGGCGAGGGCGAACATGGCCTCGCGGGCGTACTGGTCGCCCAGCCCGGACGGGATGAGGTGCCAGCCGATCTCGAGGTCCTCACCGCCCGGGGGGAGGGGAAGCAGGATGGCGCCGCCGACGACGCGCCGGTCACCGGTGTGTTCGATGGCCCACCTGCCGGCGGGCGCGGTCAGCCGGGCGTCCTCGGCGATCCACTGCTGGAGCAGTATCCGCATGGTCGCGAGGCTGTCCACCCGGTCCATGGCCGGGCTCAGCCGGTGTGCGACGTCGGGGTTGCCGTAGATCTTCAGGGCCGCCGGCGCGTCCTCGACCTGCCATGGACGCAGGGTGAGCCGGTCGGTGGACAGCGTTCGGGCCGCGGTGCCGGCGATCATCTGGCTGCCGCTCTCTCCAGGCGTGTCACGCCGATCACCGGCCCCTGGGTGGCGAGGCCACGGGCGTCGCCCGCGGCCAGCGCCTCGAGGGATCTCGGGGCGGGTGCGAAAAAGTTGTGATGACGTGCTCATTCCCGTAGGCGTAGAGACAGCTGCCCGACGGTTCGAGCAGAGTGCGCGGGGGTGCCGGGCGCACACGGCCAACCGCGTCGACGCGTCGGCCGGAACGGGTCGGCGGCGACGTTTCGCGGAGCCGATGAGATGGTGGCGCTTCCGTCCTCCCGGTCAGCACGGTGACCTGGGCTCGGTAGGCCGAAGACGAGACCGGCTCTGTTGCCGGCATGCGACTAGCCGTCGACACCATCGACTCTACCAGCCGATCCACGGTCGTCGCGGGCCGGTTCCCGGCGTCGAGCAGCGGGTCAGCCCCCTCGAACGTCCACTGAGCACGGTCGTCATCTACGGGGCGCCACCGCTCGGTTACAGCGGCGGCCGACATCGTGTAGGCTGGACGAGGTCGTTTGTTTTGTGTTCGTGTTAACGCGCGCTCGCGAAACGATTTGTTGCGGGCGTGCACGTTTCTCCAGGTTGGCGGAACGGTCCGTTGCAGACAACCCGGACCGCCGCATGAGCGGTGTTCCGTTTCCAACTTGTTGAAGGACACAGTATGGCTCAGGGCGTTGTGAAGTGGTTCAACTCCGAGAAGGGCTTCGGCTTCATCGCGCCGGACGACGGTTCCGGCGACGTGTTCGTGCACTACTCGGAGATCCAGGGCGGTGGCTTCAAGTCCCTGGAGGAGAACCAGCGCGTGGAGTACACCGTGGGCCAGGGCCAGAAGGGCCCCCAGGCAACCGCTGTCACCCCCTTGTGACCTGGTCCGGGCATCGCCCGGACAGCATGTTTCATCGAGTCGGCAGATCCCGTTGACAAGCCCGGGATCTGCCGACTCGGCGTTTCTGCGGCCTGTCGGGGCAGGCTCGCCACCGAGGTCCACTCGAGAAACACGGGGCGGTCGGCGTCCGCCACGGCTTCCCCGCACACGGTGTGTCACGGCCACCGGCGAAGCGGTGTCGTCCGCGGGCACCGGGCGAGCGGCGCGCTGAAAGACAGCTAATGGTCGCCGGTTTCGGGGAACCGGGTGTAGGCTCAAGTTCAGCTGAGGCGTGTTCGACGCGACGTTGATTCCGCGTCATCCCGAAACGAGAGTGCCACACGCGCACCCACTCGCTGTGCCGCAGCGCCTACTTGCCGTTTGAAAGGACATCCACCATTACCAACACACAGCCTGCCGGCGTCCAGTTCAGCCATCCGCTCGCCGAGCAGACCAAGAGCGACGCACCAGCCGGTCACATGGCACATGAGAACCTGTTCCGCGAGCCCGTGCCCGCCGCCGGTCCGCAGCACGACGCCGAGGCAGCGCCGCGGCGCACGAGCGGGCGTCGGTCGGCGGCCTGAGACCAGTCGTCCGCGGGCCGCCCATGAGCGGCTCGCCCGTGTGACCGGCGTCGCTTCCCGACCCCTACCGACCTCGAACTCAACCAGTTGGCACTCCACGAGACCGTGGGGCTAGTGGTCCCGTGGCGGCGACTGGTGCACGAACGGCTCCGTCCCGCGCCGGCGGGTGCGATGAAGCCGAATCCCTTGGTGCCGTTGAAACATCGCGCGGTTCCCGGCACCCATTCGTGAGCTTCCGGGCTCGACGGCGTCCACCGGTGGCAACAGTCCACAGTGGGCAAATGGTTGTGTGCGAAGAAAGTACCTCTCGGTGTCCTGTGTGGACCTTCGGGGTCGCGACGAGCCGGCGGCCCGTGGCTCGGGGTGCCGTCGTCGAGCGATTTTGCCTGGTACGCGTAGGCTGTAGGGTGCGAACCTTCGCGAGTCTCCCGGTGAGTCCGACACCGCTAGATCCGAGCTTGAACAGGACGAGCGGGAGTAGACGTGGCTACGACTCACACGCATCCGAACACCACCGTACCCGGCGGCGAGACATCGCTCGCCTGTTCCGCGTGCGCCCATCCCTGGGCCGAGCATGACCAGATCGCCGCGCGGTTCTGCACCGCCACCATGGTGGGACACCACGACCGCGGCTGCGTGTGCAGTGTCGTGCCCAAGCCCGGCGGCACACAGGCCAACTGACGGTCGACACCTCTCTGCGGACGCGGCGCCGACGTACGGTGCTGCACTCGTCAGCGGCGCCCGGCGGTAGCTGCCGATGACGGCGTCGGCCACGGTGCCGGACGAGCTTCCTGCGCCGATGCCGCGGCGTGCGGTCGTGGTGTCAGGTGTTGTGGTCGAGGATGGTGTCGCGGTTGGCGTTGCCGTCGACGATGTCTTGGGCGAGGGTGGTGAGTTTGATGTGGTGGGCGCGTGCGTAGCCGCGGAGGGCGGTGAAGGCTTGTTCTGGGGTGGTGTGGGT
>NZ_DASQCC010000125.1:0-41425 GCF_035634895.1 Actinophytocola sp. | reverse complement strand
CTCGCCGGCCCGCGCCCGCCGCTCCGCCCGTCCCACGCCCGCGAGGCGCAGCGGCAGCTCGACGTTGCGTGACGCGGTCAGCCACGGCATCAGCGCGGCCTCCTGGAACATGACCGCGGGCCGCGAGGTGTTCAGCTCGATCTCGCCGGCCGTCGCGTCCTCGAGGCTGGCGACCAGGTTCAGCACGGTCGTCTTGCCGCACCCGGACGCGCCGAGCAGGCACACGAACTCGCCGGGCGCGACGTCGAGGTCCACCCCGTCGAGCGCGGCGACCGCGCGCCTGCCCTGCCCGAACGTCTTGCCAACACCGGAAAGGCGCACGGCATACTCGGTCCGCACCCCAACCTCGAGCGTCACGGTCATCTCGCGCCTCCCCTGGCTACTTCTTGTCCAGCCCACCGGCGTCGACGACCGGCTTGCCGGCTTCCTTGAGCACCGCGTTGAGCTGCGTCAGGTCCGCGAACCCGGCCACGTCCGGTGCGGTCTGGGCGATGCCCGCCGTGACCTGGTCCTTGGCCAGCTGCTTGAACTGACCGGCGACCGGGTCGAAGGTGAGCGTGATGTTCGACCACGCCCGCTTGATCACGTCGGGCTTGAGCGTCTTGCCGGTCAGCTTCTCCAGCTGCCTGTTGACCGCGGCCTGCGCGTCGGACTCGTCGTCGTCGGCGTAGTCGATCGACGCGACCAGGCCCTTCAGGAACGCCTTCACGGTCTGCGGGTGCTGCTCGAGGAACTCCGTGCGCACGATCAGGACCGTGGTCGGGAACTTGCCGTCCGACCACAGCTCCTTCTCGTCCACGAAGACCTTCGCGCCGGCCTCCAGCACGAGCCGCGACGACCACGGTTCCGGCAGCCAGGCCGCCTGGACCTGGCCGCCCTTGAAGGCGTCCAGCGTCTGGGCGTTCTCCATGTTGGTGACCTGGACCTTGCCCGTCAGCTTCTTGTCCGCCAACCACTTCTTGAGCGCCACGTCCTGGGTGTTGCCGAGCTGCGGGGTGACGACCGTCTTGCCGACCAGGTCCTCGGGCTTGGTGATGTCCGGGGTGGTCACGAACTGCGCGCCGGCCGAGGTGACGCCGGAGATCAGCCGCACCGCCGCGCCCTTCGACTTGGCGTAGGCGTTGATGGCCGGGCCGGACCCGATGAAGGCGACGTCCAGGGAGCCGCCGAGCAGCGCCGACACCTCGTCGGGGCCCGCGTTGAACTGCTGGAGGGTGAGCTTGGTGTCGCCCAGCTCCTTCTCGAACAGGCCCTTGTCGGTGCCGATCAGCGCGGGCGCGTGCGTGACGTTCGGGAAGTAGCCCAGCCGCAGCTCCGTGGCAGGGCTGGTGTTCTCCGCCGCCGTCGTGCCGGTGCTGGTCTCGCCTTCGTCGGCTCTCGAGCACGCCGTCGTGAGCAGGGATAACGCGGCGATCGTGGCGAGGATGGCGCGGGTACGCACAGGGGTCTCCTAGTCCTTGTCCAGCAACGGAAGCGGCGCCCCGACCAACCCTGCCGCCAGGGTCGTGCCGTCGGCCGGGTCGATCACCAGGAACGCGCCGGTCCGGCCGTGGCTCGTGTAGCGGTCGACGGGGAGTGGCTCCGCCATGCGCAGCGACACCTGCCCGATCTCGTTGAGTACCAGTGTTTCCGGGCTTTCGTGCGTGGACAGCTTCTGCTCGTCGAAGCGCGTGCGCAACTCGGTGACCACAGCCTGGACGGTCTTGGCCCCGGACTTGACAAGCACCCTCGCGTTGGCCCGCAACGGTTTGTCCGCGAGCCACGCGAGCGTCGCGGACAGCTCGTCGGTCAGCTCCGGCGGATGCGCGGCACTCGCGATCACGTCACCACGGGAGATGTCGATGTCGTCGGCCAGCAGCAGCGTGACCGAGCGACCCGCGACCGCCTCCGGCAGCTCACCGTCCGGCGTGTCGATCTTCGTGACCGTGGTCCGCGAGCCGCCCGGCAGCACGATTACCTCGTCCCCGGGCCGGATCGTGCCGGCGTTGACCTGGCCTGCGTAGCCGCGGTAGTCCGGGTGTGTCTCGGTGCGCGGGCGGATCACGTACTGCACGGGGAAACGGAACGGCGCCTCGTGCGGATCCGGTTCCACCGGCACGTTTTCCAGGTGTTCGAGCAGTGTCGGTCCCGCGTACCACGGTGTGTTGGCCGAGTGCTCCACCACGTTGTCGCCGACCAGTGCCGACACCGGGATCGCGATGACCACGCCGAGCGGGTAGCCGAGCGTGGTCGCGTGGTGGGCGAACTCCTTGGCGATCACCTCGAACGTGCCCTCGTCGTAGCTCACGAGGTCGATCTTGTTGACCGCCAGCACGAGGCGTGGCACCCCCAGCAGCGCGAGGACCGCCGCGTGCCGTTTCGTCTGCTCCAGCACGCCCTTGCGGGCGTCCACCAGCAGGATCGCCAGCTCCGCCGTTGACGCGCCGGTCACCGTGTTGCGGGTGTACTGCACGTGCCCGGGGGTGTCGGCGAGCACGAACGACCGCCTGCCGGTGGCGAAGTAGCGGTAGGCGACGTCGATGGTGATGCCCTGCTCGCGTTCCGACCGCAGCCCGTCGACGAGTAGTGAGAGGTCCGGTGTGGACAGTCCCTTGTCGACACTCGCGCGATGCACGGCGTCGAGCTGGTCGGCCAGCACGGACTTGGTGTCGTACAGCAGCCGGCCGACGAGCGTGGACTTGCCGTCGTCCACACTTCCCGCGGTCGCGAGCCTGAGGAGATCGCTCATGACGCTCCCTCGCCCCGCCCGCCCGACGATCTTCCCATGGCAACGAACGAACCGTCTTTCTTGCTCCCTGGGCCTCGCACGAAAGTCCCGTTCGTGCGGGAAATTCCGCAAGCTCCGCTCATCAGAAGTAGCCCTCCCGCTTGCGATCCTCCATGGCCGCCTCGGAGAGGCGGTCGTCGGCGCGGGTCGCGCCGCGCTCGGTGAGCCGGCTCGCGGCCACCTCGGCGATCACCTCGTCGAGGGTCGTCGCGGTCGACTCGACGGCGCCGGTGCACGAGCCGTCGCCGACGGTCCGGTAGCGGATCGTCCTGCGGGTCAACGTCTCCCCGTCACGCGGGCCGCCCCACGGACCCTCGGCGAGCCACATGCCGTCGCGCAGGTAGACCTCCCGCTCGTGCGCGTAGTAGATCGACGGCAGCTCGATGCCCTCGCGGCCGATGTAGCGCCACACGTCCAGCTCGGTCCAGTTGGACAGCGGGAACACCCGCACGTGCTCGCCCGGCCGGTGTCGCCCGTTGTACAGGTTCCACAGCTCCGGCCGCTGCCGGCGGGGCTCCCACTGGCCGAACGCGTTGCGCAGGCTGAAGATCCGCTCCTTGGCGCGGGCCCGCTCCTCGTCCCGGCGCCCACCGCCGAACACCGCGTCGAACCTGTTCTCCGTGATGGTGTCCAAAAGCGGCACGGTCTGCAGCGGGTTGCGGGTGCCGTCCGGACGCTCGGTCAGCCGGCCGTCGTCGATCCAGTCCTGCACCTTCGCGACCACCAGCCGCAGGCCGTGGCGCTCGACGACCCGGTCGCGGAACTCGATGACCTCGTCGAAGTTGTGCCCGGTGTCCACATGCAGCAACGGGAACGGCACCGGCGCCGGCCAGAACGCCTTGACCGCCAGGTGCAGCAGCAGGGTCGAGTCCTTGCCGCCGGAGAACAGGATCACCGGCCGGTCGAACTCGCCTGCCACCTCGCGCATGATGTGGACCGCCTCGGACTCGAGGCGCCCCAGGGAGTCGAGTGCCTCGACGGCCGCGGTCATCCGTGCAGCCCGCACTCGGTCTTGGCCGAGCCGGCCCAGCGGCCGCTGCGGGCGTCCTGGCCCGGCAACGGCTTCGCGGTGCACGGCGCGCAGCCGATCGACAGGTAACCCTCGCCGACGAGCGGGTTCTCGAGGATGCCGCCCGCGTCGATGTACTCGCGGAACTCCTCGTCCGTCCACGGCGCGATCGGGTTGACCTTCACGAGGCCGTTGCGCTCGTCCCACTGCACGATCGGGGTGCTCGCACGGGTCGGCGCGTCCACCCGGCGCACGCCGGTCACCCAGGCGTCGTAGTTCGCGAGTGCCCTGCGCAGCGGCACCACCTTGCGCAGGAAGCAGCACTGGGTCGGGTCGGTCCTGTTCAGCAGCCCGAACTCCGCCTCCTGGTCGGCGACGGACTGCGCGGCCTCGGTGTTGACGATCCGGATCGACGGGTAGGTCACCTCGACCGCGTCCCGGGTGCCGACGGTCTCCGCGAAGTGGTAGCCGGTCTCGAGGAACAGCACGTCCACGTCCGGCTTCGCCCGCACGGCAAGGTCGATCAGGACGGCGTCCTGCATGTTGGAGGCGACGATGAACCGGTCGCCGAACGTCCTCGCCGTCCACTCCAGAGCCTCCGCCGCGGTCGCGCCGGCCAACTCCTCCGCCGCCTCCTCCGCGAGACGCCTGAGGTCCTTCGTCGCGGTGGTCACTTGGTCACCTCTTCCAGTGCTGTCGACCCTGCGAGGTTCAAACCGACGAACTTGACGGTGAACACGCGCCGGCAGCCGGTACACAGCCACGCGGCATGCGGTTCCTCCTGCGGGCGAAGGTCCTCGTCGCCGCAGTACGGGCAGTAGAACGGAGCCGCGCGCTCGGTCACGACCGCGCCTCCCCTTCTCCTCGCAGGCTCCGAGAAGGCGGCCGCTGCTCGTGGCGCCCATGGTTCGCTCCGCAAGCTCCGCTCACTTCAGGTCGTCCTCCTGCGCGCGGGCCACCCACTGCGGGAACCGCTCGTCCGGCTCGCGGTCCGCGATGTAGTTGCGCACCACGCGTTCCACGTAGTCCGGCAGCTCCTCGGCGGTCACCTTGTGGCCACGCAGCTTCCGGCCGAACCCGGCGTCCAGGCCGAGCCCGCCGCCGAGGTGGACCTGGAAGCCCTCGACCTGGTTGCCGTCCGCATCGGTCACGATCTGGCCCTTCAGCCCGATGTCCGCGGTCTGGATGCGGGCACAGGAGTTGGGGCAGCCGTTGATGTGCACGCTGATCGGCGTCGTCACGTCCGCGGTGATGTCCTTGAGCCGGTCCTCCAGCGCCGACACCAGGTTCGCCGCGCGGGCCTTGGTCTCGACGATCGCGAGCTTGCAGAACTCGATGCCGGTGCAGGCCATCACCCCGCGCCGCCACGGCGACGGGTCGGTCTGCAGGCCCAGCCCGGCGAGCGCGGTCCGCAGACCGTCCACTTCGGACTTCGGCACGTCGAGCACGATCAGCTTCTGCAGCGGCGTGAACCGGACCCGGCGCGAGCCGGCGGCCTCCGCCGCGTCGGCCACCGCGACGAGCGTCGAGCCCGACACGCGCCCGGCGATGGGCGCGGCGCCGACGTAGACGTTGCCGTCCCGCTGCTCGTGCACGCCGACGTGGTCGCGTGGCTGCTCGGGCACCTTCGGCGCGGGGCCGTCGACGAGCCTGCGTTCGAGGTACTCGGTCTCCAGGACCTCGCGGAACTTCTCCGCGCCCCAGTCCTTGACGAGGAACTTCAGGCGGGCGCGGTGACGCAGTCGGCGGTAGCCGTAGTCGCGGAAGATGCTGATCACGCCGGCCCACACGTCCGGCACCTCGTCGAGCGGCACCCACGCGCCGAGCCGCACGCCGATCATCGGGTTGGTGGACAGGCCACCGCCGACCCACAGGTCGAAGCCGGGGCCGTGCTCGGGGTGCTCGACACCGACGAACGCGATGTCGTGGACCTCGTGGGCGACGTCCGGCAGACCGGAGATCGCGGTCTTGAACTTGCGGGGGAGGTTCGAGAACTCCTTGGCGCCGATGTACCGGTTCTTGATCTCCTCGATGGCGGGCCTGCCGTCGATGACCTCGTCGGTCGCGATGCCCGCGACGGGAGAGCCGAGGATCACGCGCGGGCTGTCGCCGCACGCCTCCATGGTGGTGAGCCCGACGCCCTCCAGCTTCTCCCACACGGCGGGCATGTCCTCGATCCGGATCCAGTGGTACTGGATGTTCTGCCGGTCGGTGATGTCGGCCGTGTCCCGTGCGTACTGTTCGGAGACCTCGCCGATGACCCGCAGCTGCTCCGTGGTGACGGCCCCGCCGTCGACGCGGACGCGGAGCATGAAGTACTTGTCGTCCAGCTCCTCGGGTTCGAGGGTGGCGGTGCGGCCGCCGTCGATCCCGGGCTTGCGCTGGGTGTACAGGCCGTACCAGCGGAAACGGCCACGCAGGTCGCCGGGGTCGATACCGTCGAAACCGGTGTGGGCGTAGATGTTCTCGATGCGGTCGCGGACGTTGAGCGGGTTGTCGTCCCTCTTGCTCCGCTCGTTCGGGTTGAGCGGCTCGCGGTACCCGAGCGCCCACTGGCCCTCACCGCGGCGACGCGCCGGCGCTCGCTTGGGCGTGGTGGGAGTTGACACCCGTCAGTCCTCCGGACATCCAGGGCGCTCGCGCACGCCGGAACCCTCGGGAACATGGGGGTCGAGCCGACGCACCCAGGCGCCGACTTGCAATACGGCGGCGACGGGTTACGTGACCCGACGGCACATCGCGCTGGAGACACGAACGAAATCCACGTGGCGACGGGCCACGAGCAGGATCTCGATCGCACTCAACACGCTTTTCAGCGTGCCACGTGCCCACGTTGTGGTCCAATGCGATCCGTATCGTGAGACACAGTGACCGGGTTCATACCCCGGTGTCGCCCAAGGTACGCCGGATGGCGGAGGCGCCCTGCTCCATGAGTAGCGCTACGTCGCCGGCCCGCTCGTCCGGCAACAGGTCGACGTGCCAGACGAACCGGCAGCCTTGCTTTTCCGGGATGACCTGTGCTGTGCCCTGATAGTGGGTGAAACCGTCCACGATCGCGTAGGTGAGGCGGCGGTGCGCGTCGTCGGCGCCGATGAGCAGCTCGCGCACGGTTACGCCATTGGCGAAGGTAATCACCCGTTCGTGGCCGTCTGACTCGCAGGCGGTCACGAGGCCCGTGACCAGCCGTTCGTGGAGGGCGCCGAAGTCCCGCAGGGCGTCCCAGGCGGCGTCGGGGTCGGTGTCCAGCTCGATGTCCTGTCGCAGCGTTGCCATGCCGGAAGCCTGCCGCCTGCGGGGTCCGCGGTCTTGAACTTCCTTGCGCTGTCGGTGCCCGCTTGTAGCGTCCGGCGCGTGGAGTTCATGGCACTCGCGACGCGGGCCGACCTGGGTGTGTGGTCGGCGCACTGCCCGGGCGGGCACGCTGGCTGGTCGGCGCAGGAGGCGCGGGATGACTACCGGCTGGTGCTGGTCCGGCGGGGCCGGTTCCGGCGGCGGGTGGCCGGTGCGGTGGTCGACCTGGACCCGACGGTCGCCTACCTCGGCACGCCGGGTGAGGAGGAGAGCTTCGAGCACCCGACGGGCGGGGACCTGTGCACGTCGGTGTCACTGTCGGCCACGCTGGGTGAACGGCTCGCCGGGCCCGCCCGGCCGCTGATCCACGTCGACGCGCGGGTGGACCTCGCACACCGGCGCCTGCTGACGTCGACGGCCGACGTCGAGTACGGGCTGGTCGAGGCGTTGCTCGGACTGCTGGCCTTCGTCCCGGCGCGATCGCACCCGGCCGACCGGATGTTGGCGGCCCGAGCGCGCGAGGCGCTGGTGAACGATGATCCGTCGGCGATCGGCCTGCAGTCGCTCGCCGCGGCGCTCGGAGTGTCGCCGTACCGGCTGAGCAGGGCGTTCACCCGCGAGGTCGGCGTGTCAGTGACCCGCTACCGCAACCGGTTGCGGGTCAGCAGGGCACTGGACCGGCTCGAGGCGGGCGAGCGTGGACTGGCCACGCTCGCCGCGGACCTCGGGTTCGCCGACCAGGCCCACCTGTGCCGGACCGTGCGTGCGCACGTCGGACACTCGCCGACCGCGCTGCGCCGGTTGCTCAGCGGTTGACGTCGCGGACGGCGCCCTGCGAAGCGTCCGTCGCCATGCGGGCGTAGGCACGCAGTGCCGCCGTGACCGGGCGTTGACGGTCCTTCGGCTGCCACGGCCGTTCCGCCGACTCCATCTTCGCCCGCCGGTCCGCCAGGACCTCGTCGGAGACCTGTAGTTCCAGCCGCCGTTCGTGGACGTCGATGAGGATCCGGTCGCCGTCCTCGACCAGGCCGATCAGGCCGCCGCCGGCCGCCTCCGGGGAGATGTGGCCGATCGACAGGCCGGACGTGCCGCCCGAGAAGCGGCCGTCGGTGATCAGCGCGCACTTCTTGCCCAGGCCGGCGCCCTTCAGGAACGCGGTCGGGTGCAGCATCTCCTGCATCCCCGGCCCGCCCGCCGGCCCCTCGTAGCGCACGACCAGCACGTCACCCGGCTGGATCTCCCGCTTCAGGATCACCGACACCGCTTCTTCCTGGCTCTCGACCACGCGGGCCGGGCCCTCGAAG
Source organism: Actinophytocola sp. (assembly GCF_035634895.1). GTDB lineage: Bacteria > Actinomycetota > Actinomycetes > Mycobacteriales > Pseudonocardiaceae > Actinophytocola. The sequence goes on along the minus strand of NZ_DASQCC010000125.1, from coordinate 33,054 downwards.
TGGAACAGCTCCTCCTCGATGCCCGCCGCCTTGATCACCGCGCCGTGTTCGGCCAGGTTGCCGCGCAGCACGGCCAGGCCGCCCTCGACGGTGTACGCGTGCTCGACGTCGTGGATGCAGCCGTCCGCGGCGTCGGTGTCCAGTGTGGACCAGCGGTTCGACGTCGAGAACGCCTTCGTGGTCCGGACACCACCCGGGGCGGCGTGGAACAGTTCCACGGCCTCCTCGGACGGCGACGACGCCCGGATGTCCCATTCGGACAGCCACTCCGACAGCGACGGCGAGTGGATCGTGTGCACGCCCTCGTTGAGCTTCCCGCCGCGCCAGAGTTCACCCAGGATTGCCGGGATGCCACCCGCCCGGTGCACGTCCTCCATGTGGTAGCTGGAGTTCGGTGACACCTTTGCCAGGCACGGCACCCGGCGGGAGATGTCGTCGATGTCCGTAAGGGTGAAGTCGACCTCACCCTCCCGCGCGGCCGCGAGGATGTGCAGCACGGTGTTGGTGGACCCGCCCATCGCCATGTCCAGGGCCATCGCGTTGACGAACGCGTCCCGCGTGGCGATCGACCGCGGCAGCACGGACGAGTCGTCGTTGCCGTAGTAGCGGCGCGCCAGCTCCATGACCGTGGTCCCGGCACGGGAGAACAGGTCCCGGCGAGCGGCGTGCGTCGCGAGCGTCGAGCCGTTGCCCGGCAGCGCGAGGCCGAGCGCCTCGGTCAGGCAGTTCATGGAGTTGGCGGTGAACATCCCGGAGCACGACCCGCAGGTCGGGCAGGCGGACTGCTCGACGGCGGTGAGCCCGAGCTCGTCCACGTTGTCGTTGGCCGACGCGGAGATGGCGGTGATCAGGTCCGACGACGTGTGCGCGACCCCGTCCACGACCACGGCCTTGCCGGCCTCCATCGGCCCGCCCGACACGAACACGGTCGGGATGTTCAGGCGCATGGCCGCGTTGAGCATGCCCGGCGTGATCTTGTCGCAGTTGGAGATGCACACGAGCGCGTCGGCGGCGTGCGCGTTGACCATGTACTCGACGCTGTCCGCGATGATCTCCCGCGAGGGGAGCGAGTACAGCATCCCGCCGTGCCCCATGGCGATCCCGTCGTCGACGGCGATCGTGTGGAACTCCCGCGCGATGCCCCCGGCGGCGGCGACCGCCTCGGCCACGATGTCGCCGAGGTCGCGCAGGTGCACGTGTCCGGGCACGAACTGCGTGTAGGAGTTCGCGATGGCCACGATCGGCTTGCCGAAGTCACCGTCGGTCATGCCGGTGGCGCGCCACAGGGCACGCGCGCCGGCCGCGTTGCGGCCATGGGTGGTGATGCGGGAACGGAGCTCAGGCACGGCTCCTCCAGGTTCTACTCGGCGTCTTCTTCCCGGGGCTCCTCGGCGGGAGCGGACGGGACGGGGACCGGTTCTGCGTCTTCTACGTCCTCGGTCGGGTCCGCCAGCCGGCCGCCGCTGATCAGCGACAGGGCCGGGAGGTGGCGGGTGCGCACGTTCGGCAGGGGGAGTTCCTTCCCGTCCTCGACCACGGCGCGTACCCAGGACCGCTCGGACACCCGGAACGCACGCAGGTCCGACCACGGCACGACGTGCCGGCCGAACAGGGTCCGGGCCACCAGCCGCTCGCGGTCGGCGGTCGTCCGCACGCGCAGCACCCACGCGATGGCCGCGACCGGCACAACGTAGATGACGGCCAGGCCGGGTGCCGCCCACGCGAACGGCGTCGCCGTGATGGCGAACAGCAGTGCCCCCAACACGGCGGTCGCCGGGATGCGGAACACCAGGCGGGACACCTCCGGAACGGTCACGTCCCCTATCGTGCCACGGCGCGAGGCACGCGGAGCGACCGGCGGCTCTCTCATCAGGTGAGATCACAATCCCGCAGAGTTGACGCCCCAGGTCGCCAGCACTACCGTCTCCAACGTGCCCCAGCAGACCGGTCTCGTACTTCCCCAGCGCGTTCGACGCTGAGGAAGTCAGCTGCGTCGAACGCGCGACCCTCGTACGACCACAGCGGTCGGCGGGGGTTTTTTCGTGTTCGAGGACGTCTGAGAGCCTGGTAGAGAAACCCCGACAAGAGGCAGAAGCCGATGACCAGTGCGACACAGCGGCCGACCCCGGCCGCCGCAACGCCAGGGCCGCGCCCAGCGGCCCCTCGACCCAAACCGACTCCGCCGACCGGCACCCCGGTCCGGGTGACCGGCGCGCAGTCGCTCGTCCGATCCCTCGAGGCGGTAGGCGTCGAGGTGGTGTTCGGTATTCCGGGCGGCACGATCCTGCCTGCGTACGACCCCCTGCTGGACTCCACGAAGGTCCGGCACATCCTCGTCCGCCACGAGCAGGGCGCGGGCCACGCGGCCACCGGGTACGCCCAGGCCACCGGCAAGGTCGGGGTCTGCATGGCCACCTCGGGCCCCGGGGCGACGAACCTCGTCACGCCGCTCGCCGACGCCAACATGGACTCCGTGCCGATCGTCGCGATCACCGGCCAGCAGTCCAGGGCGCTGATCGGCACCGACGCGTTCCAGGAAGCCGACATCTGCGGCATCACGCTGCCCGTCACCAAGCACAACTTCCTCATCAAGGACCCCGCGGAGATCCCGAGGGCCATCGCCGAGGCGTTCCACATCGCGAGCACCGGCCGACCCGGCCCCGTGCTCGTCGACATCCCCAAGGACGTGCTGCAGGAGACCACCTCCTTCTCGTGGCCGCCCGAGATGCGGCTGCCCGGCTACAAGCCGACGACCCGGCCGCACGGCAAGCAGGTGCGCGAGGCCGCGAAGCTGATCGCGCACGCCAAGCGGCCGGTGTTCTACGTCGGCGGTGGAGTGCTCAAGGCACAGGCGTCCGCCGACCTGCGTGAGCTGGCCGAGCTGACCGGCATCCCCGTGGTCACCACGCTGATGGCCAAGGGCGCCTTCCCGGACTCGCACCGCCAGCACCTCGGCATGCCCGGCATGCACGGCTCGGTCGCCGCGGTGGCCGCGATGCAGCGGGCCGACCTGCTGATCGCGCTCGGCGCCCGGTTCGACGACCGCGTCACGGGCCAGCTCTCGACGTTCGCGCCGGACGCCCAGATCGTGCACGCGGACATCGATCCGGCGGAGATCTCCAAGAACCGCCGCGCGGACGTGCCGATCGTGGGTGACTGCAAGGAGATCATCGCCGAGCTGGTCATCGCGGTGCGTGCCGAGCTGGCGGACGGCAGGCAGGCCGACCTCACCAGGTGGTGGCAGCAGCTCGACGAGTGGCGGGAGAAGTTCCCGCTCGGCTACGACGAACCGACCGACGGCTCGCTCTCCCCGCAGTTCGTCATCGAGCGGATCGGCCAGATCGCGGGCCCGGACGCCGTCTACACCGCGGGTGTCGGCCAGCACCAGATGTGGGCCGCGCAGTTCATCAAGTACGAGAACCCGGCCACCTGGCTCAACTCCGGCGGGCTCGGCACCATGGGCTACGCGGTGCCCGCGGCCATGGGCGCGAAGTTCGGCCAGCCGGACAAGGTGGTCTGGGCCATCGACGGCGACGGCTGCTTCCAGATGACCAACCAGGAGCTCGCGACCTGCGCGATCGAGGGTGCCCCCATCAAGGTGGCCGTGATCAACAACGGCAACCTGGGCATGGTGCGGCAGTGGCAGAACCTCTTCTACTCGGAGCGGTACTCGCAGACCGACCTCGGCACGCACAAGCACCGCATCCCGGACTTCACCCTCCTGGCCGAGGCGCTGGGGTGCGCGGGGCTACGCTGTGAGTCCAAAGAGGACGTCGACCGGGTGATCCACCGCGCGATGGAGATCAACGACCGGCCCGTGGTGGTCGACTTCGTGGTCGGCAAGGACGCGCAGGTGTGGCCGATGGTCGCGGCGGGCACCGGCAACGACCAGATCATGGCGGCCCGGGGCATCCGGCCGCTGTTCGACGAGGACTGATGACGATGAGCGGAGCCTGCGGAGCGTTTCGGCGCCGCGCAGCGGGTGAGGAGACGGCATGACCACACACACCCTGTCGGTTCTCGTCGAGAACAAGCCAGGTGTACTCGCCCGCGTCGCGGGCCTGTTCTCCCGGCGTGGCTTCAACATCGAGTCGCTCGCGGTGGGCCCGACCGAGCACGCCGACGTCTCCCGCATGACGATCGTCGTCGCGGTGGACGAGCTGCCACTCGAACAGGTGACCAAGCAGCTCAACAAGCTCGTCAACGTCATCAAGATCGTGGAGCTGGACCCGGCCATCTCGGTCCAGCGTGAGCTCCTGCTCGTGAAGGTGCGGGCGGACGCGACCGTGCGCACCCAGGTGCTGGAGACCGTGCAGCTGTTCCGCGCCAAGGTCGTCGACGTGTCGCCGGAGGCGCTGACCGTCGAGGCGACCGGCACCGAGGACAAGCTCGAGGCGCTGCTGCGGATGCTGGAGCCCTACGGGGTGCGGGAGATGGTGCAGTCGGGGCGGGTCGCGATAGGCCGCGGCCCACGCTCCATCACGGCGACCGGCGTCCGCTAGCGTCAGCCGGGAGTTCTTTTCAGGAAGGAAGAAAATTGGCAGTCGAGATCTTCTACGACGACGACGCGGACCTCTCGGTCATCCAGGGCCGCAAGGTGGCGGTGGTCGGGTACGGCAGCCAGGGGCACGCACATGCGCTGTCGCTGCGTGACTCGGGCGTGGAGGTCCGGATCGGGCTGCCCGAGGGCTCCAAGTCGCGGGCCAAGGCCGAGGAGGAGGGCCTGACCGTCCAGTCGGTCGCCGAGGTCTCCGCGTGGGCCGACGTGATCATGATCCTGGCACCGGACACCAAGCAGCGGACCATCTACGCGGAGGAGATCGCGCCCAACCTCGCCGACGGCGACGCGCTGTTCTTCGGGCACGGCTTCAACATCCGCTACGGCCTGATCACCCCACCGGCCAACGTGGACGTCGCGATGGTCGCGCCGAAGGGGCCCGGTCACCTGGTGCGCCGGCAGTTCGTGGACGGCAAGGGTGTGCCGTGCCTCATCGCCGTGGAGCAGGACGCGTCGGGCTCGGCCCAGGCGCTCGCGCTCGCTTACGCGAAGGGCATCGGCGGGTCGCGTGCCGGCGTCATCAAGACCACCTTCAAGGAGGAGACCGAGACCGACCTGTTCGGTGAGCAGGTGGTGCTCTGTGGCGGCACGACCGCGTTGGTGCAGGCCGGTTTCGAGACGCTGGTGAACGCCGGGTACACGCCGGAGGTGGCGTACTTCGAGTGCCTGCACGAGCTGAAGCTGATCGTCGACCTCATGTACGAGGGCGGCATCGCGCGCATGCGGTACTCGATCTCCGACACCGCCGAGTACGGCGACGTGACCCGCGGCCCTCGGGTGATCACCGACTCGGTGCGCGAGGAGATGCGCAAGATCCTGGGCGAGATCCAGGACGGCACCTTCGCGAACGAGTGGGTCGGCGAGGACGAGGCCGGCCGCCCGAACTTCCAGAAGCTGGTCGAGCAGGGCGAGCAGCACCCGATCGAAGAGGTCGGCAAGAAGCTCCGCGGCCTCATGTCCTGGGTCGATCGCCCAATTACCGAAACCGCCTGATTTTACTTCTTTCGGTGGCCCGGTGTCCCTCTTTAGGGGTACCGGGCCATCGGTTACTTTCACTGCTATGAGCAACGAACCGACCACCCGCGCGTCGGCCCCGATCTTCGACGACAAGGCGCACGTCCGGGGCAAGCTCGACCTGACCAACGCGGAGTGGCAGCGCGCGGCGGAGCCGGACGCCGACCCGGACGGCGAGTACGTGGAGATTGCGTTCGTCCCCCACACGGATGACAAGACCTATATCGCCATGCGCAACTCCAAGCACACGGGCCCGGACGACACGGTCCTGGTGTTCACCGAGTCCGAGTGGGATGCCTTCGTGGCCGGCGCCAAGGCCGGCGAGTTCGACGAACCGTGGTAAGAAACGCGTAAATTTCGTGGCGGATCAGGATCCCGTGTTCCGACAATTGGGTCATGGCCCGTCACGAGCAACTCCCGCCGCCACGCCGCGAACGGGTGGGGTTCGAGTTCTGGGTCGTGATCCTCTGGACCGTCTGGTGGGCGGGCCTGACGCTTGTGTTCCTGTTGATGGCCGTGTCCCAGTGGACCGGCCTCGACCCCGCGCGGGACTACGAGGCGGCCCTCGGTGGCGTCATGATCGCCGCCTTCACCGGATGTCTGACGACGGGGGGCGTCATCTGGGTTCGCGGCTCCCGCGCGAGCACCAAGCGGGCGGCGCCGTCCCCGACGTTCCGGCCGCCCGATCTGGCGTCCTTCCCACCCACGCGGATCCGAGTGGAGAAGCGCCACCGGCTGCCTCGGCCGGGGTCGGCCGTGCGTCAACCCATGCGACAGCTGGCCATGGCCGAGTCCGCCCTCGCGGAACTACTGCGACAGCTGACGGCCTCGGCGGTGCTGGTGGGCCTGGTCGACGACGCGTGGCGAACCGCCGCGGACACCGCGGCCCGCCTCCGTGCCGCCGCGGCCAGGATCGAGGCGGTCGAGGTCGCCGCGGAGCAGCTGCGGACCGGCGAGCGAGCGTCCCTGGAGGACGGTGTCCGCGACCTGCTCGCCCGCGTCCAGCAGGGGCTCGACGCCTACCGCGGGCTCGCCGCCGCCGCCGGCCGCACGCTGCTGGCCAGCACCCCGACCCTGACGGGCCGCGAACTGGTCGAGGAGACCGACCGCCTCGCCGGCCTCGCTGAGGCGCTGCGAGACCTGTCGCCCTCCTGACCGTTCCGACCACCGGCCCTCCCCGAGGAGTCGACCGTCGCTCGTCCGGGTCTCTGCTACCCGCGTGAACGGCTGGTGAACTGGAAACCGGCGCACGAACCGGACAGCGGCCCTCGTATTCGGGTGGACACCACTAGCAACGGGCTGTCGCCTCGCTCACCAGGGGAGGAAACGATTCAGCAAACCTCATAGACTGCCCTCGGTTGGTTACAGCGCCGTAACCGTGCCCTCAACAGCCGCGCAATCTTGGAGCTCGCGTGACCCAGCAGTCTCGCCCCGTAGTCCTCATCGCTGAGAAGCTGGCGCCCTCGGTGCTCGACGTGTTCGGAGACGAGGTGGAGGTCCGGCATGTCGACGGCACGGACCGGCCCGCCCTCCTCGAAGCGGTCGCGCACGCGGACGCCCTGCTCGTCCGCTCCGCCACCAAGGTCGACGCCGAGGTACTGGGCGCGACGACCAGGCTGAAGGTCGTCGCCCGTGCCGGTGTCGGGCTCGACAACGTCGAGGTGCCGGCCGCCACGTCCCGTGGTGTGCTCGTCGTCAACGCGCCGACCTCGAACATCGTCTCCGCCGCCGAGCACGCGGTCGCCCTGCTGCTCGCCACGGCGCGCCAGGTCCCGGCCGCGCACTCGACCCTGCAGAACCACGAGTGGAAGCGCAGCAAGTTCTCCGGCGTCGAGATCAACGGCAAGACCGTCGGCGTCGTCGGCCTCGGCAAGATCGGCCAGCTGTTCGCGGCCCGACTCGCCGCGTTCGGCACCGAGCTGATCGCCTACGACCCGTACGCCTCCGCCGCTCGCGCCGCGCAGCTGGGCGTCGAGCTGGTGACGCTGGACGAGCTGCTCGCCCGCGCCGACATCATCTCCGTGCACCTGCCCAAGACCCCCGAGACCAAGGGCCTGATCGGCGCCGACCAGCTCGCGAAGGTCAAGCCCGGCGTGATCATCGTCAACGCCGCCCGCGGTGGCCTGATCGACGAGCAGGCACTGGCCGACGCGGCGAAGGAAGGCCGCATCGGCGGCGCCGGCATCGACGTGTTCTCCTCCGAGCCGACCACCGACAGCCCGCTGTTCGGCATCCCGAACGTGGTCGTCACGCCGCACCTCGGCGCCTCCACGTCCGAGGCGCAGGACCGCGCCGGCACGGACGTGGCCCGTTCGGTGCTTCTGGCGCTGCGTGGCGAGTTCGTGCCCGACGCCGTGAACGTCGCGTCCGGCGGCGTGGTCGGCGAGGAGGTGCGGCCGTACCTGCCGCTCACCCAGAAGCTGGGCCTCGTCCTGTCGGCGCTCTCGGCCAGCACGCCGACGTCGGTGGCGATCGAGGTGCGTGGCGAGCTGTCCAACGAGGACACCTCGGTGCTGGCGCTCGCGGCGCTGCGTGGCGTGTTCTCCGGCGTGGTGGAGGACCAGGTCACGTTCGTCAACGCGACGCAGATCGCCGAGGCGCGCGGGGTCACCGTCTCGCAGTCCAAGGAGGCGGAGAGCCCCAACCATCGCAGCCTGGTGACGTTGCGTGGGGTCTATCCGAACGGCGACGTGCTGACGGTCAGCGGCACCGTCACCGGCATCGCGGAGGTCGAGAAGGTCGTCGAGGTGCACGGCCGGTCGTTCGACCTGCGGGCCGAGGGCGTCAACCTGCTGCTGGAGTACGAGGACCGGCCCGGTGTCATGGGTGTGGTCGGCACGCTGCTCGGCAAGGTGGGCATCAACATCGAGGCCGCGCAGATCAGCCAGATGAGTGAAGGCGAAGACGCGGTGATGATCCTACGTGTCGACCGCCCCGTCGACCCCTCTGTGCTGGAGTCCATCGGTGCGTCGGTGCGCGCCACGATCATCCGGACGGTGGACTTCGGTTAGGCCGACACCACCTAGTCGGGTGGCCAGCGCGGGAGATCCGACGTCTTCCCGGTAGCCTTCACGAGCTACTAGAACAGCCCGAGACTCCGGGAGGTGTGCATGCGGCTCGCGGTGATCCCAGGAGATGGGATCGGGCCGGAAGTGATCGCCGAGGCACTCAAGGTGCTGAACGAGGTGGTGCCGGGTGTCGAGGTCACGAAGTATGACCTTGGCGCGACCCGGTGGCACGCGACCGGCGAGCTGCTGCCGGAGTCGGTGCTCGGCGAGCTCAGGCAGCACGACGCGATCCTGCTCGGCGCGGTCGGTGACCCGTCCGTACCGAGCGGCATCCTCGAGCGCGGTCTGTTGCTGCGCCTGAGGTTCGAGCTGGACCACCACGTCAACCTGCGCCCCGCGCGGCTGTACCCGGGGGTGGCGAGCCCGCTGGCCAACCCGGGTGAGGTCGACATGGTCGTGATCCGGGAGGGGACCGAGGGCCTGTACGCCGGCAACGGCGGCCTGCTCCGCAAGGACACCCCGCACGAGATCGCGACCGAGGTCAGCGTCAACACGGCGTACGGCGTCGAGCGGGTCGTGCGCGACGCGTTCGCGCGTGCGGTGGCCCGCCCGCGCAAGCACCTGACGCTGGTGCACAAGACGAACGTGCTCACGCACGCCGGTTCGCTGTGGTCACGGGTGGTGGAGGAGGTCTCGCTCCAGCACCCGGACGTGACCGTGGCCTACCAGCACGTCGACGCGGCCACCATCCACATGGTCACCGATCCCGGCCGCTTCGACGTGATCGTCACGGACAACCTGTTCGGCGACATCCTCACCGACCTGGTGGCCGCGGTGACCGGCGGCATCGGTCTCGCGGCGTCCGGCAACATCGACATCACGAGGCGGAACCCGTCGATGTTCGAGCCGGTGCACGGCAGCGCGCCGGACATCGCGGGCCAGGGTGTCGCCGACCCGACGGCGGCGGTCCTGTCGGTCGCGTTGCTGCTGGACCACCTCGGCGAGCACGAGGCGGCCCGCCGCATCGAGGCGTCGGTGGCCTTCGACCTGGCCACCCGGGACCACCCGTCCCCGGGCAACACCTACGCGATCGGCGACCGGCTCGCCGCTCTGGTGTCGTCCAACAACCCGACGACCAACGCCGAGCTGTAGTTTTCCGTCGATGGGCGCCGCGGGCCTCGGCCCGCGGCGCCCATCGCGTTTCTCAGGCGCTCACGAACTTGAACTGCTGGTTCGTCTGCGTGCTGCCGAGGCAGTCCCACAGCTGGAGCGGGGCGCCTTCCGCGGGGACGTCGTTCTTGACGTCTAGGCACCTGGTCAGGCTGTGTGCCGCGCGCGCCTGGTAGTACGGCCCGGTCACGAACTGCAGCGCGAACTTCTGGTTGTTCTGGCCGTTGCACGTGAACAGGCCGACCGGTGTGCCGTTCGCGGTGCCCGCCCCCGCCACGTCGAGACACAGGCCCGAGATCGACCTGATGTTGCTGAGGCCCTGTGTGGACTCGGTCACCTGCCACAGCTGGCCGTCCGCGGCCGGGTCGGCGCACGCGCGCAACGTGACGGCGCCGGGTTGGGAGTTGTCGAGGCATTTGGTCGGGCTGTACCGCGGGCGAAGCTGGAAAAGGAGCGTCTGGACGCCCGGGACCGCATCGCTCGCCACGTCGTTCTCGGCCGCCGACGCGACCCCCGTGAACATGGTGCCGACCAGGGTAAACGCCGTGAACAACGTCAACAGGCCAGCCATGGAGAATCTACGAGTACGTTTCATTTGAACCGATCTTTCCCCTGCGTGAATGGACCGGATAACCCCTTGTTTCCGGTGCCATGAATGCCACCATGTCTCACTCCGCGGCGACATACGTACTTCTGCGTACTCGTGTCCGTGACGAACCGTCGCGCGGGCGTTCCACCGCCGGTGTCCCAACAGGTGGAACCGGGGGCCCAGAAGTTGGTAGCCGGCCGGGTGGGTGTGGCAGTATGCCGGCGTGACCAACTGTGGCGTGATCATTATCGCCGAGCGCGTCGGGTAGCTGAGCTACATCACCCGGCGCGCTGACCTCTCGCATCCTGCGGGAGGTTTTTTTTGTTGCCTCACAACGGAATTTGGATCGGTCCGCAAGGTCCGCCAGCAGAAAGGCACCGTCGTGACCCGCACGACCCCGGCCGGCACACCGCTCGGCGACTCGTTCCACGTGTTCGATACGACGCTGCGGGACGGCGCCCAGCGTGAGGGCATCACCTACTCGGTCGCCGACAAGCTCGCCGTGGCGCGGCTGCTCGACGAGGTCGGTGTCGGGTTCGTCGAGGGCGGCTGGCCGGGCGCGCTGCCCAAGGACACGGAGTTCTTCGCGAAGGCACGCGAGCTGGACTTCAGGCACGCGGTGCTCGTCGCGTTCGGCTCGACCCGCCGGGCCGGCACGACGGCCGATCAGGACCCGCAGGTCCGCGCCCTTCTCGACTCCGAGGCGCCGGTCGTCACGCTCGTCGCCAAGTCCGACCGCCGGCACATCGAGCGCGCACTGCGCACCGACGTCGCCGAGGCGGCGCTCATGGTCCGCGACACCGTTTCCTTCCTGCACAGGGAAGGCCGCCGCGTCTTCCTCGACGCCGAGCACTTCTTCGACGGCTACGCCCACGACCCCGACACCGCGCTGAAGGTACTGACGGCCGCGGTCGAGGCGGGTGCCGACATCGCCGTCCTCTGTGACACGAACGGGGGACAGCTGCCGCTCCAACTCGCCGACACCGTCGGCGAGGTCATCGCCCGCACCGGGTTCCGCGTCGGCATCCACTGCCAGGACGACACCGGTTGCGCGGTCGCCAACAGCGTCGCCGCCGTCCAGGCCGGCGCCACACACGTCCAGTGCACCGCCAACGGTTACGGCGAGCGCGCCGGCAACGCGGACCTCTTCGCGGTCGTCGGCAACCTCGTCACGAAGCTCGGCATGCCGGTGATCCCGGCGGACGCCGTGCCGGAGTTGTCGCGGGTCTCGCACGCCCTTGCCGAGATCGCCAACATCGCACCCGACACCCACCAGGCCTACGTCGGGTCGTCGGCCTTCGCTCACAAGGCGGGGCTGCACGCGAGCGCGATCAAGGTGGATCCGTTGTTGTACAACCACATCGATCCCACCGTCGTCGGCAATGACATGCGGGTGCTGGTCACCGAGATGGCCGGCCGGGCCAGCCTCGAGCTCAAAGGACGCGAGCTCGGGGTCGACCTGGCCGGCCAGCCGGAGGTCGTGACCTCCGCGGTGCGCAAGGTGAAGGAGCTGGAGTCGCGCGGCTGGTCCTTCGAGGCGGCGGACGCGTCACTGGAGCTGCTGCTGCGGCACGAGCTGTCCGAAATGGACGAGCCACCGTTCCGGCTGGAGTCCTACCGGGTGATCATCGACCACAGCGTCGACGGCGCGGTGGTGGCCGAGGCGACGGTCAAGCTGCACGTCGGCGGCGAGCGCGTGCTCGCCACCGCGGAGGGCAACGGCCCGGTCCATGCCCTGGATGCCGCGCTGCGCAAGGCTTTGCTGCCGCACCTGCCGTGGCTCTCGGCGGTACAGCTGACCGACTACAAGGTCCGCATCCTCGTCGACCACCCCGGCACCGACGCCGTGACCAGGGTCCTGGTCGAGTCGAGCGACGGCGAACGCGAGTGGACCACGGTCGGCGTGCACGGCAACATCGTGGAGGCGAGCTGGCTGGCGCTGTGCGACGCGCTGGTGCACAAGGCCATGCGTGCTCGCGTGGCCGTCTGACTCGCCGGAAGGAGCAGGCCGGGCCGGCAAGCAGGCGTAAGTCCTGGTCCGGCTAGGCTGCGGTACGTGCGTATTGCTCGAATAGCCCACCCCGGCGGCGTCGCGTTCGTGACGGTCGAGGGCGAGGGTGCGGACCTGGTCGCCCGCGAGGTGGCCGACCACCCGTTCGGCACCCCCACGTTCACCGGCAACACATGGCCGATGGCCGACGTGCGGGTGCTGGCGCCGATCCTGCCGTCGAAAGTCATCTGTATCGGCAAGAACTACGCGGACCACGCCCGGGAGATGGGCGGCGAGCCGCCGGCCGACCCCGTGATGTTCCTGAAGCCGTCGACGTCGGTGATCGGCCAGAACGCCGCGATCAAGCTGCCGAGGGACTCGGAAAGGGTGGACTTCGAGGGCGAGCTGGTGGCGGTGATCGGCCGTCCGTGCCGCGACGTGTCCGCGGCGCAGGCGGCGAGCGTCATCCTCGGCTACACGATCGCCAACGACGTGACGGCGCGAGACCAGCAGAAGGCGGACGGCCAGTGGACCCGGGGCAAGGGCCACGACACGTTCTGCCCGCTGGGCCCATGGATCGAGACGGCGGTGGACCCGTCCGACCTGGCCATCACCACCACCCTGGACGGCGAGAAGAAGCAGGACTCGCGAACGTCACTGCTGCTCCACGACGTGCCAGCGCTGATCGAATGGGTCTCGAAGGTGATGACCCTGCTCCCCGGCGACGTCATCCTGACCGGCACGCCCGCCGGCGTGGGCCCGATCACCGCGGGCCAGAAGGTGGAGATCACCATCGAGGGCATAGGCACCCTGAGCAACCCGGTGGAACTGCGCTGAGCCTCTCCGGCTCGGACCCGACCAACTGATCATTCCGGGTGGCTGTCGCTCGCGTTCTTCAGGTCGGCTATCGACTGGTCGACCAGGGCGCGCATGGCGGCCTCGGCGGCCAGCGGGTCGCGAGCGGTCACCGCGTCCAGGACCGCCCGGTGGCTCGGCACCGGGTCGGACGGGTTCGCGTGGTGGACGAACTTGTCCCGCTCCTCCAGGCCGATCGCGATGATCTGGGCGATCTGCCCCAGGAAGTCGTTGTGTGTCGCCGCCAGCAGGGCTCGGTGGAACATCACGTCCGCGGTCACCGCCGCGTCCACGCCCGCCGCGGTCGCCATCGACTCCAGGGCCGACGTCAGTGCCTCCAGGTCCGACGGCGTCGCACGTTCCGCCGCCAGTCGGGCGGCCGCCGGCTCGACCACCGCCCGGACCTCTGTCAGCTGGTCGAACAGCCCTGGGTCCGAGGACACCGCCGTGTGCCAGCGCATCACGTCCGCGTCCAGCATGTTCCATGACGACCTCCGCTGCACGAACGTGCCGCGCTTCTGCCGGGCGTCGATCATCCCCTTGGCGCTCAGCACCTTCAGTGCCTCGCGCAGCGCGGTCAGGCTGACGTCCAGCTCGGCGCGCAGGGTCGGCAGGTCGAGGGTCGCCCCCTCGGGGTACTCGTTCGACAGGATGCGGCTGGCCAGGATCTCAACGGTCTGGCCATGGATCCCGCGCGGCCGGTGCTGGGGCAACGCCTCTCCTTAAGTCATAAATTACTAATACATCTTGACAGTCGACCCACTCGGGCCGCAACCTTGTCCGCATGTCCCGACGGAGTGATATGAGCAGGCGGCGGTTCCTCCGGAACGCCGGTCTGGCCGGCCTGAGCGCCGGCCCATTCCTCAGCGCGTGCGCGACCTCGGCCTCCTCCGGCCCGGTCACGCAGACGGGCGGCGCGGTCACCGTGCAGTCCAACCTCTCCGCCCCGGCGGCCAAGGCGGCGATCGAGGCGCTGGTCAAGGGTTTCAACGACCGCGGCGGCGCCACGGCGTCGGTCAACACCGTGGCCTCCGAGACGTTCCGGACCCAACTGCCAAGCTATCTCACCTCGGCGAACCCGCCCGACACGTTCACCTGGTACCCCGGCTCGCTGCTCTCCGGCTATGCGGAGAAGGGCCTGCTCCTCGACGTCGGCGACGTCTGGCGGACCATGGGCGACTACAGCGACGCCTTCCGCACCCTCTCCAGCGACGGCAAGGGCAGGCAGATCTTCGTGCCGACCACCTACTACTGGTGGGGCATTTTCTACCGTAAGTCCAAATTCGCCGAGTGGGGTGTCACCCCGCCGAAGGACTGGAGCTCGTTCCTGTCACTCTGCGAAACCCTCAAGGGCAAGGGTGTCACGCCGATCGGGCTCGGGGCGGGTGGCAACACGCCGTGGATCGCGTCCGGCTGGTTCGACTACCTGAACGTCCGCGTCAACGGCGCGACCTTCCACCGTGACCTGCTCGCCGGCAAGAAGCGGTTCGACGACCCGAAGGTCAGGTCGGTCTTCGCGAAGTGGAAGGAGGCGTTGCCGTACTTCGACCCCAGCGGCACGGCGGTCGCCTTCCAGGACGCCACGACGTCCCTGGTCCAGGGCCGCACCGGCATGCTGCTGATCGGCGCGTTCCTCGCCGACTCCGCGCCCAAGGACGTGCTCGACGACCTCGACTTCTTCCAGTTCCCGATCATCGACCCGGCCGTGCCCGTCGCGGAGGAGGGGCCGACGGACGGCTTCTTCGCCAGCTCACGCACGGCGCACCGCGCCGAGGTGGTCGAGTTCTTCAAGTACGTCGCGACGGCGAACGCGCAGGACCTCTACATCAGGAACTCGACGGGCACGGTGCTGCCGACGAACCCGAACGCACACGACTCGGGCACCGCGCTGGTCAAGAAGGGCCGGAAACTGTTGCAGGACGCGAAGGAGCTGACCCAGTTCTTCAACCGCGACTCGAGCGACGCCCTCCAGCCGACCGCCGACGCGGCACTCGTCCGCTTCATCCAGAAGCCGAACGAGCTCGACTCGATCCTGACGGACTGGCAGTCGGCGGCGGAGAAGATCTGGAACGCCTGACGCGGACAGCATCTTTTCTTGAGCAACGCCAACACAGATGGTTGCGTAGGCAGCCTCCGATCCTCAGAACCGATGTTCAACGGGCGCGCGAAGGCCCGGCTCGGGGTTCTCCCCGGTCCGCCCTGGCGGGTTGGCAACTCGGGAAGTCACGGAACTTCACGACTTGCGCAAAGAACCCGCGGGCTGGCCGCGGGGTTTGCAGGCAAGCCGAAGAGCTGCCTTGAACGTGACGTCGCGCGGGCAGCCCCCACCCTGTCCCGGGGGCACCCCGCCACGCCAGTCTACCGGGTGGTGCTGACGAAAGCCCTGGTCAGCGGTGCCTGTGGACAACTTTCACCCGATGAGTCCGAGCGAAAGGGACTTTCGTTGGAGGCGTCATGGCGATACTGACCGCCAGCCGTACGACCGCGCCGCCGCGGCCGGTCGCGCGGCGCAGGCCGCGGCGACGGGTGCCGCCCGTTCTACTCGCCTTTCTCCTCGTGCCGCTGGCCGTCGAGGGGTTCTGGGTGTTCTGGCCGGCCCTGCAGGGGTTCTGGCTCTCGCTCACCAACTGGGACGGCGTCTCCGCCCCCGCCTTCGTCGGCCTCGGGAACTTCGGGGAGCTGGCCGGTGACCCGATCTTCCGGGGCGCCGCGCTCAACACCCTCATCTGGCTCGTCCTCTTCGGCGGGCTCTCCGCGGTCGGCGGGCTCGGCCTCGCCCTTCTGCTGCAACAGGAACGCCGCGGCGTCGGGTTCTACCGCGCGGCGCTGTTCACCCCGGTCGTCTTCTCGCTCGTCGCCACCTCCCTCATCTGGCAGGCGCTCTACCAACCCGACGGCCTGCTCAACCAGATCCTCCCGGTCAGCTGGCGGCACGCCTGGCTCGCCGATCCCGACACCGCGCTCTACGCCGTGCTCGTCCCGGCGCTCTGGCGGCAGGTCGGCTACGTGATGGTGCTCTACCTCGCCGGTCTCAAGGGCATCGACCCGACCCTCTTCGAGGCCGCGAAGATCGACGGCGCCGGTCGCTGGCAGCAGTTCCGGTTCGTCACCTGGCCACAGCTCCGCAGCGTCAACTCCGTCGTCCTGTCGGTGATCATCATCGACTCGCTGCGGTCGTTCGACGTCGTATGGGCCATGACCAAGGGTGGGCCCTACCACAGCTCCGAGCTGCTCAGCACCTACATGTACGCCACCGCTTTCCAGTCGCTGCGGCTCGGGTACGCGTCCGCGCTCGCCGTGGTGATCTTCGTGCTCGCGTTCGGGGTCATCGTCGCCTACCTCGTGCGTGCCTTCAGGGAGGACGACCAGTGAGGCACAAGGCTTTCCACCTCGTCGCCGGGACGCTCTCGGTGCTGTGGCTGCTGCCGATCGCCCTCGTGCTGCTCACCAGCATCCGCACGTTCGATGACATCGCCGGCAACGGGCTGGGCGCACTACCGCACTCGTTCAGCCTCGGCGCCTTCGACGAGGCCTGGAACGCGGGCGGCCAGGCGCAGGCCATGCTCAACAGCCTGCTCGTGACCGTGCCGACCGTGCTCCTCTCGCTGGCGCTGGCCGCCGCGTCCGCGTTCGCGTTGAGCCGCTTCCACATTCCAGGGCGGCGGGCGATCATCCTGCTGATGCTGGCCGGGAACCTGCTCCCTCCACAGATCCTGCTCGTGCCGGTCTCGAAACTCTGTGAGCTGCTCGGCATCTACGACACGCTGCCCGCACTCGTCGTCGTGCAGGTCGGGTTCGGCCTCGGCTTCTACACGTTCGTGCTGCAGGGCTTCATGCGCGCGATCCCCGGCGAGATCCAGCAGGCGGCCACGATCGACGGCGCCGGCGTGGTGACGATCTTCTGGCGGATCATCCTGCCGATGACCCGCCCCGCGCTCGCCGCACTGGCCGCGCTCTGCTTCACCTGGGTGTTCAACGACCTGCTGTGGGCGATCACCGTGCTGCGGACGGGAACCGTGATGCCCGTGACGCCGGCCCTGCTCGGCCTGCAGGGACAGTACGTGTCGACATGGAACGTCGTCGCGGCCGGGTCGGTGATCGCGGCCATCCCGACCGTGGCGGTGTTCCTGCGGTTCCAGCGGCACTTCATCTCGGGCCTGGCGATCGGGGCGGTCAAGTGAGCCGCTGGACGCTGCGGATGGCCACCACCACCTACACGGTCGCGCTCGGTCCACAGTGGCCGGAGCTCGTCGCCTGGGGTCCGACCGGGGTCGAGGAAGGTCCGTCGCCGCTGGCCAACCACGGTCGCGTGCACTTCGTCACCGAGGCCGACGCCGCGCCGGTCGAGTACGCGCCGCGCGGTCAACGACCGTTCGCCGGCGCGGATCTGGTGATGGACCAGGGCTCCTGGTGGCGGTTCGACGGCGGCACCCCCGAGACCGGACTGAACTATGTGGACGATCTGCTCGGCCTGCGGACCGTGCTCCACTACCAGGCCGTACCCGGCACGGACGTGTTGCTCCGGTGGGTGGAGGTGACGAACGACGGCACCACTCCGCTGCGGCTCGAACGCATCGGCTCCGCCGGCTTCTGTGTGCCGACGAGAGGGGCACGCCTGACGTTCCTCTCCGGACAGTGGGCACGGGAGTTCCAGCGGCAGACCATCACGCTGCCGGCGGGACGGTTCGCCATCGGCGGCAACTACGGCGTGCCCGGCCACGACTACGCGCCCTGGCTGGCGATCCAGGACACCGAAGGGGAGCAGGCGTGGGGTGTGTCGCTGGCCTGGCCGGGTTCCTGGGAGATCGACGCGCAGGTCGACCCGACAGGTCTGACCCGGGTCAGGGCCGGGCGTCTGGGTCCGGTCGGCCTGCGGCCGGGCGAGACGGTCACCACCCCACAGGCGGCGCTCGCCTACAGCGCGGCGGGACTCGACGGTCTGGCGCGGGTGTGGCACGCCAACGAACGGCGGCTCAGTCGCCCGCGCACCCGGCCCGTCCTCTACAACTCCTGGGAGGCCACGGGGTTCGCCGTCGACGCGGACCGGCAGCTCGAACTGGCACGGATCGCCGCGGACGTGGGGGCCGAGCTGTTCGTGGTCGACGACGGCTGGTTCGTCGGCCGCGACGACGACACCGGCGGGCTCGGCGACTGGACTCCCGACGAGCACGCCTTTCCCAACGGCTTCACGGCGTTCGTCGACGAGGTCCGCGCGCTGGGACTCGACTTCGGCCTGTGGGTGGAACCCGAGGCGGTCAGCCCGAAGTCGCGGCTGTACACCGAACATCCCGACTGGGTGTACCGCGTGGACGGACGGCCCCTGACTCTCATCCGCAACCAGCTACTGCTGGACCTCGGTCGCGAGGAGGTCCGCGAGTTCGTCTGGGCGACGCTCGACAGGCTCCTGACCGAGTACCCGATCAGCTACCTCAAGTGGGACATGAACCGGCCGGCCACCCCACGCGGGCCCGAGCTGGATGGCGGTCACGTACGGAGCTACCTGGAGATCCTCGACCGGCTGCGGGAAGTCCACCCGCAGGTGTCGGTCGAGGCGTGTGCGGGTGGCGGCGGCCGGACCGACCTCGCGACCATCGCACGCTCGGACGTCCTGTGGCCGAGTGACAACACCGCCGCGCTCGACCGGCTGTCCATCCAGGACGGATTCCTGCTCGCGCACGCACCGCACCTGATGAGCTCCTGGGTGACCGACGCGCCGGGCGTGTTCGACCCGCGGCCACGATCGCTGCGGTTCCGGTTCGTCATGGCCATGGCCGGTGTGCTCGGCATCGGCGCCGACATCGCGAGGTGGACCGGCGGACAGCGGGCGGAGGCTCGTGAGCTCGTGGCCCTGTACAAGGAGATCCGTGAGATCGTGCACACCGGTGAGGTGTATCGCCTGATGGACGGCGTGCAGTACGTGACGCCAGGAACGACCGTCGTGCTGGCATGGAACACGGGTGCGCTGAACGGCGCGCCCGAGGTGCCGGGCCGGCCGGCGCGCCTGCCGCTCGCGGCGCTACGGCCAGGATCCTATGTGGACAGAGGGTCGGGTGTGCGGTACTCGGCGGCGCACCTGACCCACGTCGGCCTACCCACGTCGTGGACGCGCTCCCACGACGCGGACGTCGTGGTACTCGACCATGTCGCTACCTGAACAGCACGTAGGTGGGCGTGCCGGTCGCGTACCGCACCTGCTCGCCACCGCCGCGCGGGAACGCCACGATCGCGTCGTCCCATTCCGCCGCGACGTAGACCGTGTCGTCCTCGATGGCGAAATGCCGGGGGAAGCGCCCGCAGGGATGATCGGCAAGGGCAACCGGCTCGTCGCCCGAGATGTCGAACTCCGTCACGCAGTCAGGGTTCCGGTTCGACACGTACAACCGGTCGCCGAGCAGTTCCAGGTGCGCCACCCAGTTCGGCCCCTTCGGCCCCTCGACGTACGGGGTCTTCGTCGGGGAGACGGTCTTCACCACGGTGAACGTGCCCACCGGGTCTTCGCGGACCACCAGCAGCGTGCCGCCGACCTCGCCCACGACGTACGCGAGGTCGGTGCCGGGCCGGCGGACCAGCTGGCGCGGACCGGTGCCCGGCGGCATCGCGGACACCGCGAGCGGCGTGAGCTTTCCGTTGTCCGCCAGGGTGTAGCTGCGGATCTCGTCGGTGCCGAGGTCCACCGCGCTCACGGTCCGGCCACGGACGACCGCCATGTGCACGTGTGCGGCCTCCTGGCGTTGCGTGTGCGGGCCGGTGCCCTCGTGCCGCACGAGGTCGGTCTGCCCGGTGATGGTCCCGTCCCCGGCGACGCCGAACACCGACAGGGTGCCGCTTCCGTAGTTGCTGCACAACAGGAACCGCGCGTCCTCGGTGAGGGCGAGGTGACACGGGCTCGCGCCGCCGGACGGGACCGTGCCCAGCACCTCCAGCTCCGCGGACACGGTGGTGATCGCGCCGTCGGCCGACTCGTTGGTCGCGTACACGACCGGCGCGGTCGGGTGCGCGGTGAGCCACGACGGCGAGGCCAGCTCCAGCGAGCGGTCCGGTGTCAACCCGCCTTCCGGAGTACGACGAAACGTGCTGATCCCGACCCCGTTGCCACCGGTGGCGGACGAGTAGCTACCGACCCAGACATCCATACCGATCACCATAACCCACCGACGAAAGGCAGCCGGAATGTCAAGACCACTGTTGACCGCGGCGGTAGTCGCGTTGTCGCTGGTAGTCGCGCCCGTCACGGCGTCAGCTGAGCAAATTGGTCTGGACCAAGGCGCGCCGGCCTACTACGACAGCGGCGTCGCGCCCACGCCCTACATGGGCTGGAACACCTACTTCGGCGTCGGCGCGGCGTCCGAGGAGAACGTCACCTCGGTCGCGAACTTCCTGGTCAGTAGCGGTCTTGCCAAGGCAGGCTACGACATCGTGTGGATCGACGGCGGCTGGAACGCGAGCCCACCGCGCGACGGTGCCGGCAGGCTCGTGCCCGACCCGGCCCGCTTTCCCTCGGGTTTCACAAAACTTGTGAATGATCTGCATCGCAAAGGTTTGCGCGCCGGTATCTACACGGACGCGGGCGCCTGGGACGGGGTGAACTGCGCGGCCGGCAGCGGCGGCGGCTACTACGAGGCCGACGCCAGGCGGTTCGCCGCCTGGAAGTTCGACGCCATCAAGATCGACTTCCTGTGCGGCATCGCGCAGAACCTGGATCCGGCTGTCGCGTTCGGACAGTTCAGCGCCGCGGTCGCGAAGGCCGGGCGGCCGATGATCCTCAACCTCTGCAACCCGGTCACCGACGAATGGGGCGTCCCACACGGGCCGAACCAGGTCGCCGGCATCGCCTACACCTACGGCCCGCGGATCGGCGACTCCTGGCGCACCAGCACCGACGTCGCCTTCGGCACGCCGTACGAGGGCATCTGGGTCGACATGCTGCGCAACATGGACCGCAACGCCGCGCACCCCGAGGCGCAGGGACCGGGCCACTACAACGATCCCGACTACCTCATCCCCATGCGGAAGACCGAGCAGGGCACCTACGAGCTGACCGAGGAGGAGTCGACCACCCAGCTCGTCATGTGGGCGGAGATGGCCTCGCCGCTGATCATCGGCTCCGACCCGCGCACGCTGCCACGGTCGATGATCGACACCCTGCGGAACCCGGAGATCGTCGCGGTCGACCAGGATCCCCTTGCCGTTCAGGGGGTGCGGGTCGCGGGCACCGGCGACACCGACGTGTACAGCAAGGTCCTGTCCCGCGACGGCGAGCGTGCCGTGGTGCTGCTCAACCGGGGCTCGGCCCCTGCCGCGATGACCGTGAGCTTCGCCGATGCCGGTCTCCAGGGGGCCGTCGGCGTCCGCGACCTCCGCGCCCGTCAGGACCGCGGCACGGCCACCGGCTCGTACACGACCACGGTTCCCGCGCACGGCACCGCGTTCCTCAGGCTGCGTGGCCGGACACTCGTGCCCGGCACGGACCTCGGTGGCGACACGTCGGCAAGCCCGGCGCTCGTCCGGTTCGACGACGGCAACGCGGCGGTGTTCGCCAGGGGAGCCGACGGCAGACTACGCCAGAAGTCCGAGGTGGACGGACGGTGGCATGGCTGGACCACGCTCGGCGGTCCGACCCACGGCAGGATCCTCGGCCAGCCGGTCGCCTTCGCGAGCACGGGACGGATCGACCTGTTCGTCCGCGGCACCGACAACGCCGCCTATCACCGAACCTTCGTCGACCACCGGTGGGGCGACTGGCAACGGCTCGGCGGCACGCTGACGGACTCGCCGTCCGTGGCGTTCACCGGGCCGACCGACTGGACCCTCTTCGCCCGCGGCGCCGACGGTCGCGTGTGGACCCGTGACCGCGCCAGCGGCTGGACCTCGATCGGCGCCCCCAACGACACACCGACCTACGGCAGGCCCGGCGCGGCGACCGTCAGCGCCGGCACGGTCGTCGCGGTGCGCATGCCCGACGACAGCGTCTGGTACCGCCGGAAGTCCGGCGGCGCCTGGTCGGACTGGGTCAGCCTCGGCGGCGTGGTCAGCGGCAGTCCCACGCTCGTGGCGAGCGCGGACCGGGTCTACCTGTTCGCCCGCGCCAGCGACTACACCTTGTGGCAGCTCAACTTCGTCGACGGCGCCTGGGGCGGCTGGTTCAAGCGGAACGAGTACCCCAGCAACAGCCTCGTCGGCGCGGTCGGGGCGGCCGCGGGCGCGAACGGCTCTGCCTGGATCGCGGTGCGTGGTCCCGACGACGCCGTCCACCAGGCGGTCCTGTGACGTGCGCGGTGGTGACGGGCGCGGCGGCCGGAATCGGCGCCGCGACCGTCCACCGGCTCGTCGCCGGTGGCTGTGAGGTGGTCGCGGTCGACCTCGCGCCCAT
The DNA here is from genome assembly GCF_035634895.1 of Actinophytocola sp. Classification (GTDB taxonomy): domain Bacteria; phylum Actinomycetota; class Actinomycetes; order Mycobacteriales; family Pseudonocardiaceae; genus Actinophytocola. Next base: position 10,500 of record NZ_DASQCC010000125.1, on the reverse strand, counting down.
CCGCGCGGCCGACCACGTCCACCCGGTGACCGGTGACGTGTCCGACGAGGACACCTGGCGGTCCGTTGTGGACGTGGCGCCCGCGCCCGTCACCGCGCTCGTCAGCAATGCGTTCGCGCGGACGGTCGCACCACTGCACGAGCAGGACCGCGCCACGTGGGACCGGCAGCTGGCGGTGAACCTCACGGCCGCCTACCTCGGCGTCCGGGCCTGCCTGCCGTCACTCGCCGCTGTCGTGCTCGTGTCGTCGGTGCACGCGAGGTTCGGCCTGCCCGGGCATGCCGCGTACGCGGCGACCAAGGGTGCGCTCGTCTCGCTGGGCCGGCAGCTCGCCGTGGAGTACGCGCCCGCGGTACGCGTCAACACGGTGCTGCCCGGCCCGGTGCTGACCGCCGCGTGGGACGGGATCGGTGAGGCCGACCGGGAACGCAGTGCCCACGCCACCCCCGCCGGCCGGCTCGGGGACCCCGCCGAGGTGGCCGAGGTCATCGCGTTCCTGCTGTCCCCGGCGGCGTCGTTCGTCACCGGCGCGGAACTGCTCGTCGACGGCGGCTGGTCGGCGGCGAAGGAATCCTCATGAAGATCACCGAGATCGAGACGTTTCTCGTGCCGCCCCGGTGGCTGTTCCTCAAGGTCTCGACCGACGAGGGCGTCACCGGATGGGGCGAGCCGGTCGTCGAGGGCCGGGCGGCGACCGTGCGTGCGGCCGTGCACGAGCTGGCGGACCTCGTGACGGGCAAGGACCCGCTGCGCATCGAGGACCACTGGCAGGTGTTGCGACGCGCCGGGTTCTACCGCGGCGGGCCGGTGCTCTCCAGTGCGCTGTCCGGGTTCGACCACGCGCTGTGGGACATCGCGGGGAAGGTGCGGCGGGCGCCGGTGCACGAGCTGCTCGGCGGCCCGGTGCGTGACCGGGTGCGGATGTACTCGTGGGTGGGCGGTGACCGCCCGGCCGGCGTGTACGAGGCGGTGGCGGCACAGGTCGAGGCAGGCTTCACCGCGGTCAAGATGAACGTCTCCGGTCCCATGCAGGCGATCGCGTCCCCCGCGGAGGCGAGCGCCGCCCTCGACCGGGCCAGGGAGGCCCGCTTGGCGCTCGGGCCGGACCGGGACCTGGCGATCGACTTCCACGGCCGCGTGTCGCCGGCGATGGCACGCAGGCTGGTGCGGATGCTCGAGGAGGTGCAGCCGATGTTCGTCGAGGAGCCGATCCCGCCGGAGCTGAAGGGCCCCGCGCTGGAGTCGGTGGTGTCGGCGTCGACACTGCCGATCGCGTTGGGGGAGCGGCTGTACTCGCGGTGGGACTTCAAGCCGGTGCTGGACGCGGGGGTCGCTGTGGTGCAACCGGATCCCGCGCACGCCGGCGGGATCTCGGAGCTGCGCCGGATCGCGGCGCTCGCGGAGGTCTACGGCGCGTCGCTGGCGCCGCACTGTCCACTGGGGCCGATCGCGCTGGCGGCGAGCCTGCAGGTCGCCTTCGCGACGCCGAACTTCCTCATCCAGGAACGGAGTGTGGGCATGCACTACCACGGGGGCGTCGAGATGGGCCGGTATCTCCTCGACACCAGGCCGTTCACGTGTGTCGAGGGGTACGTCGCGCGCCCGACCGGGTTCGGACTCGGCATCGAGGTCGACGAGGCGGCCGTGCGTGCCGCGGCCGAGGAGGGGCACACGTGGCGGCCGCCGGTGTGGCGGCACGAGGACGGCGGCCTGGCGGAGTGGTGAGCGCGCTCTGGCTGGACAACGGCCTGGTGCGACTGGGTTTCGTGCCGGCGGCCGGCGGCCGGCTGCTGTCGTTCCGGTTCGCCGGCACGGAGCTGCTGTGGCGTGACACGACGCTCGTCTCCGATGATCTCGATGGTGTGTTCGTCCCCAACGACGGCAGGATGGGCGACTGGGTCAACTACGGCGGCGACAAGACGTGGCCTGCGCCGCAGGGTTGGCACGGGCCCGGGCAGTGGGCCGGCCCGCCGGATCCGGTGCTGGACTCCGGACCGTACACAGTGGACTCGACGGCCGGGTCGGTGACCATGACGTCCGCGCCCGATCCCCGTACCGGACTGCGCCTGGCGCGGCGGTTCACGTTGACGGGCAGCGGATACACGCTCGACCTGACCGCCACCAACGTGAGTGGGCGCCCGGTGCGGTGGGCGCTGTGGAACGTCACGCAGTTCCCCGGCGGTGGCGAGGTGTTCGTGGCGCTGCGGGACCACCCGACGCCGGTCGTGGCACTGATCGCGGGCACCGGCTACCCGCGGTACGAGCTGGTCGACGGCGGCGCGCGGGTGCCGGCCCAGGACGTGGTCGGCAAGCTGGGCTTTCCCGGCGCGGCCGGGTCGCTGTCGTACGAGCGTGCCGGGCACCGGGTCACGTACACGTTTCCGGTGGTCGACGCCGAGTACCCCGACCGAGGCTCACCCGTCGAGGTGTGGCTGGAGCACCCGCTGCCCGCGCCGCTGGCCGCGCTCGACGATCTCGACCCGCCGGCACACATCGTCGAGTGCGAGGTGCTCGGTCCCCTGACCGACCTCGCCCCGGGCGACCGCACCTCGCTGACGGTCGGGGTCGCGGCCGGGCATGCCGAACTCGGCGGCACGGGCGCACGGCTTCGCCGGCGAGCGGGCCGACCTGGTTCCCGCGGAGTCCGTCGCGGGAACCGTGACCCACCTGCGGTTGCGGGGTCGCCTAGAACGGGATGTTCGCCGTCAGGCAGAACGGGTGGCCCGCCGGGTCGAAGAAGATGCGCCACTCCTCCGGCCGAGGCTGGTGGTCGGCCTTGCGCGCGCCGAGCCGCAGCGCCTCGGCCTCCGCCTCGTCCAGGTCCCGGACGGCCAGGTCGAAGTGCATGTGTTTCGGCGTCACGCCGCCCGGCCAGGTGGGCGGCGTGTAGTCCGGCACGCGGATCGTGCCGATCCAGACCGCGCCGGTCTGGACGACCGTGACGTCGTCGGTGACGGCGATGGTCGTGCCATCGAGCAGGTCGGCCCAGAACCGGGCGAGCGCCGCCGGGTCGGCGCAGTCCAGGGACATCATCGCGAGGCGTGCGACAGCCATGTCACGCCGTCCTTCTGGGCAGCGGCAGCGGGAGCGCCGGCAGGCCGTCGATGCTGGTGCCGTTGTGGGGCTTGTGGGCGCAGTACTCCGCGAACTCCTCCTCGGACTTGCGGCCGAAGTGCTGCGCGTGCTGTGTCCGTTCCTCCCGGTAGTCCATGAACGGCACGGCGAACCCGCAGCTGTCGCTGACCATCAGCGCCTCGACCAGGATGATCGCCCGCGCGCCGGGACCGTCCGCGGCGCCGAAGTGGCCGATCAATGCCGGCCAGCGCGGGTCGTCGCGGAAGACCGGCATGCCGCGGCCGTGCACCCGCAGCACCTTGGGCGGGCCGGTGAACGCGCACCACATCAGCGTGATGCGGCCGTTCTCCCGCAGGTGCGCCATGGTCTCGGCGTGGCTGCCGCCGAAGTCCAGGTACGCCAACGTGTGTTCGCCGAAGACGACGAGCGTGCCCTCCCGGCCCTTCGGCGACAGGTTGACGTGCCCGTCCTCGGCCAGCGGCGCGGACGCGACGAAGAACACCTTCTGCTCCTCGATGAACGCCCGCAGCCGCGGCGTGATCCCCTCGTAGACCTTCCCCATGCGGCTGAATCTACCTGGTCAACTCCCCGGACAGCGTCCACAGCCGAGCCGACGGCCCGCTCGTCCGCCTGGTCACTTCGGACGGTAGCCGGCCCGCCGCAGCGCGTCGGCCATCGCGCCGCCGCCACCGGACTCCTGCCGCTGGCCGCCGCGCCGCTGCTGGCCACCACGCTGGTTGCCGCCGCCGCGTTGACCGCCCCCGCCGCCCCCGCCACCACCCCGGCCGCCGCGGTCCCGCTGCTGGCCGCCGCCGCCCGGCTTCGTCTCCTCGTCCAGCCGCAGCGTCAGGGAGATCCGCTTGCGCGGGATGTCGACCTCGAGCACCTTCGCGCGCACGATGTCGCCGGACTTGACGACCTCGCGCGGGTCCTTCACGAAGTTGTGCGACAGCTGGGACACGTGCGCGAGCCCGTCGCAGTGCACGCCGATGTCGATGAACGCGCCGAACGCGGCCACGTTCGTCACCACGCCCTCGAGCACCATGCCGACCTTGAGGTCGTTCAGCGTGTGCACGGCGTCGTTGAACGTCGCGGTCTTGAACTCCGGACGCGGGTCGCGGCCCGGCTTCTCCAGCTCGGACAGGATGTCGGTGACCGTCGGCACGCCGAACGTGTCGTCGACGAAGTCGTTGGGCCGCAACGACTTCAGCGTCTTGGTGTTGCCGATCAGCGACGCAAGCTCCAGGCCGGTCGCCGTGACGATCCGCCGCACCACCGGGTACGCCTCGGGGTGCACGGACGACGAGTCGAGCGGGTCGTCGCCGTTCGGGATGCGCAGGAAGCCCGCACACTGCTCGAACGCCTTCGGGCCCAGCTTCGGCACGTTCTTCAGCGCGGTGCGGGACCGGAAGGGCCCGTTGGCGTCCCGGTGCGAGACGATGCTGGCCGCCAGCGACGAGCCGATGCCGGACACCCGCGTCAGCAGCGGCACCGAGGCCGTGTTGAGGTCGACGCCGACGCCGTTCACACAGTCCTCGACCACCGCGTCCAGCGAGCGCGACAGCTTTGTCTCGGAGATGTCGTGCTGGTACTGCCCTACGCCGATGGACTTCGGGTCGATCTTGACCAGCTCGGCCAGCGGGTCCTGCAGGCGCCGCGCGATCGACACGGCGCCACGCAACGAGACGTCGAGTGACGGCAGCTCCTGCGACGCGTACGCCGACGCCGAGTACACCGAGGCGCCGGCCTCGGACACCATCACCTTGGTGAGCTTGAGCTCCGGGCTCTTCGCCAGCAGCTCGGCGGCGAGCTTGTCGGTCTCGCGGGAGGCGGTGCCGTTGCCGATCGCGATCAGGTCCACGTTGTGCGCCTTGGCCAGCGCGTGCAGCTTGACCAGCGACTCGTCCCAGCGCTTCGCCGGCGCGTGCGGGTAGATCGTGTCGGTGGCGACGACCTTGCCGGTGGCGTCGACGATCGCGACCTTCACACCCGTGCGCAGGCCGGGGTCGAGGCCCATGGTGGCGCGGGTGCCGGCGGGCGCGGCGAGCAGCAGGTCACGCAGGTTGGCGGCGAACACCCGCACGGCCTCGTCCTCGGCCGCCTGCCGCAGCCGGGACCGCAGGTCCACGCCGAGGTGCACGAGGATCCGCGTCCGCCACGCCCACCGCACGGTGTCGGCGAGGAACTTGTCGGCCGGGCGACCCCTGTCGTCGATGCCGAAGTTCGCGGCGATGCGGACCTCGTAGTCCGACGGGCCGGGCGGCTGCTCCTCATCCGGGTGCGGGTCCAGCACCAGCTCCAGCATCTCCTCCTTCTCGCCGCGGAACATCGCGAGGATGCGGTGGGAGGGGAGCTTGGTGAACGGCTCGGAGAAGTCGAAGTAGTCGGCGAACTTGGCGCCGGCCTCCTCCTTGCCGGACCGGACCTTGGCGACGAGGCGGCCGTGGTCCCACATGCGCTCGCGCAGCGTGCCGATGAGGTCGGCGTCCTCACCGAACCGCTCGACGAGTATGTCCCGCGCGCCGGTGAGCGCGGCCTGCACGTCGGCGACGCCCTTCTCGGCGTCGACGAACACCGCGGCGGCGGCCTGCGGGTCGGTCTCGGGGTTGGCGAGCAGGCCGTCGGCCAGTGGTTCGAGACCGGCCTCGCGGGCGATCTGGGCCTTGGTGCGGCGCTTGGGCTTGTAGGGCAGGTAGATGTCCTCGAGGCGCGCCTTGGAGTCGGCCCCCATGATCTGCTTGCTGAGCTCGTCGGTCAGCTTGCCCTGGCTGTTGATCGACTCCAGGACCGCGGCCCGGCGCTCCTCCAGCTCGCGCAGGTAGCGCAGGCGCTCGTCGAGCGTGCGGAGCTGGGCGTCGTCCAGCGACCCGGTGACCTCCTTGCGGTACCGGGCGATGAACGGGACGGTCGAGCCGCCGTCGAGCAGCTCCACCGCCGAGCGGACCTGCCGCTCGGCGACAGAGAGCTCCTCGGCGATGCGCAGGAAGACTGACGGGGGAGTGGCCGTGACTGTCACGGGTAGGCATTCTGCCCGCTTCCCCCGACAGGCGGTCGGGGCGGTTTGGGTTTTCGTCCGCTACCGCCGGGTAACCGTGACCTCTTCGGCAGAGGAGGGCGATCAGGATGAGCCGGTCGGTCCAGGTCAGCGAGCAGCAGGCACGCCAGGTCGCCGAGGAGGCCCGCGAGAGCGGGTGGGTGAAGCCCTCCTTCTGCAAGGAGCTGTTCCTCGGCCGGTTCCGGCTCGACCTCATTCACCCGCATCCGGCGCCGGAACCCGTGGCGGAGGCGAAGGCCGAGCGGTTCCTCGCCTCGTTGCGGGAGTACTGCGCGACCCTCGACGGCGCGGTGGTCGAGCGGGAGGACCGCATCCCGGACGACTGGGTCAAGGGCTTCGCCGAGCTCGGCTGTTTCGGCATCAAGATCGACGAGGAGTACGGCGGGCTCGGGCTCTCCCAGACCGCCTACGGCAAGGCCCTGATGCTGGTCGGTTCGGTGCACCCCAGCATCGGCGCGCTACTGTCCGCCCATCAGTCCATCGGGGTGCCGGAGCCGCTCAAGCTCGCCGGCACCGACGAGCAGAAGCGGCGTTTCCTGCCCCGCTGCGCGAAGGGCGCCGTCACCGCCTTCCTCCTCACCGAGCCCGACGTCGGTTCCGACCCGGCGCGGCTCGCGTCCACGGCGGTCCCGGACGGTGACGACTACGTGCTGGACGGGGTGAAACTCTGGACCACGAACGGTGTCGTCGCCGAGCTGGTCGTGGTGATGGCCCGAGTACCGAGGTCCGAGGGCCACCGGGGCGGGATCTCCGCCTTCGTCGTCGAGACGGACTCGCCGGGGATCACGGTGGAGCGGCGCAACTCCTTCATGGGACTGCGTGGTCTCGAGAACGGCGTGACCCGGTTCCACCAGGTGCGGGTGCCGAAGACCAACCTGGTCGGTCGTGAGGGCGACGGGCTGCGGATCGCGCTCACGACACTGAACGCCGGCCGGCTCGCGATCCCGGCCACGTGTGCCGCGGGCGCCAAGTGGGCGGTCAAGATCGCCCGCGAATGGTCGGCCGAACGGGTGCAGTGGGGTCGCCCGGTCGGGCAGCACGACGCGGTCGCCGGCAAGCTCGCGTTCATGGCGGCCACCACCTACGCCCTGGAGGCCGTGCTCGACCTGTCCGCGCGGATGAGCGACGAGGGCGTCAAGGACATCCGCATCGAGGCCGCGCTGGCGAAGCTGTGGGCGAGCGAGATGGCGTGCGTGATCGCCGACGAGCTGGTCCAGATCCGGGGCGGCCGCGGCTACGAGACGGCCGCCTCGCTGGCCGCGCGGGGCGAGCGGGCGGTCGGCGTCGAGCAGCTCGTCCGCGACCTGCGGATCAACCGGATCTTCGAGGGCTCCAGCGAGATCATGCGGCTGCTGGTGGCACGGGAGGCCGTGGACACGCACCTGTCGGTGGCCGGCGACCTCGCCGACCCCGAGGCGAAGCTGCCGGGCAAGGCCAGGGCGGCGGCGAAGGCCAGCGGCTTCTACGCGGGCTGGCTGCCGAAGCTGGTCGCCGGGAAGGGACAGCTACCCAAGGCGTACAACGACTTCGGCCGGCTCGCGACGCACCTGCGGTTCGTCGAGCGGTCGGCACGCAAGCTGGCACGCGAGACGTTCTACGGCATGGCCCGGTGGCAGGCGGGGTTGGAGAAGCGGCAGCGGTTCCTGGGACGGATCGTCGACCTCGGCGCGGAGCTGTTCGCGATGTCGGCGGTCTGCGTGCGGGCCCACCGCGACGGCGACGCGGCGCTGGACCTCGCGGACGCGTTCTGCCGGCAGGCCCGGCTGCGGATCGAGGCGCTGTTCGGGTCACTGTGGACCAACACCGACTCGGTCGACCACAAGGTCGCCGCCGACGTGCTGGAGGGCAGGCACATCTGGGTCGAGGAGGGCGTGCTGGACCAGAGCGACGGCACCGGGCCCTGGATCGCGGAGTGGGCGCCGGGTGCGTCGGCGGAGGAGTCGGTCGCCCGTCGCTACCAGTAGCGACGTTACGTGGTGATTACGCCGAAAGGGTAATGAGACCCAGGACACAGTCACTTGCAGTTAGTTGCGTCGGTGCGATGATTGTACCGTGCAACTAACCCCCGTCTCCTCCGTGGAGTCCGTCACCGACAAGGTGATGGACTTTCTGTCGCGGCTGAAGAAGAGCGGGGAAGCGCACATATTGGGTGTCGCCCGGGGACTCGACCTGTCATTCTCCCAGATGCGTGCCCTGTTCGTCCTCGCGGACAGCCAGCGGGAACTGGCCGTTCACGAGCTGGCCACACTGCTCGGGCTGTCGATGGCGACCGCCGGGCGAGCGGTGCAGGGCCTGGCGAGGGCGGACATGGTGACGCGCAGGGAGGATCACCAGGATCGCAGGGTGAAGCGGGTTCGCCTGTCCGAGCACGGTCGGCAGTTCGTCGACGGGCTCCTGCAGGCGCACCGCGACGCCGTACGCGACTGTCTCGAGTCGCTGAGCGACCACGAGCGGGACCAGCTCGCACTGGCACTGGCGCCGATTCTCGCTCGGGGGGACCTGCCGCCCACCACCGCAACCGGCTGTTGAAGAACGAGGGGAAAGTCGTGACTGAAGTGCTTCCGCCGACGGCGGGCGGCTCGGGTTCGGGCAAACTCGACCGCAGAATCCTCGCCATCGGCTCCGTGGTCGTGCTCGGCGCGATCATGGCGATGCTCGACATCACCGTGGTCAACGTCGCCATCAACCACCTGATCGGCGAGTTCAACACCAATCTCGAAACCATCCAGTGGGTGGCCACCGGCTACACGCTGGCGCTGGCGATCGTCATCCCGCTGTCCGGCTGGGCGGCCGACCGGTTCGGCACCAAGCGGATCTACCTGACCGCGGTGTTCCTGTTCATGCTCGGCTCCGCGGCCGCGGGTTCGGCCTGGTCGGTGGAGTCGCTGATCACCTTCCGCGTGCTGCAGGGTCTCGGTGGCGGCATGCTGATGCCGATCGGCATGACGATCCTGACCAAGGCCGCCGGACCCGAGCGGGTCGGCCGGGTCATGTCCGTGATCGGCGTGCCGATGCTGCTCGGCCCGATCGTCGGCCCGATCCTGGGCGGCTGGCTCGTCGACGACGTCTCGTGGCGCTGGATCTTCTTCCTGAACGTCCCGATCGGCCTCGTGACGCTGTACCTCGGCTCCCGGATCCTCGACCGGGACGAGCCGAAGCCGACCGAGAAGCTGGACGTCGTGGGGCTGCTCCTGCTCTCGCCGGGCCTCGCCGCGCTGATCTACGGTCTCGCCAAGATGGCGTCGCCGTCCGAGGGCGTCGACAGCCCGCAGGCCTACCTTCCAGCGGGTGCCGGGGCGGTGCTGGTGGTGCTGTTCATCTGGCACGCGCTGCGCACCCCGAACGCGCTGATCGACCTGAAACTGTTCAAGGACAGGGGCTTCTCGGTCGCGGCGGTGACCATGGTGCTGTTCGTGGTCGCGTTCTTCGGCTCGATGCTGCTGTTCCCGCTGTACTTCCAGCAGGTGCGCGGCGAGGGTGCGCTGGCGGCGGGTCTGTTGCTGGCCCCGCAGGGCATCGGCGCGATGCTCATGATGCCGGTCGCGGGCCTGGTCGTGGACCGGATCGGCGCCGCGCGCATCGCGCAGACCGGCATCGTCGTGATCGTCGCTTGCATGGTCCTGTTCACCCAGCTCGAGTACGACACGTCGTACTTCCTGATTGGCGCGGACCTGTTCGTGATGGGTCTCGGCATGGGCATGACGATGATGCCGATCATGTCCGCGGCGCTGAAGACGCTGCGGCAGGAGCAGGTGGCTCGCGCGTCGACGTCGCTGAACATCATCCAGCAGGTGGCGGCGTCCATCGGTACCGCGCTGCTCTCGGTGGTCCTGTACAACGCGACCACCGACAAACTGGCGCCGCTGGTCGCACAGGCGACGGCGCAGGGTGGCAAGGCCCCGGCGATGGACTCCGTCAAGGACCTGCCGGAGCCGATCCGCACACAGGTGTCGACGCTGCTGTCGGACGCGTTCTCGTCGACGTTCGTCTGGTCGCTGATCCTGCTGGCCATCGCGTTCCTGCCGGCGCTGCTCCTGCCGCGCGGCAAGGTCACCGCGACGATGGTCGAGGGCGGTGCCGCTCCGACGGCCTCGTCCGGCACGGCCGGCCAGTCCGACACCGACCTGGCCGACGCCGACCTGGCCGACTCGGCCGAGGAGGCGCCTGAGCCGGCCGCCGACCGCCGCTAGCCGCACCGCCACGAAAGGCGCGTACCAGACGCTCAGCGTCCGGAACGCGCCTTTCGTGCCAGCTCAGCCCAGGCGCAGGGTGGCGACCCCGCCCTTCTCGCCGGCAGCCCAGCACGCGCCGTCGCGAGCACAGTCGACCGTGTCGAGGCTGCCGTCGTAGAACTGGCGCCAGTGGCGGCC
>NZ_DASQCC010000124.1:0-105321 GCF_035634895.1 Actinophytocola sp. | reverse complement strand
CCGTTGTCCGCCACGTTCCGGCTCGAGCACACACCGGCGGACCGGGTGGTGAGAACACTGACGGCGTGGTCGGTCACCGTCCGGGCCAGCATCGCCGCACTGACGGTGCTGTGGGGGTTGTTGGCGTCGGTCACGGGCACCCGGACCGCGCTCGGGCTCGCCGGGGTGTGCCTGCTGGCCACGCCGTGGTTGCTGCCCCGGTCCACAGCAGTCCGCGTAGGCGGTTGAACAGCTCGTCGTGGCCGTCGACGCCGAGCCGGGTCGTCACGCGTACCGCGTGGTTCTCGACGGTCTTCGCCGCCGACCTTGGCGGCCACCTGCCCAGCGTCGCGTCGGCGAGCGCCGCCTCTCCGCACTGTGTCGCGACAATTGCCGCGACCTCGGCGGGGCTGTGCGGGAGGAGCACGGCTTCCCCGGCGGGCTCGAGAAGTCCCGCGAACCGCGTCAGGGTCGGAGAGCGCTGCCGGCAGGTCCCCGTCAATCGTCGCCAGCGGACCGTTGGCGAGCAGGCGAATGGCAGGGGCGGTGAGGGTGGGGGTGTCGTCGGTACTGGGCGGGGCCGTGTCGAGCACCGCGTGGGCGTTGCGGGATCGCCGGTCGCGAGGAACGCCGGCACGGCCAGAAGAGCGTCGGCGTCGCCCGGGACAGCTCGGCGGCGCGGCCGGCGAACCCACGCTGGGCGAGCACGACCGCGGTCACCGATATCGCGCCACCGGTCGGCAGGGGCGTGTCCGCGATGGACAGGGTCTCGTCGGCCGGCCGCGACGCGCGGGCCGAATCGCCGGCGTCCTGGTTGTGCCGGGCAGGTGACAGGCCTGCCACCTGCGCGAACGGCGGGGTCGAAGAACTCACCGGCGAGCTGAGGGGAGGTGCGCAGAGCCTTGTCGGCCGCGAGCACCTCGGAGGCGCGGGCGCCGTCGCATGGGCGTCGGCGAGGCGACGGCCGGCGTCGAGCACCGGACCGCCGTGGCTGAGCGAGATCTCGGCGTGGCGGCGCTGCATGTCGCGGGTGCGGAGGACCGTCATGAGGTTGCGGACGAAGACGATCAGCTCGCCACTGTCGGTGAGCAGACCGGCAGCGCGGGCGGCCTCGACGGTGTCAGTGAGCCCGGCGGGGTCGGTGCCGGGAGCTCTGCCAATACGCCGGCGTCAAGTGCCTCGATCAGTTGGTAAATAGCCGGTTCGCGGGGCTCAAGAAGATAACGAAGCCGCTCGGCGAGACCCGGCGAGACCGAAATCCGGCTGGGCGCCGGAACCGCTCGGGGTGTTCGGGGTCGAGGCGGCCGGTGTCGAGTAGTGCCTGAGTGACAAGACCGACGAACATCGGCAAGCCGCCGGACTTGCTCGAACACGAGGGCAGCCAGGGTGGCAGAAGGCTGGCATTTGCCACGCCGCCCGACGACCGCTGCCACCGCCTCCTTGTCGAGGTACCCAAGCACGACGGCGAGTGGTGCCGGGAGAGCCGCGCCCGAGTGCCGACAGCCCACCGTGCCGCGGCCACAGACGGTAAGTGACCACCGTGCGCGGCCCGGGGTTTCCAGCCCGCGTCCGCAGCACCGCAAGGGTCGCGGAATCGAGCCGGTCAGCATCGTCCACGAGCAGTGGAACGGTCTCGGCGACGCCCGCGAGGTCGGTGCCCCGATGGACCCCGACGGGCCTGCTACCAGCCCGTTCGTAGGTCAGCTCGATGGCCCTGAGCAGGGCCGACTTCCCAGTACGCGAGGCCCGACGACGACGGCGGTGAGCCCGTCTCCCGGGGCGGCGGCGAGTGCCGGAAGATCCAGCCGGCAGAGGGCACCAGCGGCTCCGGTGGCGCGGACCGCTCCGCCATTGGATGTGCCACACCCATTGATTCTGTGACGGAGCGTGCACCATCACATGGTCGTCAAGGTCCGTGCCAATGCATATGCACGAGCAGGCGCATGTTGATCACAGTTTCGTCACCCGATCGGGGTAGTGATCGTCCCGGCAACTGCCCTTCCCACATCCGTCAGTTGACCGATGTCTCCTACGTCGCCCCCGGCGCAGACTGGCTATTGTCAGAAAAGACTGAAGAGCGAATCGCTTTGGGGTGAATGTGGTGGCCGCGGAGGACTGGCACGACGAGCTGGTGCTTGTAGCAGAAATGTCGAGCATCAACAATCAGATCGCCCGGTTCGTGCTACGCATGCTGGACACGGACGCCCAACGAAGAGAACAAATCGCAGTAGCCGACGAATGCCGGCTCGGCGGCCGGCTCGTCAATCTGGGCTACGCATTGCAGGACAGAGCTGTACACCGGGCAGCAGGGCGCGGTCGAGATGCTGGTACCACCTCGACGGCGCCCTGCGACCGGGTTCTATCTCGGAGTCAACTGACCAGGAAGTGCTGACAATTGCATCCCTTCGGGCACTTGTCAGTTGTGGGTCATCTCCGGCACTATGGTGTTGTGAGTCATCTCGGGAGGGTCTGCGGCCGCGGTACCGGCCACTCCGACCACCATGACCACCGACGCCACGAGGGCGACCACTATCCGCGCGACATTCACTTTGCCTCCCAATATTCCTCAACCGGGTTGTTGGATAGAAGAGAAGATCGCGCGAATAGTGGTACACCATCGCAGCGAGTGTGGAGAGTAGTTGGGCCCAAACTATACCGTCCAACAAATGATCGCATACGGTTCTAAAATAGCTCAAGTAATTCCTAATAACCGAGAGTTAACAAACGAGCAACGGAATGACCACGGCCTCGGTTGGCGTAACCTTCCCGCCAACCGTTGTTCCATGCGGCGATAAGCAATACTGTCGAAGCCATGCCGAGTGACGCTCACGCGCTAGTCGGCCGCGAGGCCGAGTTGTCCCGACTACTTGGATGGCTCGACGACCTCGCATCCGGCACCGGCCACGCGGTGCTGATCGAAGGTGAGCCTGGCATCGGCAAGTCCTCCCTCGCGCGCGCGACGGTCGCCGCGGCGGAGCAACGGAACTTCGCGACCTTCTGGGCCGAGTGTGACGAGCTCGGCCGGACGCTCCCCCTGCAGCCGCTCCTGGAGGCCTTGCTGTCCAGGTGGTCCGGCGAACCACGTCTTGACACCATCCAGCGGCTGCTGCGCGGTGAGCTCCCCAGCTCGGTGGATCCCGCCGTGGCCGCCGCGGAGCAGATGCTCGCCCTCATGACCAAGCTGTCCAGCGCGAACCCGACGGTGGTGGTCGTCGACGACCTCCAGTGGGGTGACCTCTCGACGATCAGTGTGTGGGAGTGGTTGGCGCGGTCACTGGACCGCTCCCCGTTGCTGCTGATCGGCATCGTTCGTCCCGTTCCGCAACGCGACGAGCTGCTCGCGGTGCGGCGCGTGGTCGGCGCGGACGGCCTGCTTCGCCTCGACGGTCTGGCAGAGCAGGCAGTGACCGATCTGGTGGCGACGATCTCGGAGGGCCAGCCCGGCGAGAACCTGATGCGGCTCGCAGAAGAGGCGGGGGGCAACCCGCTGTACCTGACCGAGCTGCTGGACGCGCTGGTTCGAGCCCAGCGGCTGACCGTGAGCGAGTCCGGCGCGGTCGAGGTGGTGAGCGGTCCGGTACCCGACTCGCTCGTCGCCGCGATCACCGACCGGCTCGACTTCCTCCCGACCGAGGTCCGAAAGGTGTTGCAGGCGGCGGCCTTGCTGGGCGGGGAGTTCCTGGTCGCGGACCTCGCGATAGTCCTCCACCGGAGGGTCGCCGAACTGGTACCGGCCATCGACGAGGCACGCACCGCTGGTGTGTTGAAGGACCTCGGCGACAAGCTCGCGTTCCGGCATCCGTTGATCCGAAGCGCGCTCTACGACGACATCGCCGGTCCGCTACGGCCGGCGTGGCACGGCGACGCGGCCAAGGCCCTCGCCGCGGCGGGCGTCCCCACGCCCCGGGTCGCCCGTCAGTTACTCCACGCCATCAGCGTTCCGAACGCGGACCCGCTGGACGACGCGCTGCTGAACTGGACTGTCGACGCCGCACCGTCGCTGATCGCCCAAGCACCGAAGGATGCCATCCAGCTCCTGCGCAAGGCGTCCGACCGGTCGCCGGCGAACACCCCCCGGGGGGCCGTGCTCGTGTGCCGGTTGGCGGAGGCGCTGTACCGCGCGGGCGAGGGTGATGAAGCGGTACAGGTCGCGAGCCGGGCCATGAGCATGGTCGCCGATCCGGACCTACTTGTCGATCTTCATTGGACGGTCTCGCAGTCTCGGGCGATGCTCGGCCGATCCGACGAGGCCTTGGAAGCGTTGGAGCGCGCGTACGGGATAGCGGGTATCTCCGCGCAGCAGCGGGCCCGGCTGCTCGTGCTCACCGCGCGGGCCCACCGGGATCTCGGGGAGGTGTCGGTAGCCGGCAACGTGGCCGCCAAGGCGTTGGCGACCGCGGAGGAGGCCGGCGACAACTGGGCCCTCGGGTGGTCGCTGCACGTCCTGACCGTGGTTTCGATCATGCGTGGCGACGTCGCGATGGCGCTGCCCCTCTTCGACCGTGCTCTGGATGTGATCGGAGACGACCCCACTCTCACCGACCTACGCTTGCTGTTGCAGATCAACAAGGCCGTCGCGCTCGGGGACCTCGATCGGTACGACGAGGCGTTGGGCACCGCCCTCAAGGTTCGGCAGCTCGCCGACCGCAGCGGCAGCCTCGTTCGGTTGGCCCAGGCGCAGACCACGTTGGGAGAGTTACTGTTCGAGGTCGGACGGTGGGATGACGCACAGGCCGAGATCGATGCCCTGCCCGACGACTTCAAGGATCCCGGCGCCACCTGCTGCGACCGTGGGATCGCCGCGGTCATCGCGTTTCACCGGGGCGATCCGGCTACCGCGCGACGGCACCTGAGTCTGGCGGCGCCCAGCGCGGAGCAGATCGGCAACCGGGTGGTGTCGTCGCTGACCTTGGCTCTCAGCCTCGACCATGAGGTGGCTGACCAGTCGGATCAGGCGTTGGCCGTGCTCACCGCCCGGGTCGCTGGAGATGCCGAGGAGCTCGACGAGCTCGAGGACCTGCTGCCCGAGGTCGCTCGGCTCGCCTCGCACACCGGGACAGGTGATGCGGCGGCCGACGTCGCCGAGCAGGCGGCGATTCTCGCTCGGCGGTCGCAGGTGCCGCATCGGCTTGGGACCGCTGCTTACTGTCGCGGGCTGCTGGAACGGGATCCCTTCCTGTTGCAGCAGGCCGCCGATCGGTACCGCGACGCTGGGCGTCCCCTCCTGCGGGCCAAGGCGCTCGAGGCCGCCGCCATCAGGTTTGCCACTCGTGGGGACCGGGATGCCGCCCGGTCCGCCTTCACGCGGGCCGACGAGCTCTACGACCGGCTCGGTGCCAACTGGGATCTCGCCCATCTGCGGGCCCAGCTTCGTCAGCACGGCATCCGGCGGGGGCCTCGGGTCAAGCATCGGCAGGTGCAGGAAGGGTGGGCGAGTCTCACGCCGACCGAGACGAAGATCGCCGGGATGGTGGCCGAGGGTATGTCCAACCGGCAGATCGCCGAGCAGTTGGTGCTCTCCCCGCGGACCGTTGGCACCCACGTCTCGCACATCCTGGCCAAGCTGAACGTGCGGTCGCGCATCGACATCGCGCGGGAGGCCGCTGAGCACGACCGCACGGCCTGATCAGCTGACCTCGCGGTCCATCGGTTCGCCGTTCCGCCACGGTAGGACCTTGCCGAACTGCACCAGTTCTCCGTACATCGCCGGGTCCAGGGGGTTCAGGACCAGGTCCACGATCGGCTTTGCCGACTCCGCCGGGGTCTTCGCCCGGCTGAAGTCGTCGAACCACGGGCGGGACGCTCTCGTGTCGACCAGGCCCGGGCAGACCGCGGCGATCAGCCTGCCGTTGGCCAGGTCCTCCGCACGTCGCCTCGTCGCCGCCGCGCGGACGGCCGCCACCTGTGCCACCTTGGACGGCACGTTCAACCACGCCGGCCAGCCCTTCTCCCGGGCGGTGCCGTCGTGGATGGACCTTCGCCAGTCGTCGACCGCTGTCTCCACCTCGGCCAGGGTCACCTCGTCGAACAGGGGGTGTAGCCGGGGATCCAGGTAGCCCAGTGTGCCCAGGCCGCTCGCCACGATCAGCAGCCTCCCGCCGGGAGGCAGGGTCGGGGCGAACGAGCGCAGTACGGCGTGTGTGGCGCCGTTCGACACCGCCAGGAACTCGTCCGCCTGTTCGGCCTGGGGGCGGTCCGGTACCAGCGGGGCGATGGCGTTCGAGATCACGATGTCGGTGTGTCCCAGTTCGCCGGCCAGCGACGCGATGGCTTCCGGGTCGCTGACGTCCAGCACTCGGCCCTCGACCTGGCTCGTGGCGCGCGCACGGGCTCGGTCCGCCGCCGCCGCTACCCGGTCGGCGTCCCTGCCGGTCAGCAGGACGCGGTCCGACGGGGCCAGGCGGGCGGCCAACTCCTCGATCAGTGCGTACCCGATGCCCTGGTTTGCCCCGGTGACAAGGGCTGTACGTGTCATGCCACCACGGTAGGAACATCGCGATCATGCGGCCAACGAAAGTTCCGCAACCATGGTATGCGTAAACCTCATGGACCTCTCCATCACCGGGTTGCGTGTGCTTCGCGAGGTGGCCGAGCGGGGCACGCTCACCGCCGCGGCGGGCGCGCTCGGGTACACCCAGTCGGCCGTCTCACGCCAGATCGCGACGCTCGAGCAAGTGGTCGGCGCCGTCCTGCTCGAACGCCGCCGGGACGGCGTGCGCCTCACCGCCGCCGGACAGGTGGTGTTGCGCCGGGCCGTCAACGTGCTCAGCGAGGTGTCCGCGGCGGAACGTGAGCTGGCCGGGCTGCCCGACGAGGGTGGCGTCGTCCGGCTCGGGTGGTTCGCCAGTGCCGGCGGTGCGCTCGTGCCACGTGCGCTTGCCGCGCTTCGCCGTAGCCATCCGGCGATCACCGTCACGAGCCGGGAGGGCAGCACGCCGTCGCTCGTCCGTGCGCTGCGGGCCGGCACCCTCGACCTCGCGCTCCTGGCCGCGGTTCCGCCGTTCCGGCCGTTCGACACCGTGTCGCCGCCGCTGCGGGTGTCGACGCTCACCGAGCGGGACCTGTGTGTCGCGGTGCCGGCCGGGCATCCGCTCGCCGCGGCGCGGTCCGTGTCCGTCGAGGACCTCCGTGGTCAGCGGTGGATCGCCAGTTCCTCCGCGGGCGAGATGGGGGTCTGGCCCGGACTGGACGAGCGGCCGGTCATCGCGCACACCGCACGGGACTGGCTCGCGAAGCTCGCCCTCGTCGCGGCGGGTGCGGGGATCACCACGGTTCCCGCTGTCCTGGCAGCGGTCGTACCAACCGGTGTGAGCGTCAGACAGGTCGGCGGGGAGCCGCGTCGCCTGGTGCTGGCGCGACTCCCCCGACCACTCACCGGTCCGGCCGGTCACGTCGTCGACGCCCTCCGTGCCGCGGCGGCAGACTAGCCCCTACGCCCCTGCCGGCAGTCCGGCCCGCGCCTCCGCCGCGGTCAGTGGGCGCAGTGTGAGCGTGTACTCGTACGTCTGGTTCTGCTGGACCTGGTAGTGCTCCCGCACCGGGTTCGGCGTGTCGCCGACGCCCGTGACCGCGTACGAGGCATGCAGCGTGTGCCAGCCGTCGTTCGGGCGCAGCTGGAACGGGTACGCCGCCCGGTCGAGGTCGTCGTACCGGGTGACGCTCACATCCCTGGCGCCGGCGACCAGGAGGCCGCCGGTGCGGCCGTCGGTCAGCAGCGCCCACCGCGCGTCGGTGTGGTTGCCGTGGTCCTGCGGCCGGTAGTAGGGCGTGTACTGGTCCTCGACACTCGAGGAGTACACGCCGATCGACGAGCCCTCACGCCGGTCGACGTAGCTCTCCACCTTCCTGCCGTACCAGGCGAACCGGTCGTAGGACGACGGCACCGCCAGCCGCACGCCGATCCTGGGCAGGTAGGTGAGCGTGCGCACGTCGCCCTGCGGAGTCACCCTGTGTCCCAGTTGGACGGTGCCCGTGCCGTCGACCGTGTACGTCATCGTCTGGTCGAACCACGCGCCGCCCACGTCCGGCGCCGCCACGCGGGACGTCACCGCGACCTGGACACCGGAGGGCGCGGGGGTGACCGTCACACCGGTGACCGTGGTCGCCAACCGGTCGAGGCCGACCCGCCGCCAGTCCTCGCCCTCGGCGCGGCCCCACGCGAAGGTCTCGTTGCTGATGGGCGCGCGCCACGCGTCCAGCTCAGGACCGCGGGTGAGCAACTCCCTGCCCCGCACGACGATCGAGGACAGCGCGCCGGACTTCTTGTCCACCGTGTACCGGGTCTCGCCCACCGAGGCGACCACCGCCGCGTCGGTCTCGGTCGTGGTGACCGCGCGCCGCGGTGCCGCGTCGAGGCCGGGCACGCGGGTGCCGTCCAGGAAGAACTGGTCGTGCGCCAGCACCTGCCCGCGCGGCAGGGTCGCGTCGCCGGCCGCGGTCACCGCTTCGACGGTCAGGAACCGTTCCCGGTCGCGGGGGTTGGCCGGCACGGGAACCGGTACGGTGCCGGTCGATCCGGCCGCCACCCGCAGCGGTTGTTCGCCGCTCGCCACGACCTTCGACCCCTCGGTCACCCGCCAGCGCAGCCGGAGACCGTCGGTGCCGGCGAACTGCCGCTCGTTGCCGACCGTGAGAGTCCCGGCGGCGTAGGAGAACCGCAGCGGCTGCTGCGCCCACGCGAGCTGCGCCGTCTCCGGCTGCGCGTAGCGGTCCGAGCCGACCAGACCGTCCAGCCCGGACAGGCTGGAGCCGTACGCGAGGTAGCTCCCCCGCTCCTGGATGCGGTCGAAGTCCAGTGCCAGCAAGGCATTGCCGGCCGGCGTGTCGCCGGACAGCTCGGCGGCCGTCAACGCTCGGTCGTAGATGCGCACGTCGTCGACCACCCCGTGCGCCATCCGGCCGATGGAGCTCGGGTCGTTCCACGACGTCTCGAAGTCGCGACCGATCTCGACGTCGGCGGACGACGAGTCGATCCGGCCGCTGAACGCCAGGTTCCCGACCTCGCGTCCGTCGATGTACAGCCGCAGCATCGAACCGTCGTAGGTGCCGCTCACCCGGTGCCAGTTGCCGTAGAAGTCCGCCGGCACCTTCGCCTGCACGAACCGCCAGGTGCCACTGTGGATGAAGAACTCCAGTGTGTCGGCCGTCTTCATCTTCAGCGTGTACTGGTGGTCGCCCTTGCCGACGATGCGGAAGTCGCCGCTCCACGCCGCCGGCTTCACCCACGCGTCGAGCGTCACGGCCGTGCCGGTCAGGTCGAGCCTGCGGTCCCGGTAGACCTCGACGAAGTCATCCAGGCCGGACAGGTGAAGACCTTTGCCCCGGTGTCCGTCCACAAGCGACGGTGCGCCCGACAGGTGCGCGGAGATGCCGTTGCCGGACGTGTCCGGCACGATCCGCAGGGGCTGGCTGATGCTCTGCTCGGCCCAGTCCCAGATGAACCCGCCCTGTGTCTGCGGGTGCGCGCGGATGATGTCCCAGAACTCACGGAAGTTGCCGAGGCTGTTGCCCATGGCGTGGGCGTACTCGCCGAAGATCAGCGGCTTGGTCGTGGTTTCCGCCTGCTGCGCGAACCTCTCCGGCGACGGGTAGCGCGGCCCCCACACGTCGGCGTACGGCGCGTCACCGTCCGGGTTGTTGGACTGGTGGTACTTCGGCCGCGTCGGCTCGTTGGCGGCCAACCAGTCCGCCATCGCGAAGTGGTGCGCGCCGAGGCCCGCCTCGTTGCCGGTGTCCCACATGAACACGCTCGGGTGGTTCTTGTCCCGCTCCACCATGGCGACGAGCCGGTCGAGGAACGCGGCCCGCCACTCGGGCTGGTTGGCCTCGCACCACACCGCGCAGTTCTCGTGGTCGTGGGTCTCGATGTCGACCTCGTCGTCGATCCACAGCCCGCGGGAGTCCGCCAGGTCGTAGAAGTACGGGTCGGACGGGTAGTGCGACGTCCGCACGGCGTTGAGGTTCAGCCGCTTCATCAGCGCCACGTCGTGCCGCTGGGCGGCGCGTGGCACGTGCCGGCCGTGCTCCGGGTCGGTCTCGGCGCGGTTCACCCCCTTGAACAGCACCCGCTTCCCGTTGACCAGCAGGACCCGGTCGCGGATCTCGATCTCCCGGAACCCGACGGTGTCGCTCGTGGTGTGCGTGACGCGGCCGTCCGGTCCCGTGAGCGTCAACACGACGGTGTAGAGGTTCGGCGTCTCGTCCGACCACTTCGCGGGGTCGCGGACCGGCAGGGCCAGCTGGGCGGTCGTGGGTCCGGTGACGTCGACGACCGTGCTCGTCCGGCCCACCTCGCGCCCGCGCGGGTCACGCAGGCTCGCCGTCACCCGGTGCCGCCCGGTCGTCCCACCGGCCTTGTGGCCCAGCTCGACCGCGGCCGTGAGGGTCGCGTCGGTGTAGGCGGCGTCGAGATCGGTGCGCAGCGTCGCGTCCTGGAGGAAGGTCGAGGGCGTGGTGTACACGTTCACATCGCGGAAGATGCCGGCGTACCGCCACTGGTCGTAGTCCTCGAGGTAGGAGCCGGCCGTCCACCGGTGCACCTGCACGGCGAGCCGGTTGTGGCCCGGCCGCAGCGCCGCGGAGATGTCGAACTCGGCCGGCGTGTAGCCACCCTGGTCGTAGCCGACGTACCGGCCGTTGACCCACACGAGGTAGCCGGAGGTCACGCCCTCGAAGCGCAGGAAGGTCGCGCGCCGGGTCCAGTCGGCCGGCACGTCGAAGTCGCGCGTGTAGGCGGCCGTCGGGTTGACGTCCCTCGGCACGTGGGGCGGGTCGTCCGGCTGGATCTCGGTCGCGATGTTCCGGAAGATCGGGTGGTCGAGCCCGTCGGTCTGCCACGTGTGCGGGACGGTCACCTTCCGCCAGCGCGAGGTGTCGTAGCCGTCGGCCTGGAACCCGGCCGGGACGTGCTCGGGCAGGTCGGCCATGGCGATGCGCCACTCCCCGTCGAGCGAGCGCACGTACGGGCTCCGCTCCGCCCCGCGGGCCGCGCTCGCGGTGCCGGCGTACGGGCGCAGGAACGCGTGGTGCGGCTCCTGGCCCTCGCCGATCATCTCGGGGTTCTCCAGGTAGGTGTAGACGTCACCACCCGGCGGGCCGGCCACGGGTTCGGCGACGGCGCGGGGTGGCGGCGTCACCACCCCGGTCAGCAGTGCCAGCGCGACGAGAACGATCTGGTGACGCATCCCGACCTCCGTGACATAAACGGCACAGCGGTCAAAATGTTAGCGTTAACCCGCCACGGCGGGTAGCAAACCGCTCACTGCCTGGCGCAATGCCGATGGGCGCTCCGGGGTCGGCACCGGGTCGACGATCACGGTCGTGCAGCCGATGGCCGCGGCGCCGCCGTCGTTCTCCGGGCTGTCGCCGACCATCAGCGCCCGCTCCGGCGCGACCCCGATCCGCTGGCACGCCATCGCGAAGATCTTGGGGTCCGGCTTGACCACGCCTTCCACATAGGACAGGACGAAC
Organism: Actinophytocola sp.; assembly: GCF_035634895.1. Lineage (GTDB taxonomy): Bacteria > Actinomycetota > Actinomycetes > Mycobacteriales > Pseudonocardiaceae > Actinophytocola. The sequence continues at coordinate 93,873 of NZ_DASQCC010000124.1, read as the reverse complement.
TCGTCGACCAGGTCGGCGACGCCGTGCTGCCGGAACACGCTCCGGATCTCCCACGCGATGTTGCTCACCACGGCCACCGGCACACCGGCCGCGCGGAGCTCACGCAGCACCGGCTCCGTGTCCGGGTAGGGCCGCCAGGCCAGCGGGTCCGTGACGCTCTCGTACACCGCGTCGGCCTCGGCGGGCGTCAGCTCGACGCCACTGGCCGCGAGCAGGCCCATATAGACGGTGTGGTGCACGTCCGGGTCGAGGTCGCGGCGCTCCCACGCGTCGACGAGGTCGGGCGGGATGAGCTCGGCCGGCATCGTCGGGACGGTCAGCACGCTGGTCAGCCGCGCACGCGCGGCCTCGCCGACCGTGGCCGAGGGCCAGTCCGGACCCGGCTCGAAGCGGAACAGGGTGCCCGAGAAGTCGAAGAGAACGCCGTGGATCATGCCTCAACCCTACGTGTTGCCAAACCAGCAACAAAGGTTGCCGACATCGGACCTCGCGGGTGATCGTGTCCCCATGGACCAACAATTCTGGGATGACCTCTACCGCACGAAGGACAGACTCTGGAGCGGCGCGCCGAACGGGATGCTGGCCGTGGAGGCCGCCGACCTGCCGCCCGGCCAGGCGCTCGACCTCGGCTGCGGCGAGGGCGGCGACGCCATCTGGCTGGCCGGGCGGGGGTGGCTCGTGACCGCGGTCGACATCTCACGGGTCGCGCTCGAACGGGCGGCGGCCGCCGCGGGTGACGCGAAGGTGAGCTGGACCCACGCCGACCTGAGCACGTTCACCCCGCCGACCGGCGCGTTCGACCTGGTCTCGGCGATATACCCGGCGTTCCCCCACACCGCCGAGCAGACGGTCCACGGCATGCTGGCCGCGGTGGCGCCTGGCGGCACGCTGCTCGTCGGCGGCCACGACCTCACCGGCTGGGACGACCACAACCCCCACTTCGACCCGACCGCCTTCTACACCCCGGGCGAGGTCGCCGAGCTGCTCGACGACACGTGGACGGTGCTGGTCAACGAGATCCGGCCGAGGGTGTCACCGGCGCCAGCGGAGACCGGTCACGTGAACGACGTCGTTCTCAAGGCACGCAAGAAGACCTGAGACGAAAGTTTCGAAAGCCGTTGAACCGCAAGCACTCTGGATTCCCCGCGGCGCGCTGGCTATCGTAGGCAGGTTACGGAACTGTTCCGAAAGTTTCGGCTCCGCCCTGCGATAGTACGGAGATCGACATGAGAAGGACCGCCGCCCTCATCGTGCTTCCGCTTCTCGCCGCCGCGGTCACCCCCGCCGTCGCCGCTCCCGCCGCCGTGGCGGCGGCCGAGGAGTCCTATGTGGTCACCACCCCCCGGCCCGACGCCTTTCCTTTGGTGGCGAATGGAAGAGCCGCGCCGATCGTGGTGAGCGCGGGTGACCATCCCGGCGTGGTCCGGGTGGTCGGCGACCTCCGGGACGACGTCGAGCGCGTCACCGGGGTGCGGCCGACCACGTCGTTGAACGACGTGCCGGGCGGCAGCGAACCCGTTCTCGTCGGCACGATCGGTGCGAGTCCGCTCATCGATGGCCTGGTACGCCACGGAAAACTCGATGTCACCGGCATCGCCGGGAAGTGGGAGACGTCGCTGCAGCAGGTGGTGCGCGACCCGCTGCCCGGCATCCGGCGTGCGCTGGTGATCGCCGGCAGCGACCATCGGGGCACGATCTACGGCGCCTACGACGTCTCCCGGCGCATCGGCGTCTCGCCGTGGTACTGGTGGGACGACGTGCCGGCGAAGCACACGGACCAGCTGTACGTGTTGCCCGGCCGGCACACCCAGGGCACGCCGGCGGTGAAGTACCGCGGGTTCTTCATCAACGACGAGAACCCGGCACTCGACCGGTGGGCGCCGACGCAGTTCGGGCAAGGGCTTGCTCCGGGGTTTCCCGGCGGGCTGAACAGCCGCTTCTACTCGCGGGTGTTCGAGACCATGCTGCGGCTCAAGGCGAACTACCTGTGGCCGGCGGTGTGGGGCCGCGCGTTCGCGGAGGACGACCCGGCCAACCACGCGACCGCCGCGCTCTACGGCGTGGTCATGGGCACCTCGCACGAGGCGCCGATGATGCGCGGCATCGAGGAGTGGAACCGCCACGCCGTGCCCGCCGTCCGCGACGGAGCCGGCAATGTCGTGACGCCCGGCCACGACCCGTACGGCGGCACGGGCGAGTGGAGCTTCCGCCGCAACGCCGACGCGATCAAGGCGTACTGGGCCGACGGCATCGAGCGCATGAAGGAGCAGGGCTTCGAGGGCGTGGTCACGCTGGGGATGCGTGGCAACGGCGACGTCGGCCTGCCGGACGGCGACGGCATCGAGCTGATGCAGGAGATCCTCGACAGCGAGCGGCAGATCCTGGCCGACAAGGGGATGTCCGGCGTGCCGAAGGTGTGGACGCTCTACAAGGAGGTGCAACGCTACTGGGACAAGGGCCTGCGCGCGCCCGACGACGTGACGGTCGTGTTCACCGACGACAACTGGGGCAACATGCGCAAGCTCCCCGACCCGAGCCTGCCGCCGCGCGCCGGCGGGTACGGGATGTACTACCACTTCGACTATGTCGGTGGCGGCCGCAACTACAAGTGGGCCGACACGATCAACCTGGACAACACGTGGGAGCAGCTCGACGCGGCACGCGGCTACGGCATCGACCGGCTGTGGGTGGTGAACGTCGGCGACATGAAGAACGAGGAGCTGCCGCTGCAGTTCTTCCTCGACTACGCGTGGCGGCCCATCCCGCTGCGGGACGTGCCGCGGTGGGAGAAGAGGTACGCGGCGGAGAACTTCCCGGCCCGCCACGCGGCCGAGATCGCCGGCGTCCTGCACGACTACGGGGTGCTGCAGGCTCGGCGGAAGCCGGAGCTGCTCAACCGGCGGATCACCAGCGGTCCGGGCACGACGGTCACCTACGACGACCAGATGACGCCGTACTACCTGGAGAACTACCGCGAGATGGACCGCGTGACCGCGGACTGGCAGCGGCTGGCGTCGCGCGCCGAACGGGTCGGACGCGCACTGCCGGAGTCCTATCAGGACGCCTACTTCCAACTCGTCGGCTATGCGACGAAGGCGACGGCGAACCTGTACTCCCTGCGGCGTGCGGAGTTCACGAACATCCTCTACGCGCGGCAGGGCCGGGCGGCCACGAACGACCTCGCGGCCGAGACCGACGCGCGGTTCGCGGACGACCAGGCGTTGAGCACGTACTACAACACCGAGCTGGCCGGCGGGAAGTGGAAGAACTTCCAGTCGCAGCCGAAGATCGGCTACGGCGACGTCGCCAGGTACGGCCCGAACGCGCCGTGGCAGCAGCCGGAGCTGAACAACCAGGCACTGCCGGACGAGGTGTTCCCCGCCGTGCGACGGATCCAGGTGCCGGCGGCGGCCGACATGGGCGTGGCCATCGATGGTTCGGACCAGTGGTGGCCCGCCGCGACGACACCGGCGGTGCTGCCGACGTTCAGCCCGTACCAGAGCCAGCCACGACAGTACGTCGAGGTGTTCAACCGGGGCACGACCCCGTTCGACTACCGGATCTCCTCGGCGCAGCCGTGGGTGTCCGTGTCGAAGTCCCGTGGCACGGTGGACAAGCAGGTACGTGTCGAGGTCACGGTGGACTGGCGGCGGGCACCACGCGGCACCACGCGGGTGCCGCTGACGGTCACGGGCGCGGGCCGGACGGTGGTCGTCGAGGCCGTTGTGGACAGTCCCGCGAGCAGGCCGAAGCGGGGCTACGTCGAGGCGAACGGCTACGTGTCGATCCCCGCGGACGGCGCCAGCCGGGTCGTGGGCGACTGGCTGCGGATCCCCGACATCGGGCGGGACGGCGCCGGGATGCGGCCGGCGCCGGTCACCGCGCCGCGCCGGGAGCCGGCCGGCGCTCGGCTGGAGTACACGGTGAACGTGAACACCACTGGCCCGGTCACGGTGTGGGTGTACCTGTCGCCACGCAACAACGTGCATCCCACCGACGGGCTCACCTACGCGGTGTCGCTGGACGGCCAGGCGCCGCAACGGGTGAACGTGACCACGGCGACCGGCGCGGACGACACCGCGATGAACCGGCAGTGGGAGCGCAACACGTCGGACAACGTGAACCGCACGGCCACCACGCAGGTGATCGACCGGCCGGGTGAGCACGTGCTCAAGGTGTGGGCCGTCGACCCGACCGTGGTGGTGCAGAAGATCGTCGTCGACACCGGCGGGCTCGCGCCGAGCTACCTCGGGCCGCCGGCCAGCACCCAGGTGCGCTGAACACGGCGAAGCCCTGGACGCGCATCGCGTCCAGGGCTTCGTTCTCTCAGGCCACGCGCTGCCGGCGAACCAGCTCGCGCCGCTCTCGCTCGGTCCTGCCACCGAAGACACCGTGGTCCAGACCAGCGTCGACCGCGTAGTCGAGGCACTGCGCCTGCACGGGGCACCGTGCGCACACCGCCTTCGCCTCGGTGACCTGCCGCGCGCCGGGACCCATCTCGGACACCGGGAAGAACAGTTCGGGGTCCGCGTCGCGGCAGGCGGCGCGGTCCCGCCAATCGTCCATCGTGTTCATGTCTGCCGCCTCCAATCGCAGCATTTGTTTTGGTCGTTCCGCTCGTATTCGCATGCCGTTTTCGCAGGTCAAGCGCGGTTTCGCGCGTGACCGAGCCCGGGAACGGCGCCCGATGCTGTAGCCCTCACTCGCATGAGCGCACCCGCGCGCAGGCGCGGGTGCAGGTATCAAGCTCTGTCATGGTGGTGTGCCCGTTCAGGCACGGAGGTAATCCCCCTGCCGGCGTGGTTTGTCACACCGTCCCTGGAACAGCGTACGTCCCAACGCACGAAAACGCTCGTCTTATTCCATGGTCATTTACGTCACGCCGCGTTGAGGAGGTCCAACGTGCTCTGCTGCCGAGCCGCGTCGGCCTGGTCGAACGGTCCCGCCCACCGCAGGCCGTACTGGTCGAGCGTGGTGCGATCCGTCGCGTAGGCGGAATCGGCCTGGCGGCGAAGATAGGTCGTGTAGGGGTGGTCGCTCAGCGCCGCGTTCAACACGCCGAGGCCGCGTACGTACGCGCCCTTGAACGACGGGCCGTCCGCGCCGCAGTTCGGTTCGCACGGCTCACGCAGGATGCCGCCCGGGTTGAGCCCGGCGTTGGCGGTGGAGGCGTTCGCGAACTGGCGGGCGCGGGTCAGCAGCGCGGCGTCACCGGTGGCGCGGTTGAGCTCGGTGAGCGCGTTCAGGATCACGCCCTGGTTGTAGCTCCACGCCACCTGGCCGTTGTTGGCGCACCCGCTGGTGAGGCCGTCGTTGACCAGGTTCGAGCCGTTGATCATGCCGGAGGCGGCGAACCAGGACCAGCCGTCGCGCGCTCGCTGGAGGTAGCTGGTGTCGCCCGCGATCCTGTTGTGCAGCGCGGCGTTGACCTTGATGTACAGCTCGTTGGTGATCGCGTTCTTGTAGCCCCTGGCGGTCGACCACCACACGCCGCCGCCGCACACGCCGTCCCAGTAGGAGCGCATGTAGTCGGCGCCGGCACGGGCGGTCGCGAGGTAGCGGCCGTCGCCGGTGAGGTCGTAGGCCGCGATCCACGCCAGCGCCCACCAACCGGTGTCGTCGATGTAGTCGTTGCGGAACTGGCCGATGCCGGCGTTCACGTTGCGGTCGTAGGTGTTCGCGATCACGTACTGGTAGCTGGTCATGCCGGACACGCGGATCCCGTCGACGACCGCGGTGAGCGCGTTGGCCGAGTTCCACCAGCCGGTGGTGTCGAACAGTCCGGTGTCGTTGCGGTAGAACATCATCAGCCCGGTCGCGGCGGCGGTGCGCCGGTCCCAGGCGTTCCAGGTCGAGCGTGCCCACGCGGTGCAGACGATGTCGGGGCGGTCGCCGGCCTTGCCGCACGCACGCAACGCGCCGACGCCGTGGTTGGCCCAGTCGTCCACGTTGAACATCAGGGTGCGCCAGCCGGTCGAGCCGGCCGGGGTGGTGGTGAGCCCGAGGCGGCTGCCCGATCCCCAGGTGCGGCCGCCGTCGAAGGACCGGTCGAGCCAGACCTGGTCGCCGGCGGCGCCGGTCGTCACCACGGCCCAGCCCATCGCGTCGGTGTCGTTGACGTGCAGGGAGAACCGGCGGCCGAAGAGGCTGGCGGCCACGGGTTCGCGGTCGCCCGGCGCGAGCGCGGGGTCGCGGCCGTCGCAGTAGCGGTTGCAGATGGTGGCGAGCGGGTTCGGGCCGGCCGCCGTTCTGATGGCCGGGGTCGTGTCCGGCTTGGCAGGCGGTTGCGGTTGGGCCGCCGAGACACCCGTCTCGGGTGACGGCGGCGGTTCGGCCGATGCCGGTGCGACGAGGCTGGTGGCCACCACGACGACGAGAGCCGGTACGAGGGCAGCGGACAGCACGGATCTCGGCATCGAGACCTCCCGAGGGAGCGCTCCGGCGGCCGCGCAGGGTTACGGTCGCCAGCAGGGGTGAGAGCGCTCTCACGCACCACCGACGTTATGACACCGCTCGTGGGGCGTCAATGATCCCCATCATTCGCAGGCAGTTCCGTCGTGATCCTTGTCCAACTCGTAGATGTCGTTCCCGATCACCTGGACAGGACCCTTCACGTACGCCGGGCCGTTGCCGGAGCCGCCGGCACAGTCGACGTCGGACGCGATCGGCACGCAGCCGGTGTAGTTCGGGTCGCACTGCGGCTGCGGTGCGGGCTCCACCGGCGGCGGCGGGGCGGGCTGCTCGATCGTCGGCTGCAGCGGCGGTGGTTGCACGACCGCCGTGGTGGTCGGCGGCGGCGGAGGTGGCGTCGTCGTGGGGGTGGTCGTAGGAGGGGGAGTCGTGGGGGTGGTGGTCGGGAGTTCGACGGTGGTGGTCGTGGTGGTCTCGTCCGCCGCGATGTTCCGGGTCGGGGTGTCGTCGTTGTTGCTGTTGATGACCGACACGAACACGAGCACGACCAACACCGCGGCGGCGGTGATCCACGCGGCCCGGTGCTTCGTGAACGTGCTCCCGGACGCCTTGGCGGCGACGGGGACCGCGGCTCGCGCGGGGGCGGGAACGGGGAAGGCCACGGTGGGCGGATCGACCACGGGCGACGGCGACACCAGCTCGGGGTCGCGAGGCAGGAGCAGCGTCAGCTGCAGTCCCCTGGCGTCCCGTGTGATGGCCGCCGCGCAGCCGGCGCGGCCGCCGTGCGCCTGCACGTCCCCGACCAGCGTCGCGTACCGCTGCGACATCAGGTAGGTCAGCTCCCCCACCCGGCGCCCGTCGAGGCGGACCTCGATCGCACGCTCCCCCTTGTACTTCCCGCTCGCGATCACGCACCACGCGAGCTCGACGGCGACGGTGCGCTCCCCTCCCGGGGCCGGTGTGTAGCGGGCGAGCACGTCCTGGTGCTGTTCCTCGCGGGTGACCGTGACCGTGGACTCGCCCGTCACCATCGCCAAGCCCGCAGCGGAGTTCTCGAACATGGTCCTTGCATCGGCGGACGACCGTGCCTGTTACCGAATGACGGTTGCATCTTGCATCGGCTTGCGTCGGCGTCTGATGTCGGACTATGGTTTCACCTGTCAGAAAAAATTGACAGATGTAGGTGTGAGATGACTGGCGACGATCTGGTCGAGGTGCTGGCCGCTCTGGCCAACCCGATTCGGCTGCGGATCATCGCCCGGCTGGCCGGTGGGCGGCAGTACGTGAGCCGGCTGGCTCGCGAGATCGGGGTGAGCCGGCCGCTGCTCCACATGCATCTGCAGAAGCTCGAGGCCGCCGGTCTCGTGGCGGGCAGCCTCGAGCTGTCGGCGGACGGCAAGGCCATGAAGTACTTCGAGGTCACCGACTTCGACGTGCGGCTCACCGCGGCGGCGCTGGCCGACGCCGCGGAGTCCCTCACCCCATCGGCACCCAAGGAGCAGAAGTGACCTGGCCGAACGCAGTCATCATCCTCGGTGTGATGGTCATCGTGATCATCCTCATCGGTGGCGCGCTCTCGACTTTTCTCGACCTGCGCAAGGCGAGGCTCGTGTCCGGGCAGGAGGACGGCCTGCGGCAGCTCGTCAGCCGATACGAGCAGCTCGCCGAGAACACCCTCGACACACAGCAGCGGATCTCCGCGGACCTGGCCGAGCTACGCACCCGCGTCGCGGCGGTCGAGCAGATCCTCAGAACGGTGGAGTGAACGATGAAGGCGATGGTGCAGGACCGCTACGGCCCGCCGGAGGTACTCGAGCTGCGGGACATCGACAGACCGCGACCCGGTGCGGACGAGGTGCTGCTGCGTGTGCACGCGGCCGGCGTCGACCAGGGCACGTGGCACCAGGTGACCGGCCTGCCCTACCTGGGGCGGCTGGTGTTCGGGCCGCGGCGTCCCCGGGTTCCGGTGCCGGGCATGGACGTCTCCGGGGTGGTCGAGGCGGTGGGCGCGCGGGTGACCGGGCTCCGGCCGGGCGACGAGGTCTTCGGCGTCGGCAAGGGGACGTTCGCCGAGTACGCGACGGCCAGGACGGTGGTGCGCAAGCCCGCCAACCTGACACACGAGCAGGCGGCGACGGTCGCGGTGTCCGCGTGCACGGCCCTCAAGGCGCTGGAGGGTGTCGAGGCGGGCCAGCGGGTCATGGTGATCGGCGCGGGCGGCGGCGTGGGCTCCTACACGGTGCAGCTGGCGGCGGCGTTCGGCGCGTCGGTGACGGCGGTGTGCGGCCCGGCGAAGCTGGAGCTGGTGCGCGGGCTGGGCGCGACCGAGGTGGTCAACTACCGGCAGGAGGAGCTGACCGGCGAGTACGACCTGGTCGTGGACATCGCGGGCGGGCGACCGTTCGCGCAGCTGCTGCGACTGGTCCGGCCGGGCGGGACGCTGACGCTCGTCGGCTCGGAGGAAGGCGGGCGCTGGTTCGGCATGGGCCGCGCGTTCGGCGCCCTGGTGCGCAGGCCGTTCACGAGGAAACGCCTGCGGGCCCCGATCTCGATCGCGCGGCCGACGGCGCTGAACCGGTTGAGCGAGCTGCTCGCCGCAGGCACGATCACCCCGGCGCTGGACCGGACCTTCCCCCTGGGCGACGTGCCGGCGGCGATCACGTACCTGCGCGACGGCCACGCCCGCGGCAAGATCGTCGTCACGCCGTGACGGTGCCGCACTTCGCCGTCGGCGACGGCTACGCCGTGTACCGGGGGCCGGTGACGGACAGCTCCTTCCACCGCCACGCCGCCTACCAGGTCGCGATCGGCGACGAGGTCGCCATGGTGGACGGCGCCGCGAACCGGCACGAGGGTGCGGCGCTCGTGGTGGCGCCGATGGTGCGGCACCGGATGCTCGCCAACGCCGACGTCCTCACCTACTTCGTCGAGCCGCACTGTGTGTTCGCCGACCGGCTGCGCGAGCGGTGCGGCACGGGCATCAGCGCCGCCCCGGACCTACGCGGCCTGCGCGCGGAGGACATCGGCGCGCACCCGTCCGGCACGCTCGATCCCCGGCTGGTCACGGCACTGGACACGCTGGCCGGCCGTGCCGTCCCGATGCCGGGCCTGGCCGCGATGGTCGGGCTCTCCCCACAGCGCCTGCGGGCCCTGGCCCGCCAGCAGGTCGGCATGCCGCTGGCACGCTGGCGGATGTGGGTGCGGCTGCGCCGGGCGGCCGAGGCACTGCGGGCCGGTGCGTCGGTGGCCGAGGCGGCGGTCACGGCGGGCTTCGCCGACCAGGCCCACCTGACCCGCGGCATGCGGGACATGATGGGCCTGACGCCCTCCGCCGTGTTGCCGGTGCTGCGCGGTCACTCCCGCCGCGCGACGTAGACCGAGATCGAGCCGGTGACCGTGGGCACGACCTCGACCTCCCGCACGTCGCGGAACCCGGCGCCGGAGATCAGCTCGGGCAGCACCCCGTCCGCGTTCGGCTGGGTGTCCGCCCTGCCGTCCGCGAGCTGCACGGTCCGGAAGGCCAGGCGCATCAGCCTCGTCCGCTGCCAGCCGTAGTCGGCGATGACGAGCCGCCCGCCGGGCCGCAGCACCGCGAACATCGACGCGAGCACCGCCTGCTTCACCGCGACCGGGCACTGGTGGAGCACGAGGCTCGACACGACCGTGTGCATCGAACCCGGCGGCTCCGTCAACGCGTCACCCAGGCCGACCCGCCACCGCACCGCCACGCCGGCGGCCTCGGCCTTGCGCCGTGCCACCGCCAGCATCTCGGGGTCGGGGTCCACGCCGACGACCTGTGCCGTCGGCTGCATCCGCCCCAGCACCACGGTCAGCGAGCCGGTGCCGCATCCGACGTCGAGGATCACCTCGTCGGGCCGCGGCGCCACGTGGCCGGCGACGAGCGCCCGCCACAGCCGCTCACGGGTCAGGGTGACGACGCGGTCGTAGAAACGGGTCGGGGCGAACCTGCCCAGCGCGGGCGTGAACTCGGTCATGCCCGGCAGTCAAGTCCGCCCCGCGCCCCCCGTCTTGAACGAACCGCTTACTTGCCGATGGTCGCGTTGAGGCTGTCGGCGAACTGCTGCGGGTTGATGGACAGCTGGAACAGCTTGACGATGTTGTCCAGCAACGTCTCCGCGGCCGTCGGGCTGAGCGCCTGGTCCCACGACTGCGCGAACACCTTGGCCTTGTTGGCGGTGTCGTAGATGAACGTGACGAAGTCGGCGTTCTTGTCCTTCGCCAGCTGGCTCTGCGTGCCCTTCAGGATCGGGACCGCGCCGGAGCCGATCCAGTCCTTCACCTCCTGGTCGTCCAGAACGCCTTCGGTGAAGAACTTCTTGGCGAGCTTCTTCTCCTCGGCGCTGGCCTTCGCGGAGATGGCCAGGTACTGGCCGGGGTTGCCGACGGCGTCGCTCGGGTCGCCCACGCCGCCCTCGACCGGCGGGAAGTTCATGTAGCCGAGCCCATCGCTGGAGACGAAGTCACCGCCGTCGGCCTGCTGGATGCCGTAGGACCACGAGCCGTGCACCATCATCGCGGCCTTGCCGGTGTAGAGCAGCGCCTGGTCGGCGTTGGAGTCCGCGGTGATCGACGAGAACCCGTCGATGAACCCGCCTGCCCTGACCAGGTCCTGCAGCTTGGTCAGCGCGGTGATGGCCGCCGGGTTGGACCAGGCGTTCTTCTCACCCTCGAAGGCGGCCTGGAACACCTCGGAACCGCCGATGCGGTCGAACAGGAACTCCAGCCACATCATGTTCGTCCACCGGGACTGGCCGGCCAGGGCGAACGGCGCGATGTTCTTCGCCTTGAACTTGGGCACCAGCGCCATGATGTCGTCCCACGACTTCGGCGGGTCGACGTTCACGTCGTCGAAGATCTTCTTGTTGTAGTACAGGAGGATCGGCTCCACCGTCTCGCACGGCATCGCGTAGATCTTGCCGTCGATGGTCGCCGGGCCGAACGAGGACGGGATCAGCTTGTCCTTGACCGCGGAGTTCTGGTCGAACCACGAGGTCAGGTCCTCGACCTGGCCGGCCTCGACCCAGGTGCGCAGCCCGCCGCCACCCCAGCCCCAGATGATCGTGGGGGCCTGGCCGGCGCCGATGGCGGTCTTGATCTTCGTCTTGTACGGGTCGTTCTGGAACGTGGTCGTCTTGATCTGCGTGTCCGGGTTCGCCTTGTTGAACCTGTCCACCGCGCCCTGCCGGATGCCCTGCTGGGGCTGCCCGGACAGGAACCAGTACGTGGCGCCGCCACCGCCGCCGGGACCGGACGTGCCGCACGCCGAGAGTGCCATGGACACCGGCACGCTGGCGGCGAGGCCAAGGACCGCACGCCGGGAGATTGGTGTAGCCACGCAGATGCTCCGTTCTCGAGCCGCAGACTTCGTTGGCGCAGTTTCGAAAACTTTCGAAAACCGTGTCGCGTCAGCGTAGGGAGATTACCGGATTCGTGTCAAGATTGAGCTGACTACAATGCAGATAAGACGTGCTCAATGCGCATCCGGAAGTTTTCGAAACTTTCGGATCGAGAGCGAGAGAAGAGGTGTCGATGACGGCCGGCCAGCCGAGGGAGCCGATCCCGGCCACCGCCGGACGTACGACGTTGGCGGCAGTCGCGCGTCTGGCGGGGGTGTCCGTCGCGACCGTGTCGAAGGTCGTCAACGGGCGCAGTGACGTGGCGCCGGAGACCCGTTCCCGGGTGGAGGCCCTGCTGGCGGAGCACGAGTACATCGCACCCGTCGTCCGCCGCGCCGAGACCGCCGGGCCCTCGACCATCGAGGTGCAGTTCGCGGGCGACCTCAGGCCGTACGTGGCGGCGGCGCTGGGCGGGATCGTCGACGCCGCCGGACAGCTCGGCGTCGCCGTGGCGGTCAGCCAGCCGGACCGCGGCCCGCGCTGGGCCCGGGAGCTGGTCTCGGCGGGACGCCGGGCGCTCATCGCGATCACCAGCGTGTACAGCCCCGCGGACGTGGACGCACTGAACCGGGCAGGGCTCCCGCTGGTCGTGCTCGACCCGCTGCACCTGCCGCACAGCGACGTCACCAGCGTCGGGTCGACCAACTTCGCCGGCGGCTTCGCGGCGACCCAGCATCTGCTGTCACTGGGCCACCAGCGCATCGCCTATCTCGGCGGACCGGCCGTCGCCGCCGCGAACCAGGCACGCGGGCACGGCTACCGGGCCGCGATGGAGGCGCAGAAGGCAGCGGTGCCCGACGCCTATGTCCGGACGGGCGAGTTCACCTACGAGACCGGTGTGCTCGGCGCCGCGGCGGTGCTGGACCTGGCGGTGCCGCCGACGGCGGTGTGCGCGGGCAACGACGAGATCGCGCTGGGGGTCATCGAGACCGCGCGCACGCGGGGGCTGCGCGTCCCGGAGGACCTCAGCGTGGTCGGCTTCGACGACACGCTCCTCGCCCAGATGTCCTCACCGCCACTGACCACCGTCCGGCAACCACTGCGGGAGATGGGTGGCGTCGCACTGCGCACCGCGCTGCGCCTGGCGGACGGCGAGAAGCTCGAGTCCCATCACGTCGAGCTCGCCACCGAGCTGGTGGTACGCGCCTCGACCGCCCGCGTCTGAGCCACCACACGTGACCGTCCTCAGTGGACGGACCGGCGCTCGCTCCCCTGCCCCGCCAACCGGGTCAGGCCGGCGTGGGCGAACGCCAGGACCTCGTCGACGAGAGCGAGGAGATCCGCAGGGCCGTGCCGCACCTCGTCGGTGGTGTACAGCTCGCGGAGACCGCCGGTGACGGCGTAGGCGGCCAGGCGGGGGGCCAGCGCGTCAGCGGGCAGACCGAGGTCCTCGCCGACAGCGGTGGCGATGAGGCGTTCCAGGTCGTGGTAGGCGGCTCGGGCACGGCCGCGGAGGTCCTCGTCCTCGGCGATGAGGGCGGCTCGGCGGGTGCGGCGGGCCCACACCTCGCCGGGTGCGCGGTCGCGGAGCGTGTCACGCCGGTCCAGGACGTGCATGGTGTCGCGCATCCAGTCGCGGACCACGTCCAGGGCCGGGGCGGCGCGGTCGGCGAGACGTTCGGCGAGGGACGCGGGCGTGAACGGGTCGTCGGCGAAGAGCAGGTCCTCCTTCGTCGGGAAGTGCAGTGTCACCGTGCGGGTGGCGACGTCCGCGTGCTCGGCGATCGCCGCGATCGTCGTGGTGCGGTAGCCGTGCTTCGTGAACAGCTCCAACGCCGCCTCCTGGACGCGTTCACGGGTCTGCCGCTTCTTCCGCTCCCGCCTGCCCTCATCCATGCGCGAACGGTATCACGCAATCCATTAATGCATCCCGTGCTACTTTTAGGAGGACATGCATCAAACTAGGAAGGTGCGCAGCATGACCACGACGTGGTTCATCACCGGTACGTCGAAGGGATTCGGTCGCGAGTGGGCGGAGGCCGCCCTCGAACGCGGCGACCGTGTCGCCGCCACCGCCCGCGACACCGGCCAGCTCCAGCCCCTGGTCGCACGGCACGGCGACGCCGTGCTCCCCCTGTGCCTGGACGTCACCGACAGGACCGCGGTCCTCGCGGCGGTGCGGCAGGCGGCCGAGCATTTCGGCCGGCTGGACGTGGTCGTCAACAACGCCGGGTACGGCCACTTCGGCATGGTCGAGGAACTGACCGAGGCCGAGGTACGCGCCGAGCTGGAGACCAACTTCTTCGGCACCCTCTGGGTGACACAGGCCGCGCTGCCGGTGCTGCGCGCACAGGGCCACGGCCGGCTGATCCAGGTCACCAGCGAGGGCGGCGTCCGCGCGTTCCCCGGCATCGGCGCCTACCACGCGTCGAAGTGGGCCGTGGAGGGTCTGTCCGAGTCCCTGCGCCAGGAGGTGGCCGGCTTCGGCATCGACGTCGTGTGCCTGGAGCCGGGCCCGTACTCGACGGACTTCGGCGGCGGCAGCATCCGCACGAGCGCCGAACACCCGGACTACGCCGGGGTCCGGGCCGAGCTGTCGCCCACCTGGGACCTGGGTGACCCGAAGGCGACCCGCGCGGCGATCCTGACGCTGGCCGACACCGACGACCCGCCGGCACACGTCTTCTTCGGCAAGTCCTACGAGCCCGTCGCCGCCGAGTACGAGCAACGCCTGGCCACGTGGCGGAAGTGGCAGCCGCTGGCGCTGGCCGCCTTCGGCTGACGCCGTGCTCACCGGCCGGGGCCGACCTCCAGCACCACGGCCGTCCACGTCATCCCCACGCCGACGCCCAGCAGTAACACGTGATCGCCGTCGGTCACCTCGCCGCCACGCAGCAGGTGGTCCAGTGCCACGAGCTGGTCGCTCGCGCCCAGGTGGCCCACGCGCAGGCCGAGCTCGGTCATCGTCCGGTCCTCGGTGATGCCGAGGGGGCGGAGGATCTGCGTCTCCACGAGCCTGCGGCCGTAGTGCGGCGCGCAGATCCGCGCCAGGTCCGGCAGGTCGACGCCCGCGTCCGTGAGGGCGACCTTGACGACCGCCGACACCGCGTCGCTGTTGCGCAGGTCGACCTCGGTCGCACCGCGGCGGGCCAGCCACTGACGCTTGCGGCCGCGGATGTCGACGGCCCGGTCGGCCGCGACGCTCGCCGCGCGGAACGGCTCGTCACCGCGTTGCAGGCCTTCGAGGGCCGGGTCGGCGTACGACGCGATCGCCCTGACGCACGCGATGCCGGGGCGGCGGGACATCACCACCGCACTGCCCGCGTCGCCGTAGACGATGCCGATGTCCGTGGTCCAGTGCGGAAATCCCGGGCCGCCGAACCGATCGCCCGCGGTGATGAGCGCCGCGTGGTGGTCGGGACGGCCCAGCAGCATGCTCGCCGCCACGTCCATGCCGGCGACCGCGCTGTTGCTCATCGCGCCGAGCTCGACGGTCAGGCCCGGTCCGGCGGCGATGCCCAGCTGGTGGCGGACGTAGGAGGCGGCGTGCCAGAAGTCGACGCCGGAGTGGTAGATCCCGGCGTGCAGGCACAGCGACGGCTGGACCTGCTCCCCCGTCGTGGCGTGGCACTGGCGCAGGGCCTCCCGGCCGGCACGCACGGCGAGCTCGGGACCGTACCGCTCGGCCACGGCCGTGGACAGCTGCCCGGTGCGCGTCGCGTCCTCCGCGGTGAACTCGCCGGCGGCGAGTGGCGCGGCGACCGGGGTCAGTGCGCCGAGGTCGCAGCCGATCCCGTTGACGTGCAGGTCATCGAACCGCATCCGTGGCTCCCTCCCGGCGGGCGAGCACGGCGCTGATCTCCATGAGGTCGTCGGCGCGGCGCGGCTTCGAGGCGGTGACGAACCCGGCCGCGGCGAGCTCCGCGAGCACGGTCTCGGCGCCGCCGCCGGTGAACCGGTGGAAACCCACGAAGCGGGCCCGTGCCGCGCCCGGCACGGCGATGGCCAGGTGCGCCCAACCGGTCTCGCGTTCCCAGCGGACCACCAACAGGACGGTTCCGGCGGCCGGGACGCGTGCCAGGGTCCGCTCGATCACCCGCGTCAGGGTCGTGTCGGTCAAGAGACTTTCCTTTCCGCGCGGCAAACAGCGCACCCCGGGAGGGCGCGCTGGCAGGAGGGCTTGGGCGAAGTGGGCCTCGCTCACCCACTCCGCCCTCGGCGGGCGGGCCCCTTCGTCGAGACCCGCGAGACACGGCGAAACCTACCGCCATGAACAGGTACGGAAAACACCCACCCCTGCACACACAGTGAACACCGCGACTGATAAGGAAGCGTGATCCGCGCTATTTCGCCTATATATTAGGAGATCACTAATATGGATCTTGGTCCGCACTTCGGGCGATCATCACACACGGTAGTTGCGGACACGAACGAGCTACGCGATCACTCGTGCGGTGCATGCGAACGGGACGACGGTCACCCAGGAGTGACGCGGCGTCAGTGCCGCGGCGCGACCGCGCCGGACCGGGGACGGCGGCGCACGTTGATGGCCACCATCCACACCGCCAGCAGTGCGGCGCCGATCGTCCCGGTCCACTTGGTCGCGCCGGCCTCGCCGACCACGCCCAGGACCAGGGTCACGGTCATCAGCACGGTGGTCACGACCGCCAGGGAGGCGGCGACCAGACCTTGTGCGTTGAACGTACGCATCGCGGCCCCCTCATCTCATCCTGTCGTCATGCCGTACCCCGAGGCGCCGAGACCGAAACACGAGACAGGACACCCGACCGAGCTCGCGTAGGGGTCGCGGCCGGCCGTACGCGCCCGCGTGTGAACCGGCGGAACGTCGTGTCAGTGGTCGTGTCAGGGCGAAGGCAGGTCCGTGTCAGGCGGGCCACGCACAGTGGGCACATGACGAGCTCAGCGATCACGGCTTCGGGGCTGCGGAAGGCCTACCGGGACAAGGTGGTGCTCGACGGCATCGACCTGGATGTCCGTGCGGGGACCGTGTTCTCCCTGCTCGGTCCGAACGGGGCCGGCAAGACCACGACGGTGAACGTGCTGACCACGTTGCTGGACAGCGACGGGGGCGCGGCACGCGTCGCCGGGTACGACATCGCGACCGAGACCAGGAAGGTGCGTGCGGCGATCGGGGTCACCGGTCAGTTCGCGGCGGTGGACGAGCTGCTGACCGGGCGCGAGAACCTGCGGCTGATGGCGGACCTGCACCACCTGGGAAGCACGGCGGCCAAGCAGGTCGTCGAGGACCTGCTGGAGCGGTTCGACCTGGCGGAGTCGGCGGCCAGGCTGGCGTCGACCTACTCCGGTGGTATGCGCAGGAAACTGGACCTGGCGATGACGTTGGTCAGCACGCCGGAGATCATCTTCCTCGACGAGCCGACGGCGGGACTGGACCCGCGCAGCCGCCGCACGATGTGGAACATCATCCGCGAGCTGGTCGCCGGCGGGACGACGATCTTCCTCACCACCCAGTATCTCGACGAGGCCGACCAGCTCGCCGACAGGATCGCGGTGCTCGACCGGGGCCGGCTGGTCGCCGAGGGCACCTCCGGCGAGCTCAAGAAGCGGATTCCCGGCGGTCACGTCCGGTTCCGGTTCGCCGACGCCGAGCAGCTGGACGCGGGGGCACGCGTCCTGGCCGGCTCCACCCCGGACGCGGAGAGCCTGGTACTGCGGGTGCCGAGCGACGGCGGGGCGCGGTCGGTGCGCACCCTGCTGGACCGGCTCGACGAGTACGCGGTCGATGTCGAGGAGTTCACCGTGCACATGCCGGACCTCGACGACGTTTTCCTTGCCCTCACCGGTCATGCCAGCACGGAGGTCACCGCACGATGAACACCGACTCGGCGATCATGTTGCGCCGCAACCTCAAGCACACCGTCCGCAACCCGGTCGCGCTGTTCAACGCGATCCTGATGCCGGTCCTGATGATGTTCATGTTCGTGTACATGCTCGGCGGCGCCTTCAGCGTCGGCGACGCGTACGTCGACTACGCGACACCGGGCATGATCATGATGACCATCTCCTACGGGTTGAGTGCCACCGCGATGGCCGTGAGCAGTGACATGGCGAAGGGGATCATCAACCGGTTCAAGGTCATGGACGTCTCCCGCGGCGCCGTGCTGACCGGTCACGTCGTCTCCACGATGCTGCGCACCGTGGTGGCGCTGGCGGCCGTCCTCGGCGTGGCCTTCCTGATGGGGTTCAGCCCGAACGCGACCTTCGGCCAGTGGCTCGCCGTGATCGGCGTCCTCCTGCTGGCGATCTTCGCGGTCAGCTGGCTCACCATCGCCCTGGGCCTGGCCGCGAAGACGTTGGAGTCGGCGGGGTTCTCCACCGTGCCGCTGATCATGCTGCCGTTCTTCAGCAGCGCGATCGTGCCGGCGGACAAGATGGGTCCCGGAGTCCGGGAGTTCGCGGAGTACCAACCCTTCACGCCGATCATCGAGAGCGTGCGCGGGTTCCTTAACGGCACACCGTCGAACGGCCACACGATCGCCGCGGTCTCCTGGTCCGCCGGGATCGCCGTCGTCGGCTACGTGTGGGCACGGGCGAGGTTCAACAAGCGAGCGTGACCGCGGCCAGCTCGCGCCAGCTCGCCCGCGCCCCCTCCAGCGTCGCCTCGGTGAACCTCGGGTCACCGAGGCGGCGCCGTGCGGCCAGCTCGATCCGGGCCACGTCCGGCTGCGCACGGTTCGACAGGCCGAGCACGGACGTGCTGGCCGCGAGCAGCCGCGCGGCCTGCTCGAACTGTTCCTGACGCAGCGCGAGGTCCGCGATCCCGACGAGGATGTGCGCGGTCATGAGGGCGTTCCCGTCCTGGGGCATCGCCTGGTAGGCCGCGACACGGTGTTCGCGGGCCTCGGCGAGATCCTCGGCGAGGTAGCCGAGCAGATTCTGTACCAGCGGAAGGTAGTTCGCCCGCTCGGCGGCGTCGCCGTCCAGCGTGGTCGTCGCGACGCCGAGCTGGCGGGAGGCCTCCCGGACGTCGCCCCTCCAGTGCGCGAGCTCCGCCTTCGCCATCGCCAGCCGCGCGAGCGCGATCGGCCAGGCGACCCGCGCCGCGGCTCCCTGCGCGGCCGCCATGGCGGCCGCGCTCGACGCCTCGTCGCCCGCCAGCCAGTACAGCTGGGCCTGCCGTGACCGCATCGTCACGACGTCCTCGACGACGCCGATCTCGGTGACGACCGCGATCGCCCGCTCGTAGTGCTCGCACGCGGCGACGAACTCGCCGCGCGTCGCGATCCGGTCGGCCAGCTCGGTCAGGGCGAACGACATCCCCCACCGCTCGCCGATCGCGCGAAACTCGGCGAGCGCCGTCTCGAGGTACGCGTCCGCGTCCCGCCCGCCGTCGCCGAGGACGATCCGCATCTTGCCGACCTGCAGGCGGGCAACGGCGCGTACCCAGGGATCCTCGTCGGTGAGCAGCGGCTCGTACGCGGTGAGGATCGCGTCCGGCCCGTGCAGCAGGCGTTCCAGCGCGCCGATGAACCGCATCACGGGATGGCCGCTGCGAACCCGCCGGCTGATCTCGTAGGCCTCGTTGATCCACTCCCGCACCTGGTACTGGTCACCCAGTCCGGAGGTCAGGAACGACACGACGAACACGTACACCAGGACCCGGAGCTCGTCGGCCACCTCGCCGGGCACGGCCGTGGCCGCCATGATCAGCTCGGCGCCCTCGGTCTTGTGCCCGCCGAGCCACCAGTACCACGCCGCGGACGCGCCGAGCCGCATCGCGCCCTGCGCCTCCGCCGCCGCGAGCGCACCGCGCATCGCGGCACTGATGTTGTCGTGCTCGGCCGCAACCGTGGCCAGCCACTCCAGCTGCTCGGCGCGGCGGATGTGCGGCTCCGCGGCCTCGACGAGCTCGGTGAAGTACGCGAGGTGCGCGTGGCGCGCCAGCTCCGACTCCCCCGCCTCGGCGAGCCGCTGGGCGGCGTACTCCTTGATGGTGCCGAGCATCCGGTAGCGCGGCGCCCCCTCGCCCGTGGCGACCACCAGCGACTTCTCGGTCAGCGCGGTCAGCACCTCGAGCACCTGCCCCGCCTCGACCCCGTCGCCCGAGCAGACCCGCTCGGCCGCGTCCAGGCTCGCACCGCCGGAGAACACCGAGAGCCTGCGCAGGACCGTCCGTTCGGCGTCGGTGAGCAGCTCCCAGCTCCAGTCGACCACCGCGCGCAACGTCCGGTGCCGCGGCAGCGCGGTACGGCTGCCGCCGGTCAGCAGGCGGAACAGGTCGTCGAGCCGGTTCGCGAGCTGGTCGAGGGTCATGGTGCGCAACCGGGCCGCGGCGAGCTCGATCGCCAGCGGCATCCCGTCCACCGCCCGGCAGACACGCGCCATGGTCGACAGCGTGGCGGCGTCGGTCGTGAGGTCCTTGCGCACCGCGCCCGCCCGGTCACGCAGCAGCAGGACGGCGGGCGAGGACTCGACCTCGCCGGGCGCGGCGTCCCGCGCCGGCAGGGCCAGCGGCATGACCTGCCACAGCGTCTCACCGGTGATGCCGAGCGGTTCCCTGCTCGTCGCGAGGATCCGCAGCCGCCGGCACTCCCCCAGCACCCGATGGGCGAACGCCGCGGCCGACTCGATCACGTGCTCGCAGTTGTCCAGGATCAGCAGCGCCTCCCGCTCGCGGACCGCGGCGATCAGCCGGTCGGTCGGCTCCGCGTCCGACGCGCCGCCGAGCAGCGCGTCCCGCTGGCCGAGCGCGGCGAGCGTCGCCTGCGCCACGTCGTCGTCCGCGCCGATCGCCGCGAGCTCCACCAGCCAGGCCCCGTCCGGCAGGTCACCGAGCAACGTGCGCGCGGTCTCCGTGGCCAGCCTGGTCTTCCCCGAGCCACCCGGCCCGATCAGGGTGGTGAGCCGGTGGTCGGCGACGAGCCCGCGCACGGCGGCCACATCGGCGTCCTTGCCGAGGTAGCTGGTCAGCTCGGCACGCAGGTTGGTCGTCCGGCGCTCGTCGCGCCTGCCCATCTCACCCCGCAGCAGCGCCACGTGCAGCTCGGCCAGCTCCGGGGACGGGTCGGCGCCCAGCGCGTCCGCCAGGGCCTCCCTCGTGCGCTCGTACACACGCAGCGCCTCGGTGCTCTGACCGGCCGCGCCGAGGGCACGCATCAGCGCGGCGACGAGCCGCTCCCGCACGGGATGCGCGGCGACCAGGTCGGTCAGCTCCGCGACGAGCGCGGCGCCGTGACCGAGCCGGATCTCGGCCTCGAACCGATCCTCCAGCGCGGCGAGGCGCAGCCCCGCCAACCGGGTGAGTGCCGCGTCGAACGCCCCGCTGTCCTGCAGACCGACGTCCTGCATCGCCGCCCCGCGCCACAGGCCGAGGGCCTCCCGCAGGAGCCGCACGCGCTGCTGGTCGTCGCCCTCACGCGCCCTGCCGACAAGGCGCTCGAACCGGACGGCGTCGACGGAGTCGGGGTCCGCCGTCAGCCGGTAGCCGCCCGCCTGTCCGTCGACCACCCCGTCCGGTAGCGCCCGGCGCAGCCGGGAAGCCAAGCGCTGCAAGGCGTTCGCGGCGTCGGCCGGCGGGTGCTCACCCCAGATCCAGTCGACCAGCGTCGCCTTCTGGACCACCCGGCCGGGTTCGAGTGCGAGGGCGATCAACAACGCCCGCAGGCGGGCACCGGGCACGTCCGCCGCGACGCCGTCGTCCGTGTGGACCTCGAAAGGTCCAAGCATCCCGATCCGCACGCTGACGATTTTGCCGTAGGCATGCGAGAAGCCTCCGCCCAGTACCGCGGCGGGGGTGAGGTCGCCGTTTGCCCGAAAGGGCGTACCTGTGGGCACGTTCAGGCATCCGTTCGGTCTGTGTTCTTCAGCCCTTTGGTGTATCTCACGCATTTCCCGTGACTCTCTTGCTCCCGAAGCCGGCTGGGGAGCCGGCTCGGGTATGGGGGAAAGACATGACCAGACACGCACGTGACAGCTTCTTCGTCGTCGGCGAGGGGGTGCTCGAGTTCGACCGCGACGGTCGGCCCAGCACGCGGGCGCCGCTCGCCGGCGAGGAGCTGCGGCGGTTCCGGTTCTCGCGGCTGGGACCCGAGGGGCCGCTCGTCGACGAGGCCACCCGGACCGCGCTCGCCGAGGCCATCACCGTGACCGGCATCCAGGCGGACGCGTCCGTACCGGCGGGGTTCACCTATCTGGGCCAGTTCGTCGACCACGACCTGACCATGGACCGCACGGACGCGCAACTCGGCGAGGACGTCACCCTGGACGAGCTGCTCCAGGGGCGCTCGCCGGCGCTCGACCTGGACTCCGTCTACGGCCGCGGCCCCACCGACCGCCACGACCGGATCTTCTACCAGCGCGACGGTGTGCAGCTGAAGGTCGGCCGCACCTCGGCGGCGACCTTCCCCGACGACCGGGTGAACGTCGAGCTCGAAGGGTTCGACCTGCCCCGTGCCGGCGGCACCGCCGGCACGCATGCGGACCGCCGCAGGCCGCTCATCCCCGACCCGCGCAACGACGAGAACCTCGCGGTCGCCCAGACACACCTCGCGTTCATCCGCTTCCACAACCGGCTGGCGGCCGAGCTGGCGCTCACCGGGCTCACCGGGCAGCGCCTGTTCGCCGTCACCCGCGACGAGGTCGTCCGCCACTACCAGTGGATGCTCCGCACCGACTTCCTGCCCCGCGTCGTCGATCCCGCGATCGTCACCGACGTGTTCGCGCACGGCCGCCGGTTCTTCGAGGCGACCGGTCGTGGGCACGGGCACTCCGGGCAGCCGCCGACGATGCCGATCGAGTTCTCCGTCGCGGCGTACCGGTTGGGGCACAGCATGGTGCGTGGCGCCTACCAGTGGAACCGCGTCTTCAACACCACCGGCCCCGCCGGACTCGCCACGCTGCTGCAGCTGTTCACGTTCACCGGCGTGTCCGGCAACTTCCAGCCCGGCGCCGGCCTGTCGGAGCTCGACGACCCGGACTCCGGCACCGTGGACACGTTGCCCACCAACTGGATCGTCGACTTCCGCCGCCTCTACGACTTCACCGAGGCCGGGCGGCCGGACCTCGCGGCGCCCGCGAACGGTGGGAACGTCGCCAAGCGGATCGACTCGCTCATGGTCGACCCGCTCGCGCAGCTGCCGGCCGGCACCTTCGGCGGCCGTGGCAGCGAGATCCCGCCGCTCCAGCGCAACCTCGCGTTCCGCAACCTGACCCGCGCCAACATGGTCCGGCTCGGCACCGGGCAGCAGCTGGCCACACTGCTCGGCGCCACACCGCTGACCGAGGCGCAGATCCTCGACGGCAACCAGGGCGCCGCGCTGACCGGGCTGACCGACGGTCAGCGGGCCGCTGTGAGCGCTAACACCCCGTTGTGGTTCTATGTCCTGCGCGAGGCCGAGTTCAACGACGGCCGACTGGGCACGGTCGGCGGCCGGATCGTCGCCGAGGTGTTCCACCGGGCCATGGAGGGCAGCCGGACCTCGATCGTGCGGTCCCCGTCCTGGCGGCCCCGGCTCGGGCCGGACCGCAGGACGTTCCGGATGACGGATCTGCTGCTGTTCGCCTTCGAGGGCAAGGCGGATCTGTTGAACCCGCTGGGTGACTGAGACGCCCGCCGCCGTGCTCGCACCGGGGGTGGGCACGGCGGCGTGGCCCGTTCGAGTGGCAGGCCACCAACGGACGAGCGGAACGAGGTCGGCGACGCGATGTCACCCCGCTCGATCCCGTGCCGGAAGCTCGTCCTGCCGTCGGACCACGACGGCCGTGGAGTCAGTACGGGATCGCCAGCAGGTCCTCGTGGTGGACAGTCGCGTGCAGGTCCTCCTGGGACAGCCGGCGCCGGAGGTAGCCGTCCGCTTCGAGACGGAGGTCCGGGTCCTGCTCGCAGGCCGCCGACACCCAGCCGCGCAGCCACTCGGCCAGTAGCGGCCGCCGGTCCGGGCCGAGGTGCCACGGGCTCGGTCTTCTGTGGACCGTCGCACCGAGACGGGTGAACGCCGTCGCCATCGCGGGGACCGCCGACGGACCCAGCAACGCACGGCCCGCGACGGTTCGGCGCTGGTGGGCGTTGAACCCGGCCGTCATCGGCTCGTCCAGCGGGTCGGCCGGGGTCAGCTCGACGCGTCCCTCCACCGACAGCGCGAACAGTGCCGGGCAGTCCGCCCCCACGCACGCCGCCGCCAGGTTCGACACCTCCTCGGTCGTCAGGAGGTCCAGCAGCGCCGAGCCGGTGACGAGTGACGTTCCCGACAGTTCGGCGGCACTCAGCGTCGTAATGTCCCGTAAGTCCGACGTGGCACCCGGGACCGACGCCGTCGCGACCGCCAGCAACGCCGGGTCGAGATCGGTGAGTATCCATTTCCGTGCGTTCGGTAGCCGGGGCGAAAGCCATCTGGCCATCGACCCCGTCCCGCTGCCGAGGTCACGGACCAGGAGATCCTCGCTGGTCAGCGAGCTGCGCAGGGTCGTCAGCAGCTCGTCCGCGCGGGCGTCCGCGTCCGCTGGTTCCCGTAGGCCCAGCCACTCGGGTGAGAAGTCGCTCATCAACCATTATCACTCCTCAAGCCGTCACGTGGTTCAGAACCATCCCGACCCTTGATGCGTATTGAGAAACGAAACAGATCTTGTTGAGGGCGGAACAGATCTTGGAGGGACCGTGACCGCACCGATCACCCGGACACTGACCATCGCCACACTGGCGTTGGCCGGTCTCCTCACGCTGCTGACCCTGGCCGGCAGCGCCGGCCTCGGGCCGCCAGGCTGGCTCGCGGGCACGGCGTTCGCGATCGCCGGGTGGGCGGTGCTCGCGGAGGCCATGCCCCGGTACGGCACGGCGCGGTTCGGGCCGGCCGACGTGGTGACGCTGACCAGAGCGGTGCTCGCGGGCACGGTCACCGCTCTCGTCGCCGAACCGGGCAACTCGCGGGCGTCGTTGTGGCCACTCGTCATCGTCGCGGGACTGGCGCTGGCCACCGACGCCATCGACGGCAAGGTCGCCCGTCGCACCGGCACCGTCTCCAGGTTCGGGGCGCGGTTCGACATGGAGGTCGACGCGTTCCTCATCCTGGTGCTGAGCGCCTTCGTCGCCACCCACCTCGGCTGGTGGGTGCTGGCGATCGGCGCGATGCGTTACCTGTTCGTCGCGGCGGGGAAGATCTGGCCGTGGCTGCGGGCGCCGCTGCCGGACCGCCTGTCCTGCAAGGCCGTCGCCGCCGCGCAGGGGATCGTGCTCACGGCCGTCATCATGCTCCCCACGGTCCCGGCCACGATTCTGGTGGCCCTCGCGCTGTCGGCGCTCACCTGGTCGTTCGCGCGGGATGTGCGCTACCTGCACCGCGACCGCGCGGCGGCGCCCGTGGTCGCCGCGGAGACCAGGCCGGACACCTCGCCGCGCCGCCGCATCGTGCTCACCACGCTCGCCGGCGCCCTGGTGCTGTTCGCCCTCCTCGTGCCCACGAGCATGAGCGAGCTGTCGCCGGCCGCGTTCGCGCGCATCCCCATCGAGGGACTCATGGTCGTCGGCCTCGTCCTCGTGCTCCCGGGCCGGACGCGGCGGGTCGCCGCCACGTTCGTCGGCGTCGGACTGGCGCTGTTAACGCTCACAAAGCTGTTCGACATCGGCTTCCAGCTCTACACCGGACGGCCGTTCCACCCGGTGTACGACTGGTCCGCGCTGCGCCCCGCCGTCGAGTACCTCCAGGACACGGCCGGCTCGCTGGCCTCCGTCGGCGCCGTCGTCGGCGCGGCCGTGCTCACGCTCGGGCTGATCGTGGCCATGGTGCTGGCGGTCCTGCGGCTGACGAAGGTCGCGGTCGGCCGCCGCACGTTCGCCACCCGTGGCGTGGCGGCGCTCTCCGTCGTGTGGGTGGCACTCGCCGTGATGGGCCAGCCGCTGGCCGCGAACTCCGCGGCCAACGAGGTGTTCGACGACATCCGCCAGGCCCACGCCGACCTCGTCGACCCCGACGTGTTCGCGCAGGAGGCCGCCACCGACAGGTTCAAGTACACGCCCGGCGACCACCTGCTGAACGGGCTGCGCGGCAAGGACGTGCTCCTCGTGTTCGTCGAGAGCTACGGCCGGGTCGCGGTCGAGGGCTCCGACATGGCGCCCAGCGTCGACAAGGTCCTCGACGAGGGCACCGACGCGCTGAAGGCCAAGGGGTTCGCGGCACGCAGCGCGTTCATGACCTCGTCCACGTTCGGCGGCATCAGCTGGCTCGCGCACGCGTCCGTCCAGTCCGGACTCTGGGTCGACAGCCAGCCGCGCTACGACTCCCTCGTGGACACCGACAGGCTGACGCTCACGGGCGCGTTCAGGCGGGCCGGCTGGCGCACCGTCGGCGTCGCGCCCTCGATCGTCCGGGACTGGCCCGAGGCCCGGTTCTTCGGCTACGACCACGCGTACAACCGCGACAACGTCGGCTACGCGGGACCGCACTTCGCCTACGCCAAGATGCCCGACCAGTACACGATGTCCGCGCTCTACCACCACGAGCTCGCCGCGAAGGACCGCAAGCCGGTCATGGCGGAGATCGACCTCGTGTCGAGCCACATCCCGTGGACGCACCTGCCCCGTATGATCGACTGGAACACCGTCGGCGACGGCTCGGTCTACGGGCCGATGCCGGCACAGGGCAAGACCCAGGCCGAGGTCTGGTCGGACGCGGCGAACGTCCGCGCCGCGTACGCCGAGTCCATCCGGTACTCGCTCGACACGCTGATCTCGTACATGACCACCTACGGCGACAAGGACACGGTGATGGTGTTTCTCGGCGACCACCAGCCCGGCCCGTCGGTCTCCGGTGACACCCGCGACCACGACGTGCCGGTCTCCATCGTGGCCGGCGACCCCGCGGTGCTCGACAGCGTCGACAGCTGGGGCTGGCAGGACGGCCTCAACCCGAGCCCGTCCGCGCCGGTGTGGGGCATGGACGCCTTCCGCGACAAGTTCCTGAACGCATTCGACACCCCGGAAGGACACCAGGGCACATGACGCTGCCGATGAGCACGTCCGCCGGCGCGCGGGACAAGCCGGTGGCCGTGCTCCCGGTCGGCAGCTTCGAACAGCACGGCGCGTTCCTGCCGCTGGCGACGGACTCCGTGATCGCGATGACGATCGGCGAGGCCGTCGCCGCGGCATACCCGGTGCTGCTCCTGCCGCCGGTCACCATCTCCTGCTCACACGAGCACGCCGCCTGGCCTGGCACCGTCAGCATCTCCGCGCCCACCCTGCACGCGATCGTCCGCGACGTGGCGGAGTCGCTGAGACTGCAGGGCATCCACCGGCTGGCGCTCGTGAACGGCCACGGCGGCAACTACGTGCTCGGCAACGTCGTCCAGGAGGCCAGCGCCCGCGGGGAGCGCATGGCGCTGTTCCCGACCGAACTGGACTGGCTCGCCGCCCGCGCGGCCGGCGGCGTCGAGACCGGCCCGGACACCGACATGCACGCCGGTGAGTTCGAGACCTCCCTGCTGCTGCACGCACATCCGGAGCTCGTCCCGCCGGACTACGCCGACCACGACGAACGCGCCGACGACCGCGACCGCTTCCTCACCCTGGGCCTGAGCGCCTACACCACGTCCGGAGTGATCGGCAGCCCGTCACTGGCCACGGCAGGCAAGGGCGAGGCCGCACTGGCCCAGCTCGTCACCGCCTTCGCCGACGTGATCGCCGCACTCGACTAGGACAGCCGCTGTCAGAGGCGGACCTCAGCCGGAAGACCAGGGAGCCGAGGCACCGCGGGCGTCACGCCAGGTGCGGCAGCAGGTGGTCGAGCCGCTCCCGTTTGGTCAGCAGATAAGGAAGGTTGTCGTCGTTGGGGGCGATCAGCAGCGGCACCCGCTCCACGACACGAATCCCGTTTCGGCGCAACGAGTCCAGCTTCTCCGGGTTGTTCGACAGCAGCCGCACCTGCTCGATCCCGAGGTCGGTGAGGATCTGGGCGGCCACGTCGTAGTCACGCGCGTCGACCGGCAGGCCGAGCGCGATGTTCGCCTCGACGGTGTCCAGGCCGTCCTCCTGCAGGCGCATCGCGGCGAGCTTGGCCAGCAGGCCGATGCCCCGCCCCTCGTGGCCCTTCAGGTAGATGATCACGCCGGCGCCCGCGGTCACCACGCCCCGCATCGCGGCGTCGAGCTGCGGGCCGCAGTCGCACCGGGTCGAGCCGAACACGTCGCCGGTCAGGCACTCGGAGTGCAACCGCGTCAGCGGCGTGGTCCCCGCGACCTCGCCGTGGACGAGGGCCACGTGTTCGTGTCCCCATCTCGGGTCGAGATACCCCACCGCCTGGAACTCCCCGTACGACGTCGGCAGGCGGGTCTCCACCATCCGTTCGACCGTCGCCGGCGAAGTCTCCGCATCCGCCACGTGCGTCATGCCACCCTCTCTCGTTTCCGGACGAGCACCACCGCGACACCGCGGACCTGCGTCGCGACCCGGGCCCACGGCACGAGGGTCAGCGCGCCCGGCAGGCTCGCCACGAGCCCCAGCAGCCCGTACGCCACCGCGGCGGTCAGGCCCTGCGCGGCCCCGAGCCCCGCCGCGGCGAACATCAACGCGGTGACGCCCTCGCGGGGTCCCCACCCACCGATGTTGATCGGCAGGCCCATCGCGAGCAGCGCCACGATCACGATCGGCAGCAGCTTGTCCAGCGACTGCGACGCGCCCGCCGCCTTCATGGCGACCAGGAACAGCGTGATGTGCCCCGTCAGCGCGGCCGCGGACAGCGCGGCGATGCTCGGCCACGCGTCCCTGGCCAGCAGGCCGTGACGCACGTCGTCGATCGTGCGGCGCCAGCGTGAGCCGATGCCGACCCACCGCCGCGCGGCCAGGTAGCCGAGCGCGACCGCCACGAGCACGGCCACGAGCACCAGGCCGACAGCGCGTGCCGGGCTGGCCAGCAACACGGCCACTCCCGCCACCATCACCACGGCCTGCCCCGCCGTCCGCTCGAGCACGACCGCACGGACTCCCGCGCCGACGTCGCCCTCCTGCTTGCCGTGCGATACGGCGCGCTGCACGTCCCCGAGCACACCGGCCGGTAGCACGGCGTTGAGGAACAGTGCCCGATAGTAGTCGGCGACAGCCTTCCCGAGCGGCAGACGCAGCCCGAGACGGCGCGCGACCAGGCACCACCGCCATGCGCAGAGCACGGTGGTACCGAGCCCGACAACCACCGCGGCGACCACGTCATGGGCGTCGATTACCCGTAATCCGGCGACGAAACCATTCGTCCCGAGCTTCCACATCAACGCGACGACGATCGCCACGCCGGCGGCGAGCTTCACCCAGTTCCAGAGCTTCCCGTTCAACGCAGTACCCCCGCGAGCCGCTTCGCCGCCGTCGGCCAGTCCTCGACCTCGCGTGCCCTCGCCGCCTCCCGCAGGCGGTCGCGCAGGCCGGCGTCGGTGAGCCAGCGGCGCAGCGCCTCGGTGAGCGCGGGCACGTCGTCGGGAGGAACCAGCATCCCCGGCGTCCTGTTCGTGTCCCTACCGAGCGTGAAAGGGAGCGCGTCGACGTTCGTGGCCAGCACGGGGATGCCGCGGACGATCGCCTCGGTCACCACCATGCCGAACGTCTCGCGCCGCGACGGCAGCACGAGCAGGTCGGTCTGGTTGAACGCCTGCTCCAGGTCGTCGCCCCACAACACCCCGGCGAAGATCATCTTGTGGGTCAGTCCGTGCTTGTCGACCGAGCCCTGGATCCGGCGGGCATACGACGGGTCGTTACGCAGCGATCCCGCGAACACGCACGTCCAGGGCAGGTCGGAGAGGTTCCCGAGCGCCTCGACCAGCAGGTCCTGCCCCTTGCGGGGGGTCACCGAGGCCAGGCAGAGCAGCCGGTTGCCGGACTCGGTGCCCGCGGCCAGCGGCGCGGGTTCCGTGCCGGGCGGCGCGGTGCGCACGCGGCGCGGGTCGAGGCCGTGGTGGGAGACGACGCGGCGGGTCGACCACTCGCTGGTGGTGATCACGGCCGTGGCCGCGCGGAGCACCTCACGCTCGCGCCGGTCCAGGCCAGCGGCCCGCTCCGACGGCAGCCCGATCTCGTCCGCGAGCTGGAGGTGCAGGACGACCACCAGGCGCAGCCGGCGCGCGGCCGGCACCACCACCTCGGGCACCCCGCATGCCACGAGTCCGTCTATCAGTACTACCGACGCGTCCGGGATCTCCCCCAGTGTCTGGGACAACGCCACCCGTGCCTTGGTGCTCGGCGTGGGCCAGCGGCCCGGCACCGTCACCTTTTCCAGGCCGAGTAACTCGCACATGCGTCTGCCGTACACGTTGCCGCCACTCGCGACCGTGACGTCGTCGACGTCGGCCGGCAGGATGAAGACGGTCACGATGCCCCCTCACAGGCTCGGTGGCATCGTTCCTCGCCTTCCCGCGCCCATGGTTCGCTCCGCGGGCTCCGCTCACGCGTCACAGGGACCGCCGGTAGCTCGCCCACGCCACATGGGACTCCTTGAGCGTCACCGTGATCTCGGTGAGCCCACGGGCGCTCTCACCCAGGGATCCACTGTGGACGCGATCGGCTAGCCGGTCGGCGACGAACTTCGCGAGGAACTCCGTAGAGGTGTTGACGCCCTTGAACTCAGGCAGGTCGTCGAGGTTGCGGTAGCTCAGCCCGCCCAGCACGTCCTTCAGCTGGCCGGTGGCGAGTCCGATGTCGACGACCAGGTTGTCCGCGTCCAACTCGGGACGCGCGAACGTGGCGTCCACGACGAAGGTCGCGCCGTGCAACTGCTGCGCCGGGCCGAACACCTCTCCGGTGAAACTGTGCGCGACCATCATGTGGTCGCGGACGGTGAGGGTGAACACCCTGCGCCTCCTACGGTCGGGTCAGTCGCTGTCGTAGGTAACACGCAGGCAGAGCGAAGACGGTTCAGAACTGATCAGTTTCGGCAAAACCGCAGGTAGCTCGTCGAACCGGCACTCGTCGGTGACCAGTGCGTCGAACCCGGCGTCGGCGAGCAGGCCCAGGGCGACCGCCAGTCGCTGCCCGTAGCTCTTCGGCCGAGCGGGTGACACGGTGCCGACCTGACTGCTACGGATGGTGAGCCGACGTGAGTGAAACCACTCCCCCAACGGGACGCTGACGCGGCGGTCGCCGTACCAGCTCAGCTCGACGCAGACGCCTTCCGGCCGCAGCAGCTCCAGTGCCCGCGTCAGGCCCTGCTCGGACGCACTGGCGTGCACGACGAGGTCACAGTCGCCCGTCGCGTCCGGCGGCAGGACGAAGTCCACCCCGAGCCCGGCGGCGAGTCCTTGTCGCGCCGGGTCGATGTCGACGAGCTGCACCCGGGTGCCGGGGATGCCGGCGAGGATCCGCGCGACGGACGCGCCGACCATCCCGGCCCCGATGACCGCGATCTTGTCCCCGACCTGCGGCGAGGCGTCCCAGACGGCGTTCACGGCGGTCTCGACCGTGCCGGCGAGGACGGCCCGCCGCGCCGGCACGGTCTCGGGCACGGGGGTCACGGCGGCGGCCGGGACGACGTAGCGGGTCTGGTGTGGATAGAGACAGAAGACAGTGCGGCCGAGCAGGTCCGGCGGTCCACTCTCGACGATGCCGACGTTGAGGTAGCCGTACTTCACCGGAGCGGGGAAGTCACCCTCCTGGAAGGGCGCACGCATCACGTCGTGCTGGCTCGCGGGCACCCCGCCGCGGAACACCAGCGCCTCCGTGCCCCGGCTGACCGCGGAGTACAGCGTCCGCACGAGCACGTCGTCCGGTCCGGGCCGCCCCAGCTCCGCCGGCCGGATCTCACCCTGTCCAGGCTCACGCAGCCAGAACGCCCGCTCCGTCGAATGGGTCGCTCCACTCATCCGCGGCCGCCTCCTTCGGGTCGTCCACCCTGCACATCCGGGGACGGCGACTCACGCTACTTGCCCGCGGCCTCCTCGGCTCGCTGATGCAGGCGGGTGCGGATCTCCTCGGGGGTGTAGGCGCGGCGCCTGCGTTCGGCGCGGGCGATCGCCACTCCGGTCGCCGCGACGCCTGCCAGGCCGGCCAAGCCGACGATCTTCCACCAGCGCACGGGCCTAGGCTACCGGGGTGGCCGTTTCACTGGACGAGGCAGTCGAGCTGACCAGAACGGGTGACGTCTGGCTGTTCCGCGGCACCACCGCCGCCGACCGGACCATCCGGATCACCACGAACAGCCCGGTCAACCACGTGGGCATGGCGGTGGTGATCGAGGACCTGCCACCACTCATGTGGCACGCCGAGCTGGGCAGGTCGCTGCGGGACATGTGGACCGGCGAGCGCCACCGCGGGGTGCAGCTGCACGATCTACGCGAGGCCGTCGACCTGTGGACCGGCCGCTACAAGCAGCGGGCCTGGCTGCGCCAGCTGGAGCCCCCGGCCGACCGGGCGATGGAGGACGCCATCCTGCGCACGGTCGCCCGCCTCGACGGCACGCCCTTCCCGTCAACCGCCCGGTTGTTCTCGCGCTGGCTCTACGGCCGCGCGCCCATTCCGCGCACGCCCACCTCCGACGCGAAGCTCGAGACCGCCTACTGCGCGGAGGTCGTCGCGGTCACCTATCAGGCCATGGGATTGTTGCCGGGGAGACGCCGGCCCAACTGGTATGACCCCGGCCGGTTCTGGAGTGGCGACGAACTTCCGTTGGCCGACGGCGTGCGGCTGGGCGAGGAAATCGCCGTTCAGACGCCCTGACGGCCGAATCGCCCTGGTCAGCGGCCCGTAGGTATCGCGGTGCACGCCGCGGGCGTTAAGCGAATTCGGATAACGGTCCGGCAATGCCGCATGCGCGGAATTTCCCGGTGTGCACCGGTAACGGAAACACCCACGGTCGCCGACGGACGTGCGGTCGGGACGAAATACGTGGGAAGGAAATCGGATGTCATCCCAGCACGCCGTGGTCCGTGGGTTGGTGGCCGCGGCGGTGGTCATGATCATCGTGGCGGCGGCCGTCACGACCGGGGTCCTCGTGGCCCTCAACCGCGTACCCGGCACGCCGGTCAGTGGGTATGCCGGCACCAGGCTGCCGGCCGGCATGTCGCCGCCGCTGTCGTCCGATGCGCCGGCAGCGATCGTCGGCGCGACCGCCTCGTGCACCTCGGGTCCCGGCGTCGACTCGGCCGACAACAGGTTCACCTACGAGGCGGCGAACGCGGTCGACCGGCAGCCGGACACCGCGTGGCGGTGCGACCACGACGGGGTGGGCGCGAGCCTGTTGTTGACGTTCGACCAGCCCGCGTCGATCAGCTGGATCGGCGTCGTGCCGGGGTTCGCCAAGACCGACCCGTACGACGGGACCGACCGCTACCGCCAGGGCCGCAAGGTGTCCGCGGCGCGGTTCGTGTTCGACGACGGCACGTACGTGACGGCGGACTTCGACACCGGATCGACGTCGCGGGGCATGCAGGTGGTCCGGTTCGCGCCGACCACGACAGCACACGTCGACATGATCGTGCTCGCGAGCGTGCCCGGCAGCCCGACCAACGGGTCCGGCCCGACCGACAAGATCGCGATCTCCGAACTGACCATCGGGACCTGATCGATAATTTCACGATAATTTCGGGCGTGGCGGAATCGAAACAATCACCATCCCACCCCTGAACAGCGATTTCCGGAGCCACGAAACTTCACAAAAATGTTCCGGAATTCGAACTGTTGACACAACTTCCTCCTCGCACGGACAATCAAACTCGGCTGTAGCTGATCGCGATCGAGTAATCGCTCAGCGTTGCGCGAAATCCAACTCAGGTTTGGTCTAGTACAGCGAGGAATGAGCAGCATGGTCATCAAGTCCCTGCGAACCACCGCCAGGAAGGTCGTGGTGGTCGCGGCGGCGGGTGCGCTGGCGGCCACCGGCGCGATCGCGCTGGCCGGCACCGCCGACGCGGCGACGACACTCGGCGCCGCGGCCGCCGCCCGCGGCAAGTACTTCGGCGCCGCGGTCTCGGCCGGTCATCTCGGCGAGGCGCAGTACACGAGCACGTGGACCACCGAGTTCAACGGCGTCACGCCGGAGAACGAGATGAAGTGGGACACGATCGAGCCCAACCGCAACCAGTTCAACTTCTCCCCGGCCGACCAGATCACGACGCAGGCCCGCGGCCGGAGCATGACGATCCGCGGGCACACGCTGGTGTGGCACTCCCAGCTCGCCGGCTGGGTGAGCGGCCTCGACGCCACCAACCTGCGCTCGGCGATGGTCAACCACATCAACGGCGTGATGGGCCACTACAAGGGCCAGATCTACGCCTGGGACGTGGTCAACGAGGCCTTCGCCGAGAACGGCGCCCGCCGGTCGGAGTCGCCGTTCCAGCAGAAGCTCGGCAACGGCTACATCGAGGAGGCGTTCCGCGCCGCCCGCGCCGCCGACCCGGCCGCCAAGCTCTGCTACAACGACTACAACACCGACGGCCAGAACGCGAAGAGCAACGGCGTCTTCGCGATGGTGCAGGACTTCAAGAGCCGGGGCGTGCCGATCGACTGCGTCGGCTTCCAGTCGCACTTCAACTCGGCGTCACCGGTGCCGAGCGACTACCAGGCCAACCTGGCCCGCTTCGCCAGCCTCGGCGTCGACGTGCAGATCACCGAGCTGGACATCGAGGGGTCCGGCAGCACGCAGGCCAACAACTACACCCGCGTCCTCAACGCGTGCCTCGCGGTCTCCCGCTGCACGGGGATCACGGTCTGGGGCATCCCGGACAAGTACTCTTGGCGCGCGAGCGGCACCCCGCTGCTGTTCGACAGCAACTACGGCAAGAAGGCCGCCTACACCGCCGCGCTGAACGCGCTCAACGGCGGCACCACCGACCCGCCGCCGGAGAACCCGCCGCCCTCGGGCGGCGCCTGCACCGCGACCGTCACCACGAACCAGTGGCAGGACGGGTTCGTCGGCACGGTACGGGTCACCGCGGGGTCCGCGCAGGTCAACGGCTGGACGGTGACCGTCACGCTGCCCACCGGCGCGACCATCACCAGCGGCTGGAACGCGAACCGTAGCGGGAACATCGGCGCGGTCAACTTCACCAACGTCAGCTTCAACGGCTCCATCGCCCCCGGACAGTCGGTCGAGTTCGGCTACCAGGGCACGGGAACCGGCAGCGGCGCGACGACGAGCTGCGCCGCCGGCTGACCAGGAATCCGTACTCGGTGCGTGCGTGGCCACCACTCCGGCCACGCACGCACCGGTCCGTGTCATGACTCACAACCGGAATGCCAGCTCGCGCCCACAGGTTGACCGACACGAGAGAACGACCGTTCTCCTGGGTCGAGCAAAGGAAAGCGCGATGGCATTCGTCACGGTCGGGACCGAGAACTCCACCGATATCGAGCTGTACTACGAGGACCACGGCGAGGGTCAGCCGGTCGTCCTCATCCATGGCTACCCCCTGGACGGACACTCCTGGGAGAAGCAGAGTGCCGCGCTCCTGGCCGCCGGCTACCGCGTCATCACCTATGACCGCCGCGGCTTCGGCCGGTCGAGCCAGCCGACGACCGGCTACGACTACGACACGTTCGCCCACGACCTCAAGGTCGTCCTGGACACGCTGGACCTGAACGACGTCGTGCTGGTCGGTTTCTCGATGGGCACCGGCGAGGTCGCCAGGTACGTCGGCGCCTACGGCTCGGCACGGGTGGCGAAGGTCGCGTTCCTCGCATCGCTGGAGCCGTTCCTGCTCAAGACCGACGACAACCCGGAAGGTGTGCCACAGGAGGTTTTCGACGGCATCTCCGCCGCCGTGAAGGCCGACCGGTACGCCTACTTCACCGAGTTCTACAAGAACTTCTACAACACCGACGACAACCTCGGCACCCGGCTGTCCGAGGAGGCGCTGCGTAACAGCTGGAACGTCGCGGCCGCCGCGTCCTGGTTCGCCTCCAGTGCCGCGGTGCCCACGTGGGTCACCGACTTCCGCGCGGACATCCCGAAGATCGACGTGCCGGCGCTGATCCTGCACGGCACCGCCGACAACATCCTCCCGATCGACGCCACCGGCCGCCGCTTCCACAAGCTGCTGCCGGCCGCGAAGTACGTCGAGATCGAGAACGCGCCGCACGGTCTACTGTGGACCCATGCCGACGAGGTCACCAGCGAGCTGCTGGACTTCCTGAAGGCATGACGACAGAAGTGGCGGCCACCCTTCCGGGAGTGGCCGCCACTTCTCCCCCGTGGGGGTCTAGAAGTTGACGTCGCTACAGAAGTAGTACGACTGGTCCAGGTGACTCGCCTGCCAGATCGTGTACACGATGTGGCGGCCGGTGCGGTTGCCCGCGTTCACCGGAATCAGCGTGTTGCTCTGCGGCGGCGTCTTCCCGACCTGCTTCACCAGCTCCAGATCCGACCAGCGCAGTGGTTGCGTCAGCGGGTCGAAGCCCTGTCTCGTGATGTAGACCAGGTAGTAGTCCGCGCCATGCAGCGCCTGGTCCAACACGTTGACGGTGAAGTTCCTCGGCTTGTCGGCTGCCTTCCAGGCACCCACCGCGTCCATGGCCCGGTACCGGCCACCCTGGGTGCGGCCGGCACTGCAGAGCTGACCGTCCGGGATGGCCGCCTGGTGGTTGCCGGCGACCCCCTCGCGGTACAGGCCGTTCCAGTTCCACATGGCCTGCGTCTCCGTCTGCCAGGCCTGCCAGCACATCGGGTCCTGGGTGGCCATCGCCGGGTTCTGGAAGTCGTTCCCCCACCGCTGCCAGCAACCGTAGTTGCGGGACGGCGGGTCGGTGGTGCTGCCGTGCGCGCCGGCCGGCTGCGCCAAGCCGACCAGCAGGGCGGCCGCTGCCGCGAGCACGGCGACGGCACGTAGTCGGATCGACACTTGCCTCACTCCTCTGGTTTTCGGTCACAACGGCGGATGCGCGTCGCGTATCCGGCCCTGCCTCGTCGTTCGGGATCTCCTCGATGGCGCCCCGACTCGCCCGGCGGTTCGTTCCGCCCACCCGCGTCGGTGCCCGGTTCGGCCGCGGCCTTCGTGGTCCATTCGGTATTCACGTGGACCCCGCGCCGGCATATGGGTCGTCGACTCCGGGTGCGAGCGCCGTGGCACCCAGGCGCCAGCGAAGAAGAAAGACGCCGACGCTCGCGCGACGGCGGCGGCCATCGCACGGGGCATGCCTTTCCGCGGCATGCCCCGTGCGATGGCGGAACGCATGATGAACTCCTTTGTCCGCAAGGTTCCGGGAGAATTTGGGAACGCTCCCAGTATCCAACTGTAACGGTGCAGACCGGACACGTGAAGCCCGTTCGGGCGAAGCCGACGCGAACCCGCTACGGAACGTAGTATTCATACTGGACAAAACGGGCGTCGACTAGGCTGTTCAGGAGTCGTTCAGTCGCAGTCTTTCGGGTAGGCCAGGGGAACGCCGTCACGCTGGGCTGTTCGGCTGTTGATCTTAGGCCGATCGAGGGAACTTCAATCGATCCCGTAACACGCGTCAGGACGAAAATATCGGCAAGGGAATTTGTCCCTCGCCGATATTTCCGCGCCGTCCGGGAATCAGCCGTTGGCGAGTTCGTAGGCTCGCTGCGGCACGAACTGACCGGCCGTCGCGATGCAGCCGTCCGCCTCGCCCGGCAACTTCACCCACAGGAACGCGTCGATCTGCGCGTCGCCCGTCTCGGTGGTGCTCGGCGTGCCGACCCTGCGACCGGCCGGATCGCACCACTCGCTGCCCAACGGCCCGTTGCCGTTACGGCTCGTGTCGATCACCGCGTGTAGCCGCCCGCCGCCGAGGTTCGAGAGAATCGCCTTGGCGTAGCCGACCTCGGCCGAGCTCGTCCGGTAGTTGGACACGTTCGTCGAGATGCCGTCCGCGCTGTTCGCGATGTCGGCGGCACGCAGCCGGTTCGCGGCCTCGCCCGCCGACAGCCACGCGGAGTGCCCGATGTCGAAGTAGACCTTCGCCTGCGCCGAGCCGGCCTTGAGCCGCTTTCCCGCGTAGGCGATGGAACTTCTCGTCTCCGCCTGCTGTGTCGCGTTCTGGCAGTTGGTCATCAGCGCCAGCACGTCGGGCTCGAGCACGATGTAGGCCGGCCGGCCCGCGAGGCCGGCGGCGACCTCGTCCACCCACGCCCGGTAGGCCGCATGGGAGGGCGCGCCACCCGAGCTGGCCCCGCCGCAGTCGCGGTTCGGGATGTCGTAGACGACCATGATCGGGATCTTGCCGGCCGCGGCCGCCGCGCCGACGAAGCCGCTGACCTGTGCACGCACCGTGGCCGTGTTGGTGGTCGTGAACCACCGCGCCTGCGGCACGCTCGCGATCCGGTCACGGATCACGGCGGTGCGGCCGTCGTTCGGGTTGGCGGCGACCCAGCGGGCCGCGTTGGTCTCGGGGTCCACATAGAACACCGACGGCGCGGCGGCCGCGGGGCTCGCGGACGCCGCCACTCCGGCGATGACGCCGATGGCGACCACCCATTTCCTCAACACCATCCATACCTCCGGTAAATACGCGCGAAGTCGGATGGGAGCGTTCCCAAAATGCGTTTCCCAGTGTGCTGGGTCCGCCACGCCGAGTCAAGGAACGGACGCGTCTGGGAGGGTTCCCAGTATCATGGCCGGGATGCGGGGTGCACGCGACGAGGCGGGCACCGTCCGCGCCAACGCGTGTGCGCAGGGCGACGGGGACGAGCATACGTGAGGCGGGACGGCGCCGTTCGCGGCGCCCGAATCACCATAGCGGGAGCGGGAAAGCGGGAGTGCGGCATGACGACGCAAGACAGCCGTCGTACACGGGCGAGCGGGCGCCCAACACTGGAACAGGTCGCGATCGAGGCGAACGTCTCCCGGGGCACGGCGTCGCGGGTCGTCAACGGTTCGCTCGAGGTGAGCCCGTGGGCGTTGAAGGCGGTGCAGGACGCGATCCGCAAGCTGGGGTACGTGCCGAACCACGCCGCACGCAGCCTGGTCACCCAGCGGAGTGACACGGTGTTGCTTGTGGTGTCCGAGTCCGAGGACCGCGTGTTCGGCGAGCCGTTCTTCGCGAGCATCGTGCGCGGGCTGTCCCACGAGCTGTCCAACACTCCCCTGCAGCTGAACCTGATGATGGCCAACACGCCACGCCAGCACGGACGGGTCGAGCAGCAGGTCCGCAACGGCCACGTCGACGGCGTCCTGCTGATCTCCCTGCACGGCGACGACCCGCTTCCCCGCAACCTGATGGCGGCCGGCACGCCGGTCGCCCTGATCGGCCGCCCGATGTCCGACATCGGCGCGACCCCGTACGTCGACGCGGACAACGAGTCGGGCGCCCGCATCGCGACGGACTACCTGTACCGCCAGGGCCGCCGCCGCATCGCGACGATCACCGGCCCCCAGGACATGGCGGCCGGCATCGACCGGCTGGCCGGCTTCCGCTCGGCGCTGCGCGGCAAGCGCGGGGTCACCCGGCTGGTGGCCCAGGGCGACTTCGGCCAGGCGAGCGGCGAGGCGGCGACCCGGGAGCTGCTGGCGAAGGACCCGACCCTCGACGCGATCTTCGCCGCGAGCGACCTCATGGCGGCCGGGGCGCTACGCACGTTGCGCGCAGCGGGCCGCCGCGTCCCGGACGACGTGGCGGTGATCGGCTTCGACGACTCCGAGGTGGCCCGGCACACGGACCCCACACTGACGAGCGTGCGCCAGCCGATCCAGGAGATGGGCCACGAGCTGGCGAAGCTCCTGATCACCCAACTCCGCGACCGCGACACCACACTGAGCCCGGTCATCCTCCCGACAGAACTGATCTGCCGCGAGTCGGCCTGACACACGGAGTCACCTCCCCCACGAGTGTCGGTTTCGCTCGCCCCAACCGTGTGAAAGTTATCCACAGCCCTCGCCGACCAGGGGTTTTGTCAGTGCCACCCGGTAGACTGGCGTGGCGGGGTGCCCCCGGGATCGGGTGGGGGCTGCCTACTCTCCATTCTGGGGCTGACTTCAGCGAAATTTTTCGGCTTCTCGGGTGTGGCGTGATCGGCGAGGGCCGGCCGTGCGGGGAGACCGGCCCTCGCCCGGGTCACGCCACACCGTTCATGGTCGGTGTTGTGCGTTGACCCTTCCTGGTTGCCGTGAAGTCGACCGTCACCGTCCCGCCGCCGTCGACTGTTCGGCGGTCCAGTTCGACAGCCAGGCCAGTGCCGAGTTCCAGTTGATCGCGACCTCGTTGACCGAGTACGCCTCCGTGCGGTCGACGAAACACCGCTGTGGTGCGCACCCCGTCAGCAGCCGCGCCGCCACCGGGTCCTGCAGCCCGCTGTTCGGGCCGCCCGACAGCGCGCCGGGCGGGGCGGTCGGCAGCGACGGGTCCAGCTGGTGTGCCCAGAACCTGTGGTGCACGTTCTGCACCGGCTGGTCACCGTAGCCGGCCACGTAGGAGTAGTTCGTCGGGTTGCGGCCGAGTAGGTAGTTCAGCGCGGCGAACGCGCCGTCTCGGTACTTCGGGCGGTGGGTCAGGTCGTAGGCCAGCGCCATGATCACACCGTTGTTCGCGACCAGGCCGTTCGAGCCCCACTCGTAGCGGCCGTCGTCCGTTC
Source organism: Actinophytocola sp. (assembly GCF_035634895.1). Lineage (GTDB taxonomy): Bacteria > Actinomycetota > Actinomycetes > Mycobacteriales > Pseudonocardiaceae > Actinophytocola. The sequence continues at coordinate 53,639 of NZ_DASQCC010000124.1, read as the reverse complement.
GGTACGGCGCGGGGTGGCCGGCCGACGCCATGTTCGCCAGGTCCTGGTCGGCCGCTCGCGCGACCGCCGACCTGATGGCGCCCACCTCCGCCGGCGGAAGGCCGGTCGGCACGATCGCCAGGGTGATGTCGCCCAGTGCGCCCGTCGCCGCCCAGTCCATGCCGCGGTCGCTGAGGCTCTTGCCGCCGTAGCGCGGGGAACCCGTCACGTCCGCGCGGTACCGGCCCGTCGTCGCGAACAGTTCGGCCGCAGCCCAGTAGAACTCGTCGGACACGTCGCCGTCGCTGTAGGTGCCGCCGCCCTGGCCGTCGTCCGGGTCGGCCAGCATTGCCGGGTGCGCCTTCGCCGCCGCGTACGCCTTCTCCGCGGCCGTGAGCGCGCGCGTCGCGAACGCCGGGTCGTACCTCTTCCACAGGCGGGACGCCTGCGCCGCCGCGGCCGCCAGGTTCAGGGTGGCCGCGGTGCTCGGCGCGGACAGCCGGCGTGGCTGCGGATCCTGGTCGGGCAGGAGCGGCAGGCCCGTCCACTGCTGGTCGTGGATCTTGTGGTGCGCCATGCCGGCCAGCGGCTGACCGTCGGGCACCTGCATCCTCATCAGGAACTCGACCTCCCAGCGTGCCTCGTCCAGCACGTCGGGCACGCCGTTCGACCGTTCGGGAATCGCGAGCGTGCCGTCGCCGAGCGCCCGGACGTCACCGAGGCGCAGCGTCCGCTCGTAGGAGTTCTGGAGCTCCCACGCCGCGATGCCGCCGTTCACCACGTACTTGCCGTGGTCGCCCGCGTCGTACCAGCCGCCCCGCACGTCGAGCGCGTAGCCGCACGCCAGGTCCGCGCGGCACGGCACGTTGTTGTCGCCCTGGTTCGGGAGAACGTTCACATGCCCGGCCGGGCGCGCGTGCGCCGCACCGACGTAGCGCTCCTCGATCGGGGTGCCGCTGCGCTGGTGGTAGAAGAACTCCAGCGAGTCGTACCGCAGTCCGGTCAGCGCGGTCGTCGAGATGTCGAACGGGAAGCTGGTGTCCCCGTCGACGGACAGCGTGTACCCGGTGCCCGGCCTGTCGTACGCCGAGAAGTCGGCGATGTGAACGTTCTCACCGGAGCCCGCGTCCAGGCCCTTCGGGATGGTCCGGCCGTGCGCGACCGCCGCGCCGCGCGCGTTCCTGAGCGTCCACGGCAGTGGCGTGGACGAGTCGGTGGCGACGCTCGCCTGTTTCGGCAGTCCCGGCACGTAGCCGACCTGGTTGACGCGGATCGGCGGGGCCGGCTCGAGACCCGGCGGCGGCAGCACGCCGCCGGTCAGCGACACGTTGTCCACGCACACGGTGTTGTCGAAGCTCTGGCCGCCGAGCCAGAACGTCAGCTGGCCGTTGCCGGCCGCCGGGAAGTCGAGGAAGGACGTGAAGGTGAACGTGAACGTCCTCGGCTCGGCCGTCAGGTTCGCGTCCAGCTTCGCGATCTGCCGGAACGGCTCCACCGCCTCGCCCGCCACCGCGGAGACCTGCTGCGGTGTCGTGGCGCGGGCGTCGAAGGTCAGCGTGTAGGACTGGCCGGCCTCGTAGGGCACGCCGTTCTGCCCGACCAACGCCTCCCAGCCGTTCGCGGTGCCGCCGGTGACGTCCACGCAGAACTCGCCGCCGGGGACGTGCCCGAGGGTGCCGGCGCCCGTCCACCACGGGTCCGCGGCGCCGGAGTCGAAGCTGCCGTTCACGATCCGCTCGTACGCGACGGCTTCCGCGGACGCGGCCAGCGGCCCACCCAGGGCCACGAGCACGGCGGCGGCCGTCAGCGCACGCCACCAGTTCCTGATCACCACGGTGTGATCTCCTTTGCCCGAGATTGGGAGCGCTCCCACAATCTAGCGGGCACCCGCGCGACTGGGAAGACCATCACCCAGGATCACCGTATATTCGCGATTATCGCCCGAACGGCCCAGCGCGTTGGGCAAATCGTTTGTCGTGGCCACGCGAACTGTTCCCTGCCGGCAACCGGCCGGGCTACCGTTCAGACTACTGGGAGCGCTCCCAGGCGCAAGAAAGAAGGCACGATGACACGAAGAAGGGCAACAACGGTGTTGGCCGCCGTCGCGATGCTGATGGCCGGCCTGGTGGCGGCGACGCTCAACGCACCGCCCGCGTCGGCACACGGCGCGCTGATGACGCCCGGCAGCCGGACCTTCCTGTGCTGGCGGGACGGCCTGAGCCAGCAGGGCAACATCGTCCCGAAGAACTCGGCCTGCTCCGGGGCCGTCGCGCAGAGCGGGGACAACTCGCTGTACAACTGGTTCTCCGTGCTCCGCTCGGACGGCGCCGGCCGCACCGTGGGGTTCATCGCCGACGGCCAGCTCTGCTCCGGCGGCAACCCGAACTTCGCCGGCTACGACCGGGTCGGGAACTGGCCGCTCACGCACCTGACCTCGGGCGCGAGCTTCAACTTCTCCTACAACGCGTGGGCCGCCCACCCCGGCTGGTTCTACCTGTACGTCACGAAGGACGGCTGGGATCCCGACCAGCCGCTGCGCTGGGACGAGCTCGAGTCCCAGCCGTTCGCGACGGTGGACCACCCGCCGGTCACCGGCTCGGTCGGCACGACCGACGGCAAGTACCTGTGGACCGCGAACCTGCCGTCCGGCAAGACCGGCCGGCACGTCATCTACTCGGTCTGGAAGCGCTCGGACTCCAACGAGACCTTCTACGGCTGCTCGGACGTCACCTTCGACGGCGGCAGCGGCGAGGTCACCGGCGTCGGCGTGGTCGACAACCCGCCGGACCCGAACGCGCCGCCGAACAACGCGTGCACGGCGTCCTGGTCGGTCACCGGCAACTGGCAGGGTGGCTACCAGGCACAGGTGACGGTCCGCAACCCGGGCACGGCCGCGCTCAACGGCTGGCGTGTCGGCTGGACGATCCCCAGCGGCACGACCATCAACAGCGTCTGGAACGGCACGCTCACCACCGACAGCCTGGGCACGCAGGCGACGGTCAGCAACGCCAACTGGAACGGCTCGGTACCGGTGGGCGGCAGCCAGTCGTTCGGCCTGACGGCGAACGCGTCGAGCGACACGGCGCCGGCACTCACCTGTTCGAGCCCGTAGGTCCCCGCGGACCCCATTGGATCGGCGGCTCCAGTGGCGTCCCTCAACCGTGCGCGTGCTCGGAGTTGGCGAACACGCAGCCTGCCTCGTCGGCGGGGATCCGGTGCACCTTCGGGTCGGTGAAGTCGCAGAGGAACCAGTACAGTCCGAGCCTGCTCACCCCGAGCGCGCCGGCCGAGACCGCGAACCCGTTGCCGAAGGCGAAGGACGGCCCGTCGGCCACCACGCCCGCGGTCATCGCGTCGTGCCATGATTTCTGAAATTTTAGCTGTCCGTCGGCGGAGAACAGCACCAGGCCCACTCTGGGGAATTCGTTCGACACCGAGCAGGTGGCCCATTCGGCCACGTACGGCGCGAAGCGCGCGGCGTTGTCCGGGCCGATGAACCCGCGCAACGCGTCGCGGCCCTGCGGTGTCACGTCTTCGCATTCGCCTGCGGTGTCACGCATCCAGTCGACTATATCGTCCATTGTGGACAGACGGTCGCCGAGCGCGGCCACGCCCCGGGTGGCCGTCTGCTGGACACCCGAGCAGCCCGTGAGCGCGCACAGGGCGGCCAGGAATGTTAGGGCGACACGCCTCATGGCATTCTGCTCTACTCCCCGTTCCGAACCGGCACAACACGGTTCGTGCGGATGGCGCAGTCCCCCTTCCCAAGTGTGACCGTCACGCCCTACACTTCTGGGAGCGCTCCCAGACAGCGGACCGAGAGGTAGCCCTCAACGAGGAGGCCCCGTGCGCAACCGGCTCTGCATGCTCACGGTGCTGGCCATCGCCGGCGCCGTGCTCGTGGCACCCTCGGGCGCCACACCGGCGGCCGCGGCGCCTGCCTTCAACTACGGCGAGGCGCTGCAGAAGTCGGTCTGGTTCTACGACGCGCAGCGCTCGGGAGCGCTGGGCACCGGCAACCGGGTCGGCTGGCGTGGTGACTCGGGCCTGAACGACGGCCGTGACGTCGGGCTCGACCTGTCCGGCGGGTTCTACGACGCGGGCGACCACGTCAAGTTCGGGCTCCCGTTCGCCGCCAGCATGACCATGCTCGCCTGGGGCGCCGTCGAGTCGCCGGCCGCCTACCAGCGGGCCGGCCAGCTCGCGCCGCTCAGGTCGAACCTGCGCTGGGGCATGGACTGGCTCATCAAGGCGCACCCGCAGCCCCAGGTGCTCTACGGGCAGGTGGGCAACGGCAACGCCGACCACCAGTGGTGGGGCCCCGCCGAGGTCATGCCGATGGCCCGCCCGGCCTACAAGATCGACGCGAGCTGCCCCGGCTCGGACCTCGCCGGCGAGTCCGCCGCCGCGATGGCCGCCGCGTCCATGGTCTTCTCCGACGACACCGCGTACCGCAACACCCTGCTGACACACGCGAAGCAGCTCTACACGTTCGCCGACCAGCGGCGCGGCAGGTACAGCGACTGCATCACCGACGCCCAGAACTTCTACCGCAGCTGGAGCGGCTACCAGGACGAACTGGTGTGGGGCGCGATCTGGCTCTACCGCGCGACCGGCGACGCCACCTACCTCGCGAAGGCCGAGGCGGAGTACGACGCGCTGGCCAACGAGCAGCAGACCACCACCAAGTCCTACCGCTGGACGATCGCGTGGGACGACAAGTCCTACGGCGACTACGTGCTGCTGGCCCAGCTGACGGGCAAGGACAAGTACTTCACCGACGCGAACCGCTGGCTGGACTTCTGGACGGTCGGCGTCAACGGGCAGAAGGTCCGCTACTCCCCCGGCGGCCTGGCCTTCCTCGACACGTGGGGCTCGCTGCGGTACGCGGCCAACACCGCGTTCGTCGCGCTGGTGCACAGCAAGAACGTCACCGACCCGACGCTGCGGGCGCGGTACCACGACTTCGCCGTCCGGCAGATCAACTACACGCTTGGGCAGAACCCCCGCAACGCCAGCTATCTGGTCGGCTTCGGGCAGAACCCGCCCCGCAACCCGCACCACCGCACGGCACACGGAAGCTGGACCGACAACATCACCCAGCCCGCGCAGAGCCGCCACGTGCTCTACGGGGCACTCGTCGGCGGCCCGGACGCGAACGACGCGTACACCGACGACCGGCAGAACTACGTGGCCAACGAGGTCGCGCTGGACTACAACGCGGCGTACACCGGCGCGCTGGCGAAGCTGTACGACGAGTACGGCGGCACACCGCTCGCGAGCTTCCCGCCCGCCGAGACCCCCGACGGCCCCGAGACCTACGTCCAAGGCGCCGCCACGCAACAGAGTTCGACATTCACCGAGGTGAAGCTGTACGTGGCCAACCAGTCCGCGTGGCCGGCGCGGTCGCTGGCCGGTCGCAGGGTCCGCTACTTCTTCACGCTCGACGGCACGACGACGCCGGCCCAGCTGACCGTCACCATGAACTACAACCAGTGCGGCGCGGCGTCGGCGCCGATCCAGTGGAGCGGCAACGTCTACTACGTCGAGGTGCCCTGCCCGGACGCGATCGCGCCGGCCGGGCAGAGCCAGTACCGCAAGGAGATCCAGGTCCGCGTCACGAGCAGCGGCACCTGGGACCCCACCAACGACTGGTCGTACAGCGGCCTGCCCTCGGGCAGCGGCGCCCAGCCGGCGACCACCAGCCGCATCGTCCTGACCAACGCGGCCGGCGCAGTCCTGTGGGGCAGCGCGCCGCCTCGGTCAGCGTCCGGGAGTCCCTCCGGACGCTGACATCCGGGCGGGTCGCCGGCCCGTGGCAACCGGCGACCCGCCCGCACTCTCCCAACCACCCCGACCACCCTCGCGCCGCGAGCAGCCGTCCACCCGAGCCCCCGACATGTGATCGCGCACATCGGGGTGTGCGACCACACGGCCCCGGTCCCGCCAGCCGCCGCTGGCGGGACCGGGCAAACCGCCCCGCGAGTCCCGCGTTCAGACATACCGAGTCCCGCGTTCGCGCATACCGAGTCCCGCGTTCGCGCATACCGAGTTGCGGTTTCGTGCAGGTCGTGGACTGGGCCGTGTGCACGAAACCGCAGTTCGGTGTGTCTGAACGCGGGCCTCACGGTGTCTGAACGCGGGACTCGCGGGTGGTCAGGTCAGTGGGCGGGCGGTGCTGCCGCGGACGACCAGGCGGGGTGGGGTGTCCTGGACCTCGGTCACGACCTCGCCGTTCAGCAGTGCCAGCAGGTGCTCGGCGACCTGCCGGCCGTACGCGGTGATGTCCCTGCTCACGGCCGTCAGCGGCGGGTGGGTGATCTCGCACAGGACCGAGTCGTCCCAGGCCATGATCGACAGGTCGCCGGGGACCTTCACGCCCATCTCGTGGGCCACCGACACCCCGGCGACGCCCATGACGTCGTTGTCGTAGATGATCGCGCTCGGCGGGTTCGCGCCACTCAGCAGGCGGCGGGTGGCCTGGGCCCCGGCCTCCGGGCTGTAGTCGGTGGGGATGGTCGTCGACCACTCCAGCTCCAGCCGGCGCACCACGGAGTCGAACGCGGCCGTGCGCATCTCGTCGTGCAGCATGCCGGGGACGCCGCCGATCCGCGCGATCCGCCGGTGCCGCAACGCCACCAGGTACTCGACGGCCATCACCATGGCGCTCGCGTCGTCGATCCACAGCGCAGCCAGTGAGCCGTGGTGCCCCGGGCCGCCCACCACCATCACCGGCAGGCGCAGCTCCTCCAGGACAGCCACCCTGGCGTCCTCGACGCACAGGTCGACCAGGAACACGCCGTCCACCCGGCGCTCCGCCCACCAGCGGCGGTACGTCGCGATCTCGGCGGCGTGGTCAGGCACCACCTGCAGCAGCAACGCGGTCTGGCTGGACTCCATCGCGCTCTCCATGCCCGAGATGAGCTTCATGAAGAACGACTCGGCACCCAGCGTGCTCGCCGGCCGCGCCAGCACCAGGCCGAACGCACCCGCCCGCGCACCCGACAACGCCTTGGCCGCGCTGTTGGGGTGCCACCCCATCTCCAGCGCCAGTCGCAACACCCGCTGCCGCGTCGCCTCCGACACGCCGGGCTGCCCGTTCAGCGCGTAGGACACCGCGCCCTTCGACAGCCCCGCCTGCCTGGCGACGTCGGCGATCGTCACTCTTTTCGTCACACCGACTCGCTCTTCCGCCCATGATGGACACTCGCGGTGTCGAAGCATGCCACGAAGTGGTCGTCCTCGACCTCGTCGGGCGGCGCGTCGCACTCGTGTCCCTCGATCCGTGGCACCGGCAGGTCCTCCCAGCGCACACCCAGCCGCGGCACCGACGCCAGCAGCGTACGCGTGTACGGGTGGCGCGGGTCGCCGAACACCTTCTCGGTCGCGCCGCGCTCGACCACCGCGCCCCTGCGCAGGATCACCGTCTGGTCGGACAGGTAGTTGCCCAGCGACAGGTCGTGCGTGATGAACAGGACCGCCAGGCCCCGCTCCTTCAGGTCCGCCAGCAGGTTCAGCACGTCGATCCGGGTCGACGCGTCCAGCATGCTGATGATCTCGTCGGCCACCAGCAACCTGATGTCCAGCAGCAACGCGCGGGCCACCAGCAGCCGCTGCAGCTGTCCGCCGGACAGGTTGTGCGGGTACTTGCCCAGCACCAGGTCCGGGTTGAGGTTGACCGAGCGCACGGCCTCGACCACGCGGTCGCCCCACTCGTCGTCCCGCACCGACCGGAAGTACGACTGGCGGATCATGGCGAACACCCGGTCCGCGCGGAAGATCGGGTTGTAGGTGCTGAACGGGTCCTGGAACACGCCCTGGGCGTGCCGGTAGTACTCCTTCAGCCCGGATCCGCGCAGCCCGGTGATGTCGGTGCCCTCGAACGTGATCGCGCCGCTCGTCGGGCGCAGCAGGCGCAGGATCATCCGGCCGATCGTCGACTTGCCGCTGCCGCTCTCCCCGATCAGCGACGTGACCTCCCCGGGCCGCAGCTCGAAGCTCACGTCCCGCACCGCGCGCAGCGTGCCCCGGCCGAACGCGCCGACCCGATAGGTCTTGGAAACCCGCTCCAGTCGCAGCATCTACGTGACCTTCCAGCAGGCGACCTCGTGGTCGTCCGCGATCTTCACGAACGGCGGCTGCTCGGCGCACCTGTCGAACGCGAGCGGGCAGCGGTCGCGGAACCGGCACCCCGGTGGCGGGTCCAGCAGCGCCGGCGGGCTGCCGGCGATTCCCGTCAGCCGCTTGCCGCCGTAGCGGACGCCCACCTCCGGCAGCGACGAGATCAGCAGCTGCGTGTACGGGTGCCGCGGCGCGGAGGTCAGGACGTCGGTGGGCGCGGTCTCGGCCAGCCGGCCCGCGTACATGACCGTGATCGTGTCGGCGATCTGGTACACGAGCGACACGTCGTGCGTGATCACGATCATGCTGCGGACCAGGCCGTGGTCGCGAAAGGACGCCAGGGCCAGCGCGACCGCGCGCTGCGTGGACACGTCCAGCGCCGAGGTCACCTCGTCGGCGATCAGCAGCGCCGGGTTGAGCAGCGTGGAGATCACCATCACCATGCGCTGCTTCATCCCGCCGGACAGCTCGATCGGGAAGCGGTCGAGCACCCCGCGGTCCAGGCCGACGAGGTCGAGCCGGCGGTTCAGCTCGTCGCGCACGGACGAGAACCTGATCTTCCGGGACTCGACCAGCTCGCGAACCATCCTGCCGATCCTGCGGGTGGGGTTCATCGCGCTCATCGCGTACTGCGGCACGATCGAGACGTCGGTGAACCGGAAGGGGTTCATGGCCTCGGTGTCGCCGATCGGGAGCTCGTGTCCGTCCAACGTGACCGTGCCGCCGACGTGCCGCATCCGGCTGTCCATCCGGGTCAGGCTCTTGCCAAGCGTGGTCTTGCCGGAGCCGGACTCGCCGACCAGCCCCATGATCTCGCCGTCCGCCACGCTGAAGGTGACGCCGTCGAGCGCCCGGACCTCGCCGCGCAGCGTGCGGTAGTAGACCTCGAGGTCCTCGACGCGAAGGCTCATGACGCCGCCCCGCCCGACGCTGTCCATATGGCAACGAACGAACGGCCCATCCTGCTCCCGGGACCCGTACGAAAGTCCCACTCGTGCATCCAGCCGCAGGTGGGGTGCTGGCCGGAGCATACCTGGTCCGGTTCGCGAGCTGCGCCCATCACGTCTCCCGGAGCTTGGGGTTGAAGACCTCGTCGAGGCCGACGTTCATGATGTACATCGCGCCGACGATCATCGTGATGCCCGCGCCCGGCGGGATGAACCACCACCACATGCCGAGGTTCATCGCGCTCCACTGCTTCGCGTGGTTGAGCATCAGGCCGAGCGAGATGCCGTCGGTCGGCCCGAGGCCGATGAAGTCCAGCGTCGCCGCGAACAGCACCGCGCCGCCGAACAGCAGGATGAACACCATGAACAGGTAGGACGCCATGTTCGGCGCGATCTCGCGGAAGACGATCCGCCGCACCGGCATCCCGGACAGCTTCGCGAGGTCGACGAACTCCCTGGCCCGCAGGGTGAGTGTCTGGGACCGCACCGCGCGGGCCACCCACGGCCAGGAGAACAGGCCGATGATGACCGCCTGGATCTGGACGTCGCGCACCTGCAGGTACGCCGCGATGATCATCAGCACCGCGAGCACCGGCAGCACGAGCACGATGTTCGTGATCATGTTGAGGATCTCGTCGACGAGCCCGCCGCGGTAGCCGGAGGTGAACCCGATGACCATGCCGAGCACGCCGGCGATCAACGCCGCGACCACGCCGACGAAGAACGTGGACCGCAGGCCGTGCACGAACTGCGCGAACACGTCCTGCCCGAACGTCGTGGTGCCGAACCAGTACTGTGCCGACGGCGCAGCGGACGGCGGTCCGACGTAGGCCATCGGGTCGTCGCCGGTGAACAGCGGCCCGATCAGCGCCAGCGAAAGGAAGACGAGCACGACGCCGAGCCCGGCGACGAGCTTTCTGTTGCGCAGCGCGAAGTACAGCGCCTCCCGCCGCACCGGCGCGGCGTGCACGGTCGCCGCGCCGGGCACGGCGGCGACCTCGGCCGTGGCCGCCGGCTCGACGTCGGAGTGCACCGGATCCGTGTTCGGTTGTGTCATCAGGCGCTCCCCATGCCGACCCTGGTGCGTGGATCCACCAGCACGTAGACGATGTCGATGACGAAGTTCGCGACCAGGACGCCGATCACGATGAACAGGAAGATGCCCTGCAGCAGGAACAGGTCACTGGTCTTGATCGCCTCCAGCACCAGGTAGCCGAGCCCCCGGTAGTCGAAGACGATCTCGGTGACCACCTGACCGCCGACGATCACACCGAGCTGCAGGGCGAGCCCGGTGACCTGCGGCAGCATCGCGTTGCGGAAGGCGTACCGGCGCACCAGCCGGTGTGGCGCGCCGAGCGCGCCGAGGTAGTGCGCGTAGTCCGCCTCCAGCTCGTAGATGATCAGGTTCCGCATGCCGATGGCCCAGCCGCCGAACATCACCAGGAACAGTGACAGGAACGGCAGGAACCAGTGGCTGATCAGGTCCTCGATGAACACCCAGTTCCAGCCCGGTTCCAGGGTCGCGGAGAAGCTGCGGCCCACCGGGAAGACCCCGGCCACCTTCCCGAGCGCCCAGGCGAGCAGGATCGCGAGCCACATGTACGGCGTCGCGGTCAGCACGTACCAGACCGGCAGGACCGTGTTGTCCAGCACCTTCTTCCGCGCCGCGTACGCGCCGAACCTGTTGCCCGCCCACCAGCTCAGCAGGATGGCGGGCAACAGGAGCCCGAGCGTGTACGGGACGGCGTCGAGGATGATCGAGCCGACCGGCTTGGGATAGGCCCACAGGCTCGTCCCGAAGTTGCCCTTGACGAGCTCGCCCCAGAAGTTGAGGTACTGCTTCCACACGGGCAGGTCGAAACCGAAGAGGCTGGTGTAGTACTCCCGCATGGCCGCGACGCCCGCCGGGTCCTGCAACCCGGCGCGCGACACCATGGCGCGCACCGGGTCGCCCGGCATGAAGCGCGGAATGAGCCAGTTGATCGTCACGGCGACGAAGAACGTCGACGCGTAGATCGCGAGCTTCCTGCCGAAGTACCGTCCCATGGGGCTACTTCTCCTCGGGTGCCGGCTTCAGCTCCGCCAGCATCTTGATCGAGCCCATCTGCGGGTAGCCGTGCCACAGGGTGGGCAGGACCGCGGCGCTCCCGTCCGCAGGCCAGTTGGTCCACACGCTGTTGCTGTACTGGGCCCAGAGGCCGTTGTACCACAACGGGATCACCGGCTCCTCGGTCAGCTGGACGCGCTGCAGCCGCGAGGCGATCGACTTCATCCCGTCCAGGTCGTCGATCTTCGTCGCGTTGAGCTGGTTGACGAGGTCCCACGCCTCCTGGTTCTCGTAGCGGCCGAAGTTGATCGTGGTCTGCTGTTCCAAGACCGGCAGGCCGAAGACGTACTCGTAGTAGGTCCACGGCGTGTTGGCCATCTGCCGCTGGTTGTCCAGGATCAGGTCGAACTGGCCGGACTCGCGCTGGTCCTGCACGACCTCCGCGGCCGGCGTCTCCGCGGTGACCTGGATGCCGGCCGACTTCGCGCTGTCGGTGATGACCCGCGCCGCCTCGTTCCAGTCCGTCCAGCCGGACGGGGTGGCGAGCTTCAGCGCGAGCTTCGAGCCGTCCTTGTTCTCGACGAACCCGTCGCCGTCGGTGTCGCGGTAGCCGGCCTGGGCCAGGATTCCCTTGGCCTCACTGGTGTCGTAGGTCGGGCCGAGCTCGTCGACGACGCTCTTGTCGACGTACTTGTCCCAGATCGGCAGCAGGCCCGTGGGGTTGGCCTTCTGCACGATGTTGCTGTACACCGAGTTCACGATCTTGTCGGTGTCCATCGAGGACGCGAGTGCGCGGCGGAAGGCCGGGTCGTCCAGCGGGGCCTTCTTGGTGTTCGGCACCAGCCAGGTGGTGTTGGCGGCCAGCATGAACGGCGCGTCCTTGAAGTAGGTCTGGAGCTTGTAGCCACCCTTGACCAGTGACGCGATGCCGGGCAGGAAGTTGTTGGACAGGTCGATGTCACCCTGCAGCACCTGGCCGAGCGCGGCCTCGTTGCTGGTGTTGACGACGTCGACGATGTACTTGGGCTTCATGGAAAGGCCGAGCTTGTCCTTGCCCCACCACTTGTCGTTGCGCTTCCAGACCATGCGGTCCTGGTCGGAGGTCTCGTACAGGTACGGGCCGGAGCCGACGGGGCTCTTGTTGGCGCCGTGCATGATGTCCTTCTCGGACTTGCCCTCCCAGACGTGCTTGGGAACGATCGGGTTGAAGTAGACCCAGTTCGCCCACTGCTGGTAGCGCGGCTCCTTGAAGGTGACCCGCGTGGTCCTGTCGTCGACGGCCTTGACCGAATCGACGAACTGGTACAGAGCGTTGTAGGGCACCGTCTTCAGCTTGCCGAGGCCGATCGTGAAGGCGACGTCGTCCGCGGTGATCGGCTTGCCGTCGCTCCACGTGAGACCGTCGCGCAGGGTCACCTCGTAGGTCTTCTCGTCGACCCACTGGTCCTTCTCCGCGAGCCACGGCTCGAACGCGTCCTTCAGCGGGTCGTACAGGAACAAGGGCTCATAGAGGAGGCCGACCGTGCCGGTCGCGTAGTCCCCCAGCCGGAAGGGGTTGTAGTTGCTCGGCGGACCCCACTGGGTGCCGCTGGTGAACAGCGTCTCGTTGCGCGGGTAGGAACCGGAACCGCCGTCGGACCCGTTGCCCTCGGCGCCCGTGCAGGCGGCGGCTAACAGGCCCACCGACAGGAGCAGGGTCAGAAACCTCGACCGTTTGCGCATGGCGCCTCTCCTTCTAGTCCTTGAGTGCCAGCACCCGCACGCCATACGGGCGCAGCGTCACCTCGTCGGCGGGCTCCCCCGCGGCGAGGTCGTGAAGCCTGCCCCCGGTCACGGGCTTCACGGTCAGCTCTTCCGCCGCCTGGCTCACGAGCCAGACGAACCGCCTGCCGTCCCGGTGGCGCAGCTCGGCCGCGTGGACGAGCGGGTCGGCGACGGTCACCGGCCGCGACACGCCGGCCATGGCGGCCAGCGCGTCGTAGATCCGGTACGTCGGTTCGGGGTTGACGTGCGGGAGCGCCGCCGCCATGCCCTCCAGTGGGAACGTGCACAGCACCAGGTGCCCGGCACCGTGCCTTCGCCGCAGCAGCACGGGGTTCCCGTGCTGGTCGACCGCGACGACCTCCGCGTCCGTGGCCCGCACGGGCAGGTACGACCGCGCGTGCTCGTTGCCGCCCGCGCGGAAGGCGAGCCTGGCTCCCTTGGACAGGGAGCCGAAGTCCGTGGTGAACGTGACCACGACCTCGTCGCCGGCGATCGGGTCGACGAGGCCGTAGCGCAACTGGTGCTCGACGCCGAACATGCCGTTGACGTCCGCGTGCCAGAGACCGCGCTGCACGCCGTGGTTTCCGGGGCTGTAGGAGACGTAGACGACCGCGCCCCGCTCGGCGAAGTCCGCGAGGTCGCGCCACGCCGGCCCGGTGAGCTGCTTGGCCGACGGCACGAGGTAGAGCTTCCGTCCTGCCGGCAGGCCGTCGAGCTCGCGCGCCGTCCTCGTCGGCACATCGGCCTCGCGTGCGGCGACGTAGGCCTGGCGCAGGACCTCGAAGACGTAGGTGTGGTCGCCGGGCTCGGTGAACGGGTAGGCCTGCTCCAGGTAGGACGGGACGACGAGCGCGGTCTCGGCGGCGGGTCGCGCGCACCCCGGGAGGTCGACGTGCGCGATCACGTCGGCGAAGTCGCGTACCTCGCGAAGCGCGGGCTTGGGGTTGCCGTCGACGTCGGTGAGGCCGAACCGCATCTCGAACGCGTGGTGGCGGTAGGGATCCTGGGTGTACAGGTTGTCGTAGTCGCTGTTGTTCCAGCCGATCCATCCGGTGGCGCCGGCCAGCAGCGAGTTGTGCAGGATCTGGCGGTAGTAGTGCGCGGCGTGCTCACGGGAGACGAACGCGTCGGTGACGCCGAACTCCTCCAGCACGACGGGCTTGCCGAAGTCGGCCAGCTCGCAGATGAAGGCGGCCGTGAGGTGCTGGCGGACAACGTCGTTCTCCATGCGGTAGACATGCGGCCCGACGAAGTCCGTGAGCGCTCCCAACGCACGCACGGAAAAGCCGTTGTCCGAGCCGGAGACCTCCATTCCCCAGGCGCCGTCCCCGATCGAGACGGGCTGGGTGCCGCCACCCGCGCGCACGGCCTGCACCATGAGCTGGGCCCAGGACGTGACCGTGTCGCGTGGTGAGCGCTCGCCGTAGATGGGCATCTCGTTGGAGATCAGCCACCCCGCGACGGCCGGGTGGTCGTGAAAGCGGGCGGTCATGCGCTCGACGAACCAGGCCTGGCGGGCGACCATCCAGACGTCGCAATAGAGGTCACGTCCCTGGCGCCAAACCGGATCCCAGTTCTCCCCGGACATGTGCCCGACGATGAAGGTGGGGATGGTGGCCATGCCGGCGTCGAGGTGCCGGTCGAGGAAGTCGGCGTACCGGGCGACCATGTCGTCGTCGATCCGGTCGGGTGCCGGCATGAAGTCCGGCCAGTAGAAGAAGGACCGGGTGAGGTTCATCCCGTGCTCCGCGAGCACGGCAAGCTCCCGCACGATCAGGCCGGGGTCGTAGCTGCGCCACATCAGGGGTCCCCCGGAGCGGGACCAGAAGTTGGCGCCCAGCCACGGCCGGCCGTCTTGCAGAAGCATCATCGCCTCCCCTGCGCACGGGCAACTGAACCGCGTAAGTATTCGTTCAGTGCCCACACCCTGGTCGACGCGGAGCTTACGACACGTGACGACGTCGTGACTAGCCCTACCGATGAACCGGTTCAGTACCTACTGAACACGAAGAAGGGCCGCCCAAGGCGGGTCGCCCGCCCTGAACAGCCCTTTCCCGCTGTCGATCAGCGCACGGTGCCCGCGCGGCGTTTCGTCCACACGTCGTAGGCGACGGCGGCCAGGAGGACCAGTCCCTTCACGAGCATGACGCGCTCGCTCGGCGCACCGATCAGCGACATGCCGTTGTTGATCACGCCCATGATCAGGCCGCCGGTGATGGCGCCGATGACCTTGCCGACGCCGCCCTGCACGGCCGCGCCGCCGATGAACGCCGCCGCGATCGCGTCCAGCTCGAACGCGTTGCCCGCGGTGGGACCGGCCTGGTTGAGGCGGCCGGCGAAGATCACGCCGGCCAGCGCGGCCAGGACACCCATGTTGACGAAGACCCAGAAGGTCACCGGTTTGACGCGGACACCGGACAGGGTCGCGGCCTGGAGGTTGCCGCCCACCGCGTAGATGTGCCGGCCGAACACCGACCGGTTCGCCATCAGCGAGTAGCCCAGCACCAGCACCGCCAGCAGCACCAGTACCCACGGCAGGTTCCGGAACCTGGCCAGCTGTACCACCACGAACATGACCACCAGCGCGGCGAGCAGGATCTTCCCGGCGAACAACGGGAACGGGTCGACCACCTGGCCGTAGCCCAGCCGCCCACGCCGCGTCCGCCACTGCACGAACGCGAACCCGACCACCACCAGGATGCCCACCAGCAGCGACACGATGTCCGCGCCGCCGAGCGGGCCGAGCCCGACATTGCCGAAGTAGCCGTCGGTGAAGCCGTTCGCCAGCGTGCGGATCTCGTTCGGGAACGGCCCGATCCCCTGGTTGCCAAGGACTGTCAGCGTCAACGCACGGAACACCAGCATGCCGCCGAGCGTCACGATGAACGCCGGGATGCCGAAGAACGCGACCCAGTATCCCTGCGCCGCGCCGATGAGCGCACCTGTCGCCAGCGTCACCAGCACCGCGAGCCACCACGGCATGCCCCAGTTGACGGTCAACACCGCGCACAACCCACCCGTCACCGCCACCACCGACCCGACCGACAGGTCGATGTGGCCGCTGATGATCACCAGGATCATGCCGATCGCGAGGATCAGCACGTAGGAGTTCTGCACGATGATGTTCGAGATGTTCCCGGGTTCGAGCAGGTCACCGTCGGTCAGCACGGTGAACAGCACGACGATCATCGCGAAGGCGACGTAGATTCCGCTCTGCCGCAGGTTGATCCTGATCCGCCGCGGTGAGGCCGGTGTGGCCACCGGCGGCGGGAAATCGTCCACTTCGGACGCCCGCGACTCGCTCGCCAGGTCACTCACGGCCTACCTCCTGCGTCATGTACCTCATCAGCCGCTCCTGCGTCGCATCCGCGCGCGGCACCTCGCCGGTGATCCGGCCCGCCGACAGTGTGTAGATCCGGTCGCACAGCCCCAGTAGCTCCGGCAGCTCCGACGAGATCACCAACACCGACTTTCCCTGCTCCGCCAGCGAGTTCACGATCGTGTAGATCTCGTACTTCGCGCCGACGTCGACGCCCCGGGTCGGCTCGTCGAGGATCAGCACGTCCGGTTCGGTGAACATCCACTTGGCCAGCACGACCTTCTGCTGGTTGCCGCCCGACAGCGTCTGCACGCCGGTCTGCACGTTGGGTGTCTTGATCCGCAGCGCCTTGCGGAACCGCTCGGCGACGCTGACCTCCTCGTTGTCGTTCACCCAACCACGTTTCGACAGCAGCGAGAGCCCGGCGGCGGACACGTTCTGCTTCACGTCCGCCACGAGGTTCAGGCCGTACCGCTTGCGGTCCTCGCTCACGTACGCGATCCCGTTGCGGATGGCCGACTCGACGGTACGCACGTCGATCACCCGGCCGTCCTTGACCACCCGGCCCGAGATGTCGACGCCGTAGCTCCTGCCGAACACGCTCATCGCGAGCTCCGTGCGCCCCGCGCCCATCAGACCGGCGAGACCCACGATCTCCCCGCGCCGCAACGAGAGGTTCGCGCGGTCGACGACGACACGGCCGTGGATCGTGGGGCTGTGGACGGTCCAGTCCTCGATCCGCAGCACCTCCTCGCCGACGTGTGGCTCGCGGGGCGGGAACCGGTGCTCCAGGTCCCGCCCCACCATGCCGGCGATGAGCCGGTTCTCCGTGACGTCCGTGGCGTCGAGCGTCTCGATGGTCCGGCCGTCCCGCAGGATCGTGATGGTGTCGGCGATCGCGATGATCTCGGACAGCTTGTGGGAGATCACCACGCACGTGATCCCGTCCTCGCGCAGGCCGCGCAACAACTCCAGCAGGTGCGCCGAGTCGTCGTCGTTCAGCGCGGCCGTCGGCTCGTCCAGGATCAGCAGCCGGACCTTCTTGGACAGCGCCTTCGCGATCTCGACGAGCTGCTGCTTGCCGACACCCAGCGAACCAGCCTGCGTCACGGGGTTCTCGTGCAGCCCCACGCGGCGCAGGTGTTTTTCCGCCTCGTGGTTGGTCCGGTTCCAGTCGACCATCCCGCGCCGGGCCATCTCGTTGCCGAGGAACAGGTTCTCGGCGATCGAGAGCTGGCCGACCAGCGCCAGCTCCTGGTGGATGATCACGATGCCGCGTGCCTCGCTGTCGCGGATACCCGAGAACGAGCACACCTCGCCGTCGAAGACGACCTCTCCGGAGTAGGTCCCGTGGGGATGCACCCCGGAGAGGATCTTCATGAGCGTGGACTTGCCCGCCCCGTTCTCGCCGCAGATCGCGTGGATCTCACCGCGCCGCACCGAGAACTCCACGTCCCGCAATGCGGTCACGCCGGGGAACGACTTGGTGATGCCGTGCATCGAGAGAATCTCGTCCGACACGGAAACTACCTCAGCTGGTCGTCGGTGTAGTAGCCGCTGTCGACCAGCTCGGGCTTGTAGTTCGACTTGTTCACGATCACCGGCTGCAGCAGGTACGCGGGCACGGCCTTCTTGCCGTTGTCGTAGTCCTTGGTGTTGTTGACCTCGGGCTTCTTGCCCGACAGCAGCGCGTCGGCCATGTTGGCGGCGTTCTTGGCGAGCTTGCGGATGTCCTTGAAGATCGTCGAGTACTGCTCACCGGCGATGATCGACTTCACCGAGGCGACCTCAGCGTCCTGACCCGTGACGATCGGGTAAGGCTGGCCGGTGCCGTAGCCGCTGCTCCGCAGTGCCGAGAGGATGCCGATCGACAGGCCGTCGTACGGCGAGAGCACGCCGTCCACCTTGGCGGAGCCGTAGGTCGAGGTGAGCAGGTCCTCCATGCGCCGCTGGGCCGTGGCCGGGTCCCAGCGCAGGATCGCGATCGTCTTGAAGTCCTTCTGCCCGCTCTTGACCACGAGCGTGCCGTCGTCGATGTACTTCTTCAGCACCGACATCGAGCCGTCGAGGAAGTAGGAGGAGTTGTTGTCGTCCGGGGAACCGGCGAACAGCTCGATGTTGAACGGTCCCTTGGCGGTGCCGGCCGACCCGTCCTCGTTGAGGATCTTCAGCCCGGTC
This sequence comes from Actinophytocola sp., assembly GCF_035634895.1. Taxonomy (GTDB): domain Bacteria; phylum Actinomycetota; class Actinomycetes; order Mycobacteriales; family Pseudonocardiaceae; genus Actinophytocola. The sequence goes on along the minus strand of NZ_DASQCC010000124.1, from coordinate 35,284 downwards.
AGCAGCGAGGTGGCCTGCTGCACGCCGACCTTGAAGTTGTCGAACGAGGCGTAGTAGTCGACGTTGGGACTGTTGAGCAGCAGCCGGTCGTAGGAGATCACGGGGATCTTGCGGTCGGCGGCGAGCTGGAGCTGCGAGGACAGGGCCTTGCCGTCGATCGACGCGATGATCAGTACCTGCGCGCCCTTGGTGATCTGGTTCTCGATCTGGTTCGCTTGGGTGGGGATGTCGTTCTCGGCGTACTGGAGATCGACCTTGTAGCCCCTGCTCTCCAGCTCCTTCTTCAGGTTGTCACCGTCATGGATCCAGCGTTCCGAGGCTCGGGTCGGCATCGTGACGCCGACGAGTGACCCCGGACCGCCCTTCTTCTGCTCGTCGGTCGACTTCTCCGACGAGCCGCAACCGGCCAGCACGAGCGCCAGGCCGGCGACACCGGCTATCAGGCGTGGAAACCTCATCGTTTCTCCAACTGTGTCGAATGGGTGTGGCTTGTTTCATCGGTGAATGGGTGGCTTCGTTCTCCACCAGCCGCCGGCCGCTCTCGTCGCCGTGCTCGGCGCTCGTCCCTCGCCACCGAGCCTGCTCCTCGATCGGTCGTCGTCTGGCTCCTTCACTTCGCTCCGCGTCAGTGCAGGCCGTTCGCGAGGCGGTAGTAGGCCTGGTTCCAGCGCAGCCGGTCGGCGAACGCGTCGGTCGTGGTGTCGTCGTCGATGAGCACCAGCTCGGTCTCGGCCATGCGTGCGAAGTCCTTCAGCACGCCGGAACCGACCGACTGGGTGAGCACGGTGTGGTGCGGGCCGCCCGCGGTGAGCCAGCACTCGGCGGAGGTCTGCAGCGACGGCGCGGGCTGCCACACCGCCCGCGCGACCGGCAGCCTGGGCAGGGGCTCGTCCGGCGGCACGACCTCGATCTCGTTGGCCACCAACCGGAAACGGTCACCGACGTCCGCGAGGCCGACCACGACCGCGGTGCCGGGATCGGTGTCGAACACCAGCCGCACGGGGTCCTCACGGCCACCGATGCTCAGCGGGTGGATCTCGCACGATGGCGTGCCGGTCGCGATCGACGGGCAGACCTCGAGCATGTGCGCGCCCAGGATCTTCGGCGAGCCGGGGCCGAAGTGGTAGGTGTAGTCCTCCATGAACGAGCTGCCGCCCGGCGTGCCGGCACCCATGGCCTTCACGGCGGCGAGCAGTGCGGAGGTCTTCCAGTCGCCCTCGCCGCCGAAGCCGTAGCCGTCGGCCATCAGCCGCTGCACGGCGAGGCCCGGCAGCTGCCGCAACCCGCCCAGGTCCTCGAAGTTCGTGGTGAACGCGCCGAAGGAGCCCTCGGTGAGGAACCTGCGCAGCCCGGCCTCGATGCGGGCGGAGTACCGCAGCGACTCGTGCCGCTCGCCACCCTTCGCGAGCTCCGGCGCGAGCCGGTAGGCGTCGGCATAGTCGGCGACGAGCAGGTCGATCTCGTCATCGGTCACCTCGTCGACGAGTGCGGTGAGGTCGTTGACGCCGTAGGTGTTGACCGACACCCCGAAACGCAGCTCGGCCTCCACCTTGTCGCCCTCGGTCACGGCCACGTCGCGCATGTTGTCGCCGAAGCGGGCCAGCCGCAGCGTCCGCAGGTGCGCGAAACCCGTTGCGGCGCGGGCCCATTCGTCGATTCGACTGGTGAGCACGGGGTCGCTCGCGTGCCCGGCCACGGTCTTGCGGGGCACACCGAGCCTGCTCTGGATGTAGCCGAACTCGCGGTCGCCGTGCGCGGCCTGGTTCAGGTTCATGAAGTCCATGTCGATGGACTCCCACGGCAGCGCCTCGTTGACCTGGGTGTGCAGGTGCAGCAGGGGTTTGCGCAGGATGTCCAGCCCGGTGATCCACATCTTCGCTGGGGAGAACGTGTGCATCCACGCGATCACGCCGACGCAGGACGGGTCGCTGTTGGCCTTGAGGAACATCTCGCGGATCGCGGTCGAGTCGGTCAGCACCGGCTGCCACACGATCTCCGCGCTGATCGCGCCGGAGTCGATGAGCATGCGCTGGATCTGCTGCGACTGGCTGGCCACCTGGTCCAGCGTCTCCGGACCGTAGAGGTGCTGGCTGCCGGTCAGGAACCAGACCTGTGGCTTTGCGGCAGAGGACATGAACTCTCCTTATTGCCCGTAGACGTTCTGGTACCGGGCGTAGAGCCGGTCGACGTCGTCCTGGGCGATGACGTCCGGCTTGCCGAGCTGGTGTGCGAAGTGGACGGTGCGGGCGACCTCCTCCAGCATCACGGCCGTCTTGACCGCGGCCCGCGCGTCCTTCCCGACGGTGAACGGGCCGTGGCCCTTCATGAGCACCGCCGGGGACCGGCTGTCCCGCAACGTCTCCACGATGCCGCGGCCGATCGAGTCGTCGCCGATCAACGCGAACGGCCCGACCGGGATGTCGCCACCGAACTCGTCGGCGATCATCGTGAGCACGCACGGGATCGGCTCGCCGCGGGCCGCCCACGCCGTGGCGTAGGACGAGTGCGTGTGCACGACGCCGCCCACCTCGGGCATGTGCCGGTAGACGTAGGCGTGCGCGTCGGTGTCCGAGGACGGCGAGAGGTCGCCGTCGACGAGCTTGCCGTGCAGGTCGGTGACGACCATGGTGTCCGCGGTCAGGTCGTCGTAGGAGATCCCGGACGGCTTGATCACCATCAGGTCCTCGCCCGGCACGCGCGCGGAGATGTTGCCGGCCGTCCAGCTGACGAGGTGGTAGCGGGTCAGCTCGGCGTGCAGCCTGGCGACGGTCTCCCGAAGCGCCGGTAGCGTGCTCATCGGCTCGCCACCGCGGCGTTCCGCAGTGCCCTGAGCCTGTGCATGACGTCGTTGGCGCCCCGGCCGAGGTAGTCGTGCAGCGTCGCGTACTCGGCGAAGAGCTCGTCGTAGACCGCCGCGTTCTCCGGGATCGGTTGGTACACCCCGCTGTTGACCGAGCCCATCGCGCCGGCCGCCGCACGGATGTCCGGGTAGGCGCCCGCCGCGACGGCGGCGTGCATGGCCGAGCCGAGCGCCGGCCCCTGCGCGGAACCGATGGTGGACAGCGGCAGGTTGGTGACGTCGGCGTAGATCTGCATGAGCAGCTCGTTCTGGACGAGCCCGCCCGCGACGACCAGTTCCGTCACTGGCACACCCGACTCCGTGAACGCCGCCACGATCATGCGGGTGCCGAACGCGGTGGCCTCGAACAGCGCGCGGTAGATGTCCTCCGGCTTCGTGGCAAGGGTCTGGCCGAGCACGACACCGGACAGCTCGTGGTCGACGAGCACGGAACGGTTGCCGCTGTGCCAGTCGAGCGCCAGCAGGCCGTGCTCGCCGACCCGCTGCTTCGCGGCGAGGTCGGTGAGATGCTCGTGCAGCGACTTGCCTTGTGCGCGTGCGGCTTCGTGGTACTCCGGCGGCACCTGGTTCGCGGTGAACCACGCGAAGATGTCACCGACGCCGCTCTGTCCCGCCTCGTACCCCCAGAGCCCCGGGACGATCCCGCCCTGCACGACGCCGCACATGCCCGGCACCTCGTGGAGGTCGGCACCGTTGAGGACGTGGCAGGTGGAGGTACCCATGATCGCGACGAGCCGCCCGGGCTCGACCGCCTGCGCGGCGGGTGCGGTGACGTGCGCGTCGACGTTCCCCACCGCCACGGCGATCCCGGCCGGCAGGCCGGTCCAGTAGGCGGCGAGCTTGCTGAGGTCACCGGCACGGTCGCCGAGCTGGCCGATGGGATGGTCGAGCTTGTCGCGGACGAAGCCGGTGAAGTCGGGGTGCAGCTCGCGGAGGAAGTCCTCGGAGGGATAGGCGCCGTCCTGGTAGATGCCCTTGTAGCCGGCGGTGCAGGCGTTGCGGACGTAGTTCCCGGTGAGCTGCCAGATGATCCAGTCGGCGGCCTCGACCCAGTGGGCCATGGCGGCGTAGAGGTCGGGGGCCTCTTCGAGCAGCTGGAGTCCCTTGGCGAACTCCCATTCCGAGGAGATGAGACCGCCGTACCGGGGCAGCCACTTCTCGCCGCGGGCCGCGCCGAGCTCGTTGATCCGGTCGGCTTGCGGCTGGGCGGCGTGGTGCTTCCAGAGCTTGACGTAGGCGTGCGGGTTGTCCGCGAACTCCGGCAGCTCGCACAGGGGCGTGCCGTCGTCGGTCACCGGGATCATCGTGCAGGCGGTGAAGTCGGTACCGATGCCGATCACGTCGGAGGCGTTGACACCGGCGTCCTTGATCGCCTCGGGCACCGCCGTGCGCAGTACGTCGACGTAGTCCTTCGGCACCTGCAGGGCCCAGTCCGGCGGCAAGGCCTTACCGGTCCCTGGCAGCGTCCGGTCGACGACCCCGTGGCGATACTCGTGCACGGCGGTCCCGAGCTCGACCCCGTCCCTCACCCGCACGACCACGGCACGCCCGGAGAGAGTGCCGAAGTCGACGCCCACCACCAGCGCGTCGTCGCGATCGTTGGCCATGCGAGGAGTGTTATCGTTAACATCCGGCTCGTCAAGAGGCCGTCCGCTTTGTAACGGAGATCGTTAGTGAACGTGCACATAGGACGGTAAGCAACCACGGACCGGCCATACCGGACCCGACGACTCCCGAGCAGGCCGCCGAAAGTTTCGCCACTTCTCCGGAACAGCGCTGACCACATCAGAGCCGTGGGCACACTGCCATCACGCCATGAAGGAGCGCGTCCAGGACACGGGCGGGAGCACGCTGAGGAGCCCTGTAAGGGCCTCAACGCCTCACAGGGTTCCCAAAGGGCGTCGGCAGCGTCCCGCGCCGGCACGAGGCCCCACGAAGCTCAACCGCCAGAACATCGACCGCGACCGGCGTTCAGCCACCGACTCCGCTCAACCGCGCGGCCGTAGCAACCCAGGCATCAAAAGCCGCCGCCCAACCACGAACACCGCCCAACCACGCAGACCAACCAACCCGCCTGCCAACCCTCCGCCCAACCACGAACACCGCTCAACCGCGCGGCCCAACCAACCCAGGCACCAACCCTCCGCTCCCACGCACCCCGCCCCACCCGCCCCGGCCGGCCCACCCGGCCACGAACCCAGCAGCAGGATCAACTCCCCGCCACGAACACACTCGACCGCACCACCAACGAAGGCGCCACGGTCCGATGTATCTCCCCCACCTCTCCCTCGGTGACCTGAGCCAGCAGCAACCCGAGCGTCTCCCGAGCCACCGCGTCGAAGTCCGGTCGCACGGTCGTCAACGGCGGTATGAAGTACGCCGCCTCCGGCACGTCGTCGAACCCGATGACGCTCACATCCCGCGGCACGACCCGGTTCCGCTCGTGCATCGCGCGCAGGATCCCCAACGCCAGGTGGTCGTTCGCCGCGAAGATGGCGGTGCACTCCGGCATCCGGGCCAGCATCTGCCCGGCCTTGTAGCCCGCCTCGGCACTCCAGTCGGCCGCCACGAGCGGCGGCTCCTCGACCCTCGCCTCCGCCAGCGCGGCCCGCCACCCCTGCACCCGGCCGGCACTGTCGAACCAGTCCGGCGGCCCCGACACGTGCCACACCGTCTTGTGCCCGGACTCGAGCAGGTAGGTCGTCGCGTCGAACGCCCCCTGGAACTGGTCCACGGTCACCAGTGGGCTCTCCCGTGCCGGGTCGCCGTCGACGGTCACCAGCGGCACGCCAGCCGGCACCTCGGCGAGCGCCTCGTTGGCCGACGCGGTCGGCGCGATCGCGACGATGCCGGCCACCCGCGCGTCCCGGTGGTGTTCCACGGCCGCCGCGATCGAGTCGCGGTCCAGCACCTTCACCCGCCGCAGGCTCACCGAGAAGCCCGCCTCCGCTGCGGCCGACTCGAACGCGCCGAGCAGCGAGGCCGGCCCGAACAGCGACGAGTTCTGCGCGATGACGCCGATCAGCTGCGACTTGCCGGTGACGAGTGCCCGCGCCGCGTTGTTGGGCCGGTAGCCCAGCTGCTCGATGGCGGCCCGCACCCGTAACCGCGTCTGCTCCCGCACGTTCGGATGCCCGTTCAACACCCGGGACACCGTCTGATGGGACACCCCGGCCAAGCGGGCGACGTCCGTCATCGCGGGGTCCCGCGAGACCTTGCTACCCACTATCGGGTTGTCCACTTGAAACCTACCTTCGAGCTCGCGTCGGTCCTGATCGTCCAGGACCTGTGTGTTTACCCAGTGTCCCACCGTCAGCTGATTCGGAAGGTAGAACGCTCACGTTCCGCGCGTCCCCTACCCGGTCGGGCGATGACGAGCCGCCCGGCCTCGTGCGCGATATACGCTCCGGAGTCGCCCAGCGACCGCAGTGACACGGCGGAGCGATCCGCGAGCCCGGGCACGCGGACGAAACTGGCGATGGTGCCGTACTCGTCGGACTCCACGAACTGCTCGATGCGCAGCACCCCGTCGCCCGAGCACACGTACCGGTTCGGGTAGTTGACCGACTGGATCGACACCGTGCCGGCGCCCAGGTGCCCTGGCGTGAACCGGAACCACGAGTCGGCGACCTCGGGGACCTCGCCCTCGACCCGCAGCCGGAACTCCGCGTGCCGGACGACGAAGTCGGGCGCGTCGAGCGGGGACAGCCGCACGACCGTCTCGCCCTTGCCCACCGGCACGCCGAACGACGGCGTGCCGTCGGCGTTCCAGAACAGCTTCTGCACCCGCGTGTGCCGGTTCGGGTCGAACAGCGGGTCGCCGTTGATGTCCCGGTAGTCGCGGGCGTGGTAGACGAGGACGTCCGTCGTGCCGTCCTCCGCGACCGTGAACGAGTTGTGGCCCGGCCCGAACTGGCGGGTCTCGGCGTTGGTCGTGAAGATCGGGTCGGGCGCCTTGGTCCACGACCGCGCGTCGAGCAGGTTGGCGTTCTCGTCGGCGTACAGCAGGCCCATGCAGTAGCGGGCGTCGGTGGCACTGGCCGAGAAGGTGACGAACACGCGCCCGTTGCGGATCAGCACCGCGGGCCCCTCGTTCACCCGGAACCCCTGGATCTCCCAGCTCAGCGTCGGCACGGCGATCCGCACGACCGGCGTGACGAGCTCCAGCGGCGAGACCATCTCGGCGATGTAGAGGTTGGTGTTGGTGGCGATGCCCGGCTCGCTCTGCGCCCAGAGGAAGTATCTTCGCCCGCGGTGCTCGAACGTGGTCGCGTCGAGCGTGAACGAGTCCCAACCGGTGACCATGCGCTTCGGCGGCAGCCAGCCGGTGCTCCTCGGGTCGGCGCCGATCGACTCGAGCACGTAGGTGCGGATGCGGAACGGGTCGTCGGAGTCACCGGCCGCGAAGTACACGTACCAGCGGTCGCCGACGCGGTGCAGCTCGGGCGCCCAGATGTAGCCGCCCATCGAGCCGGAGGCCGGGCGGCGCCAGATGGTGCGCTCACGGGCCGTGGCCAGGCCGTCGAGCGTCGTGGCGCCGCGGATGACGACCCGGTCGTACTCGGGCACCGAGCCGGTCAGGTAGTACATGCCGTCGACGGGCCGGGTGACGAACGGGTCCGCCCGCTGCTCGACGAGCGGGTTGCGGGTGGTGGTGGCGGCCGAGGGCCGTGGTCGGTCCGCCGCGTGCTTTCCTCTGGTCGCCGCGGGTGCGGTGCTTCCTGTCGTCATGGGTATCACGCTCGCCGTGGCCACGACACCGCCGGCACGCAAAACCGTCCTGCGGTCGAGGCTCACGAGCTGCTCCTGGTCTTGATGCGGAAGAAGGTCACGGAGTACGCCTGGAACGTATATGTGAACGTGCTCGCCACGTCCAGGCGGGACTCCCGTGGCGTGACCGGCGTCGTGTAACGCGTGTTCACGTCGTCACGGTCGCCGGTGAGCGTGGTGACGCGAGCGCCGCGTTCTACGTTCGCTCCGTTCAGCCGGACCGTCGTCCGCGCCGGGGTGGCAGCTGCGTTCACCACCTTGACGACGAGTTCGCCTGTTCGGTTGTCCCGAGTGACGACCTGGCGGAACGGCTCGGCCTTCTCGCTGTCGGTGAACCGGCCCCACTGCCGGCCGTCGAGGAGCAGCGTGACGGTCCGGCCGCGGATCTGGATCGTCACGTCGTACCGGCGAGCCGTCTCGATCGCGGTGCCGTCGGCGATGAGCGTGGACTTGCCGCCGCCCTCGGCCTTCTCCACGGCGGTCTGGGTGTTGTTCCAGCCGCCGAGGTTCCACCAGTAGTAGTTGCCGGAGTCCTTGACCCCGAAGCCGACCAGGAAGCCCTCGCGGCCCGACAGCTTGGTGGCGTGGAGGTTCAGGTCGTAGTCGCGCCAGGCCGGGTCGCCGGCCATGACCATGGTGTTCTCCGCGGCGGTGTCGGACTGGACGTACGCGCCGCCGGTCACCGCCCAGGAGCCGCGGCCGGCGATGTTGGTCCAGTTGGCGTCGGTGCCGGAGAAGTCGTCGGCGAACAGCGACGCTCCGTCCGGTGTGGACACCCGGACGTCGTCGTAGGCCGCGGCCGTGCCCCAGGTGGACAGGCCGATCGCACCGGAGATCGGCTGGTCCTCCTGCGAGGGCGTGCCGGTGGCGGTGCTCGGTACGACGTAGTCGCCCACGTTGTTCATGAACAGCCGCTGCACCTCGTAGTTCGCCGAGCCCCACGACGCGTGGTTGTCGAACCAGATCAGGTCCGGCCGCCACTGCACGTAGTCCTCGTTGGACAGCAGGGGCGCGTAGGAGGCGAGCCGAACCACGTCGGCGTTGCGCTCCAGGCCGGTCAGGTAGGTGGCCTCGGCGAGCGCGTTGTAGAGCTTGTTGTCCTGCGAGGCGTACTCGCCGAGGAACACCTCGGGGCCATTGCGGTCGTAGGCGTCGTAGCGCTCGTTGTTCTGGAGGAACCAGGTCGGGCTGTTGTAGTAGTGCTCGTCGACCATGTCCACGCCCGCGTCCCGGTTCAGCTGCCAGAGGCGGGCGAACGTGGCGCCCGCGTCGTCAGGGCCGGCGTTGCCGAGCACGACCACACCCGGGTACCGGGCCTTGATCGCCGCGCGGAAACTCAGGAAGTTGGCGAAGTACGCGTCGGGCAGGTTCTCCTCGTTGCCGACCGCGATGTGGGTGAGCCCGAACGGTGCCGGGTGGCCCATCTCGGCCCGCCTGCGGCCCCACGTGGAGTCTGCGGGGCCGTTCGCGAACTCGATGAGGTCGAGCGTGTCCTGGATGTGGCGCCGAAGGAGCGCCGGGTCGTCGGTGGCCCGGTTCTGGCCGCAGCCGGTGACGAGCGCGGGCACGACCGGCAGCGGCATGGCGCCGATGTCCTCGGCGAACCGGAGGTACTCGTAGTAGCCGATGCCGTAGGACTGGTTGTAGCCCCAGAAGTTGGCGTTGGTGCTGCGCTCCTCGACCGGGCCGATCGTGTCCTTCCACTGGTAGGACCGGCGCCGTTCCCAGCCGGGCGCCTCGTAGCCGTACATGCTGCCGGTGTTGACGAGGCAGCCACCGGGGAAGCGCACGAACCTCGGGTGCAGTGCGGCGATCCGCTCGGCGAGGTCGCGGCGCATGCCGTTCGGCCGGTTCTTGTAGGTGTCGCGCGGGAACAGTGACACCATGTCGAGCGCGAGCGTGCCCGCTCCCCCACCCTCGACGAGCAGCCGGCCGGTGACACTCGCGGTCCTGGCGGTGAACGAGCCCGTGTACCGGGTCCAGGTCGCGCCGCGGACCGACAGGTTCAGCGGGGCCGCGAGCGGGGTGCCGGCGGGGTCGGTGAGCGTGACCGTGAGCGGCGTGCCGGCCTGGTCGGTGCGTGCCCACACGGAGAAGTCGTACTTCTTCGTCTTCGCCACGTCGATGCCGGCGTTGTAGCCGGCGTTGATGATCCCGCCCGGCAGCGGCAGGCGCAGGTAACGGCGGTTGTGCTCGTTCAACCGCCCGTCGTCGTCGACCACCCGCGGGTCGCCGGCCTTCGGGGCCCAACCGGTCAGCGGGGTGTAGGCGGCGTTGTCGGCGGGGTCGTACTCGAAGGAGCGGTTCTGCACCAGCTCCGCGTACAGGCCGCCGTCGGCGGCGCGGTTGATGTCCTCGAAGAAGACGCCATACATCGTGTCGGAGATGTCGGCGCCGTGAACGTTCACATCGACGGTGACGGTGTAGTCCAGGTCGGCCGCGGGTTCGGCGGCCTGCCCGACGCCGGGTGCGGCGAGAACGCTCACGAACAGGACCACGGCAGGGAGTCGGACGCGGGCGAGTGGGGACATGCTCGCTCCCTCGGTTTGCGGGGTGAACCGGTTCAGGAGTAGGCGGTCCGCATGCCCGCGCCGAGGCGTCCCGTGGAGTCAACGCTGACACGCAAAGTGAGCGTTAACATAAGCGCACACTCCCTACGTGTCAACCGATGACACGGTGTTGTCACGGGGGGTTGACGCGGCCACTGTGAACGTTCACTCTTGTGGCCCAGTGACACGGGTCACGCACCGTCCAATGGAGGATTTGCAGTGCGTAAGACGATCACGACCGCCTTAGTCGCGGTCCTGCTGACAGCGTTGACCGCATGTGGCAGTGGTGGTGGGGCCGCGGACGACGGCAAGACCACGATGGGCTTCGCGCAGGTTGGCGCGGAGAGTGGTTGGCGAACCGCGAACACCAAGTCGATCCAGGAGTCCGCGAGGTCGGCCGGGATCGAGCTCAAGTTCTCCGACGCGCAGCAGAAGCAGGAGAACCAGATCAAGGCGATCCGGTCCTACATCCAGCAGAAGGTGGACGTGATCGCGTTCAGCCCGGTGGTGGAGACCGGTTGGGACAACGTCCTGCTGGAGGCCAAGCGCGCGAACATCCCGGTGATCCTCACCGACCGCTCCATCGACTCCGACGACACGTCACTGTACAAGACGTTCCTCGGCTCGGACTTCATCGAGGAGGGCAAGAAGGCCGGAAAGTGGTTGGTGGACAACCACAGTGGCCCGACCAGCGTCGTCGAGCTGCAGGGCACGACCGGCGCGGCGCCCGCGATCGACCGCAAGGAGGGCTTCGAGGACGCGATCAAGTCGAACCCGGAGATCAAGATCGTCGCCTCGCAGACCGGTGACTTCACCCGCTCCGGCGGCAAGCAGGTCATGGAGGCCTTCCTCAAGTCCCAGCCCGACATCGACGTGGTGTTCGCGCACAACGACGACATGGGCCTCGGCGCCCTCGAGGCCATCAAGGCGGCCGGCAAGAAGCCCGGCGTCGACATCAAGGTCATCACGATCGACGCGGTGCACGACGGCATGCAGGCACTGGCCGACGGTGAGATCAACTACATCGTCGAGTGCAACCCGCTCCTCGGCCCACAGCTGATGGACCTGACGAAGAAGGTCGTGGCCGGCGAGGACGTGCCGCAGCGGGTGGTCACGGAGGAGACCACGTTCACCCAGGAGCAGGCAAAGACCGCGCTGCCGGACCGAAAGTACTGATTCGTGACCGACGAATCCCCACTGGTCGACATCCAGGGCATCACCGTCACGTTTCCCGGCGTGAAGGCGTTGCAGGACGTTGACTTCCGGTTGTTCCCCGGTGAGGTGCACGCGTTGCTCGGCGAGAACGGCGCCGGCAAGTCGACGCTCATCAAGGCCCTCACCGGGGTCCACACCCCCGACGCCGGCGAGATCCGTCTCGCCGGCGTTCCGGTGTCGTTCCACAGCCCCGCACAGGCGCAGGACGCCGGCATCGCCACCGTGTACCAGGAGGTCAACCTGTGCACGAACCTGTCGGTCGCCGAGAACATCCTGCTGGGCCGTGAGCCCCGCCGGTTCGGCTCGATCGACGGGCGCGCGATGCGGGCGCGGGCGGCGGAGCTGTTGTCCCGCATCGGTCTGCACATCGACCCCGGCTCGGCGCTGTCCAGCCACCCGATCGCCGTGCAGCAGCTGGTCGCGATCGCCCGCGCGGTCGCGGTCGACGCCCGCGTGCTGATCCTCGACGAGCCGACGTCCAGCCTGGACGCCGGCGAGGTCGCGGAGCTGTTCCGGATCATGCGGGTGCTGCGCGAGGACGGCGTCGCGATCCTGTTCGTGTCGCACTTCCTGGATCAGGTCTACGAGATCGCCGACCGGCTGACGGTGCTGCGCAACGGCGCGGTGGTGGGCGAGCACGCGACGACCGCGGTGAGCCGGCTGGAGCTGGTGCGCGCCATGATCGGCCGCGACCTGAGCGTGCTGGACGAGGTGGAGCAGCGCAGCGAGCGGCGGGTGCCGTCCGAGACTCCGTTGCTACAGGCGGAGAACCTGGGCCGGACGGGTGCGATCGCCCCGTTCGACCTGGAGCTGCGTTCCGGTGAGGTCGTCGGCGTGGCCGGGTTGCTGGGTTCCGGCCGCACCGAGCTGGCGCGGCTGCTGTTCGGCGCGGACCATGCCGACTCGGGTCGGGTGCTACTGGACGGCAGGCCGGTGCGGCTCCGCACCCCGCGGCAGGCGATCGCGAAGCGGATCGCGTTCACCTCCGAGGACCGCAAGGGGGAGGGACTCGTCGCGGACCTCACCGTGCGGGACAACCTCGTGCTCGCCATGCAGGCGGCGCGTGGCTGGCACCGCCAGGTGCCCCGCCGCACGGCGGACGAGCTGGTCGAGAAGTACGTGCACACCCTGGACATCCGGCCGGCCAACCCGGATGCCGTGGTGGCCACGCTCTCGGGTGGCAACCAGCAGAAGGTGTTGCTGGCGCGGTGGTTGGTGACCCAACCGCGGCTGCTGATCCTGGACGAGCCGACCCGCGGCATCGACGTCGGCGCCAAGGCGCAGATCCAGAAGGTGGTCGCGGACCTCGCGGCAGAGGGGATGGCGGTGCTGTTCATCTCCGCCGAGCTGGAGGAGGTCATGCGGGTGTCCGACCGGGTGATCGTGTTGCGTGACCGGCGGAAGATCGGCGAGCTGCCGGGCGAGTCGAGCGTCGACGACGTGCTCGCTCTCATCGCGGGCGAGGCCGAGAAGGTGCACACATGAGTGAGCTGTCGGCCCCGCGGCCGCTCGAAGCCCGCGAGGAGCGGTCATGAAGCGTCTACTGTGGCCGCTGCTCGCGCTGGTGGCCCTGCTGTTGCTGAACCTGATCTTCACCCCGTCGTTCTTCTCGCTGCGGCTGCAGGACGGTCATCTGTTCGGCAGCCTGGTGGACATCCTGCGCAACGGCGCGCCAACGCTGCTCATCGCACTGGGTATGACACTGGTCATAGCGACGCGGGGCATCGACCTGTCCGTCGGCGCGGTGGTGGCGATCGCCGGCGCGGTCGCGTGCACCTACATCGCGGACGGCGGAAACGCGATCGTGGCGATGCTGCTGGCGCTCGCGCTGTGCCTGGTTCTGGGGCTGTGGAACGGTTTCCTCGTGTCGGTCCTGGGCATCCAGCCGATCATCGCGACGCTGGTCCTGATGACGGCGGGCCGCGGCGTGGCGATGCTCATCACCGAAGGCCAGATCATCACGGTCAACGACGACACCTTCGGCGAGGTCAGCGGCGGTTACGTGGTGCTGCCGATCGCGATCCTGATCAGCCTGGTGGTGCTCGCCGCGGTCGCGCTGGTCACCCGCCGCACGGCGCTGGGCATGCTCATCGAGGCGGTGGGCGTGAACCCGGAGGCGAGTCGCCTGGCGGGCGTGCGTTCCCGGACGATCATCTGGACCGTGTACGTGTTCAGCGCGCTGTGCGCGGGCGTGGCCGGCCTGATGATCGCGTCGAACGTGCACGCGGCGGACGCCAACAACGCCGGCCTGTGGATCGAGATGGACGCGATCCTGGCGGTCGTCATCGGCGGGACGTCGTTGGCGGGTGGCCGGTACTCACTGACCGGCACACTGATCGGCGCCATGGTCATCCAGACCCTGACGACGACCGTCTACACGATCGGCGTGCCCCCGGAGACGTCGCTGGTCTTCAAGGCGGCCGTGGTGATCGTGGTGTGCCTGCTCCAGGCGCCGCGGTTGACGGGCGCGCTCCGCCGCCCGGCCGGCCCGGCATCGCCGCCGGTCGCCGCGGTGCCGCAGGAAGCAGGCGTCCGATGAGCACCTTCACAACGGTGCCGGGGCATGGCAGCGTCGCCGCGTGCTGGCGAACCAGGCCCGCCAGCACGATCGCGCCGTCGGGGTCCACCAGCCACTCCCCCACGGCACGCACGGGACAGTCGTCCTGGCCGTTGGACGTGACCGTCCACTTCGGACCACTCGGGCCGAGGACCGTCGGCGTGCCCGACGGAGTCCCGCCGTGCTGTCTCCCGGGCACCGTCGGGCATCCGGTCCCCGCACCCTCCCGCGGCACCCGTCACCCCGTCACTCCCCCGACCCCGGCCGTATCCCGGAAAGCAGGTGCCCGGTGAGCCTTCTCGCCCGCATTCCCTCCCGCTTTCTTCCGGTCATCGCGACCTTCGTGGTGTTCGTGCTGACCTTCGGGGCCGGGTCGGTCCGTTACGAGGGGTTCGGAACGGCGCAGATCTTCGCCAACCTGTTCATCGACAACTCGTTCCTCATCGTCGTCGCGGTCGGGATGACGTTCGTGATCCTCACCGGCGGCATCGACCTGTCCGTCGGGTCGGTGGTGGCGTTGTCCACGATGATCGCCGCCGCCACGCTCCGGGCCGGGTGGCCTGCGTGGCTGGTGATGATCGCCGTGCTCGGGACGGGGGCCCTGCTCGGCCTCGGCATGGGGCTCATGATCCACCGGTTCGGCGTGCAGCCGTTCATCGCCACGCTCGCGGGGATGTTTCTCGCCCGCGGCCTGTGCTTCGTGATCAGCGTCGATTCGGTGTCCATCAAGGAACACACGTTCCGCGACATCGCGACCGCCACCATCGAGCTGGGCAACGTGACGATCACCTACAGCGTCGTCATCGCCCTCGTCGTCGTGGCGGTCGCGGCGTACGTGCTGCACCTGACCCGCTTCGGCAGGACGGTCTACGCCATCGGCGGCAGCGAGTCCTCCGCCACGCTCATGGGCCTGCGGACCGGCCGGGTCAAGGTAGGTGTGTACGTGATCAGCGGTTTCTGCTCCGCGCTGGGCGGGTTGCTGTTCGGCTTCTACATGCTGTCGGGCTACAGCCTGCACGCCGTCGGCCTGGAACTGGACGCCATCGCGGCGGTCGTCGTCGGCGGCACGCTGCTGACCGGTGGCGTCGGCTACGTGGTCGGCTCGGTGTTCGGCGTGCTCGTCCTGGGCACGGTCCAGACGCTGATCTCGTTCCAGGGCACGCTCAGCTCCTGGTGGACGAAGATCTTCATCGGCGTGCTGCTGCTGGTGTTCATCGCGTTGCAACGGTTGATCGTGCGTCGCCGGCCGCTTCGGCCGTCGCCGGCGGCGGCGCTGTCCTAGCGCGCCGCCGGAGCAGTTGCCTCGCGGTACCCCAGATCCCGCGGCGGAACACCAGCACGGTCAGCACGAAGATCGCGCCGGTGACCACGCCGACCGCGTCGATCCCGGCCGTCGCGAGGTAGTCCTCCAGCACGACGATGATGCCCGCGCCCAGCACCGGGCCCCACAGCGTGCCCATGCCGCCGAGGATGTTCATCACGACGGCCTTCCCGGACGTCGTCCAGTACACCTCCTGCAGCGACGCGAACCCGTGCCCGACCGCGTACACGCCGCCGGCGATCCCGGCCAGGAACGCGGAGATCACGAACACCTGGACCTTGTAGCGGTCCACGGGATAGCCCAGCGCGCGGGCCCGTGCCGGGTTCTCCCGGATCGCCACCATGACCCGCCCGAACGGCGAGTGCACCACCCGCCACGCCGCGAGGAGTCCCAACAGGATCAGCGGAACGGCCGCGTAGTAGAAGTAGAACGAGTCCGACAGGTCCATCCCGAACGCCACCCGCGGGATGCCCTGCAGGCCGTTCTCGCCGCCGGTCATCCACCGCCACTGGTTCGCGACGAAGTACACCAGCTGCGCGAACGCCAGCGTCACCATCGCGAAGTAGATCCCGGTGCGCCGCACGGACAGCAGTGCGATCGGCACCGCGACCACCGCCGCCAGCACCGCTCCGCCGAGCACCGCGACATAGAACGGCAGACCGGTGTGGACGGCGATGACACCGGTCGTGTAGGCCGAGGTCCCCCAGAACGCGGCGTGCCCGAACGACAGCAGGCCGGTGTAGCCGAGCAGCAGGTCCAGGGCGACCGCGAACAGCGCCCACGCCGTGATGTCCAGCGCCACCGGCGGGTAGATCCACCACGGCAGCCCGAACGCGACCACCAGCCCGACCACGAGCAGCGCCAACCGGCCGAGCAGTGACCTGCCTTCGAACAGCCTGGAGATGATCACGTGCGGACGCCTTCCTCGCGGCCGAACAGGCCGGCGGGTCGCAGCAGCAACACCAACGCCATGAGCACGAACACCAGGCTCTGTGAGAGCGCCGACGCGTAGAAGTTCGCGACCGCGGTGAGCATCCCGACCGCGTAGCCCGCGGTCACCGACCCGAACACCGAGCCGAGCCCGCCGATCACGACGACCGCGAAGATCACGATGATCAGGTCGGCGCCCATGTTCGCGTTGACGGCACGCATCGGCGCGGCCAGCACGCCGGCGAGCCCGGCCAGCGCGATGCCGAACCCGAACACGGGCGTGACCCACCGCCGCACGTCGATGCCCAGTGCCCGCGTGAGCTCCGGCCGTTCGGTCGACGCACGCACGATCACGCCGACCCGCGTCCGTGCCAGCACCAGCCACACCAGCACCGACACGACGACCGAGAACGCGAACACGAACACCTGGTACTTGGGATAGTCGAACAGCCCGAGGTTCACGGTGCCGTCCAGCAGCGCGGGCCGCGCGTACGGCTGGGACTGCGCGCCGTACCTGAGCCGCACGACGTCCTGCAGGATCAGCGCGACGCCGAACGTGAGCAGGAAGTTGTACAGCGGGTCGAGCCGCACCAGCCGCGCGACGAGCAGCCGCTCGAAGGCCATCCCGAGGAGGCCGAGCACGACCGGCACCACGAGCAGCGCGAGCCACCACGACAGCCCGACGGTGTCCAGCAGCACGAACGCGCCGACCGCGCCGAGCATGTAGAACGCGCCGTGCGCGAAGTTGACCACGCCGAGCATGCCGAAGATCACCGAGAGGCCGAGCGCCAGCAACGCGTAGAAACTGCCGCTCACCAACCCGTTGAACAGCTGCTGCGCCATTCCGCCTCCCCGGACCTCACCGTGTTGGTCACGCTCCGCTCGAGGACGTCATCCCATGTGGCAGCCGCTGTCCGCGGCCTTGCGGAACGCCTGGTCCGCCGGGATCTTGTGCACCAGCTCGGTGAAGTCGCCGTCCTCCTTCATGTCCGCGGGTTCCTTCACCTTCACCAGGTACGCGTCGTGCACGACCCGGTGGTCCTCCGCGCGGAACTTGGCGTTGTGGGCGAAGAAGTCGTCGAACTCGTAGCCGTCCAGCTCCTTGCGGACCGCGTCGGCGCCGTCGGTGCCGGCCCGCTGCACGGCCTCCAGGTACTGCATGGCGGAGGAGTAGCTCGCGGCGTGGTCGAAGGTCGGCCACTTGCCGGTGCGCTCCTTGAAGCGCTCGGCCCACGCCCTGCTCTTCGCGTCCAGGTTCCAGAACCACGCGGTGGTGAAGAGCGTGCCCGCCAACGAGTCCACGCCGATCGACGCGATGTCGGTGTCGAACATGAGGCCCACCGCGAGCCCGACACCCTTGGCCTTGAGCCCGAACTCGTTGTACTGCTTGACGACGTTCACCAGGTCGCCACCGGCCTGCATGGCGCCGAGCACGTCCGGCTTCGGGTTCAGGTTCGGCGCCTTGGTCATGAACGTCGAGAAGTTGTCGTTGGGGAACGGCGTCGGGTCGGCCGCGCCCACCGTGCCACCGGCCTTCTCGATGGCGGCGGTGAAGTTCTTTGTCATGTCCTGGCCGAACGCGTAGTCCGGATAGATGATGTACCACCGTTTCGCGCCCTGCTGGGTCAGCGTGGTGCCGGTGCCCTGCGCGAGCATGTAGGTGTCGTAGGCGTAGTGGTAGGTGTAGGCGTTGCACTGCGCGCCGGTCAGCTCGGTGGTCGCGGCGCCGGTGTTGAAGTACAGCTTCTTGTTCTGCTTGGCCACGGTGGCGATGGCGAGCGCGGCGGACGAGGTCGGCACGTCGAAGATCGCGTCCACGCCGTTGCGGTCGTACATCTCGCGGGCGACGGTGTTGGCGATGTCCGGCTTGTTCTGGTGGTCGGCGGAACTCACCTCGATGTTCTTCGTGACCGCGTCGTCGGCGTGCGCCTTCTTGAAGTCGTCGACGGCCATCCGCACGGCCTCGACCGAGTTCTTCCCGCCGACGTCGGAGTAGACACCCGACAGGTCGTTGATGACGCCGAGCCTGATCGTGTCGCCGCTGATCTTGCCGCCACCGCCCTGCGGGCCGCCGCCGCACCCGGCGAGCACGACCCCTGCTATGACGACCGCCGCCCGAATCCTGGCCATGTCGTGCTCCTTCCGACTTGCGTTGGACGCTCCGCGTCAGATCCCCAGGTACTCCAGCAGTTCGTGCTCCCGCTGCTCGACCTCGGCGTTGTCGAGTGACTCGACGATCCGGCCCTGGCTCATCAGGTAGTGCCGGTCCGCCACGGTCGTCGCGAAGTGGATGTTCTGTTCGATCAGCAACACGGTCACGCCGTGCTGCGACACTGTCCGGATGATGTCGCCGATCTGCTGGACGAGGATCGGCGACAGCCCCTCGGTCGGTTCGTCGGCCAGCAGCAGCCGCGCGCCCATGCGCAGCACCCGCGCGACCGACAGCATCTGTTGCTCCCCACCGGAAAGATGGGTGCCGGCCTGCTTCCTGCGCGCCTTCAGGACCGGGAACGCCTCGTAGATCCGCTGAAGCGACCACGCGTCGGGGCCCGTCCGGGGCGTCAGGGTGAGGTTCTCCTCGACGGTGAGCGTCGCGTAGATGCCCCGGTCGTCCGGCACGTAACCGAGCCCGAGCCGGCATCGCTTGTGCGACCCCAGTCTGGCGATGTCCGTGCCGTCGAGCAGGATGGCCCCGGTCATCGACCGGTGCAGCCCCATGAGGCATCGCAGCAGCGTGGTCTTGCCGGCGCCGTTGCGGCCGACGAGCGTCACGACCTCACCGGCGGCCACGTCGAGCGAGACCCCCTGCAGGACCGTGGCCTCGCCGTAGTGAGCGCTCATCTCCCGGACGCTAAGCACGGGGCTCTCCCAGGTAGGCGGTGATCACGCGCGGGTCGCCGCGGACATCCTCGTACGGGCCCTCGGCGAGCACCTTCCCGAACTGCAGCACGGTGACCCGGTCGGTGAGGTCGCCGACGACCTTCATGTTGTGTTCCACCAGAACCACCGTGCGGTCGGCACGGATGCGCCGGATGAGGTCGACGGTCAGCGCCACGTCCTCGACGCCCATGCCCGCGGTCGGTTCGTCGAGCAGCAGCAGGCGCGGCGACAGCGCCAGTGCAAGCGCCAGCTCGAGCGCCCGCTTCTGGCCGTACGCGAGGCTGCCCGCCGCCTTGCCGGCGTGTGCGGTGAGGCCGACCTGGTCGAGCAGCTCGGCCGTCTCGTCGCGGTACCGGCCCAGTTGCCGTTCGGAGCGCCAGAAGCGGTAGCCGCGGCCGTCCCGGCCCTGCAACGCCAGCTCGACGTGCTCGGTGAGCGTCAGCTCCTCGAACAGGCTGGTGATCTGGAAGGAGCGGGCGACTCCCCGCTGCGCGATCCGCTCCGGCCGCAGGCCGGTGACGTCCTGCCCGTCCAGCTCGATCACCCCTGCCGTCGGCGCGAGGAAACCGGTCAGCAGGTTGAACAGCGTGGTCTTGCCGGCGCCGTTCGGGCCGACGAGGGCGTGCACGGTCCCGGCGGCCACTTCCAGGTCGACGCCGTTGACCGCACGGAACCCGTTGAACTCCCGGACGAGTCCCCGTGTACGCAACATCGGTGTGGCGCCGGTCACCTCGATGACCTTAGAGATTGCCGAATGTATGCAACATGGCCGACACGTCCACAAGGTCCGTCCCGGATGTGTTCATTTCCTACATAGCGGCTACCGCGCCGTCCACCCACCGTCGATTCTCAACGACGAACCGGTGATCGCCGAGGCGGCGTCGCCGCACAGGTACGCCACCAGCTCCGCGATCTCGTCGGGCTCGATCAGCCGCTTCACCGCGGCGGGCCCGAGCATCACCTCGTCGACGACCCTGTCCGCCGTGATGCCGAGTGTCCTCGCCTGCGCGTCGACCTGGTTCGTGACGAGCGGCGTGTTGGCGTAGGCCGGGTTGACGCAGTTCGAGGTCACCCCGTGCTCGGCGCCTTCGAGGGCGATGACCTTCGAGAGCCCTTCGAGCCCGTGCTTCGCGGCGGTGTACGCGGACTTGTACGGGGACGCGACCAGTCCGTGCACGCTGGAGATGTTGACGATCCGGCCCCAGCCCTGGGCATACATGTGCGGCAGCGCCATGCGCACGATCCGGAAGGGCGCCTCGAGCATCACGCGGAGCAGGTAGGAGAATCGCTCCGGCGGGAAGTCCTCGATGGGTGCCACGTGCTGCAGGCCGGCGTTGTTGACGACGATGTCGACGGCCAGGTCGAGCCGGTCGACGGCGTCCAGGTCGGCGAGGTCGACGATCACCGGCTCGACTTCGATCTTCGAACCAAGCGACTCAGTCTCCGAAGCAAGCCCTTCGATCTCCGAAACAAGTGCTTCGAGCGCCGCACCATCGCGGTCGGCGGCGACGACGGCAGCCCCGGCGGCGGCGAGCCGTATCGCGCAGGCCCGTCCGATTCCCCCGCCCGCGCCGGTCACCAACGCACGCCGCCCTGCCAGTTCGCTCATACTCCCGAAGTTACGCGCGGCACCGAACCCCGTTCCACGTCTGCGGCAGCCACACCGCGGGGCCGTTCGATGTCGGTCCCCCACATGTCGGGTGGCGATGCCGACCACGACGGGTCGCGGACGGAGCTTTTGTCAGGCTCGGAACCGTCCCGCGCCCCGGGGACCGGTGCCGTGTGGCTGGTGCGGTGTCCGCCAACGTTCGCCGGGTCTGTCCGTGGGCACCGCACTAGACGAGGAACGTGAACAGCGGGCTGTCCGGCGGCACACGCTCGATGCGGTGGGGCGCGGACTCCATGCGCTTGAGCATGGCCTGGAGGTTCTCCGGTGCGCCGAGCTCGATGCCGACGAGCGCGGGACCGGTCTCGCGGTTGTTGCGCTTGACGTACTCGAAGAGGGTGATGTCGTCGTCGGGGCCGAGGACGTCGTCCAGGAACCGGCGCAGGGCGCCCGGCTCCTGGGGGAACTCGACGAGGAAGTAGTGCTTGCGGCCTTCGAAGATCAAAGCGCGTTCGACGATCTCCGCATACCGGCTGACGTCGTTGTTGCCGCCGGACAGCACGCAGACGACGGTCGCGCCGGGCGGCAGGTCGAGCATGCCGAGCGAGGCCGGCGCGAGGGCGCCGGCGGGCTCGCTGATGATGCCGTCGGACTGGTACAGGTCCAGCATCTCCACGCAGATCTGGCCTTCCGGCACGGCGACGAGCCGGGGCCGGTGGGCGGCGGCGAGGCGGTAGGTGTGCGTGCCCACCTGGCGCACGGCCGCGCCGTCGACGAACGGGTCCATTTCGGCGAGCGGTGCCGGTCCGCCGGACGCCAGGGCGTGGGCCATGCTCGCGGCGCCGGCCGGCTCGGCGCCGATGACGTGTGTGCCGGACCCGAGCCAGGCGAGCGCGCCGGCCAGGAGGCCGCCGCCACCGACCGGCACGACCAGCGCATCCGGAACCTGGCCGAGCTGCGTCTCGATCTCGGCGGTCACGGTGCCCTGGCCGGCGATCGTGTGTGGGTCGTCGAAGGCCGGAATGAGGATGCGGCCGGTCGTCGCGGCGTAGGCGGTGGCCTCGTGGGAGGCCTCGTCGTAGGTCTCGCCCTCGACGACGATCTCGACGTGGCGGCCGCCGAGGGTGGCCACGCGGTCGCGCTTCTGCCTGGGGGTGGTGCGGGGCAGGTACACCCGCGCCCGCACACCGAGCGATGCGCACGCGAACGCGACGCCCTGCCCGTGGTTGCCGGCGCTGGCGCAGACCACGCCCCGCTCCCGGTCGGCCGGGCTGAGCGCGCTGACGAAGTTGAAGGCGCCGCGACCCTTGTAGGAGCGGACCGTGTTGAGGTCCTCCCGTTTGAGCCACACGTCCAGGTCATGCCGCGCGGAGAGCCGCTCGTTGCGCTGCAGCGGGCTCGGCGGGATCACTCCCGCGAACCGCTCCGCCGCCGCGGCGACGTCCACCTTGGAAACCACTCCCGTGACCCTACCTAGACTCGAGGCCGTGCTTCCTGGCGACCTACCCGACCTGCCGGTGCGCGCGGTCCTGGCCGAGGTGACCGCCGCGCTGGACGAGCACGGCACGGCGGTGCTGGTGGCACCACCCGGCACCGGCAAGACGACGGTCGTCCCGTTAGCGCTAACAGGCAGGATCGTGGTTGCCGAGCCCAGACGGCTGGCGGCCCGCGCTGCGGCGGCCCGGATGGCGGCACTAATAGGCGAACCGGTGGGCCGGACGGTCGGCTACGCGGTCCGCGGAGACCGGAAGACCTCGAAGGACACGAGAATCGAGGTGGTCACCACGGGCCTGCTGGTACGACGGCTGCAACACGACCCAAGCCTGCCCGGCGTCAACACGATCATGCTGGACGAGGTCCATGAGCGCCACCTGGACGCCGACCTGTTGTTAGCGCTAACTCTAGATGCGCGGGCCGGCCTGCGCCCGGACCTGCGCCTGCTGGCCACGTCCGCGACCGTGGCCACCGACCGGATAGCCGCGCTGCTCGGCGAGCACACACCGGTCATCGAGGCACACGTCCGCACGTATCCGGTGACCGTCTCCTACGACCCACCGGCCCGCGGCGAACGAGTCGAGCGGCACGTGGCCCGCACCGTCCACACAGCACTGTCCGAATCGGCCGGTGACGTGTTGGTCTTCCTCCCCGGCGCCGGGGAGATAGCCCGCGTGTCGAACCTGATCCAGGACGACGTCGAGATCGTCCCACTACACGGCCGTCTGCCGGCGGCACGGCAGGACGCGGCACTGAGACCGGGCACGCGGAGACGGGTCGTACTGGCCACCGCAGTGGCCGAGTCCAGCCTGACGGTGCCGGGCGTGCGTGTGGTGGTCGACTCCGGGCTCGCGCGCGTACCACGCATGGACCACCGGCGCGGCCTGTCGGGCCTGGTCACCACGAGGGTGTCGGCGTCGGTGGCCGAGCAGCGGGCCGGGCGCGCGGGCAGGGAGGCACCGGGCCGGGTGTACCGCTGCTGGCCGGAACACGAGCACGCGACACTGCCGGCGCAGCCGGAGCCGGAGATCCGCACGGCCGACCTGACAAGACTGGCACTGGAGTTGGCGTGCTGGGGCACCCCCGACGGCACCGCGTTGGACTGGTGGGACCCGCCACCACCGGGAGCGTTGGCGGCAGGCCGAGCAGTACTCAGCGCACTGGGCGCCCTGGACAGGACGGGTGCGGTGACCGCCCGAGGTCGCCGGATCGCGGGCGTGGGCCTGCACCCACGACTGGCAAGAGCGTTGCTGGACGGCGCGGAGGCGGTAGGAGCGACGGAGGCGGCCGAGGTAGTCGCACTCCTGGACGACGACACACTGGCGACGAGCACGTCGGTCGAGGACACCCTCCGCCGACTACGCGCGGATGGCTCACCCCGGTGGGAACGCGAGGTCCGCAGACTGGCCGCACTGGTGCCGAACCGTCCACAAGGGACCCGGGATCCGGCGCTGGTGGTCGCTCTCGCCTACCCCGAACGCCTGGCGAGAAGACGTTCCCCGGGCTCACCGGTGTACCTGATGGCGGGCGGCACGGCGGCGGAGCTGGCGGACAGCGGCGAGTGGCTGGCGATCGCGAGCGCGGACCGCCAGCCGGGCCGGGCACAGGGCAGGATTCGTCTGGCGGCACGCGCGGACCAGTCACTGGCGGAACGAGCCGCGCCGGCCCTGCTGTCGGAGGCGGACGAGATCGGCTGGACGGACGGCGACGTGGTGGCGCGACACGTCCGCCGCCTGGGCGCGATCATCCTGCGAGAGCGGCCACTGCCGAACCCGGACCCCACAAGGGTGCGGGAGGCACTGACCGAGGGCCTCCGCGCCGAGGGCCTGGACCTACTGACGTGGACCGACAAAGCAAATCGCCTACGCCAGCGACTGGCACTACTGCACCGGGTCCTAGGTCCCCCGTGGCCGGACATGTCCGAGGAAGCCCTGGTCGAGGCGGCGCCGAGTTGGCTGGGCCCGGCACTGGCAACCGCCCGCCGCCGCACAGACCTGACCAGGATCGACGTCCACGCGGCGCTGTCGCGACTACTTCCCTGGCCAGCGGCGGGCCGCCTGGAAGAACTGGCGCCAGACCGGTTGGAAGTGCCGTCAGGCGCGAAGATCCGCGTGGACTACTCGGCCGAGGAGCCGGTACTACCGGTCAAACTGCAGGAGACATTCGGCTGGACCACAACCCCCACGATCGCCGACGGCCGCGTGCCGGTGCTGCTCCACCTGCTCTCCCCCGCCGGCCACCCGGTGGCCGTAACCCGCGACCTGGCCACGTTCTGGCACGAAGGCTATCGCCAGGTGCGCGCGGAGCTACGCGGCCGGTACCCGAAGCATCCGTGGCCGGAGGATCCACTGACCGCCACCCCCACAGCCCGCACCAACCGCCGCCGATGACCCCGGGCGACCTCCGGCCCCCGAATCCAGCGTACCGTCGACCACCGACGAAACTGGCCGATGCCGGACGCGAACGGACCGTTCGCGCGAACAGATCACGAAGGCCGAGCACTGTTCCGATCACTGTTTCGACCACTGCCCCGAACCACGACACCGCCCGAACCACAGCACCACCCAAACGACAGCGGCCTCCGGCCCCCGGTATCCAGCGTATCGGGAGGCACCGACACTTCCCTTGACCTGAAAGGCAACCGGGAACAGGTTCACCCGCCCAACCCGCACGAAAGGGACTCTCGTGCGGCCGGGGCCCCCCGATTTCCAGTCTACCGGCCGGCACCGACATAACCGTCGCCTGTGGACAGGCGCCTGTGGATGGCCGAGAACTGTCGGCGGCCGATGGTAGCGTGGAACCGGGGGCCGGAGGCCAACCCTCAGCCGCCGAGGACGGTGCGGACCTCGTCGCTCGGGCGGATCTCTCCTACCACCCTTCCGCCGCCCAGCACCCCGGCCTCGGACTGTCGCAGGGACTCCGCCGCCGACACGTCCACGCCCAGTGCGCCGAGGACCGCCAGCGCGAGGATCGTTGTGGCCCTGGGGTTACCGTCGATCACCTTCATCGCCACGGCCTCGCCGGTGGCCGCCGCCGCCATCAGCACGCCCTCCGCGCCGCCCTTGCACACCGTTCCCGGCACCAGCTGCATGAACCGGCTGTTCTGGTGACCCCGGCCGCCGACGTACTCGGGTTCCGCGCGCATCGCGTCCGCCACCGCGCGTTCCGGTGAGCCCGGTGCGGCCAGCACCAGCGACCGCGCCGCCCGAGCGAGGCCGACCACCGTGGTCGAGAACAGTGGGGCGCCGCAGCCGTCCACCGCGACATGCGTCACCGGGCCGGCCGACTCCTCCAGGCGCGCGCGGATCGACTTCTGCACGGGATGCTCCGGTGACAGGTAGCCCTCGATCGACCATCCGTTGTGGACGCTGCACGCCAGCATGGCCGCGTGCTTGCCCGAGCAGTTCATCCGCACCGGGCTCGGCCCGTCGCCCGCACGGATGAGTCGGTGTCTCGTCGCCTCGTCCTCGGGCCAGTCCGGCACACACCCGAGGTCCTCTTCGGACAGTCCCGCCTCTGTCAGGATCGAGCGGACCACCGCGACGTGGCGGTCCTCGCCGGTGTGGCTGCCGGCCGACAGGGCGGTGCCGGCCACCGACAGTGTCAGGCCCGCGGCTCGGCAGCCCACCGCCTGCCACGGTTTCGTCGTCGAGCGGGGCAGGATCGTCGCGTTCGGCTCGCCCAGCGATATCGCCATCGTGCCGTCCGCGGCCAGGCCGACCAGCGTGCCGTAGTGCCGGCTCTCCACCAGACCGGACCGCTCCACCACCGCCAGCTCAGCCATGTGTCCTCTCCGACGACCGCCGCAGCCTGTGTGCCACGAACGACAATGAACCGTTGCACACCAGGTAGATGAACGTCACGACCAGGAAGGTCTGCACCAGGAGGTGGTTGTACGCCGACAGCACCTGCGCCCGGTACAGCAGCTCGGTGAACGCCACCACGTACCCGAGCGACGTGTCCTTCAACAGGCTCACCAGCTGGCTCACGAGCGACGGCGTCACATGCCGTACCGCCTGCGGCAGCACCACGTACCGCATCGCCTGCGCGCGGGTCATCCCCAGCGACAACGCCGCCTCCGACTGTCCACGCGGGAGGCTCAGGATCCCCGCACGGAAGATCTCCGCGAACGCCGCCGCGTTCGCCACCGTCAACGGCAGTGCCAGCTTCCACAGCAGCGGCAGGTTCACGCCCACGCTGGGCAGCGCGAACAGTGTCACGTAGATCATCAGCAGCACGGGCAGCGTGCGGGCGATCTCGATGTACCCGGTGGCGAGCCAGCGCACCACCCGAACCCCCGACAGCCGCCCCAGCGCGAGGAACACCCCGGCCACCGCGCTCAGCACGGCGACGTACGCGGCCGCCTCCAGCGTGCCCAGCAACCCGACCAGCAAATACTTCCAGATCGGCCACTGCGTGAACGGTGCCCAGCGTGCCGCGTCGAGTTGGCCGTGCCGGGCGAACTGCCACAGCCCCAGGCCGAGCAACACTGCCAGCACCACTCCGCTGACCGCAGACCAGATAGCGATCCGGCGCCGCGCGCGTGGGCCTGGAGCGTCGTAGAGGACGGCCATCGCAGGAAGCCCTTCGGTCTTCGAAGGCCTTCCTGCGAATTTCGAACGAAGGAATCCAGTCATCGAACGATCGCCACCCGTCGTTCGAGCCAACCGGTGCCCAGGCCGATCAACAGAGCAAGCACCATGTACGTCAGGCCGGCGCCTACGAAAATCGGAATCGGCTGTGCGTGGATCAGGTTCGTCTTGTTGGCGGCCGCCGTCAGTTCGACGATGCCCACCGCCGCGAACAGCGACGTGTTCATCACCAGCGCGATCATCACGTTGCCCACCGGCTGCACCACGGCCCGCAGCGCCTGCGGAAGGATCACTGACCCCAGCGTCTGCCGGAATGTCAACCCGAGCGCTCGGGCCGCCTCCGCCTGCCCGAGCGCGACCGTGTTCACCCCGCTGCGCACGGCCTCCGCGACGTACGCCGCCTCGTAGATCACCAGCACGACCACGGCGGTCATCGGCAGCGGCATCAGCAGGCCGGCGTCCGGCAGCGCGAACACGAACAGCACCAGCAGCGCGAGCAGCGGCACGTTCAGGAACAGCTGCACGTAGGCGAAGGCCACACCCCGCAGCACGGGGATCGGGCTGACGCGCATCGCGGTCACGATCACGCCGAGGGCCAGCGCGCCCACCGCGGACAGGACCGCCATCCACAGGGTGGTCAGCAGGCCCTGCAGCAGCGGTCCGAGGTCGCCGAGCAGTGCCTGCATCAGGAGCCGGGCACGGATCCGATGGCGGGTGGGGTCGGCGGCGCCGAGTCGACGACCGTACCGAGCGAACTCTTCCAGGCCTGCGCCCACTGACCGCCGTCCTGGACCTTCTTCAGCCAGTCGTTGACGAATTTCTTGAAGTCGTCGTCGCCGTGCTTGAGGCCGATGCCGTACGGCTCCTTCGTGAACGGGTTGCCGACCACGGAAAGTTGCGGATTCGCCTTGGCGTCACTAGCAAGGATGGTGAGGTCCTGGACGTACGCGTCGCCGCGGCCCTGCAGCAGCGCGGTGACCGCCTGCGGATCGGTACCGAACGTGATGATCTGCGCGGTTGGCTGAACTTTTGGTACCTCGGTGACGGCCGGCGTGTTGGCCCCGACGATCACTTTTCTGCCGCCGAGGTCGTCGACGCCCTTGATGCCGGTGTTACCGGATTTCACGGCCACGGCCAGGCCAGACTCGAAGTACGGGCCCGCGAACGCGACCTGTGTGGCCCGTTCCTCGGTGATCGTGTAGGTGTTGAAGACGACGTCGACCGTGCCGTTCGCGAGGAGCGCCTCACGGGTCTCCGTGGCCGGCGGTACGATCTCGACTTCCGGCTTCCCCAAGATGTACACCGCCAGCAGCTTCGCCAGGTCGGCGTCGAAACCGGTCACTTCATCGGGGTTGCTCGGGTTCTGCTGGGACAGCAACGGCGCGTCGAGCGCCTCCGCCACGATCAGCTTGCCACGTTGCTTGATCCGCTCCATGGTCGAGCCAGGCAGGATCGCGGCGGCCTCGGCCACCGGCGCGTCCTTGAACAGATCCGGGCTGGTCGTGGCGCCGCCCGCCGGTGGCACGGCCGACTCACCTCCGCTTCCGCACCCCGCGAGCACGACGGCGAGGGTGCCGGCGGTAACTAACAGCACACGACCCTTCATCGATTTTCCTCCGACTTGGTTCGATTGTCGAAACCATATGTGCGAAAATCGAAGTAAGTCAAGCGAGAATCGAAGTAAGGTATGAGTTTCGTATGACCAGTCCCCGCGTCGCTCCCGACTCCCCCGGCGCCGTCCTGCAGCTCATCCGGGCGGGAGCGGTGTCGTCGCGCGCCAAGCTCGCGAAGCTCCTCGGCGTGTCCGCGTCGACCGCGGGATTGCGCGTCCAGGCCCTGATCGACCACGGCTACGTGCAGGAGCTGGACGACGGGCTGCCGCAGGGTGGCCGCCGTCCCCGGCGCATCGTGCTGCGACCTGACTACGGCGAAGTCATCGCGGTGGACCTTGGCAGCCATCACGCCGCCATGGGCCAGTACGACATGAACTTCAGGTTGATCGAGGAGCACGAGCACACGCCCGTGCGGATCGAGGAAGGCCCCGACGCCGTGCTCGGGTGGGTCACCGAGACGATCGAGAACCAGAAGATCGAACCCAAGCGGCTGCGGGGCATCACCATCGGCGTTCCCGGTCCGGTGGACGCCGGAACCGGTCGCGTGGTGTCGCCGTCGCGGATGCCCGGCTGGCACGGGGTGAACGTGCGGGTCCAGATGTTCGGCCGGGGGGCCAGGGTGCCGGTGCTCGTCGACAACGACGCGAACCTCGCTGGGCTCGGCGAACATGCCGTCGCACCCGTCGAGCACATGGTGTACCTGAAGGCAGGCAGCGGCATCGGCTGCGGGGTGATCGCGTCAGGCCGGCTGCACCGCGGCTCGGTCGGCGCGGCGGGCGACATCAGCCACCTGCCGGTGCCCGGCCACGAGCACACTCCGTGCTCCTGTGGGCGCAGCGGCTGCCTGGACACGGTGGCGAGCGGCGCCGCGCTCGTCCGTGACCTCCAGACGGTCGGTGCACGGGTACGGACTCCCAACGACGTGGTCGCGCTGGCCGCGGACGCCGACCCCATCGCCACCCGCATGCTGCGGGACGCGGGCCGGGCGACGGGCGAGCTGCTCGCGACGGTGGTCAACTTCTTCAACCCGGACGCGCTGGTGATCGGCGGCCTGCTGAGTCGCACGGAGCCGTTCGTCGCCAGCGTTCGGGCCGCGGTGTTCGAACGCAGCCTGCCCATGGCGACGGAGAACCTGCAGGTCCGTACCAGTCGGGCGGGGCACCGCGCGGGCATCCACGGCGGGGCTCGGCTCATGGTCGAACACCTGCTGGATCCCCAGCGCGTCAACGAGACGATCGAGAACGGCTGACGAGTGGCACACGCCACATCGGCGGCCGGGATCGCCGGTAACGCATGCGTGGGCACCGGCGATGAGACAGTTGACCCCGTGGTGCTGGCGGACCCCCGACCTGGCAGCACCACGGGGTTTCGTCATGTCTACGCTCCGGAACAGTGAGCGCAACATTGGTCGCCAAGGGGTTGGCCGCCGGGTTCGGTGAGCGGGTGCTGTTCTCCGGTCTGGATCTCGTGGTGGCACCCGGCGACGTGGTGGGTCTGGTCGGGGTCAACGGGGCCGGCAAGTCGACGCTGCTGAGGATCCTGGGCGGCGTCGCCGCGCCGGACGACGGCAGCGTGCGGCTCAACCCGCCGACGGCGAACGTCGGCTATCTCCCGCAGGAGCCCGATCGTCGGCCGGGTGAGACCGTTCGCGCTTTTCTCGGCCGCCGCACCGGCGTCACCACGGCACAGACTTCGATGGACGACGCAACCACCGCGCTCAGCGAAGGCAGACCGGGCGCCGACGAGGACTACGCGGTGACGCTCGAACGTTGGCTCGCGCTCGGCGGCGCCGACCTGGACGAACGCATGGACGAGGTGGTCGCGGACCTCGGGCTGACCGTCGACCTCGACACGCACATGACCGCACTGTCCGGCGGGCAGGCCGCGCGCGCCGGCATGGCGTCGCTGTTGCTGTCCCGGTACGACATCTTCCTGCTCGACGAGCCGACCAACGACCTGGACCTCGACGGGCTCGCGCGGCTGGAGGCATTCGTGACCGGACTGCGGGCGGGCACCGTGCTGGTGAGCCACGACCGCGAGTTCCTGAGCCGCACGGTCACCGGCGTGGTGGAACTGGACCTGCCGCAGCAGCAGGTGAACACCTACGGCGGCGGCTACGAGTCCTACCTCGCGGAGCGGGAGGTGGCGCGCCGGCACGCGCGGGAGCGGTACGAGGACTTCGCGGACACGAAGGCCTCGCTGGAGCTGCGGGCACGGACGCAACGAGCGTGGATGGACAAGGGTGTCCGCAACGCCCGGCGCAAGTCGACCGACAACGACAAGATAGGCCGGAACAAGCGCGTGGAGGCGACCGAGAAGCAGGCATCGAAGGCCCGGCAGACGGACCGGATGATCGAGCGGCTGGACGTCGTCGAGGAGCCGCGCAAGGAATGGGAGCTGCGGATGGAGATCGCCGCGGCGCCCAGGGCCGGCGCGGTCGTCGCGGTGCTGCGGGGGGCGGTGGTGCGGCGCGGGTCGTTCACGCTCGGTCCGGTCGACCTGCAGATCGACTGGGCGGACAAGGTCGCCATCACCGGCGCGAACGGCGCTGGCAAGTCGACGCTGCTCGCCGCGCTGCTGGGGCGCGCCGAGCTGGTGGAGGGGACCTCGTCGCTCGGGCCGAGCGTGCGGGTCGGCGAGGTTGACCAGGCCCGCGCCTTGTTCACCGGACAGGAGACGCTGCTCGCCGCGTTCGAGGAGCAACTGCCCGAGACGGCGCCTACGGATCTACGCACACTGCTTGCGAAGTTCGGACTCACGGCGGCACATGTGCGGCGCCCCGCTGGCAGCCTCTCCCCCGGCGAGCGCACGCGGGCGGCCCTGGCGCTGCTCCAGGCGCGCGGGGTGAACCTGCTGGTGCTGGACGAGCCGACGAACCATCTCGACCTGCCGGCCATCGAGCAGCTGGAGTCGGCCCTGGCGAACTACCCCGGAACGCTCCTGCTGGTGACACACGACCGTCGCATGCTCGAGGCCGTGCACACCAACCGTCACCTGGAGGTGGTGAACGGCGTGGTGACCAGTCCGCCTCCCCGGAATTCCTGAGTGCGGGTTGCGTCCCGGCCGTTGGCACGGGTGGCGAGGTGGACCGTGGTTGGCCTCGTCACGGTCCCCTGAGGAAACGGTTGTCGAGCGTGGACGTTCGCACGACGATCCCAGGACCTAGCCGGCGATCGCGGCGAGCAGCACCTCAGACGCCCAGGCGTTCTTGACCTCCACGTGACGCAGGCCGCGGGACTCCGCGATGTGGCGGAACCACTCGTGGCACTCCGGCACGGTGTCGATCAGTCGCGCGGCCTCCTCCGCCTCGGCGCGGCTGCGCCACAGGATCGCGTCCAGCCAGGCATCCTCGCCCTCCTTGGTCAGGAAGGCGGCCAGGCAGGCGGGAAACCGCCGCCGCAACGCCTCGATCATCGCCGGGCGCTCTGCCAGCAGCTTGTCCTCCGCGCCCTCGTGGATCGTGAAGCGGGCAAGTTCGATCACCATGCGCGAAAACCTAACCCGAACCATCGACGCTCGCTCACCGTTAGGCTGCTCGATCATGCTACGAGCATGGTTGATCAGGCATGGCGAGAGTGAGTCCAACGCGGGCACGCCGTCCACAGTCCCCGGCGCGAGCCCGCTCACCGCACGTGGTCGGGAGCAGGCCGAACGCGTCGCCGCCGCGCTGCCGGAGCAGCCCGCGCTGATCGTCACCTCGCCCTACCTGCGTGCGGTCCAGACCGCCGAGCCCACCGTGGCCCGGTTCCCGGACGTGCGCCGCGAGGAGTGGCCGGTCCAGGAGTTCACCTATCTCGGCGACCTCCACGATCGGCTCACCACCAGCGAAGAACGCTGGCCGTACGTCGTCGAATACTGGAACCGCGCCGACCCGCATCTCGCGGTCGGCGGCGCGGAGTCGTTCGCCGGCCTGATCGGCCGGATCAACGACTGCATCGACCGTCTCACAAAGCAACCGACGGGGCCGGTGGCGGTCTTCACGCACGGGATCTTCATGCATGCCGTGGCGTGGGTGCTCCTGACCGACGCCGACCCTCTGGACATGCGGGGCTTCCAGAACTTCTCGAGAGGCCTCGTCGTCGACAACGGCGCGGTTTTCGAACTGAGGTTCCCGGACGGCGCACCACCCGTGCTGGCTCTCGGCGCCACCTGGTGATTCCTGGGAGTTTCCTGGGAACGCCCCGGCGTTTCGCGAGGACGGCCCGTCCGTTCCCAGCAACCCGTCACCTCGCGCCGACAGCCTTGCGCCATGAGCGACACGATCATCGAGGCGGTCGGCCTCACCAAACGCTACGGCGACACGCTCGCCGTCGACGTGCTCACGTTCACCGTCCAGCCGGGTAGGGTCACCGGCTTCCTCGGGCCGAACGGCGCCGGCAAGTCCACGACAATGCGGCTCGTCCTGGGACTCGACGCGCCCACCGCGGGAACCGTCACGGTCGCCGGGCAGCGCTACGCGGACCTGGCGCGGCCGCTGCACACGGTCGGCGCGCTGCTCGACGCACGGGCCGTGCACCCCGGCCGCAGCGCCGCCAACCACCTGCTCGCACTGGCACAGGCGGCCGGCATCGCGCGAACACGGGTCGACGAGGTGCTCGGGCTCGTCGGGCTGGAGAGCATCGCGGGCCGGCGTGCGGGGACGTTCTCGCTGGGCATGAGCCAGCGGCTTGGCATCGCGGCCGCGCTGCTCGGGGACCCGCCGGTGGTGATGTTCGACGAGCCCGTCAACGGCCTGGACCCGGAGGGCATTCGCTGGATCCGGACGCTCATGCGCGGTCTCGCCGCGGAGGGCCGGACCGTGCTGGTGTCGAGCCACCTGATGGGCGAGATGGCGCTCACCGCCCAGCACCTGCTGGTCATCGGGCGGGGCCGGCTGCTGGCCGACTCGACCGTCGACGAGTTCCTCCACCGGCACGGGACCGAGAACGTGCTGGTCCGCGCCGGCGAGCAGGACGGACTCGCGCGGTTGCTGCGCCGGTCGGGTGCGCATCTCGGCACGGACGGCGACGCGCTGCTGGTTCAAGGGCTGACGGCCACCGAGATCGGCAAGCTCGCCGCCGCGGACGGGATCGCGCTCGCGGAGCTGACGCCGCGACGGGACTCGCTCGAGGACGTGTTCATGACACTAACCGCCGACGCGGTCGAGTTCGGGGTGAGCGCGTGAACATCCTCCGTTCCGAATGGACCAAGTTCGCCAGCCTGCGCTCGACCTGGCTCACGGCGACGGTGACGGTCGTGCTCGCGCTGTCCGTCGGCGCGCTGTCCGCGACGGGACAGGCGCGCGGCTACCCCGACGCCTCCGCCGCCGAGCGCACGGCCTGGGACCCGACCGCGGCCAGCCTCACCGCCATCACGGTCGCGCAGCTCGCGATCGGGGTGCTCGGCGTGCTGGTGATCACCGCCGAGTACGCGACCGGCTCGATCCAGCCCAGCCTGCTGGCCGTGCCGCGGCGCGGCCGGCTCCTCGCGGCGAAGGCCGGAGTGTTCACGCTGGTCGCGGTGCTGATCGGTCAGCTGATCGGGTTCACGTCGTTCTTCCTCGGCCAGGCGGTGTTCGCCGGCCAGGGCGTCCCGTACGCGACGCTCGGCCAGCCCGAGGTGGCCCGCGCGGTCATCGGCGGCGGCCTGTATCTTGCGGCGCTCGGCCTGCTGGGTCTCGGCCTCGGCACGGTGCTGCGGTCGACCGCGGGCGCGATCGGCACGCTGGTGACGGTCACGCTGCTCGTGCGGGCGGTCGCACAGGCGCTGCCGGAGCGGATGGCGGCCTGGGTGAACAAGTACTGGCCGACGGCCTCGGGAGAACGGATCTTTTCGGTCGTGCCGACGGACGGCGCGCTCGCCCCGTGGCCGGGCTTCGGCCTTCTGTGCGCCTGTGTCGCGGCGGTGGGTGCCGGCGGCTACCTGCTGCTGCGCACGAAGGACGCGTGATGGCCGGCCAGGCCGTCGCCGCCGGTTCGTGGACCGAACCGGCGGCACGCAAGGAGGTTCTCGTCGGCGCCGCCGCCGGTCTGGTCGCGTGGCTGGGGATGGCCGGCTGGGCGGCACTGGGGGTGTCCCTCGCCGGCTTCGGCGCCGCGACCACACCCGCCGCGGTGGCGCTCGCCGTCGGTGGCTCCGCCGGGGTCAGCCGGGACCTGCTCACCGGGTCGGTCTCCTTGCTACCGCTGGGAGTCTCACTGGTCGGCGCCGTGCTGCTGGCGGTCGTGCTCACGTCCTGGCAGCGAGTCGCCGGCGCCGCGGCGGTGTTCGTGACCGGCCTGCACGTGCTGCCGTTCCTGCCCGCCGGGCAGCTGGACATCCGGTTCTGGCCGACGCTGCTCGGCGGGCTGCTGTGGCTCGCGGTCGTGCTGGGGCTCCGGGTCGGCATGTGGTGGCTGCCGAAGCTTCGGAAAGTGGTCGCGGTGCTGCTGGGTGCCGCAGGGCTTGCTTTGATCGTCGGAGTACTTGCTTCGATTTTCGGCGGCACCCGGGTTCTCGGCACGATGGTGCTGGCCGCGCCGAACCTGCTCTGTGTCGCGCTGACCAGAGGACTTGGTACGCCGTGGACGGTCGAAGGGCCGAACCTGCCACTGCCCACTGTGGAAACTGGAGGACTTGGTCCGATCGCCGCACCCATGTGGCCGCTCGTCGTAATAAGTGCCGCGATTCTCGTACTCATCGCGTTGTTCGCCGAATGGCACACGCCGTGGGTCGCCACGTTGTGTTTCGGCGGCATGGCGGCCCTCGGCGGCGCGCACGTCGAGTTCCGGGCCGGGCTGTTCAGCATCGACCTGGGTGTCGGGGGAAACGTGCTCGCGGCTGCCGGCATGGGGCTTCTCGCCGGGTTGGCGGCATGCCTGCTCGTCCAGGCCGTCCGGTACTGGCATCGTCAGCTGGCATGAGCGGAGCGGGCGGAGC
>NZ_DASQCC010000123.1:0-10667 GCF_035634895.1 Actinophytocola sp. | reverse complement strand
TGGTGGCGGTGGCCGAGGTCGTGCTGCCGGTCAGGTTCTCGTTGCTGGTGCGGCCGGGCACGTCGATGGCGCAGGTCAGGTCGGTGGCCAGCCATCCCCATGCGCTGGCGCAGGTCCAGGGCTGGCTGGCCGAGCATCTGGGCAACGCGACACAGCTGGCCTCGACGTCCACGTCGGCCGCGGCGGTGGGCGTGCTGGGCGAGCAGTACGACGCGGCCATCACGGCCCCCATGGCGTCGACGCACTACGCGCTGACTGTGCTGGAAACCGACATAGCGGACGTGGACGACGCGGTGACCCGGTTCCTGGTCCTGCGGAAGCCGGGTGTTCTGGTCCCACCGACCGGCTCCGACCGCACGTCGATCGCCGCCGTGGCGGCCTACCAGCGGACCGGGGTGCTGGCGGAGATGCTGACGGAGCTCGCGCTGCGTGGCATCAACCTGAGCCGCATCGAGTCCCGCCCGATGAAGGGACGCCTCGGCGAGTACCGCTTCTACCTGGACTTCGACGGGCACGTGGCGGAACGCCGGGTCGGGGACGCGCTGGCCGCGCTGCACCGGCGCTGCCAACACGTCCGCTTCCTGGGCTCGTACCCGAAGGCGGACCCGACCCCCACGATCGCCGGGAGGGACAACGCGGACGAGGACTACCTGGCCGCCGACGAGTGGGTCTCGAACCTTCGCTCGGGCCGGATCGGCTAGAGGTCGATCAGGATTTCTTCCGGTCAAGTTCTAGTTTCGCCGGAAGTATTGACGGATCTCCCTTGCTGAGCGCTAATGGATATTCCACGGCAAGGGATGACAACTCCAGGAGAGGTGCCTCGCGATGACCTGATGACCCGTCGGCGCTGCCGGGTCGGCCAGTCGCCGCTTCGTGCCGTGGTCCCCATTGAGCTGGACGGTACGGAGTCGGGAGGTGCAAGGCATCATGAACACGTTTCTCATCGCGCTGGGCGGCGTCATCGTTCTGGTTTTCGTCACGAGGTTCGGCATCGGGAAGCGACGGGCCCGGGAGCTGGACCGGGACTTCTCGCTCGAGCTGTCCTGTGTCCGCGACCGCGCCGTCCTCGCCGCCGTGTTCGCCGCACGGGGTGTGCTCTGGGAGGTCGAGCTGACCGACAACGGCCTGCGCACCCGCCACCTGAACAGCCGCAACGTCGTGCACGTCGCCATCTCGGACCTCCCCGGCCGTCCCGGCCGGACCTCCGCGAAGGTGTGGACCCGCTACAACTGGGCGGACACGATGCTCATCCTGCGCCCCCGGTCGTTCACCGACACCCGCCGCAAGCGCGACCGGATCATCCGCGCACTGTCGGCGTACGAGACCAAGAAGCCACGTGGGGCGACAATTCACTGACCGGTGCCCGTGTTTTGTTACCCGATCGAGGGTAGGTCTTGTCAGAAGCAACCTGGGCCGGTGGGCACACGTCCATCATGCGGTAACAGCGTCCAGTGGTGTCGGGGCCAGATGGAGGCGAATCCTCATGCTGCGAAACAAGACAGGCACAGGCGCGGTCATCGCCGGTGGAGCGGCGGTCGTGTTGCTCCTCGCCGGCTGCAACGGCAAGGCGGCCGACACGGCGAGCTCGCAGGTGCCCAGCACCCCGGGCTCGAGCAGCACCCAGCCGCTGCCGACGACGAGCGAGCCGCCGACGGGCACCTCGCAGGCGCAGGCACAGCCGCCCGCGCCGACGGCCGCGGTCAGTGACGAGTGCAAGGTCGCCGACCTGAGCGTCCGCCTCGGCGGGGGAGACGCGGCGGCCGGCACGAGCTACCGCGCGCTCGTCTTCACCAACAAGGGCGGCCGCACCTGCACGATGCAGGGCTTCGCCGGTGTCTCGTTCGTCGCCGGCGACGACGGCCATCAGGTCGGGCCCGCCGCGTACCGGACCGGCGCCAAGGGTGCGGTCGTCACGCTGAAGGCCGGGGACAGCGCCTTCGCCGACGTCGGGTTCGTGCAGGTCGCCAACTACGACCCGGCCGCCTGCAAGCCGACCGAGGTGCGTGGCCTGCGGATCTACCCTCCGCACGACTTCGACTCGATGTTCCTCGCCAACCCGGGCACGGGCTGTGCCGGCACCCCGCCGGGCAACCAGCTGACCATCGCGACGGTCCAGCCGGGGGCCGGCCCGGCCTGAGCGGGCTACTCGCCGGCCATCAGCCCGGTACGCCACGCCCACGCGGCCACCTCGACGCGGTTGCGGGCCCCGACCTTGGCCTGCACCGCGGCGAGGTGCGTCTTCACCGTGGACAGCGACAGGTACAGCTCCGTGCCGATCTCGGTGTTGGTCAACCCACGCGCGGCCGCCCGCACGACGTCCAGTTCGCGCTCGGTCAACGCCTCGGTCGTGGACTCCGTCGAGGGCGCGGTCGCGTTGGCCGTCGCGAAGTGACGCAGCAGCCGCACGGTGATCTGCGGCGACACCAGCGCGTCCCCGCGGTCCGCCGCGCGCACCGCCTCCAGCAGCAGTGCCGGGCCGGCGTCCTTCAGCAGGAAGCCGTTGGCGCCGTTGGAGAGCGCGGCGTGCACGTACTCGTCCAGGTCGAACGTCGTGACCACGACGACCTTCAGCGGGTCCGCCACCCCCGGGCCGGCGAGCGACTTCGTCACCTCGAGCCCGTCCATGCCCGGCATGCGGATGTCCAGCAGGCAGACGTCCGGCCGCAGCTCACGCGCCAGCCGCACCGCCGACACCCCGTCGGGGACGTCGGCGACCACCTCGATGTCGTCCTGCGTCTCCAGGATCATCCGGAAACCGGCGCGGACCATCTCCTGGTCGTCCGCGATCAAGACCCGAATCAAGATTCCTCTTTCCGCAGTGGCAACCAAGCCTCGACGTTCCAGCCGACGTAACCGCTGGGCCCGGCCTCGAACTTGCCGCCGAGCAGCTCCACGCGCTCACGCATGCCGACCAGACCGTAGCCGCCCGACCCGCCGGCCGGGTTGGCCGGTCGTTTCCTGCCGTCGTCGCTCACCCGGATGTGCAGCGTGTCGTCGTTCGTCGCGACCCGGAGGTGCACGGTGCTCGCGTCCGGCGCGTGCTTGCCGACGTTGGTCAGCGACTCCTGCACCAGCCGCAGCACCGACCTGCCCATCTCGTGCGGCAGCTCGTCCGGCAGGTCGAGGTCGATGTCGACGGGTGGTCCCGTGAAGTCCTCGACGACGCCCCGCAGGTCCGCGACCAGGTCGGTCGTCGCCTCGCCGGTCGCGTCGGCGCTGCCGGCGACCCACGCGGCGGTGCCCTCCCGAAGGCTGCCGACGAGCGTGCGCATGGCGGTCAGCGCCGCGGTGCCGCTGCGTTCGATCCGCTCCAGCGCGGGCAGCGCGACGTCCGGGTTCCGCTCGGCCACCATCAGCGCCGCCTGGGCCTGCACGACGATGCCCGTGACGTGGTGTGCCACCACGTCGTGCAGCTCGCGGGCCAGCGCCATCCGCTCGCCCTGCTGTGCCGTGGTCACCGCGGCCTTCACCGTCTGGCTCCGCTCCCGGTCGCGGGCCCGGAAGTACCACCCGGTGGCCAGCGACACGAACAGCAGGAACAGCAGGTAGACCATCATCTCCAGGACGGTGAGCCCGACCTGCGTCGCGATCAGCACCAGCAGGGCGCCCCACAGCACGGCGACGGCCACGACCGCCTGGCCGATCGGCACGTAGCGGATCACGTAGGCGACGAGCGCCATGCTGGCCGCCATGCCGGTGAACGGCACGAGCGTGTTCCCGCCGGTGTGCGTCGCCACGCTGAACAGCGCGCCGAACATGAACGTTCCGGTCGCGAGGTAGGTGTTGCGCAGCGGGTACTTGATCCCGAAGAACGCGCAGATCCCCGCACCCACCGAGGCGAGGAAGCCGATCGTGCTGTCGATGCCGCCCTCGGCCAGTTGCACCAGCGCCAGCACCCCGAGTGCCGCGCCGAGCGGCCACTGCTTGCTGACCAGCGCGCCCATCTCGGTCTCGACGCGCTTCCTGCCGGCCCGGCGCAGGAAGAGCCCGGCCACGACGCCCCCGGCGAGCAGGATGAACCCGAAGAACAGCGACTCGAACAGGTTGGGCGTGGTGATGACCGGGCCGAAGTAGGAGCCGTAGCCCGACTCGCACGGGTAGCTGTAGAGGCATTCCGGCTTGCGGATGAGGATCGCCGCGACACACGACACGACGAGCGCGGTCACCGATGCGGTCGCGACGAGTCCCGGCGTGCGCCACACGACCAGCACGACCATCAGGACCCCGGAGATCAGCTCGGTCAGCATGATGTGCGCGAGCCCGACCGACGTCGTGGACACGTCGGCGGCATGCATGAGCACGGAGAAGACGGTGAGCGTCAGCGCCGCGCCGATCGCGCCGATCGCCGGCCGGGTGATGCCCAGCCACGCGCAGACGGCGATGAGCACGGCGCCGGGCAGTGACAGCAATGTCCGTGTCGGGGTGCCCTCGACGACCATGGTGATGTCCACGAGCAGGGCGATGCCAAGTAGTGCGCCCAGCCAGCGCCGCGGCACCGGGATCGGTGTCATGTGAGCACACGTTAGGGGAGCCGCGCATGCCACGCCTCGGTCATCCGGCGGTCGGGGGTCGGCCGATCGGCCAGTGCGGACCCGCCACGCGATGACCGGACGGCCGGCTGGACGCGGCTGTTCGACCGATCCGCCGGACCCTCCTGCCGGGCGAAGCTGTGACCAGCAAAGTTCGACTAGGGAGGAAACGAAATGCTTCAGGCGATCCTGTTGTGGTCCGGTGCGGTGGTCGGCTTCGTCATCCTGCTGCTGATGGCGCTCGGCCCGGTCATCGTCGAGGTCGACTCGTGGTGGTACGAGCGCAAGCACACCCGGCGCGTCCGCAGGGCGAAGGCCGCGACGGTCGAGACCGCCGCCCCGCGCCGCGAGCTAGCCCGCGTCTAGGACCGTGCGCACGAGCCCCGGGAACCGGGATTCCAGCTCGTCCAGACGCAGTGTGTTCATGCGCTGCCGGCCGTCGTCGTACTGGCGGAGGATGCCGGCGTTGCGCAGGGTGCGGAAATGATGGCTGAGCGTCGAGGCGGCGACCGGCAGGTCGAAGGTGCCGCAGGGCCGGTCGCCCTCGGCGAGCAGGAGCCGCACGATCTGGCGCCGGGTCGGGTCGGCGAGAGCGCGTAGCACCTCGTCCACCTCGACGGACTCGACGTCCGGGTGCGACGGCGGAGCCCACCTGCCGACCGACATTCCTGGCAGCCCCCCAGTTCTCTTCGACACTCAACGAAGACTCTACTCGCGGCCCCGGTGCGTTCGGCGTACCTCGAAAGACCGGAGGTTCGTATATGAAAGTCCCATTCGTCCTGGCGATTGTCGCAGCCGTGTCCATACCGTCGGCGGCGCGGCGAGCCCCCTGCGGCCCTCCGCGCCGCCGAAACCGGTGCGCCGCTCACGAGGTCGGCGCCGTGCCCGCGGTTCGCGCCGCGGGCTCCGTTCAGCTGGCTCGGTTCAACGGGTGATCGTCCGGCGCAGCCGGTTCAGCGCACGGTGCTGCGCCACCCGGACGGCATCCGGCGTCGTGCCGACCGCGTCGGCCGTCTCCTGGGCCGACATCCCCAGCACGACCCGCATGACGACGATCTCCCGCTGCCGTGGCAGCAGCGTCGCCAGCAGGTCGCTGGTGTGTTCCACCAGCTCGCGACGCAGCGCGATCTCCTCCGGGTTCTCCTCCAGCGTGATCGTGTCCGGGGTCTCCGCGGTCGGCAGCGAGCGGTCGCGGGCGGCCGCTCGGTGGACGTCGGCCACCTTGTGCGCCGCGACGCCGAAGACGAACGACAGGAACGGCCGGCCGAGGTGCTGGTAGGTGGGCAGCGCACGGAAAACCGCGATGCACACCTCCTGCGCGACGTCGTCCGCGGAGCTGATCGGCCGGACCCTCCCCAGCTTGGTCCGGCAGAACCGGACCATGATCGGCCGCAGGTAGCTCAGCAGCTCGTCGGTCGCGGCGGTGTCGCCGGCCGACGCTGCCGCGGCGACCGCGTCCAGGTTGCCTCTCGTGACAGGTCGCGACCAGGCGGGTGGGGCGGTCGCCGCCGCCACGTTCGCCAAATCGGCTTCTAGCTGAGCCAGGTCCACCTCTGGCTCGACTGTGCACAACATCGCGCGCCCTCCTGTGCCCCCCGGCGGTTGCGTTCGACTCAAGAGAGCACGGAACGGCGTCGCAAATACGTCATCGCCGGAACAAAAACCCCCGCGAACGAAAACGGCTGCCCCATGGGGCAGCCGTTCTCTACGGGACGTGTGCGCGTGTTCACCGCCTGCTGACGAGGACGTCCTCCCACACCAGATGGTGGTCGGAGGCGTCGTTCAGACGGGCCAGCGCGTCGGTCGGCCAGTAGACCGCGCCCCGGAGCGGCCACAGGCCCCTCGACGGGAGCACGTAGTCGACCCGCAGGTTGCCCGGCGCGGTGTCGGCGAAGTCGGCGGTGTCGAAGTACGGGTTGCCCCTGTGCGTGGCGTTGGCGCCGCCCTGGGTCCGCGCGGCGAGCACGCCGCCCTGGCTGCCCGGGTGCGTCTCGACGACGCGCGGGGCGTGCAGGAGCCGGTCGATCGCGCCGGGCACGCTGTCACCGTCGAGCGGGTCGGAGTTGTTGTCCCCGGCGATGACGAAGTCGGCGCTGGGGGACAGGCCGCCACGCCGGCCCTTGTCGTCGTAGATGTAGCGGCCCCTGGCCGGGGTCGTGTAGTCGGCCCAGAAGCGGATCTCGTCGTTGTTGCGGGTGCCGTTGCGGTCCTCGGCGCCGTCGAACGTGGGCGGCGTCGGGTGCGAGACGAGGAAGTGCACGGTGTCGCGGCCGATCCTGACGGGCAGGTCCCAGTGCGACTTCGAGGACAGGCGCAGCACGTCCAGGATCTCGGGGGAGTACCAGTCCTTGGGGGCCGCGGTGGCCGGGTCGTCCGGGAGCATCGCGTTCGGCATGTCCTTCCAGAGGAAGTGCTGGAAGGTGCGTGCCCCTCGGGTGTCGATGGGGTACCTGGACAGGACGAGCAGGCCGTACTGGCCCTCGAACAGGCCGAAGCCGTGCGCGTCGTTGCCGGTGGTGGTGCTGCCGTCGCGGTCGAGGTCGAAGCCGGTCGGCACGCCCGTGTTGGACGGCGCGATGAAGGCGTAGGGGTAGTCGACCGGCCGGGCGCCGTTCTGGCCGTGTTCGAGGTAGTTGCGGCGGAAGAGGTCGACGGCCTGGGGGGCGTAGTCGAACTCGTTGATCAGCAGGACGTCCGGGCGGTTGCGCTGGATGACCTCGGCGACCTTGCGGGCCTGGGCGTTGTCCGGGGTCGACAGGTCGGTGACCAGCTGACCGGCAGTGCCGCGGTTGAGTGAGGCGTTGAAGGTGGCGAACCGGACGGTGTGCCCTCCGGTTGCCTGGGCGGTCGGGGTGGTGAGCACGCCGGCGGCGAGTGCCAGCGCGGGTAACAGCCATGTACGGCGCATGGGGACCTCCTGAGGACTGCGGGCGGACCACCCTGACACGGACCCGTGAACAGTGCACCGGAGCTACGGTTAACGGGTGTCGGACTCTGCGATCAGGACTCCCAAGAGTGAGGCAACGCGAACGTTGATCGTGGAGACGGCGTTGCGGCTGTTCCAGGAGAACGGGTACGACAAGACGACGATGCGGGGGATCGCGCGTGAGGCGGGGGTGTCGGTCGGCAACGCGTACTACTACTTCTCGTCGAAGGAACAGCTGGTCCAGGGCTTCTACGACCGGATAACCCAGTTGCACGAGGAGTCGTGCGCCGACGTGCTGGCGACCGAGCAGGACTTCGCCAAACGTTTGCGGGCGGTGCTGATGGCGTGGCTCGAGGTGGCCGCGCCGTACCACGAGTTCGGGCGGCAGTTCTTCGTGAACGCGGCCGACCCGTCGAGCCCGCTGAGCCCGTTCTCCACCGAGTCGTCGCCGGCACGGGACGCGCAGATCGCGTTGTTCCGGCGCGTGCTGGAGGGCTCGGCGGCGAAGGTGGACCCGGAGCTGCGGCCGGAGCTGCCCGAG
This sequence comes from Actinophytocola sp., assembly GCF_035634895.1. Lineage (GTDB taxonomy): Bacteria > Actinomycetota > Actinomycetes > Mycobacteriales > Pseudonocardiaceae > Actinophytocola. The sequence goes on along the minus strand of NZ_DASQCC010000123.1, from coordinate 2,671 downwards.
CTGTTGTGGCTGTACGAGATGGGGGTCGTGCTGTTCTGGGTGCACGACGGCTCGGCGGGGTGCCGGCGGACGCGGATGCTGGTGGACCGGACGGTGCCGCTGCTCGATCGCGTGATCGGGCTGTCCCGCCTGCGGTTGCTGCGGCCGGTTACCAGGGAGATCGTGCAGCTCATCGGAGACCTGACACGGGCTTGACAGACCGGCGAACCTAAGTAACTGTTACGTGAGGTAACAGGTACTTCTCGGGAGGTTCCACGATGGCGCGCGTGCTGCAACCGAAGGACCGCGAGGTGACCGCCGAGCGGCTGCTGGACTCGTCGATGCGCAACTCGTACGACCCGAACGTCGATGTCGACTGGGACGCGCCACTGGTCGAGGGCAAGGGCTTCCTGCCGGAGGAGCGGGTGTCGCTGTACGGCACGGCGTTGTGGGACCGGCTGACGCCCGAGCAGCGGATCGAGCTGGCGAAACACGAGCTGGGCAGTATCACCAGCGTGGGCCTGTGGACGGAGATCGTCCTGATGCAGCTGCTGGCGAGGTACGCGGCCGACCTGGACCCCCGCAGCCCACATATGCACTACGCACTGACCGAGATCGGCGACGAGACCCGTCACGCGATCATGTTCGGCAAGGGCATAGCGAAGTTCGGCATCCCCGCCTACGGCCCACCCCGCGCGGTGCGAGTCCCCGCGAAGCTGTTCGGCGCGGCCATCGGCGGCCCCGCGATGTTCGCGTCGGTGCTGGTGGTGGAGGAGACCACGGATCGCCTGCAGCGTTCGATGCTCGACGACGACCGCATCCAGCCGATGATCCGAATGATCAACCGGATCCATGTGGTGGAGGAGGCCAGGCACGTCCGGTACGCGCGTGAGGAGCTGGTCCGCGGCCTCGAGTCGCTGAGCCGCCCGGCCCTGGAGCTACATCGACTGGTGACGGCGGTGGTGGCCCACACGGTGATGGACGTGATGGTGCATCCGGCTGTGTACGCGGCGGTGGGTCTGGATCCCCGCGAGGCGAGGGCGGCGGCACGGGCGAACCCGCACCACCGCGAGTCTCGTCGCTGGATGGCGGAGAAGATCGTGGCGTTCCTGACCGAGGTGGGCATGATCGGCGGCCCGACCAGGCGAATCTGGCGCCACGCACACCTGCTGTAGTTCCCTACCCTGGGCGCATGGCCCCAACCACGATCCAGGGCAAGTACGTCGATATCCAAATGTGGACCCAACCGGAGACGGTCGAGCCCCAGGCGATGCGGCAGCTGCACAACATCGCCGCCCTGCCGTGGACGTACAAGCACGTGGCGGTGATGCCGGACGTGCACTACGGCAAGGGCGCGACGGTGGGCTCGGTGATAGCCATGCAAGAGGCCGTGTCACCGGCGGCGGTGGGGGTGGACATCGGCTGCGGCATGACCGCGGTCCGGACGTCGTTGCGCGCGGAGGACCTGCCGGAGTCACTGTCGCGCCTGCGTGGCCTGTTGGAGCGTGCGGTCCCGGTGGGCTTCGGACAGCACAGGGCAACGGCGTTCACGGATCGTGACGCCACGGACTGGGACCCCTTCTGGCGCGCCTTCGCGTCCCTGACCCCAACGGTGAAGGCGAATTCGGCAAAGGCGCTGCACCAGATGGGCACACTCGGCGGCGGCAACCACTTCATCGAGGTCTGCCTGGACACGCAACGTCAGGTCTGGGTGATGCTGCATTCGGGAAGCCGAGGAATCGGCAACCTGCTGGCACAGCATCATATTGAGGTGGCGAGGGGCCTGGCACACAACCAGGAGCTCCCCGACCCCGACCTGGCGGTGTTCCTGGCGAACACCGACGAGATGAAGGAATATCGCCATGACCTGTTCTGGGCCCAGGACTACGCCCGACGCAACAGAGCGGTAATGCTGAGACTGATCGCCGACGTACTGGGGACCCAGTTCCCACGGATTGATTTCGAGGCTCCCATCTCGGCCCACCACAACTACGTAGCGGAGGAAACCCACTTCGGCGAGGAGGTCCTGGTAACCCGAAAGGGCGCCATCCACGCGGGCCGGGGAGAGCTGGGCATCATCCCAGGCTCGATGGGCACCGGTTCGTACATCGTCCGAGGCCTGGGCAACCCGGACTCGTTCGAGTCGGCATCCCACGGTGCCGGCCGCAGGATGTCCCGCAACAAAGCCCGAAAACAGTTCACCGAAGCAGACCTGGCAGCCCAGACGGCCGGCGTCGAATGCCGCAAGGACATGGGCGTGGTAGACGAGATCCCGGCGGCATACAAGGACATAGACGAGGTAATAAGCAACCAGGAAGACCTTGTCGAAGTAGTGACAAAACTAAAGCAAGTAATCTGCATCAAGGGCTAAAAAGCAGGGCCAGCCAGGGGCTAACAAGGCCGAACGCGGTACGGGCCGCAACAAAACGAGCCCCACACCGCAGAACCACGCGCCTGTCGCACCGCGCTACACCGCCCCCTCGCCCACAAAGCCCCCAAAAAACCAACCCAGAACGAAACCCTCAAACCACCACGCGCGCCAGAACGGGCGCCAGCGACACCAGCCAATCACCAAGCCGAACCCCGCCAACTGAAGTCCGGCCCAAAACGACCCAAACCGCGACGGCACCCAGCCTTGACACCCACCCCGGCATGAAGTTCCGTTTCCCCGGCTTCCGGCTTCCGGCTTCCG
>NZ_DASQCC010000122.1:0-41233 GCF_035634895.1 Actinophytocola sp. | reverse complement strand
CCGGCGCGCGCTACAACTGCGCGGGCGGCCCGACCAACAACTCGCCCAACAACACCGGACTGACGACCCTGCCACCCGTACGGCCGGCGTGGATCAAGTACGACGACTGCTCGATCGCCGCGTTCGGCTGCGGGTCGGAGTCGCCCATGGGCGGCCCCGTCTACCACTACGACGCGAACCTGAGCTCGTCCGTCAAGTTCCCGGCCGTCCTGGACGGACACGTCTTCCTCGGCGAGTACGGCCGCCGGTGGCTGCGCACCGCCCACGTCAACAGCGACGGCTCCGCCGGGCAGATCGACACCTTCCCGTGGACCGGCACCCAGGTCATGGACATGGCGTTCGGCCCGGACGGCGCGCTGTACGTGCTGGACTACGGCACGGGGAACTTCGGCGGCGACGCCAACTCCGCCCTGTACCGCATCGAGTACAACCCGGCCGGCAACCAGGCGCCGACCGCGACGGCCACCGCGAACCGGACCTCGGGGACGGCGCCGCTGACGGTGGGCTTCTCCGCCGCGGGCTCGTCCGACCCGGAGGGCGGGGCGCTCACCTACCTGTGGAACTTCGGTGACGGCACCACGTCGACCGCGGCCAACCCGACGAAGACCTACACCACCAACGGACAGCGCACGGCGACACTCACGGTCACCGACCCCGGCGGCCGGACCGCCAACGCCACGGTCGTGATCACCGTGGGGAACACCGCGCCGACGGTCACGCTGAGCACCCCGGTCAACGGGTCCACGTTCAACTTCGGCGATACGGTGCCGTACACGATCACCGTGTCCGACCCGGAGGACGGCACGATCGACTGCACGAGGGTCAAGCTGACCTACGTGCTCGGCCACGACAGCCACGGCCACCCGATCACGTCGCAGAACGGTTGCTCCGGTTCGATCACCATCCCGGTCGACGGAGAACATGACACCGCCGCGAACCTGTACGCGGTCTTCGACGCCGAGTACACCGACAAGGGCGCGAACGGCCAGCCCGCGCTGACCACCCATGCGCAGAACCGGTTGCAGCCGGCGCACCGGCAGGCGGAGCACTACAGCAGCCAGTCGGGCACCACCCTGATCGACAAGACCGGCGCGGAGGGCGGCAAGACCGTCGGCGACGTCAACAACGGCGACTGGATCGCGTTCCAGCCGTACGCGCTCGGCGGCGTCGCGCGCGTCTCCGCGCGGGTGTCCTCCGGCGGGGTGGGCGGCACGCTCACCGTGCGGTCCGGCTCGGCGACCGGCACCGTGCTGGGCACGATGACGGTGCCGAACACCGGTGGCTGGGAGACGTTCACCGACGTGGCGACGAACCTCTCGAGCGTGCCGGCCGGCACCACGACGCTGTACCTGACCTTCTCCGGTGGCACGGGCGCGTTGTTCGACGTGGACGCGTTCACCTTCTCGAAGACGGCGGCCGGCGGGCAGGGACCGATCCGCGGCAGCGGCAAGTGCGTCGACATCTCCGGCGCGAACACCGCGGACGGCACGAAGATCCAGCTGTACACGTGCAACAACACCGCGGCCCAGTCGTGGACGGTCACCGGCTCGACCCTGCGTGCGCTCGGCAAGTGCATGGACATCGCCGGCGGCGGCACCGCGGACGGGACGGTCGTGCAGCTGTACACCTGCAACAACTCCGGCGCGCAGAACTGGGCGGCCAACGCCGATGGCACGCTGCGCAACCCGCAGTCGGCCAAGTGCCTGACCCCGACCGGCAACGGCACGGCGGACGGCACCCAGCTGGTGATCTCCACCTGCACCACCGCCGCGACCCAGCGCTTCACCCTCCCCTGAGAGGAAACGACATGAGACACACTGCTCGCTCAGCGCTCGCGGTGGCGGCCGCCACCGCGACGATCATGGCCTGCACCACCGGCCCGGCCGCCAGCGCGGCCGACGCCCCGTACGACGTGCTGGTGTTCTTCAAGACCGCGGGCTTCCGCCACGACGCGATCCCGATCGGGATCCAGACCATCCGGGAACTGGGCGCCGCCAACAACTTCACGGTGACCGCGACCGAGGACGCCGGCGCCTTCACGACCGGCAACCTCGCGCAGTACGAGACGGTCGTGTTCCTCAACACCACGGGCGACGTGCTCGACGCCACCCAGCAGACCGCGTTCGAGTCCTACATCCGTTCCGGCCGCGGGTACGTCGGCGTGCACGCGGCCGCCGACACCGAGTACGACTGGCCGTTCTACGGCGAGCTGGTCGGCGCGTACTTCTCGTCGCACCCGGCGATCCAGCAGGTCACCGAACGCGTGGAGAACCGGGCGCACGCGGCCACCGCCCACCTCGGCCAGAGCTGGGTCCGTACCGACGAGCTGTACAACTACCGCACCAACCCGCGAAGCAGCGCGCGGGTGCTGGCCACACTGGACGAGTCGACCTACTCCGGCGGCACCATGGGCGCGGACCACCCGCACACCTGGTGCAAGGCTTACCAGGGTGGTCGCTCGTTCTACACCGGCAACGGCCACACCCAGGAGAGCTACGGCGATCCGGCGTTCCGGTCGATGCTGCTCGGCGGAATCCGTTACACCGCGGGCCGGTCGAAGGCCGACTGCCGTCCGGAGACCGGCTACACCAGCCTGTACAACGGATCCACGTCCGGCTGGTCGCAGGCGGGGCCCGGCAGCTTCACCAACTCCGACGCCACCCTCACCTCGGTCGGCGGCATGGGCCTGTTCTGGTACAGCGCGAGGGAGTTCCGGTCCTACTCGCTCAAGCTGGACTGGCGGATGGCCGGCGACGACAACTCCGGGGTGTTCATCGGGTTCCCGTCGAGCACCGACCCGAACTCGGCGGTGAACAACGGCTACGAGATCCAGATCGACCCGACCGACACGGCCGACCGCACGACGGGTTCGGTGTACGGCTTCAAGTCCGCCGACCTGGCGGCCAGGGACGCCGCGCTCAACCCGCCGGGGGAGTGGAACACCTACGAGCTGTTGGTCGAGGGCGAGCACCTGCAGGTGTTCCTGAACGGAGCCAAGATCAACGACTTCACCAACACCGACCCGGTCCGGTCGCTCACCGGCTACGTCGGCATCCAGAACCACGGCACCGGTGACGACGTGTCGTTCCGGTCCGTCCGGATCAAGGAGCTGGGTGGCACCACCCCGGGGGTCGGGGCGATCACCGGCAGCGGCAAGTGCGTCGACATCTCGGGCGCCGGGACGGCGGACGGCACGAAGATCCAGCTGTACACGTGCAACGGAACCGGCGCGCAGATCTGGACCGTGTCCGGCACGACGCTGCGTGCGCTGGGCAAGTGCATGGACGTCGCGGGCGGCGCCACCGCCGACAACACCCGCGTACAACTGTGGACCTGCAACGGAAGTGGCGCGCAGAACTGGGTGCCGCAGGCCGACGGGACACTGCGCAACCCGCAGTCGGCCAAGTGCCTGACGCCGCTCGCGGGCGGCACCGCCGACGGCACACAGCTGGTCATCGCGCCGTGCACGTCCGCGTCGAACCAGAAGTGGACGATGCCCTGACGGCCGGACGGGTGCCGCGGGTCCCTCGACCCGCGGCACCCGTCGCCGCGACCGCGCGCCGGCCGGACACTCAGGTGATGACGGCGCGGAACTGGTAGCGGTCACCCCGGTAGGCCTGGTCGGTCAGCTCCAGCGGATGGTCGTGCTGGCTGTAGGTGAGCTGTCGCGCCATCAGGACCGGGACGGCGGTGCCCGCCAGCTCCAACAGCCGCTGTTCCTCGCGGTTGGGGGGCCGGGCCTCGACGGCGTACTCGGCACGGCGCGGGATCTGGGGCGGGTCGGCGGTCAGCAGCGTGGCGTACAGCGACGCCTGGGTGAAGTCCGTGTCGACGAGGGCCGGGCACAGGGCGAGCGGCAGCCGGTTGTGTTCCAGGACGACGACCATCCCGTTGAGCGAGCGGAGCCGCCGCATCTCGAAGAGGTCGTCGCCCGGGGTGACGCGCAGGCGTTGCGCCTCCCGGACCGTGCAGGGCCGGACGCGGGAGAGCAGCACCTGGCTGCTGAGCGGGATGGCGTGCTTGCGGGCGTAGTCGGCGAAACCCTCGACATGCGCGGTGGCTGTCACGGCGGTCACCTCGCCGGCGACGAACCAGCCGCGGGCCGGCGCGGCCTGCACGGCGCCGCGTTTGGCGAGGAACGCCAGCGCGGAACGCATGGTCACGCGCGAGGCGTGGTAGCGGTCGGCGAGGACCCGCTCGGACGGGAGGCGGTCGCCGCTGCGTGCGCCGCTCGCGCGCAGCTCCTCCCAGAGCCGGCTCGCGATCCGCTCGTACAACGGGACCGACGTCGGGTCGAAGGCGCCGCGGGGGAGTTCGAGGGGTCTGAGTCGCCGGTCGGGGCCTGACATACCAGTATGCTACCAGTATCTGAATCGTTGCATACCAGTTTCAGCAACCCTACGTTCTTGCCATGACTTCACTGCGCGAACGGCTGGCCCGTCACCGCGATGGCGAGGCCGTCGGCGTGACCTCCGTGTGTTCCGCGCACCCCCTCGTCATCGAGGCGGCCGCCGTCCAGGCGTCGGCCGACGGCGCCGTGCTGCTGGTCGAGGCGACGTCGAACCAGGTGGACCAGTACGGCGGCTACACCGGCATGGGGCCGGCCGACTTCGCGGCGCTGGTGCACGGGATCGTCGACCGGGTGGGGTTGCCGCGCACCCGGGTCGTGCTCGGCGGCGACCACCTCGGGCCGCAACGGTGGTGTGACCTCGGTCCGGACGAGGCGATGGACCGGGCCGACGTCCTGGTGACCGCCTACGTCCGGGCCGGCTTCACCAAGATCCACCTGGACTGCAGCATGGCGTGCGCGGACGACCCCGTCCCGCTGCCCGGCACCCTGGTCGCCGCGCGTGCCGCCCGGCTCGCCCGAGCGGCCGAGAAGGCCGCCGCCGAGCTGGGGAGGTCGGCGGACCTCGGCTACGTGATCGGCACGGAGGTCCCGGTTCCGGGTGGTGCGCGGGAGACCATCGAGTCACTCACCCCGACCACGCCGGAGGCCGCGCGGGCGACCGTGGCCGAGCACCGCGCCGCCTTCGGCGAGGCGGGCGTGGGCGAGGCGTGGGAGCGGGTGATCGCGCTCGTGGTGCAGCCGGGCGTCGAGTTCGACCACGTCCGGGTGTTCGACTACGCGCCGGCGGCGGCCCGGCGCCTGAGCGCTGTCGTCGACGAGTACCCCGGTCTCGTGTTCGAGGCCCACTCCACGGACTACCAGACCCGCGACGCGCTGGCCCGGCTGGTGCGCGACCACTGGGCGGTGCTCAAGGTGGGGCCGGGACTGACGTTCGCGCTGCGCGAGGCGCTGTTCGCGCTCGCGGCGATCGAGGACGAGCTGGTCCCCGGCGCGGACCGGTCGGGCCTGGTGGACGAGCTGGAGTCGGCCATGCTGGCCGACCCGACGTGGTGGGCGGGCTACTACGACGGGGACCCCGGCGGGCAACGCCTGGCCCGGCGTTACAGCTACAGCGACCGGGCGCGTTACTACTGGCCGCAGCCGCCGGTCGCCGCCGCCGTGGCGCGGTTGTTCGACAACCTCGACACCGCCGGGATCCCGCTGCCGTTGCTGAGCCAGCACCTCCCGGACCAGTACCGGCGCGTGCGGGCCGGCGAGCTGCCGCCGATGGCCCGTGACCTGGCCGTCGACCACGTCCGCGACGTGCTGCGCGACTACGCCTACGCGTGCGGCGAGCGGGAGGTCGCGGCATGACCGGGGATGTGTGGACCGCACGCGAGATCGCCCAGCAGCCCGACGTCTGGCGCACGCTCGCCGGCTCCCTGGCCGCCGACAGGCCGCGGATCGACGCGTTCCTCGCACCGCTGCTGGCCGGTGACGACCTCCGGATCGTGCTGACCGGCGCCGGCACGTCGGCGTTCGCCGGGCAGATTCTCGCTCCCGGTCTGTCGAGGGCGTTGCGCCGCCGGGTGGACGCGGTCGCCACCACGGACCTGGTGAGCAACCCCCGTGAGCACCTGGCCGAGGACCTCCCGACGCTTCTCGTCTCCTTCGCGCGCTCCGGGGACAGCCCCGAGTCGCTCGCCGCGGTCGGGCTCGCGGACGAGCTGCTGTCCGAAGCCTGGCACCTGGTCCTCACCTGCAACCCGGACGGGCGGCTGTACCGGACCATGAGCGAGCCGGGGGCCGGGAACCGGAGCCTCGCGCTGCTGATGCCCGAGGGCACCAACGACCACGGCTTCGCCATGACCTCCAGCGTCACCAGCATGGTGCTGGCGGCCCTGACCGTGCTGGGGGCGGAGCCGGACGTCGCCCTCCTCGCGGACGTCGCGGCGGCCGTCCTGCCGGACCTGGCCAAGCGGGCGCGGACACTGGCCGAGGGCCGCGCGGACCGGTTCGTCTACCTCGGCAGCGGCCCGCTGACGGGGCTCGCCCGCGAGTCCGCGCTGAAGCTGCTCGAGCTGACCGCGGGCCGGGTCGTGAGCTACTTCGACTCGTCGCTGGGGTTCAGGCACGGCCCCAAGTCCGTGCTCAACGACGCGACGGTCGCGTTCGTCTACCTGTCGAACGATCCCCACACGCGCCGTTACGACCTCGACATCGCCCGCGAGCTCTGCGAGACCCTGCCCGACGGGCACGTGATCACCATCGGCTGCCGGGACGACGCGGGGGAGGAGACCTGGTCGTTCCCGGGGCTGCACGACCTGCCCGACGCCGTCGTCGCGCCCGCGCTGCTGCTTGCCGCACAACAGGTCGCGCTGGCGACCTCGCGTGCGCTGGGGCTGGACCCGGACAACCCGTTCCCGGCGCAGGAGGTGAACCGGGTCGTGAAGGGGGTCAGCATCCATGCGCTCGAACGGTGAGCCCGGCGTGTTCCTCGGCGTCGACGGCGGCGGCACCAAGACCGCCTTCGCGCTGCTGACCGGCGATGGCGAACTGCTCACCACCGCGCTGGCACCGAGCTGCTACTACCTCGGGCGCGGCATCGACCTGGTCGAGGAGGTCCTGCGTGCCGGCGTCGCGTCGGTGTGCGGCGAGACCGGCATCGCGCCGGGGGAGTTCACCCACGCGTTCGTCGGGCTTCCCGGCTACGGCGAGGTGAGCGCCGACGTCGAGACGCTGAACGCGATCCCCGGCCGGGTGCTCGGCCACCAGCGGTACCGCTGCGACAACGACATGGTCGCCGGCTGGGCCGGCTCGCTCGGCGCCGTGGACGGCGTCAACGTGATCGCGGGGACCGGGTCCATGACCTACGGCGAGCGTGCCGGCCGCGGGCTGCGCGTCGGGGGCTGGGGCGAGCTGTTCGACGACGAGGGATCGGCCTACTGGATCGCGATCCGCGGGCTGAACGCGTTCGCGCGGATGTCCGACGGCAGGCTGCCCACCGGGCCGCTGCGCGAACACCTGGCCGATCACCTGCGGCTCGCCGCCGACCTGGACCTCGTCGACGTCGTGCTCAACCGGTGGCACGGCGACCGGATGAAGGTGGCGTCCCTGGCCCCGGTCGTCACCGCGGCCGCGGCCGGCGGCGACACCGAGTGCGCGCGGATCCTCCGCGACGCGGGCACCCGGCTGGCGGACCTCGTGCGGGTCACCATCGACCGGCTCGGCTACGCACCCGGTGAGGTCGTCCCGGTGTCGTGGTCGGGTGGGGTCTTCGCGAGCGAGGAGGTGCGCGCCGCGTTCCGCGAGCGCCTCGCGGGCGCGTCGGTCGACCTGCGCGACCCACTCCTCCCACCGGTCGTCGGCGCCGCCCTGTACGCGGCCCGGCTGTCCGGCGAACCACTGCGCACCGAAGCCGTGCACCGGCTGCGCACTCGCGCGACCGGCATCGACGCCTGACCCCGTCGCGGTATTGGGCCGATATCACTTTCGGCTTTCCACGGTGAAAGTCCATTCCGTGAATCCACTGCGAGATCATTGATCACCGGCCTGAACAGCGCGCACCCGGGCCGGTGGAATCCGGACCTTGACGACCCCGCGCGTCGGGTTCAGAGTTAGGCGAACGTTCGCTCTCGATGAGGAGGGTGGTCGGTGCCACGCTCAGGGGCCCGCCACCCGTCGTCAACAGCAACCGGATCCACGGCGTCGCCGTCCCCACCGTGGGCTCCGACCACACCGTGACCGGCTCCCTCGCGGCCGGACACCTGCTCGGACTGCCCGTCGAACCGGTCGTCCGCGAGTCGACCAGTGTCCCGTTAGGACGGTGAAACATGACCGGTCCCCCCAGGAATGCGTTTACCCGACGTGACATGCTCCGCGCCACCCTGCTGGGGGCCGGGACACTGGCCCTGCCGAGCTGTTCCGCCGTCGGCGCGGGCCTGCTCGACACCGGGCCCTCCGCCGGCTCGCTGGCCTACTGGAACCTGTTCGGCGGCGGTGACGGCGTCCGGATGACGCAGATGGAGGACGGCTACCGCCGGGCCAACCCCGGCGTCGACCTCCAGGCCGTCACCCTCGCGTGGGGAAACCCCTACTACACCAAGCTCGCGCTCGCCACGGTCGGCGACAAGCCACCCGACGTCGCGGTCTCCCACCTGACCAGGATGAAGACCCTCGCCGCGGGCAACCTGTTGCAGGAGCTGCGTCCCGAGGACCTCGAGCGGCACGGCATGACGGCCGACAGGTTCAACCGGCGCGCCTGGGATGCCGGCCTGATCGACGGGAGGATCTACGCGATCCCGATCGACACCCACCCGTTCGTCCTGTTCTACAACACGAAGATCTGCGACGAGGCCGGTCTGCTCGACGCGAAGGGCAAGCTCAGGCCGATCAGGGGCCAGGACGCGTTCGTCGACGCCCTCACCAGACTCAAGAAGGTCACCGGCCAGTACGGCGCCACCCACGGCATCAACTCCGACACCGCCACCCCGTGGCGGCTCTTCCAGACCCTCTACGCCCAACTCGGCGGCGAGGTGCTCGCCGACGACGGCACCCGGATCGTCATCGACGACGCCAAGGCGCGGCAGGTGCTCGACTTCCTCCGGCAGCTCACCGTCGAGAAAGGACTGATGCCGGGGAGTATCGACTACCAGGGCGCGATCGCGCTGTTCGCCAGCGGCGCGGCCGGGTTCCACCTCAACGGCGAGTGGGAGATCTCCACCTTCCAGACCGCGCAGACGCCGTTCAGCATGACGTTGGTGCCCAACGTCTTCGGCGGCGACTACGCCGTCCAGGCCGACTCGCACACCCTCGTGCTGCCGGTGCGGCCCGACCAGGACGACCGGGCCAGGCTCGACCTCTCGCTCGGGTTCGTCCGGTCGATGCTCGACCAGAGCCTCACCTGGGCCGAGGGCGGCCACGTGCCCGCCTGGCAGCCGTTCGCCACCAGCGGCAGGTACGAGAAGCTCACCCCGCAGTCGGACTACGCGGCGGCCGCCGACGCCGCCGTCTACGACCCGCCCGCGTGGTACTCCGGGTCGGGCTCGAACTTCGAGATCGTGATGGGCTCGGCGGTCGGCGCCGTCGAGTCCGGCGGCATGTCCGCCGAGGCCGCGATCGCGCAGATCCGTTCGAAACTGTCCGAACTGGCCAACACCGCACCCCCGGTCTGAGCGAACAGCCTTACCGCACAAGGAGGTTGGCCGTGGCCACCACGATCGAACCGCCCACCATACGCACCCCGCCACCGGCCCGCCGGACCACGGGCACGCGCCGCGAGGCCCGGCCGCTCGGACACGGACGGCCCGCGCTCCTGATGCTCGCGCCCTTCCTCGTCCTGTACGTGCTGTTCATCGTCGGCCCGGCCGTCTACGGCGTGGTGATGAGCTTCTTCGACACCAGCATGGTGTCCACCGGCCTCGGCACGTTCGCCGGGTTCGACAACTACGGCGAAGCCCTGACCAGCGGCGACTTCTGGGCCGCGATGTGGCACACGCTGTGGTTCACCATCCTCACCACGCCGCCGCTGATCGTGCTCGCTCTCGTGTTCGCGCTGCTCGCCGAGCGGGCCCGCCGGGCGCGGTGGTTCTTCCGGCTGGCGTTCTTCCTGCCCTACATCCTGCCCTCGGCGGTCGTCGCGCTGATCTGGATCTGGATGTACACGCCGGCGCTCGGCCTGCTGACCCGCACGATGACCGCACTCGGCTTCGCGGAGCCCAACTGGCTCGGCGACCCGGACTGGGCGATGGTGTCGCTGGCGGTCACCACCGTGTGGTGGACGCTCGGCTTCAACTTCGTGCTGTACCTCGCCGGCCTGCAGGACATCCCGCGCGACCTCTACGAGGCGTCGGCCATCGACGGCGCCGGGCCGTGGCAGCAGATCCGCATGATCACCCTCCCGCTGCTGTCCCGCACCACGTCGCTGGTCGTGGTGCTGCAGATCATCGCGTCCATGAAGGTGTTCGACCAGATGTACATCATGACGCAGGGCGGGCCGAACTTCGCCACCCGCTCGCTCCTGGAGTACGTCTTCGACGTCGGGTTCACCGACTTCCGCAGCGGCTACGCCGCGGCCGCGTCCACGCTGTTCTTCGTCGCGGTGCTCGCGGTGTCGACCGGATGGGTCGTCATGACCCGCCGCCAGGAACCGGAGCTGTAAGCCATGGCCACTCTCACCTACGAAACCCGTGCGCTCAGCACCGCCGAGGCACGCCGCTACGCCGCGTCCGCCGACCGCCGCACCCGCCTGTTCAACCGCTGCTGCACCGGTGTGCTCATCGCCTTCGCCATCCTCTGGCTGGTGCCGCTGGCCTGGGCGCTCGACACCGCGCTCAAGCCCAACGCCGAGACGACCAACCCGACCTGGCTCATCCACAACCCGACGCTCGAGTCGTTCCGGGCGCTGCTCGCCGAGGGCGACGTGCTCAACTGGTACGCGGCGAGCTTCATCACCTCGGCGGTGGTGGCGGCCGGCACGGTGGTCACCGCGAGCATGGCCGCCTACGCCCTGTCACGCCTGCGGTTCCGGTTCCGCTGGCTGGCGTTCTGGGCGATCCTGATCGGCATCATGATCCCCAGCCAGGTGCTGATCGTGCCGCGGTTCCGCGAGCTGGGCAGCGTCAACCTGCTGAACACGTACTGGGCGGTGATCCTGCCGCAGATCCCCATCGCGATCGCGGTGTTCGTGTTCAAGCAGTTCTTCGACGGGATCCCGAAGGACCTCGACGAGGCGGCCCGCATCGACGGCGCGGGCTTCTTCCGCGCCTACGCCCAGGTCGTGATGCCGCTCGCGCGCCCCGCGGTGTCCGCGGTGGCCATCTTCAGCTTCGTCTGGACGTGGAACGACCTGCTGTGGCCGCTGCTCGCCCTGAGCAACCCGAAGATCATGACGATTCCCGTCGGCCTCGCGACCGTGCAGGGCACCTACGGGATCCGTTACGCCGATACGATGGCGTCGGCCATCCTCGGCGCGCTGCCGCTGGTGCTGGTGTTCCTGCTGTTCCAGCGCCGCATCGTGGAGGGAATCGCCGGCACCGGCCTGAAGGGATAGAACATGCAGCACGCCGCCATGACGATCGACCCCGCGTTCCGCATCGCCGTGGTGGACCCACGCCTGTACGGGTCGTTCGTGGAGCACATGGGTCGCTGTGTCTACACCGGAATCTACGAGCCGGGCCACGAGACGGCCTCCCCGGACGGATTCCGGCGCGACGTGTCCGCACTCGTTCGCAAGCTGGGCGTGCCGGTGCTTCGCTACCCGGGCGGGAACTTCGTGTCCGGGTACACCTGGGAGGACGGCATCGGCCCGCGGGACCATCGGCCGACCCGGCTCGACCTCGCCTGGCGCTCGTACGAGACCAACCAGGTGGGTGTCGACGAGTTCTGCAAGTGGGCGAGAAGGGTCGGCAGCGAGCCGATGATGGCGGTCAACCTCGGCACCCGGGGCATCGACGCGGCACGCAACCTCGTGGAGTACGCCAACCACCCCGGCGGCACGCACTGGTCGGAGCTGCGGCGCCGCAACGGTTTCGAGGACCCGCACGGCATCAAGCTGTGGTGTCTTGGCAACGAGATGGACGGGCCGTGGCAGATCGGTCACAAGACGGCCGACGAGTACGCGCGGCTCGCCGCCGAGACGGCGAAGGCGATGCGGCGGGTGGACCCGTCGATCGAGCTGGTCGCGTGCGGCAGCTCGCACCAGCGGATGCCGACGTTCGGCGACTGGGAGGCGACGGTCCTGCGGGAGACCTACGACCTGGTCGACTACGTTTCCCTGCACAGCTACTACGAGCAGCACGGCGACGACCGGGGAAGCTTCCTCGCCAGCGGCGTGAACATGGACCGGTTCATCGAGTCGGTGATCGCGACGTGCGACCACGTGCGTGGGGTGGGGCAGCACAAGAAGCGCGTCAACCTGTCGTTCGACGAGTGGAACGTGTGGTACCAGGCCAGGTTCCCCGGCGAGGACAACCTCGACTGGGGTACGCGGCCGCGGCTCATCGAGGACCAGTACTCGGTGGTCGACGCGGTCGTGGTCGGCAGCCTGCTGATCTCGTTGCTGCGCCACGCCGACCGGGTCAGGATCGCCTGCCTTGCCCAGCTGGTCAACGTGATCGCCCCGATCCGGTCCGAACCGGGCGGCCCGGCATGGCGGCAGACGACGTTCCATCCGTTCTCGCTGACGTCGCGGCACGGGCGGGGGACCGTGCTGCGGGTGGAACCGACCGGTCCGTCGTACGAGACGTCGAGGATGGGTGAGGTGCCGGTCGTGTCGGCGACGGCCGTGCACGACGAGGAGGCCGGCACGGTCACGCTTTTCGCCGTCAACCGCGCACAGACCGAACCGCTGACGCTGGCGGTCGATGTGCGGTCGTTGCCGAACCTGGTGGTGGGCAACCACACCGCACTGTTCGACGAGGACCCCGAGGCGACGAACACAATGGACAGTCCTGACCGGGTCACGCCGACCCGCCTCGCGGACGTGAAGGCCGTGGACGGGACGGTGACGGCGGTGCTGCCCGCGCTGTCGTGGAACATGATCCGGCTGCGGACCACCTAGCCGGGGGAGTGCGGCGGGCCGCGTGCCGGCGCACGGTCTTTCCGTGCCACGCGGGCGGTCCGTCCTGTGTGGACGTGGCACGCGAGCTCAACCTCGGCGTCGGCTCGCCGCGGTCTCGGCTGCGCTGGGTATGTGCCTCTGACGGTGAGTAACGAGCCACCCGATGGCGACGACGTCATACGGAGACCGCCGCTTTCGCGTTCACCTGGGAGGACAGCCGAGCCATGCCAAGTAGTGGAGCACCCTACTTCGAGCAGGACAACACCCTCGACTTCATCGAGAGCGTGGCGCAACAGCGGTCGCTGGTCATCTACGTGGGCGCCGGCGTGTCCATCGACCGGACCGGGCTGCAGTGGGAGCACCTGATCGACAAGCTCATGGCCAGGAAGGTCGCGAACGACAAGGTCAGGGAGCAGCTGCGGTCGGACAGCCCGCTGCAGACGGCCTCGATCGTCAAGCAGCTGTACATCAACGAGGCCAAGGACCTGAAGGCGGCGAACACCCAGATCGTGCGGGACGTGCATTCGTGCCTGTACACCGAACAGTGGCGGCGCGCCGACATCGCGCGTTCGGTGATGAAGCTCGTAGTCGCGCTCAGGGAGCGGAACAGGGTCTGCTATGTGGTCACGACCAACTACGACGACTGCCTGCAGCAGGAGCTGCGCACCCTGAACGTCGAACGCGGCCGGCGGAGGGAGAAGAAGCTCACGCTCAAGACGTTCGTGTCGAAGGCGGAGGTCGCGATCGACAGGATCGACGACGAGGTGGCGCGGCTCATCGGCCCGGACCGCATCGTGCACATTCACGGCTACGTTCCGGAGAGCGACACCCGTGTCCCGCGTCGCGTCACGGTGAGCGAGGTGGACTATGCCAAGGCCTACCCGTTGTCCAGCAGGTTCCTCGAGCAGTTGTTCAAGGACAACTCGGTGTTGGTGCTCGGCTCGAGCCTGACCGACCCGCCGCTGCTCAACGCGCTGGCCACCACCGCGAACACCGGCGGCCGAAAACGGGCTCGGTTCGCGGTGATGCCGATCCAGGGGTTCTCCCTACCGCTGGACCTGCAGAAGGACATCCGGGAGAATGTCGCGTCCCGGATGAAACACTTCGACGTGCAGGTCACTTTTCCCGACTTCTACGCCGAGGTCTCCCAGTTCGTCACCGAGGTGCGGATCCGCGCCGGGCAGAACGGTTCGCCGGGCCCGCTGCGGGAGTCGCCCAAACGGCACGGCGCCCGCCTTCGCGACTGGTGGTCGGCGTGGGAGAACAGGCGCAAGAGCGACTGGGCCCGCGCGAACGACGACGACCACAAGCTGCTGAGGTCGTGCGTCGACAGGGCGAAGAGCGGGCTGCAGAGCCAGGTGCGCGACGTGGAGATCGAGATCTGGGTCAGGTGGAAGCCGGACGAGCACGGCACGCGGCTGCGCCTGTGGGCGTCGTCCAAGGCGGCCTGGCCCGACGTGGACGCGCGGACCGCGAAGGTCGTCAACCGCTCGGAATACCTGTCCGTCAAGACGTTCACCCACGGCCGGGTGGAGATCCACCCACCGGAGGCACGGCGACCGCGCAGGTATCTGTCGGTGCCGATCCGGTCGTTCGAGTCACGGCAGGAGGAACTGCCGACCGCGGTGATCTCCTTCGCCTACCGGCTGGACAACGGCGACGATCCCGACAAGGACCTCGTGGTCATGGACAAGATGCAGGTTGTCAGGCTGCTCACCGAGTACGGCGAGAAGATCATCGAGACCTGACGTCACGACATCAGGCGTGCCGCAGCTGGCTTTCGACGATCAGGGTGATGTCCGCCTTGATCTGCTCGTAGGGCCGCGCGTCGAAGTTCGACCACAGATAGGTCAGCAGCCGGTCGACGACCAGCTCCTCGGCCGAGTCGGCGCGGCCGCGGCGGTCGTTGTGCTCCGCCTGCGCCTTCGCGAAGTTGCGTTGGTAGCGGCGGACATCGGTCTCTGTCGCGCCTGGTCGCGTCCCGACCGGCTTCTCGAACACCGCACGAGTCATGCCGTCACCACCTGTCCCGGGAGGAACCCGGTCTCGAGTCTGGCCAGAGACACTCGCGCGCGGCTGGCATCTCGTTGGGACGATGGTAGGTCGCCCCACCCCGGCCGAGGAAGCCGACCGCGGCCAACAGGCGCCGAACGCCGTCCATGGTCACATGGTCGTCGCCGCCGGCAAGCCCGTTACGGCGCGCGTGGTGGCGCCAACCATTGTCCGGCAGGGCCGACGGGCGGTAACGTTTTTCCCACCACGATCGTCGAAGCGCTTCGACAACGGTGATGGAGCGTGTCATGCATGAGCGAGGGTTCGGGCGGCGCGGGTTCCTGACCGCCGCCGGCTCGGCGGCGGCTTTGACGGCGGCGGTGACGGCGATGCCGGCCGCGGCACAGGCCACAGGTCACTCCAGGGGCAACCGCTACGCACCGCAGAAACGGTTCGTCGACTGGCGGTTCGGCATGTTCCTGCACTTCAACATGGGGACGTTCCACGACCGGGAATGGGTCGACCCCGGCCAGGACCCGATGTCCTTCGCCCCGACCGCGCTCGACTGCGGCCAGTGGGCCGACGCGGCCGCGGCCGCGGGCATGCGGTTCGCCGTGCTCACCGCCAAGCACCACGACGGTTTCTGCCTCTGGCCGTCCCGCTACACCGACTACGACGTCATGAGCAGCGGGTACCGGCACGACATCGTCCGCGAGTACGTGGACGCCTTCCGCGCCCGGGGCGTCACCCCGTGCCTCTACTTCTCGATCTGGGACCGCACCAACGGTGTCGGCCCGCCGGTCTGGGACGAGCCGGCCCCCGTGGACCTCGACCTGGTCAAGGGCCAGCTCACCGAGCTGCTCACCCGCTACGGCCGCATCCCGCTCCTGATCTTCGACGGCTGGGCCTGGCACCCCGGCCTCGGCCACCACACCATCCCCTTCGGGGAGATCCGCGCGCACGTCGCCGCCCTGCAGCCGGACTGCCTCGTGCTCGACCTGAACGGTCTCTCCGAGCCCTGGGACACCGACCTGCTCTTCGTCGAGGAGCCCAAGGGCGGCGTGTTCTGCCCGCCGGACAACCGGTATGCCGCCAGCCAGGGCCAGACGATCTCGCCGGCCGGCTGGTTCTGGCACCCCGCGACCCCGACCGCCCTGCTCACCCCGGAACAGATCGTCGACGGTCACCTCGCCGTGCTGGAACCCAGGTACTGCACGTTCATCCTGAACTGCCCGCCGAACCCGCGGGGCCTGCTCGACCAGAGCACGGTCGACACACTGCGGCAGGTCGGCGCGCGGTGGTCGCCGGACCGCGGCCGCCCGCCACTGCCCGCCCAACCGGACCAGCTCCGGTACCCCGTCACGCCCGTGTCGGCGACCGCCACCAGCGGCGACCCGGCGCGGGCCATCGACGGCCACAGCGACTTCGGCTGGAACGGCCAGGCGGACCAGACCCTGTGGCAGGCCGGCGATGCGGCGCCGCGGATCACCCTCGACCTCGGCCGCGTGTACGCCGGCGTCGACACCCTCACGTACCTGCCCAGGCAGGACACCGCCACCCCGTACGCCTACGACCACCTCACCGACGGCAACATCACCGCGTTCCGCATCGAGTCCAGCGCCGACGGCCGCCGCTTCCGGGAGGTCGCCCGCGGCGCGTGGGCACCGGACAAGACCCTCAAACGAGCGCGCTTCGACGCCCCACCGCTGCGCTACCTCCGCCTGACCGCCCACGCCACGGTGGGCGACCTCCCCGCCACCGCCAGCGAGATCGACTGCGGCGGCACCAACACTCCGCCGAGAGCGGCGCGCTGAGCATGCGGATCGTCGTCGACCGTGGCTGACGGCGTGTCCACCACACCGAACGCGTGCGCCACGCGGAACCGCGGCGGACCACGTCACCCGGCCAGGTCGCCTTCGGCGGCGCGCCGGACCGCGGAAAGCGGCGGCGGCTCGGGCAGGCGTGCCGCCGAGGCGTCGGACACCCAGCCGTAGTGGTCGCGGCCGGCGATCCTGACGTGCACCGTGGGCTCGAAGGCGTCCTGGTCGATGCTGTCGTACCCGTGGCGGATGATCGACTGGTAGATGAGGTCGGACACCACCAGTGCCAGCGGCGCGGTCGACCGGCCGAGGGTCGCCTTCAGCGCGGGGGAGTCGAGCAGGCGGAACGTGAGGTCCACGGCCTCACCGAAGCAACCGTGGCGGTCGTAGTGGATCTCACCGGCGTGGACGACCGCCCGCAGCCGCAGCTGGTGACTCGGTTGGCGGGCGTTGTGTTCGGCCAGGAGCCGGCCGAGCGCGGGGATCACCCGGGTCAGCAGCGACGTCTTGGGCACCCCGTCCGCCGGGCGGATCAGCGTCAGGATGCCGTCACCGCAGTTGATCAGTGGATCGCGGTGCCGGCGGGTGACGCCGCCATCGCGCAGTGCCGCTTCGAACAGCCGGTACAGCGCCGCACGCAGCACGAGTTTGTCCGGGTTCGTCCGGGTCGTGGAGGCCTCGACGTCCACCGCCATGATCGACCGGTGGCGCGGCGCGTGTGGTCCCCTCACAACCGCCGGCGCAGCACGATCGCGAGGCGCACCATCCCGCCGAGGATCTGCAGGGTGAACCGGGTCCTGGCGCGCCGGTCGGGGAGCGCGTGCAGCTCGCCGCTCCACTCCTCGAGCCAGCGTGCCCGGACCGCGGCGGGCAGCAGCACCGTCGAGACAGCGAGCATCCGCGACCCCCGTGGCGGCGCGCTCGCGAACCGCTCGGGGTAGAGCGTCGCCAGGGACACGGCCTCCAGTTGCGTCTTGAGCGTGCCGAGGCCGAGGCGGCCGGCCAGCGGCACCAGTACCTCCAGGGTCTGCCGGGACTTGAGCTCCTGCCTGGGCCGCGCGACGAACCTGATGGTCCGCATGTTGTGCAACCGGTCGGCCAGCTTGAGGATCAGCACCCGCCGCGAGGCGGTCTCCAGCGAACCGCCGCGGTCGAGCGCGAGCAGGCCCTGGACGAGCGCGGTGATCTCCTCGCCGAACTCCGCGCGCAGGTGGTCCACCGGACAGGTGGTGTCGTCGAGGACGTCGTGCAGAAGCCCCGCGCACACCATCGGGGCGTCGAGGCCCAGCCTCGCCAGCGACGCGGCGACCGCGACCGGATGGGAGACGTACGGGTCGCCACTGCGGCGCAGCTGCCCCCGGTGCCAGTACGCCGCGAACACGTACGCACGCTCGATCAGCTCGGCATCGCCGGCGGGATAGCGGCCGGCGATCTCGGTCACCGCGCTCATGTCAGCTCCCCGATCAGGCCGAGGCCGAGCATCCGCGACGGCCGGTGGACACGGGCGAGCGCGGTCCGCGCCTGCTCCGCGCCGTCGTCGGTCAGCCGGTAGTACCGGCGGCGGGGCCGGCCCTCGGTGATGTGCTCGTTGGGGTCCTCCCAACGACTCGCCAACCAGCCGGCCTGCTCCAACCGCGCCACGATCGGGTACACGGTCCCGCTGGGCAACCCGGTCTCGGCGCACAGTTCGAGGCCGTACTGCTCCTTGGCGGGCTCCTGCAGAAGCGCGCGCAGCACCAGCTGCGTCTGCAGCGTCATCCGGGGAGTCATATCTCGTACTCTACATAGCTAGTGTTCAGCTGTCGACACCGTTGCCGCGTTCGCGCCTTTCCGCACCGGACAGCGAGAACGCCGCGACACCACGATGAAGCCACGGTGAAACCCGCCGGCCGCATGCTCTCGTCCGCGTGGCCGTCGGCGCCACGGTGACGAGAGGAGGGACATGACGACATCGGCGATCGCGCTGCGTGGGCTGCGGAAGTCGTTCGGTGGCAAGGTGGTGCTCGACGGCATCGACCTGGACGTGCGTGAGGGGACGACGTTCTCCCTGCTGGGACCGAACGGCGCGGGCAAGACGACCGTGGTCCGGATCCTGTCCACGTTGATCGGGTTCGACGGCGGTCAGGCCCACGTCGGCGGGCACGACGTGGCCAGGGAACCGGACGCGGTGCGGGCGGCGATCGGCGTCACCGGCCAGTTCTCCGCCGTGGACAACCTGCTGACCGGCGCGGAGAACCTGATCCTCATGGCCGACCTGCACCACCTGCCCCGCGCCGAGGGCCGCGGGCGGGTCGCCGACCTGCTCGACCGGTTCGACCTCACCGAGGCGGCCGGCAGGCCGGCCTCGACCTACTCCGGAGGCATGCGGCGCCGGCTGGACCTCGCGATGACGCTCGTCGGGGACCCCCGGGTGATCTTCCTCGACGAGCCGACGACCGGGCTGGACCCGCGTGGCCGCCGGCTGATGTGGGAGATCATCCGCGGCCTGGTCGCCGGTGGCGTCACGATCTTCCTCACCACCCAGTACCTGGCCGAGGCCGACGAGCTGGCCGACCGGATCGCCTTGCTGGACAACGGAAAGCTGGTCGCGGAGGGGACGGCGGATGAGCTGAGGCGCGGGATCCCGGGCGGCCACATGCGGCTGCGGTTCGCCGACACCGCCCGCCTCGACGCCGCGGCACGCGTCCTCGGCGGCGCGACACGGGACGACGAGGCACTCACCCTGCAGGTGCCCGGCGACGGTGGCGTCCCGGCTTTGCGGACGTTGCTGGACCGGCTCGAACGGAACGGGATCGAGGTCGACGAGCTGTCCGTGCACACCCCGGACCTCGACGACGTGTTCTTCGCCCTCACCGGCTCCCCGACGAAGGAGGCGGCCCGGTGAGCGTCGCTCGCGAGACGATCCGTCCGGCGCGGCGGCGGGGCGTGGTCGCGTCCGACGCCGTCACCATGTTGCGGCGCAACGCCAAGCACACCCTGCGCAACCCCGGTGCCGTGATCATGACCATTGCGATGCCGGTACTGCTGTTGCTGCTGTTCGTCGGTGTGTTCGGCGGCGCGCTGAACGTCGGGCCCATGCCGCGGGGCGGCGGGTACATCGACTACCTCGTGGCCGGGATCCTCCTGATGACCGTCGGCTACGGGTCCAGCACCACGGCCCTGGCCGTCAACCGGGACATGACCGAAGGCGTCATCAACCGCTTCCGCACCATGGCGATCTCCCGCACCGCCGTGCTGACCGGGCACGTCGTCGGCTCCACCGTCCGCACCCTCGTCGGCGCCGGCCTGGTCGTCGGCGTCGCGGTGCTGCTGGGTTTCCACCCCACCGGCGACCCGGTCCGGTGGCTGGCCGTCGCCGGGCTGCTCGCACTGCTCGCGTTCGCCCTGGCCTGGCTGGCGGTCGCGGTCGGCCTGCTCGCCAGGACCGCGGAGGGCACGTCGCCGTTCGTCCTCGTCGTCCAGGTGCTGCCGTTCCTCAGCAGCGCGTTCGTGTCGCCGGACACGATGTCCCCGGCGGTGCGGTGGTTCGCCGAGCACGAGCCGTTCACGCCGGTCACCGACGCGCTGCGCGGGCTGCTGCTGGACACGCCCGTCGAGGACGGCGTCGTCGTCGCCGTCGCCTGGTGCGCCGGTCTCGCGGTGGCCGGCTACCTGTGGGCGCGGGCGCTGTTCAGGCGCGACCCACGCTGACCAGCGCCGCGGCCCGCAGGCCCTCGTGATCGAGGCCGGCGTACGACGACACCGCCTCGTCGTAGGCCGGCCCGTCGGCCTGCCGGGCCACCTCGGCGACCCGCTCGGGGGACATCGTCGGCTGGAACCCGCGCAGCAGCCCGAAACGCAGCGCGAGGGCGACCGACCGCACCCCTTCCGCGGTGGCGCCGCGGTCGAGGTCCGCGACGGCCTTGGCCAGCAGCAGCGAACCGCAGACCGGGAACCGCGCCACCGCCGCCGATGGCACGGTCGCGGACAGGATGCCGGGCAGCGTGTCGACGATGTCCGTGACCAGGTCGAGCCGGCCGAACCGCGCGTGGGTGACCACGGTGACCGCCTCGACCTCGTACGGCCACAGCCCGTCCTGGGACAGGTCGCCACCGGAGTTCCTCAGCCGGTCGGCGGCCCGGCGCCACAGCCGCAGGCCGTCCTCCACGTGGCCCCGGCCGAGCTGGAGCTCGGCACGGACACAGGTCTCGAACATCGCGAGGTCCTCCCCGTGGTGCCGCGGGGCCTCGGCCAGCTCCCGCTCGGCCTCGTCGAGCTCGCCACGCTGAAGGTTGGCCAGCACCAGCGCCCACCTGCCGCGGTTGGCGAGGTGCCACCCGAGGTCCGTCGCGATCGACAGCGCCGCGGACAGGTGGTGGTGGGCCGGGTCACCCGGGTCGAGCTGCAGGCACAGCTCACCGACCCGGCCGTGGGCGACGGCTCGCATCAGCGCCAGGTCGTCGTCCTCCTCGAAACACGCGAGCATCCGGCGGGCCGCGGTCAGCGCGTTGTCCGGGTCGTTCGCGTTCTCCCACCGGTAGCTGAGCAGGTAGTGGGCGATGCCGGCCAACACCGGCGCGTCACCGGCGGCCAGCTCGTGCAGCGCGGGGACGTCCGGTGCGGCCAGCGCCAGGTGGGTGGCCCGCATCAGGGTGTCCGGCGGGGCGGGCGGCAGCCGGCGCAGGGTGACCAGGCCACGCAACGGGCTGAGGTCCGGCATGATGAACCCGATCATCGCGCCCAGCACCGCGGCCGCCCTGGTGGCCTCGACGTACGCGGGCTCGGGCCGGACGTGCGACAGCAGCCACGCGGTGTCCCCGACCAGCGCCGCCAGCCGGGTGAAGTTCGACTCGGTGACCCAGAGCCCGCCCAGCATGGCCGCCGTCACCGCCACGGTCGCGCCGTCCGCGCGGTCGAGCCCGTGGCGCAGCGCTCGCACCAGGTTGTCCTGCTCGGCCCGGATCGCTTCCACGCCAAGGAAACCCGACGGCAGGTCCTGCCACGGCGTCCCGAAGTCACGTGCCCAGCCGAGGAACCGGTCGATGACGCCGGCGGTCTCACCGGCCTCCACCCGGCGGGCCGCACCGAACTCGCGCACCGTCTCGAGCATGCGGAAGCGGGTGCCCGACCCGCTGCCGGCCACCCGCAGCAGCGACTGGTCGACCAGCTCCTCCAGGACGGTGTCGTCGCCGAGTATGTGACGTGCCGCGGCCGCGGTGAACCCGCCGGGGAACACCGAGAGCGCACGCATCGCCGCCTGCCCGGCGGGTTCGAGCAGGTGCCAGCTCCAGTCGATGACGGCGTGCAGCGTGTGGTGCCGGCGCGGCGCGTCGCGCGTGCCGCCGCGCAGCAGGGCGAACCGGTCGTCCAGTCGCTCCGCGATCTCCGCGACCGACATCACCCGCACGCGTGCCGCCGCCAGCTCCACGGCGAGCGGCAGCCCGTCCAGCCGCTCGCACAGGCCCCGCACGACCGTCGGCGGCAGGTCGATGCCGGGGCGGGTCGCCCGCGCCCGCTGGCCGAACAGCTCGACCGTCGTCGGCAGGTCCAGCTCGGGCAGCGCGTACACCGATTCCGACAGGAGCCGCAGCGGGGCACGGCTGGTGGTGAGCACCCGCAGCCCGGCCGTTCGGGACACCAGCGCCTGAACCAGGTCCGCGGCGCCGCGGACCACGTGCTCGCAGTTGTCCAGCACGAGCAGCGCCGGCCCGGGGCCCAGGGCGTCGGCGATGCCGGTGAGCGTGTCGCTCCGAACGGCGAGGCCGGGACCGCCGTCCCGCACGCCGAGGGCGGACGCGACCTCGGCGGCCACGTCGGCGTCGGCGGTGACACCGGCCAGCTCGACGACGTGCACCACCCGCTGTTCGGCCTCCCGGGCGACCGCGTGCGCGAGCCGGGTCTTGCCAAGCCCGCCGGCCCCGACGATCGAGGTCACCCGCGACGCCCGCGCCATGTCGGCCACCGCGGCGACGTCCTTGTCCCGGCCGAGCATCGGGTTGGGCTCGGCCCGCACGCCGTGCCGGACCACGGGCGCGTCGGTCAGCAGCAGCTCGCGATGGAGGTTGCGGAGCGCGGGACCAGGGTCGCTGCCCAGCTCGTCACGAAGTGCGCGCCGGTAGGCGTCGTACCGAGCCAGCGCCGTGGCCGGCCCCACCGCGGCCGCCTCGCACCGCAGCAGCTCGACCAGGACCTCCTCGTCCCGGGGGCGTTCGCCGGCCAGCCCGGCCAGGGGTTCGAGCGCTTCGGCCGAGCGGCCCAGCCGGGACAGCGCCAGCGCGTGGGCGCGGGTCAACGATCGGTATGTCGACACTCGCGCCGCCCGCAACGCGGACAGCGGGTCGCCCTCGGCGAGGTCCCAGCCCGGCGCGCCCGCACACAGTGCGAGACCGGCGTCGGCGTGCCGCAGCGCCGCGGCGTGGTCGCCGTCGCGTGCGGACCGCTCGCCGGCGGCCGCGCTGAGCAGCACCGCGGAGGCGTCGACCTGGTCGGGCGCCAGCGACAGCCGGTAGCCGGTGGGGGTGTTGACGATGAGGTCGGCGCCGAGCCGGGCGCGGGCGCGGGACACGAGGAGCTGGAGGGCCTTGGTGGGATGCGCGGGGCGCTCGTCGGTCCACAGGGCGTCGACCAGTTGGGCGGTGCTGGCGCCCGTGCGGAGGTCGCCGGCCAGGAGCGCGAGCAGTCCCCGCGGCCCGGAGCCGGTGATCTCCAGGTCGCGGTAGGCCACCCGCGACAGCAGCACCAGCTCGATCGTCACCGGTCTCAGCGTATCGCCCTAGGGGAAAGATCAGGGAGTTGCCCGGATCACCGGCCGTGCCGAGCCCGGAAGGCTTGCGGCATGGGGACGTTCCGGCTGCCGACCACGCCGACCACCTGGTCGTTGCCGCTCGCGGGTTTCGGGGGTGCCGCGGTACTGGTGGCCGCGACCTCGGGTCTGCCGCTGCCCTCGGTCGTGCTTCTGACGGTCGGGCTGACCGGGATGGGCGTGGTCGTCCTGGCCTGGCTCGGGCTGGGGCGGTACGCGGCGGACCTCCCCGTCCGCGAGCTGTACCGGATCGCGGCGGCGTGGTGTGCCCCGTTGCTGCTCGCGCGCCCGCTGTTCAGCGGCGACCTGCACAGCTACCTGGCACAGGGGGTGATCGCCGCCGAAGGGGTGGATCCCTACCGGTTCGGTGCGGCGGCGGCGTTGGGCACGGACTCACCCGTGACCCAGCAGGTCAGCGAGTACTGGCAGAACACGCCCACCCCCTACGGGCCGGTGTGGGTGGCGATCTCCCGCACGATCGCGCGGGTCGCCGGCGACAACCTGCCCGTGACGCTGCTGCTGAACCGCCTCGTCGAGCTGGCCGGCGTCGTGCTGGTGGCCTGGGCACTGCCGCGGCTGGCCCGGCGGGTGGGCGTCGCGCCGGGCACCGCGCTGTGGCTGGGGTTGCTGAACCCGCTGGTGCTGTGGCATGTCGTCGCCGGCGCGCACAACGACGGGTTGATGGTCGGCCTGATGCTGGCCGGTGTGGAGCTCGTGCTGCGCGGCGCGGCCGCGCCCGCCGGACTCGTGCTGCTGACGGTCGCGGCGAACATCAAGATCGTGGCCGCGGTCGCGATCTGCTGTGCCGGCGCGGAGTTGGCCCGCCGGTCGGGTCGATCGACCTGGCACGGGATCGTGGTGCTGCTCGGCGTGCTCGCCGGGTTCGCGGTGCTCTCCGCCGCGATCGCCGCGGTGAGCGGGCTGGGGCTGGGCTGGGTCGGCTCGCTCGGCGCGTCGGCTCAGCTGCACAGCTGGCTGGCGCCGACCAACCAGCTGGGTTTCCTCGTCGGCGCGCTGGGCGGCGCCGGCCTGATCTCGGCGGCGATCTCCGTGGCCGTCCGGATCGGGGCGGTGCTGGGCGCGGTCGCCGGCGCCGCCGTGCTGTGGGCGATCTTCCGCGGCCGGCTCGACCCGTTGGCCGGGCTGGGCCTGGCGTTCGCGGCGATGGTGGTGACCGGGCCGGTCGTGCAGCCGTGGTACCTGCTGTGGGCGGTCCTGCCGCTGGCCGCGAGCCTGCGGACCGACCGTGCGCGCCGGCCGCTCGTGGTCGTGAGCGCCGTGTCCGCGATGCTGCTGCCACCCGTCGGCGGCGGTGTCCTGGTGCTGGTGGCGGGATATCTCGGCGCGGCGGTGCCGCTCGCGATCATGACAGGAACGCGGCGATTCGGTCCCACATGGCGACCGGGTTGGCGTACATCGGAAAGTGGCCGCTCCGGGGGATCTCGGCCAGCTCGACCCCGTTCGCCTCGAGCTTCGTCAGGTATGACAGTGACGAGTTCTGCGCCCCGTACATGAACATGCGCGGCAGGGGCAGCGACAGGAACTTCGACATCAGGTCGCCGTGATCGGACAGGTCGACCAGCGACTCGAGGATTCCCCGCACCCCACCGGGCCGCGCCTTGTGCCGAAGGCTCGCCGCGAACAGGGCGTTCGACGAGGACGGCGCGTGCCGGGTCCGCTCGACCAGGCCGTCGAAGAAGTCCTCGCCCGCGTGGGTGACGATCTGCCGGCTCAGAAAGCAGTCCTCCGGCGCGAGGTTGCCCTCGATGTTGACGAAGCGGAGCACCCGCGTGGGATCCTCGTGGGCCAGCAGCAGGGCGGTGAGTCCGCCCATGGAATGCCCCACGACGTGGAAACGCGTGACGCCCAGGTCGTCCAGCACCGCGCGTGCGGTGCTCACCAGGAACGGCATCGACACCTTCGACAGGTCGGCGCAGGACGTCTCCCCGAACCCTGGTGCGTCATAGGCGAGGAACGGCCGGCCGGCCAGACCCGGCTGGTGGACGATGTCGGCGTAGTCCTCCTTCGTGGACCCGAAGCCGTGGAGGAAGACGATCGGTGCGAGGTCGCCGCCGCGACCGGCCGTGGCCACCTGGAGGTCCACCCCGTCGACACACAGGTCCATACCTCTCAGTCCACCAGACCGCGGTCGCGGACTCCAGGCCGGGCGAAGCTGAGCAGCGTCAGCATCGGCCGCCGGTCCCGCACGACCGGCAGGTTCATGACCGCGCGGAACGAGCGGGACTTCCAGACGCCGCGCCCGTAGGGCAGGGGCAACTCCCGCACGCCGGCGACGGCTGGCAGCTCCCGCGGCAGGCGGGCCGCCTCGGAGACGGTGAGGCTGAACGGCATCGGCGGCGCGGTGTACCGGTCGGTGAGGCGGTAGCCCCGCAACGTGCGTTCGCTGAACCACTTCGGGAGCGAGTCGAAGAACAGCTGCCCGCCGGGGAACCGTTCGGCACAGTCGGCGATCAGCGACAGCACCTCGGTGCGGTCGAGGTACATGAACAGCCCCTCGGCCGAGATGAACACGCCGTTCGCCGGGTCGACGTGGTCCAGCCAGGCACGGTCGAGCGCCGACATCGCCAGGGTCGTGACCCGGGGTTCGGCGGGCAGCAGCGCCTCACGCAGCCTGACCACCGCGGCCAGGTCGACCGACAGCCAGTCGACCGTCGGGTTGGCGAGACGCCAGTACGTCGTCTGCAGCCCCTCACCGAGTGCGATCACGGTGGCCTTCGGGTGCGTGGCCAGGTATCCGGTGATCGCGCGGTCGAGGGCGAGCGCCCGCAGGGGATGCGTCTGGCTGGGCGCGCCGAACCGCTCGTAGTCGTAGGAGATCGCCTCGTACAACCGGACCGCCCAGAGGTCGTCGAGCACCGCGTCCGGGCGCCTGGCCTCGACCGCGCGGTTACGCAACGTCCAGAGCGTCGTGGCGGAGACGCCGTCCAGCTGTTCACCGTTGATTCTCACCGTTCCAGCATGGCGGGGCGGAACGGGCGTGGCTTGTACGAATGTCGCGACGGCGGGGTGGACGCGTCCACGTTTCGCCCACGTCTTCTCCACGTCGGTCCGGCAGGATGTGGCCAAGGGGAGGAACGACGCACGGGGTAGGAGCCCGGGGCTGGGGGAGAGGTGGCTGGGCTCGACCGTCGTCGGCCCAGCCACCCACCGGTGTCCCGCGCCGGACTTCCGGCGCGGGACCTGGCTCAGCCGGGCGTACTCGGCGAGCGCGTCGGACCTCGCCTGCGTGCCGTGCAGGTTGTCGCTGGCCGCGACCGCCCGCTCGGCGTAGCGGAGCGCCTTGTCCGTCTCACCGGACAGCCGGTGCGCCTGGGCGAGCGTGGTGAGTGCCAAGATCGCACCGAAGCGGTAGTCGATCCGCCGGGCGTGTTCGAGCCCCGGTTCAGCTGCGCGATCGCCTCGCCGTGCCACAGCCGCGCCAGGCGACCTCCGGAGAGCACCGCCCCCTCGCGAGGCCGTTTGTACGTGTCTTGTACGCGGGGCTGCCAGCATGTCCGCGTAGTCGGGCGAACGGAGTGTGCTGATGAAGTGGTTGTCCGCAGTCCTCACCGCGGTGTTGACGGTCGCGCTCACGTCGGGTGCCGCGCAGGCCGCCGACGATGTCGGGGTGCTGGCCATCTCGCACAGCAGCCCGTTCAGCTGTGGAAAGACGTTCTACGCCAACAACTGGTCCCCGGGGCACAGCCCGTCCGGGGCGATCGACTGGCAGAGCTACGGCGACGACGCCGTCGGCGGCGAGACGGTGCGTGCCACGGCGGCCGGCACCGCCAGCTTCTCCACGACCCTGTCGGCGGACATCGGCATCCTGGCGTACGGGAACTACGTCGTCATCACCCACAGCGACGGCACCAAGACCCGCTACGCCCACCTCGCCACCATGGTGCGCAACCCCGGCCAGTCGATGTCGGTCAGCCGGGGCACCGCGATCGGCACGGTCGGTGGCACGGGCGGTGACTACGCGCCGCACCTGCACTACGAGCAGATCGCCGCGAGCGGCGCGCTCGACACCAGCCCGACGGTCGAGGGCGTCACGGTGTCGCTCGGCCAGAAGAAGGCGGTGACCAGCACCAACAACTGCGGCGGCAACCCGTACACGCCGCAGGAGGTGTGTGGCAGCGGCTTCAGCGTCATCGACCAGGCGAGCCTCACCGGCGGCACCGTCTACCTGTTGTACAACTCCGGCAACAGCAACAACTGCGTCGTGACCCTCAAGTCGACGAACCTCGGCACGGCGTCGGCGGTGGGGGCGTGGCTCCAGCCGCAGGGCGGTACGAAGGCGACCGACTCGGGCAGCTACGCCTACTACGCCGGCCCGGTGAAGA
Source organism: Actinophytocola sp. (assembly GCF_035634895.1). Taxonomy (GTDB): domain Bacteria; phylum Actinomycetota; class Actinomycetes; order Mycobacteriales; family Pseudonocardiaceae; genus Actinophytocola. The sequence continues at coordinate 13,407 of NZ_DASQCC010000122.1, read as the reverse complement.
AGTCCGCGGCGGGCGTGTGCGTCCAGTGGGGCGGCTCGGTCGGCGGCAGCACCTACACCAGCCCGTACGAACACTGCGGTTGATCAGGCGCCACAGGCCTGCTGGAGATGGTGGCCGGGCGCCACGTTGAGCCCGGCCACCCGTCTCAGCGGCCCGCCCCGGCGTGGCGGGAGACGAGGGCCGGGACCTGCCGGGCCGGCGTGATCCTGGTGTGCAGGGTCGGTGTCCAACCCGCGTCCGGGGCGAGGTCCGGGTCGTGCGCCGCGTTGTAGGCCGCGACCAGGTCGACGGGCTTGGCGTGCCTGCCGGTGCGGAGCAGGTTGTCCCGGGCGGTGATCATCGTGCCGCCCCAGTCGAACAGGATCTCGTCCGGGGTGACGCCCGGCGCCAGCCTGAACACGTTGCTCTCCGCGACGATCGCCGACTCCACGCCGACGCCCAGCACGTAGCTCAGCGAGCCGGGTACGTCGTAGTAGTTGTCGTACACGTGCACCTGGCCGAACCGGACCCGGGGCATCCGCTGCAGTGTCCCGCGGAAGTAGTTGTGGTGCACCGTCACGTTCAGTTTGCCGCGGTCGTTCGCCGGGTTGTTCGTCGACCCGATCAGCATGGTCTTGTCGTGGTCGGCGAAGCGGTTCCACGACACCGTCAGGAAGTTCGACGCGTTCGTGATGTCCAGCTCGCCGTCGTGCACCTGGTACGGGCGGTCGAAGTACCTGGGCTGCGTGCTGTCGGCGTTGGCGCCGTCGGTGAAGGTGGCGTGGTCCACCCACACGTGCGTCGAACCCGTCACGGAGACGTTGTCGTACGCCGAGTTCCAGTTGCCCGCGGCGCCGTCGGTCGGGTCCCACTGCGGGAAGCAGTCGGCCGCGTCCACGAACGTCAGGTTCCGGATGATGACGTTGTCCACCTTGTCGATCTGCAGGTTCAGTCCGGAGAGGACGGCCCGGCCGACGCCGGCGATCGTGGTGTCGGCACTGACCTTCAGCCTCATCCGCCGTGCCTGGTTCGCGGCCGACGCGGCCCGCGCGGTCTCCAGCGGGCCCGACGGCCTGGTCGTCCGGCCCCACACCGCCGGGTCGTACGCCGCGAGGTACGCGTCGAGTGAGTACCCGTCGGTGACGTAGTCCTCGCAGGACAACGGGTTTCCCGCGTCGTCGGTGTCGCCGTCGATCCGGCCGCGCACGTAGACGATCTTCGGGGACGGTGCGGCCAGCGCGGTCGCCAGCTCCGCGCGCGTGGAGACCACGTGCACGTTCTCCCGTGGCGCCGCCGACCCGCCGGTCGTGCCGGCGCCCGCCGCGGCCCAGCCGTCGTTCGGTGGCAGCACCTGCCGCCCCAGCGGCACGCCGTCCGCGGTTGCCGGGGCGGTGATCACCAACGTCGCGGCCAGCGCCGCGAGCAGAACAGGTCTCATCTCAGCTCTTTCCGGCTCCGGCGCCCGCCATGACGGACGGCCCGGCGTTGTTGGGTCACGGCCCGACCCGTTGTGCCCGTTGGGTCTCACCCGGATCCGCACCACCCGGTCCGCCCGGACGCCACCCACGAGCGTCCGCGCGTCCGAGCAGGTACACCCGCGACCCGTCGGCCGCCACGGATGAGCCACGGCCACGGACTTCGTCCAGCCTCAGGCAGTCCCGTTCTCGGCGTCGGCGCGCCACGCCGATGGTTTGATGCCGGCCACCCACCATGGCGTGGCCGGCTCTTTCTTCGCACGCACGGAATTCCTCCAGCGGCCAGGTGACTGATAGCAGGGGGCGGTCATCCGGTCTAGGAAAGCGCTTTCCGCGCCTCAACGCTAAGCCTCCGCTGCCGGCTTGTCAACGGCGGCCCGGGACCGAGATACCGGTTTCCGAGAGCGCTCCACAATCACCGCGCCCGGTGGGATAACGACCTCGATGTCCACGCCGCGGGCGATGACGATATCCGCGGCCCAGCGCCGCCGGCTCGGCGCGTCGCCGCGGTTCGTTATCGTCCGGACCTGGGCGGTGCGGGCCACGGCGCAGGGAGCGGCGAGATGAGGGTTCTGGTCACGGGCGCGGCCGGTGTCATCGGCCGGTGTGCGATGCGGCACCTGGCCGAGCGGGGGATGACGGTGACCGCGCTGCCGTGCGACGCGACGGACGAGTCCGGCGTCGGTGCCGCGGTCGCCGGCCATGACGCGGTCGTGCACCTGGCCGCGCTGGCCCATCCGTCACTCGGGACGCCACGTGCGGTGTTCGCCAACAACGTGGTCGCCACGTTCACGGTCCTGGCGCAGGCCGCCTCGGCCGGGGTGCGTCGAGTGGTGCTGGCCAGCAGCATCAACGCGTCGGGCATCCCGATGAACCCCGCGGGGCCGCTGCCGGCGTACTTCCCGCTGGACGAGGACCTGCCGGTCGACATCGGTGACGCGTACTCACTGTCCAAGCAGGTCGACGAGCACTCGGCGGCGATGGCGGCCCGGGCCTGGGGTCTGACGGTGGTCGCTCTGCGCTTCCCGCTGGTGCGGTCGCGAGCGGAGCTGAGGGCGTTCGCGGCCACCGCGGCGGCGGACCCGGCGGGCATGCTGCGTACGGGCTGGTCGTACCTGACCGTGGACGACGCGGCGAGGGCGATCGAGGCCGCACTGGTGGCGCCGCTGAGCGGTGCGCACGTCGTGGGCCTCAGCGCGGCGGACACACTGCTGGCCGAGCCGACACAGTCCCTTGTGGACAGTCATGCCCGCGGTGTGCCGTGCCGGCGGACGTTCACGGGGCGCGAGGCGTTGGTCGACACCACCAGGGCACGGACGCTGCTCGGGTTCGAGCCGGCGGAGTCGATTGCCTGACCGGGTCAGGGTTTGCGGCCGACGCCCGCGTAGCCCTTCGACCGTTCGGGTTCCTCGAGGTTGTCGAACTGTTCCGGATGCCAGAGCGGGGTCCACACGATCCCGGGTTCCACCAGTTCGGTGCCGGTGAAGAACGCCGTGAGCTGCTCGCGGGTGCGGGCGACGATCGGGATGGCGTCCTTCCGGTAGAGCGTGCGGGCCTGTGCCTGCTCGTCGGTGTCCTCCGCGGCGATGTGGGAGAGCACGAGGTAGCTGCCGGGTGCCATGGCGTCGACGTAGCGGGCGACGGCGGCGTGCGGCCCCTTGTCGTCGTCGATGAAGTGCAGCACGGCGACCGTCAGCACGGCGATGGGCTCGTCGAAGTTCAGCAGCCGCCGCGCGGCGGACGACGTGAGGAGGGTCTCGGGTTCGAGCAGGTCGCCGCCCACGACGGCGGCGTTGTCGTTGCCGGCGAGCATCCGCTCCGTGTGGGTCACGGCGACGGGCTCGATGTCGACGTAGACGACCCGGACCGACGGGTCGACCCGGTGGGCGATCTCGTGGACGTTGCCGGCGGTGGGGATGCCGGAGCCGATGTCGAGGAACTGCCGGATTCCGTTGTTCAGGCAGTACGTCACCGCACGGCGGAGGAAGGCCCGGTTGACCCGGGCGATCGACGCGGCATGCGGGGCGATCTTGGTGAGGTGATCGGCGAACTCCCTGTCCTTGGCGAAGTTCGCCGACCCGCCGAGGAGGTAGTCATACACCCGAGCGGCGTTGGGCCGATCCAGATCGATGTCCTCCGGTGCCCATCCGGGCCGCTGTGTCGACATGCGGGAATCGTAGTACGACCGCCCGGTGCGGCCCGGCCGCACCGGTACCCGGACAGTCCGGACACCGCGGCCGGCCCACCGCCGGCACGCTGCGGAATTGCCCGCCGGTCCGGGAACCCTGTCCGGGGATCCGCCGTCCGCCCCGTGCGCGGCGCACAGTCATGACCGCACCTTCGTCAGGAAAGATACGACAGGAGGTACCGAATGAAACCTCAGAGGAGACGGATCCCGACGCTGCTCGCGGTGTCGGCGACGGCCGTGGTCATCGCCGGTGGGCTGGCGCCGCCCGCCGGCGCGTCGCCGCGCGCACCGGTCGCGGCAGGGCAGGACGGCGGTCAGGCCGACGCGCTCATCTCCCTGGTGGAACACGACCGCACGACCTACGGCGGGATCAGCTTCGACCGGAAGACCGGCACCGCGACCATCCGCTACGACGACGGTGTCGGTGATCACGCCGCCCGCTCCCGGCTCGGTCAGCTCGCCGACCAGCGCGCCGGCGGGTGGCACGTGGTCCTCCAACCGGTCCGGCACAGCTCCGCCGAGCTCGACGTGGTGCGCGACGAGGTGGCGACCGACCCCGAATGGCAGGCCGTCGCGGGAAAGCTCGTCTCGAGGTGGTACGTCGACATCCGGCACAACCGGGTCGCGGTCGGCGTCACCGAGCTCACTCCGCAGGTCGGCCAGGCGGCCACCCGGTTGTTCGGCGACCTGGTCAGCCTGCACGTCGCGCCCCGGCCGGACCGGCAGTCACGGCTGGACGACTTCGAGCCGTGGGCCGCCGGCACGCGGATCTCCACGTGCAGCAGCGGGTACATCATCCGCACCACCACCACGCCGGTCCAGCGCAGGATGGTCAGTGCCGGGCACTGCGCCGCGCTCAACGCGACCGTGCGCAACAACGGCGACGCGGTCGGCACGGTCATGACACGCCAGCTCGTCGACGGCGGTCGCGACTTCGAGTTCATCGGCGGCCGCCCCTACCAGCCGTTCATGTACACCGGTGGGCCCGACAGCAACGGCGGCCGGGCGATCAAGGGCAGCAGGCTCTCCGGCGTCGGGCTCGGCGTGTGCACCAACGGCGCGACCTCCGGGCAGAACTGCGCGGGAGAGGTGACCGCCATCGACATCTGCGTCACGTTCGCGGACGGGTTGACCACCTGCCTGCTCGACGAGGCGGAGTCCACCGACGGCACGGAGATGTCCCGGCCCGGCGACAGCGGCGGCCCGGTGATCGCCTTCGACTCCGCCGGCCTGAAGGTGGTCGGCTCCATCGTCGGCGGCGACCAGACCGTCCTCTTCCACTCCTTCCACCACATCGTCCCGGCCGGGTGGACCGTCGACTCCATGTGACCAGAACGACTCCGGGTCGACCGGCACACCGTGGGCCCGCTCCCGACATGGGCGCGGGCCCACGGTGACCCGGTCTCGGCCCGGCGGGGCGTCCTCGCGTGGCGCCGGGGCGGGGAATACTCCGTCCGTCGAGCCGTTCGTGACTGGTGTGACGACACTTGGACTGATCGGCAGCGGACACATCGGCTCGACCGTCGCCCGGCTCGCGGTGGCGGCCGGCTACGACGTGGTCCTGAGCAACTCCCGCGGCCCGGACACCCTGACGGACCTCGTGGCCGAGCTGGGCCCGCGGGCCCGTGCGGCGACCGCCGAGGAGGCCGCGCAGGCGGGGGACATCGTGGTGGTCTCCATCCCGGTGAAGAACTTCCTGGCGGTGCCGCCGGCCCCGCTGGCCGGCAAGGTGGTCATCGACACGGGGAACTACTACCCGGCACGTGACGGCGAGATCGCCGAGCTGAGCAGCGGCACGCTGACCACCACGGAGCTGGTGGCCCGGCACCTGTCGGAGGCCCGGGTCGTGAAGGGCTTCAACAACATCTACTACCGGCACCTCGCCGAGCTGGCCCGTCCCGCCGGCGCCGGGGACCGCAGCGCGATCGTGATCGCGGGCGACGACCAGGACGCCAAGAAGAGCGCGGCGGAGTTCCTGGACGCCCTCGGCTACGACACCGTCGACGCCGGTTCGCTGGCGGAGAGCTGGCGCTTCGAGCCCGGCACCCCGGCCTACGGCCTGCCGTACACGGGCGGCGCGGAGGACTTCATGACGGCCCCCGGCCACCCGACCGGCACGGAACCCCTGCGCGAGGCGCTCGCGGCCGCGCAACGCTGATCACGGGCGCCGGCGACCGGTCAGAACTCCAGGTAGACCGCGGTCGCCGGCGCCGTCGTGGCGAGGGCGGTGGCCACGTCCGGTTTCAGCAGCGGCAACGCCTCCGCCGGGGTCGCCCAGCGCCACGCGGACAGCTCGGCCGCCTGCAGCCGGATCTCCAGGGACTCGTGGCTGCCCATGTCGAACACGAACCCGAACCGCGCGGAGCGGCGGGACGGGCGCCAGGTCACCGCGCACAGGTCGCCGGGCTCGAGGTCGACGCCCAGTTCCTCGCGCAGCTCACGGCGGCACGCCTCGGTGGGCGCCTCGCCGCGGTCGATCCGGCCGCCGGGTAGCTGCCAGTGCCGGCCCCCGATCGGCCGGACGATCAGCCAGCGGCCGGCCGGGTCACGAATCAGCCCGCGCGCCGTGGCCAGCCGAGCCGGGACCTGGCGCCATCGCATGAAGAACACCACGGCATTGTTCCCGCCACCGGCCGACGAGCCGGCCGGGACCTTCCGCGAGTACACGATGGGATGATCATCGGCCGTCCGCCGTTCGGCATTCCCGGCGGCGCCCGCACTACCCTGGGCGGGTGAGCGATCGCGTTCGGCGCAACGTCCGGGTCGAAGGGGTCGTCCAGGGCGTCGGGTTCCGGCCGTTCGTCCACGGGCTCGCCAACCGGACCGGCGTGGCCGGGCGGGTGGGCAACGACGTGCACGGTGTCTTCGTCGAGATCGAGGGCACGCCGGCGCAGGTCGACGCCTTCCTCACCGGCCTCGTCGCGCAGGCACCGCCACTCGCCGCGATCGAACGGGTCACCACCAGCACCTCGCCGCCGACCGGGGTCACGGACTTCACGATCGTCGCCAGCGACGCCGCGGGGGAGCGGCGTACCCTCGTCGCCGCGGACAGCGCCACGTGCGACGACTGCCTGCGTGAGCTCTTCGACCCGGAGGACCGCCGGTTCCGTTACCCCTTCATCAACTGCACGCACTGCGGTCCCCGCTTCACCATCGTCCGGGACGTGCCCTACGACCGTCCACTCACGACGATGGCGGGCTTCGTCATGTGCCCGCCCTGCGCGGCGGAGTACCACGACCCGGCCGACCGCCGCTTCCACGCACAGCCGACCTGTTGCCCCGACTGCGGTCCGCGGCTGACCCTCGGCGAAAGCGACGACCCGATCGGGACCGCCGCGGACCTGCTGTGTGCCGGCAAGGTGCTGGCGGTCAAGGGAATCGGCGGGTACCACCTCGCCGTGCTCGCCGGTGCCGAGACCGCCGCCGCCACACTGCGGCAACGCAAGCACCGCGAGGACAAGCCGTTCGCCGTCATGGTGTCCGACACCGGCGAAGCGGCAAAGCTCTGCCTCCTGGACGACACCGCGGTCGCGCTGCTCACCAGCCGACGCCGGCCGGTCGTCCTCCTCGAACGCCGGCCGGCCGGCGCCGTCGCACCGTCGGTGGCGCCGGGCAACCGCCGGCTCGGCCTCATGCTGCCCTACAGCCCCCTGCACCACCTGCTCCTCCGCGCTGTCGGCGCCCCGATCGTGCTCACCAGCGGCAACATCTCCGACGAGCCCATCGCCTACACCGACGAGGACGCCACGGCCCGGCTGAGCGACATCGCCGACGCGTTCCTCACCCACGACCGCGCCATCCACATCCGCACGGACGACTCGGTCGTGCGGCCGTTCCGCGGCAAGGAGACCGTCCTGCGCCGCTCGCGGGGCTACGTCCCGGAGCCGGTGACCCTCCACCAGCCCGTGCCGAGGCCGGTGCTCGCCTGCGGCGCCGAGCTGAAGAACACCTTCTGCCTGGCCAAGGGCCGGCACGCGTTCGTCTCCCACCACATCGGCGACCTGGAGAACTACGAGACGCTCCGCTCCTTCACCGAGGGCATCGAGCACTTCCGCCGCCTGTTCGACATCGACCCGGTGCTGGTCGCGCACGACCTCCACCCCGAGTACCTGTCCACCAAGCACGCCAAGGAGATGACCGGCGTGGAGTTGGTCGGTGTGCAGCACCACCACGCCCACATCGCCTCCTGCCTCGCGGACAACGGCGAGGCGGGCCCGGTCATCGGCGTCGCCTTCGACGGCCTCGGCTACGGCACCGACGGCACCATCTGGGGCGGCGAGTTCCTGCTCGCCGACCTGCGTGGCTTCGACCGGCTCGGTCACCTGGCGCCGGTCCCCATGCCGGGCGGGACCGCGGCCATCCGGCAGCCGTGGCGGATGGCCGCCGCCTATCTCGACGCGGCCTACGACGGCCGCCCGCCCGACCTCGATGTCATGCGGCGCAACGAGTCCCAGTGGACACAGGTGCTCGCCTTGGCCCGCAGGGGCGTGAACTCCCCGCCGACCTCCAGCGCCGGCCGGCTCTTCGACGCGGTCTCCGCCCTGCTCGGCCTGCGGGACCGCGTCAACTACGAGGGCCAGGCCGCGGTCGAGCTCGAACAGCTCGCCGACCCGGTCGAGCGGGGCGCCTACCGGGCGGGCGGCACGGACACCGTCGCCGGTGTTGACCTCGTCCGCGCGGTCGTCGACGACCTGCGAGCGGGGGTCCCGGCACCGGTGATCGCCGCGCGGTTCCACAACGGGGTGGCCGACGCGATCACCCGCATGTGCCTGCGCCTCCGGGAGGAAACGGGCGTCACCGACGTCGCGCTGTCCGGCGGTGTGTTCCAGAATCTGCTGCTGCTGCGCGGATCCGTGGACTCGTTGAGCGCCAACGGATTCCGGGTGCTCACCCATGGCCGCGTGCCGACCAACGACGGCGGTGTCAGCCTCGGCCAGGCCGTGGTCGCGGCAGCTACATCCGCCGGATCTCCAGGTACCGCCGCAGATCCGGCAGCGACCGGACGACCAGGGCGGCCACGGACGCGATGACCAGGCCCAGGAACAACTTCCTCAGCACGACGCGTCTCTCCTCTCCGCCGCGCCGGCGAGCAACGCGGCCAGCGTGCTGTCCCACGTCGGTAGCGCGTTGGCGCTCTTGAACCGCCGCAGCTCGGCCATCGTGTCCAGGCCGACCCGGAACCACGCGCTGTCCGGGAAGTGCAGCGCGACCGTCTCCCGCCACACCGGCACCGGCAGCGGGAACGCGCTTTCCTTGCTCCACGGCACCTGGTGCACGGACATCTTCCCGTCCGCCACACCGAACACGGTGCCGCTGAACAGCAGCAGCAACGGGATCACCCCGTCCTCCAGCGCGCTGAAGTACTTGGTCGACGCGATCTCCAGGTCGTAGGTGCAGGGGACAGGCAGGTCGTGGACGGTGCTGCCGGTGAACCCGGGGACCATCGTGGACAGTGTCGCCAGCTGGATCGGCTTGACCGTGTCCGCCCAGCGGTCGGTGTCGCCGAACAGGTCGTGCAGTGCCTCGGCCTCCTCGGCGGAGTACCGGCGGCGTTGCGGCTCGATCCGCAGCTGGCAGCGCAACGCGATGGCTGACACCCGCTCGCCGGTCGTCTCGGCGATCCGCAGCCGCAGCGTCATGGCCGGGACCGCCGAGTACCGGTCCGCGCTCGCCTCGACGCAGTCGAACACGAGGTCAACCATTCGACGACCGCCTGCGGAGCGAGACGAAGAACTCGTCGATCCGTTCGTGCGCCTCGGTGCCGCCGTCGAAGCCCTTCCAGCAGGTACGTACCAGCCCGACCAGCTCGTAGCACGCGTCGACCGGCACCAGGAACGACTCGCCGTCCCGGACGAGGATGGCCTCCACCTCGTCCAGTGCCGCCGCCAGCAGCGGGTGCGTCTCGCCGAGGGCCCGCCACGCGTCGAGGTTCAGCAGGCACTCGGTGGCGCCGGCCGGGCTCGGGTAGAACGCCGCCGTCCCGTGCTCGCCACGCAGGAAGAACGCCGAGCCGACGGGGATGCCGAGCCCGTCCCACTCGGCCGGCGACAGCCGGGGACCCGTCAGGTACCGGTCCGGCACCGACCGGTACCGGCCGCCGTCGGGGGTGAACAGCAGGTAGCACGGCCGGCAGGCGCACATCAGCGACCGCTTCTCCGTGTCCACGACATGCCCGTGTGCCGGACCGGTCACGGCGCCGCAGAACTCGCACACCTCCTCGACCGGCGGTGCGGGCGGAGGTGGCGGTGTCTCGGCCGCCCCGACGAACCGCCGCAACCCGCTCATGACGCCACCGGCACCGCGACCCGCACGCCCGCGCCGTCGGACAGCAGCGGCAGCGGCTCGAGGTGGTGGGTGGCGCCGTCCAGGCCGCGGCCCGCGAGCCGGACGTCGAACCGTGCGCCACACGACGGGCATGCCAGGGCGGCGCCGTCCAGCGCCCCCTCCGCGAGCGACGACCCGCACGCCGCGCAGCCGTCCCGGTAGGCGTAGAGCGTCCCGCGGACCGCGCACACCACCACGGCGACACCGTTCAGCTCCACGGCCACCGGCCGGACCGACGGGGGACCGAGGTCGGGCAGCGGCACCCAGCCGCCCTCGCCGCCCTCGTCCGACGGTGCGTGCCAGCCCGGCGGTGGGCCCATGCCCACCTGCAACACCGGCGCGGCCGGCTCGACCACGCCGGCCACCTCGATGCCGGACAGCTCGGGCGCGGCCTCACAGACCGCGCCCTCGATCGCCATCTTGACCGTGAGCGTCGAGGACGCGCAGCCGTCGCAGCTGCCCTGCAGCCGCAGCCGGGCCACGCCGTCCTCGACGCCGAGGTACTCGACGCCGCCGGCGTGCGACCCGAGGTAGGGGCGTATCCGGTCGAGCGCACGCTGGACGCGGGAGTCGACGTCGAGTGGATGAAGATCGTGCAGCAGCAGGAGGCCCTCGACGACGTCGTCGTCGGCGAGCCGGGTGAGCTGGCCGGGGTCCAGCTCCGCGACGATGCGCGTCAGGCCCTCACCGTACATCTCGACGAGGAGCCGGACGAGCTCCTCCGCCGTGTCCCGGCTCGGACCGGCCTGCAGCCCGGCGAGCAGCTCCTCGATGCGCTCGCCGGTCGTGTGCGCGTTGCGGGCCATGCTCAGTACTCGGCGTTGAAGGCGTGCGGCGTGTGCAGCTTCGTCAGTGTCTTGCCGGTGCCGAGCGACATGTGCACGCCGCACGGCAGGCACGGGTCGAAGCTGCGCACCGCACGCATGATGTCGATGCCCTTGAACGACTCCGGCGGGTTCTCCTCGAAGATCGGCGTGTTCTGCACCGCGTCCTCGTACGGTCCCGGTGTGCCGTAGGTGTCCCGCACGCTGCCGTTCCACGGCGTCGGCGGGTACGGGTGGTAGTTCGCGATCTTGCCGCCCTTGATCACCATGTGGTGGGACAGCACGCCACGCACGGCCTCGGTGAACCCGACGCTGACACCCTCCTCGGGCACCGTGAACGGCTCCCACGTCTTGGTGTGGCCGGCCCGGATCTCCGCCAGCGCCTTCTCGACGAACGTCAGCGCGAGCGCGGCCGAGTAGGCCTGGAAGTACGTGCGGGCCCGGTTGCGTTCGATGGCGTTGCTCCACTGTGGAATCTTCCACTCGAAGTCCACGGCGGGCTTCGTCGCCGACCTCGGCAGCGAGATCCGCACGCTGTGGCCGGTCGCCTTGATGTAGTCGGTGCTGACCAGGCCGGCGAGCGCGGTGGCCCACAGGCGCGCGATGGGGCCGCCGCCGGTGTCGAGCGCCAGGTGGTCCTTGCCGTCGAACCAGCGCGGCGACATCGTCCACGAGTACTTGTCGTCGAAGTCCCGTTTGGCCGGCCGCGGGATCGTGTGCTGGTTCCACGGGTGGCGGCGGTCCACGTCGTTGCCGAGCGGGTCCTTCTTGACGAACATCGCCTGGTCCTCCCAGTCCTCGTAGAACGAGTGACCGAGCAGGATCCGGATGCCGAGGTTGATGTCCAGCAGGCTCGTGGTGACCAGCTTGCCGTCGACCACCACGCCGGGGGTGACGTACATCTTGCGGCCCCACGACTCCATGTTCTGGTAGGTGAAGTCGCAGTAGTCGGGATCGTTGAGGCTGCCCCAGCAGCCCAGCAGGATCCGCCGCTGGCCGACCTTCTCGTAGCCGGGCAGGGCCTCGTAGAAGAAGTCGAACAGGTCGTCGTGCATCGGCACGACCCGCTTCATGAACTCCACGTAGCGCATGAGGCGGGTGAGGTAGTCGGTGAACAGCTGCACGGTGGCGACCGTGCCGACGCCGCCGGGGTACAGAGTGGACGGATGGACGTGCCGGCCCTCCATGAGGCAGAACATCTCGCGGGTGTACCGGGAGACCTGCAGCGCCTCGCGGTAGAACTCGCCCTCGAGCGGGTTGAGCGAGCGCATGATGTCGCCGATGGTCTTGTACCCGTGGTCGCCGGCGTGTGGCGACTCGGTGCGGTTGGCGAGGTCGAGCACGCCGGGGTTGGTCTCGGCGACCATCTTCTCGCAGTAGTCCACGCCGACCAGGTTCTCCTGGAAGATGTTGTGGTCGAACATGTACTCGGCGGCCTCGCCGAGGTTGATGATCCACTCGCCGAGGTGTGGCGGGCGCACGCCGTAGGCCATGTTCTGGTTGTAGACCGAGCACGTGGCGTGGTTGTCACCGCAGATGCCGCAGATGCGGCTGGTGATGAAGTGCGCGTCGCGCGGGTCCTTGCCCTTCATGAAGATGCTGTAGCCACGGAAGATCGACGAGGTGCTGTGGCACTCGACGACCTCCTTGGCGGCGAAGTCGATCTTCGTGTAGATGCCGAGACTGCCGACGATCCTGGTGACCGGGTCCCAGGCCATCTCGACGAGCTCACGTTCCGTGGCCTTCGTCATCGTCCTCTCCTCACCAGGTTGCCTTGTAGCCGGACAGCAGCTCGTCGCCCTTGGCACGCCACTTGGGTTCGGAGTCGGCCGTTTTCATCGTGAACCCGCGGAGTGCGCGGATGACCGTGCCGTACATGCCACTCGCCGCCGCGGACACCTTCGAGCCGGGCGGTTCGTCCATGAAGGGCATGAACTTGTCGGGGAATCCGGGCATGGTGCAGGCGATGCAGATGCCGCCCACGTTCGGGCAGCCGCCGACGCCGTTGATCCACCCTCGTTTCGGGACGTTGCACTTGACGACCGGGCCCCAGCAACCGAGCCGCACCAGGCATTTCGGCGAGCCGTACTCCTTCGCGAACTCGCCCTGCTCGTAGTACCCGGCCCGGTCGCAGCCCTCGTGGACGGTCGCGCCGAACAGCCAGTTGGGCCGCAGCGCCTCGTCGAGCGGGATCATCGGCGCCTGCCCGGCCGCCTGGTAGAGCAGGTACAGAATGGTCTCGGACAGGTTGTCGGGGTGGACGGGGCAGCCGGGCACGCACACGATGGGGATGCCGGCCTTCGACTTCCAGTCCCAGCCGAGGTAGTCGGGGACCCCCATGGCGCCGGTCGGGTTCCCGGCCATGGCATGGATGCCGCCGTACGTGGCGCAGGTGCCGACCGCGAGGATGGCCAACGCCGCGGGGGCGAGCCGGTCGAGCCATTCGCTGGTCGTCATGGGCTGGCCGGTGTCGGGGTTGTTCCCGAACCCACACCAGTACCCTTCCTTCTTGATCGCCTCGTTCGGGATCGAACCCTCCACCACGAGCACGAACGGCTCCAACTCACCACGATCAGCCTTGTGCCACCACTCGATGAACGTGTCCGCACCCTGCTCC
>NZ_DASQCC010000121.1:0-15430 GCF_035634895.1 Actinophytocola sp. | reverse complement strand
TGATCAAGTCGGTGGATCCAGGTTTCTGCTGGCAAGACGCCGGTTCGCCCTCGTACTGGGTCGTACTTGGGCGAACCGGCAACGCCGCCAGCAGGAAGCTGGGCCGCCGAATTAGTTGCCTGATTTCCGGCGCGGGACACTGGTGCGGTGTCCACCGATGTCGGTGGACACCGCGGTCAGTTCGCGATCTCCGCCACGGCGACGACCTTCGTGATGCGGGCGCGGACGAGCAGCTCACCCGGGACGGCGTTGCGGTTGCCGAACTCCTCGGCCCGCTCGGCGCCCATGTACCGCCCGCCGAGGCGGGTGGCCCACTCCCGCAGCTCGTCGAGGTCCTCGGAGATCGTCGCCTCGGCGCGGAACTGCACGAAGGAGTACGGCGGCTCGTCGACGTCGACGACCAGTGCGATCCGTGGGTCGCGCCGCAGGGAGTGCGTCTTGACGGAGCTGCCGTCACTCGTGAAGACCAGGAAGTCCCCGTCGTCGGTGGAGTCGACCAGGAACCAGATCGGGGCCACGTGTGGTGAGCCGTCCTTGCGGACCACCGCCAGCTTGCCGGTCCGCGTCCCGTGCATGACGAACTCGAGCCACTCGTCCCGCTCCATGTAGTACATGCCCGCCATCGTGCCCGGCCCCCCGGTCGACGGCACGCCGGCCCGGTGAACTTCGCCCGTCAGGCCCAGCGGCGACCGGTGTTCACAGGTCGGCGAGCACGGCGTCCGTGAAGGCCGGCCAGGTGTCGACGGCCCACTGGCCGAAGTCGCGGTCGGTGAGGGCCACGCAGGCGACGCCCGCGTCCGGGTCCACCCACAGGAAGGTGCCGGACTGTCCGAAGTGGCCGAACGTCCGCGGCGAGCTGTTCTTGCCGGTCCAGTGTGGACTCTTGTGGTCGCGGATCTCGAAGCCGAGGCCCCAGTCGTTGTCCTTCTGGTGACCGAAGCCCGGCAGCACGCCGGACAGACCCGGGAACGCGACCGACGTCGCCTCGTCCAGGGTGGTCTCCGAGACCAGCGTCGGGTGCTGCACCTCCGCGGCGAAGCGGACCAGGTCGGCACACGTCGACACGCCGCCGGCGCCGGCCGTGCCGGCGAGGCGGGACGACTCCATACCCAGCGGCGCCAGCACGGCCTCGGTCAGGTACTCGGCGAACGGGATGCCCGACGCCTCGTGGACGGTGTCGGCCAGGACCTCGAAGCCGGCGTTCGAGTACATGCGGCGCGTGCCGGGCCTGGCCAGCGCCTTGTGCTCGTCGAACGCCAGGCCGGACACGTGCGAGATCAGGTGCCGGACGGTCGAGCCCTCTGGCCCGGCAGGCTGGTCCCACTCGACGGCGCCCTCCTCAATGGCCACGAGGGTCGCGTAGGCCGTGAGCAGTTTGGTCACCGAGGCGAGCCGGAACTCCCGCGCCTGGGGACCCGTCGAGCCGAGCACCCGGCCATCGGCCGCCGCCACGACCGCGACCGCGGCGTTGTCCACCGGCCAGTCGGCCACCGCCCGCACACTCTCCATGGGGCCGACGTTACCGAGCGCCCCGAGCGGGCGCGTCATGAACCTCCCGGACGCGTGAGCCCCGCGGCGCCCGCCCCCTCGCTGAGCACCACACCGTCGGTGCGGTCGAGGGCCTCCTTCTTGCGCGCCGCGTCGACGGACGTGTCGGTGGTCAGGTCCCTGAGCCGGATGGGCGGCCCGAGGTCGACGAGGGTGGGGATGTACTCGGCCTTGTCGACATGCCAGCCACTCCCGTCCCTGGTGAACCGGAAGCGGGCGATGACGCCCTCCTCGGTGTCCCCACGGGGTTGCTCGTGCTTGGCGACCGAGTTGCCGAGCCCGTAGGCCACCCACTTGTTCCCGATCTTCTCGAAAGGCTGCACCACATGCGCGTGATGCCCGACGATCAGGTCGACGGCCGGGTCGGCGAGGATCTGCCCAGCCATCTCCCGCTGCTCGGCGGTGGGCTCGTGCTGGTTCTCGATCCCCCAGTGAATGCTGGCGATGACCACCTCGGCCCCGGCCGCCCGGGCTTTCCGTGCGGCATCGAGCACCCCGTCGACGGACAACTCGTTGACCATCCACGGCTCCGGGGCCGACGTCCCCTGGTTGAGCCCGAAGGTGAAGGAGACCTGTGCGACCTTGACCCCGTTGACGTCCCGAACCAAGGGCGTACCGGCCTCCTGCTCGGTACGCGCGGACCCCGTATGCGCGATCTTCGCGGCGTCCAGGGCGTCGAGCGTGGTGCGAACCCCCTCGGCACCGTGGTCGAGGGTGTGGTTGGAGGCGGTGGAACAGCTGTCGTACCCGGTGTCGGCAACCGCGACGGCGATCTCGGGCGGCGCGTAGAACAGCGGATACCCCGCGAAGGGCCCGTCCGCCGTGGCGATCGGCGTCTCCATGTGACAGATGGCGAGGTCGGCCTGTGAGATGACGGGCTTGATCCCGGCGAGGAGCGGCTCGTAGTCACGCTTCCCACCCCCGTCGGCCTCGGCCTGCTCCGTCAGGGCGGGGTGGATCAGCACGTCCCCGGTGGCGACGACGGTGAAGGAACCGGCGGGCTTGTCGGGTTGGGCCCGGGTGGAGACGGTACCGGGGTGAAAGGGCGGAACGGGCTCACCGGACCGGGAGTCGGTACCGGAGCAGCCCGCCACGAGAAGGGCCACACAGCAGAGACTCACCAGCCGACGCACCCGGGCCATCCTTCACGGCCCGCTCCCCCCATCGCAATGGCCAGAGAGAAGATCAACAAGGTTACGAGCATCGGCCGGCCCGACCCGCGGACCGCCACGAGCGATCCAACGGCCACTCAGCTCACGGCATCGCGCCCTCGAAACCCATCCACGCTCCGGCCAGGCATGCCCGCCACCTGACGCCACCCGCCGCCCGCGCCCGGAGACGCCCAGACTGAACGGCCAGACGAAGTGCGCGAGGCACGGCGCGAAGCGCGAAGCACGGCGCGGCGCGGCGCGGCACGGCGCGGCACGGCGCGAAGCGCGAAGCACGGCGCCGCGCTTCGCGGCGCGCGGCGAGGAACCACCTGGCCAGCCCCGAACACCTCAGCCAGGCCCGAGCACCTCAGCGCCGCCGACGCCACATCCCGAACCCCACAAGCAGAGCCACCAACACAACCAACGGCGCCAACCGCTTCAACACCGAGGGCCCCGCATACGACAGCAGGTCGATCGCCTCGGTCTCCGGTTCCCGCTTCCGTCGAGACCCCGGTACGGGAACCAGCTTGGCCGCCGCCTCGCCCGCCTTGCGCCCGGCGACCACCGCCTCCGCACGATCCGCCGCCGCGGACGCTCCGGCCGACTCAACCGTGGCCGACTCAACCGAAGCAGCCGAACCCGCCGACTCCCCCGCGGCCGCTGACTTCGAGGCACGTGACTTCGAGCCACCCGACTTCGCCGCAGGCGGCTTGACCGCGGCCGGCTTCGCCGCAGCGGCCGACCCCGAACCCACCGCCCCCTCCGATCCCGATCCCGAACCCACCGCTCCCAAACCCGACGAACTCGAGCCCTCCGAACTCGAACCTGCCGATCCCTCCGAATCCGAACCTGCCGGCTCCGAACCCGCCGAACCTGAACCTGCCGATCCCGAACCTGCCGGCTCCGACGGTGACGCCTCCGACGGTGGATCCTTGACCACGGAGAGAGTCGGCGGGTTCGGCGCCGGGGCCAGCTTCGACGCGAGACAACCGGCGAACGTGTCCAGGATCTTGCCGCCCACCTCGGAGATCAGCCCACGGCCGAACTGCGCCGGTTTGCCGGTGATCGAGAGGTCCGTCACCACCGTGCCGGTCGTCGACGAGCCCTCCTCGGTCAGCGTGACGGTCACCGTCGCGGCGGCCGTGCCGTTGCCTCGGGAGTCCTTGCCGGACGCCTTGATCACCACCGTGCGGGAGTCCGCGTCCTTCGTCAGGAACTCGCCGGATCCCTTGTACAGCAACGAGATCGGGCCCATCTTCACCTTCACCGAGCCCTTGAACGCGTCTCCGTCCACCTCCGTGAGCGTCGCGCCCGGCATGCACGGCGCCACCCGGTCGGGATCCAGCACCGCCTCCCACACGGTGTCCAGGTCGGCCGGCACGGTGAACGAGTGCTCCAGCTTCACGGTTCCTCCTGGAGACGGGGGCGGCGCCCCGCACGGGGAGCGCCGCCCGTCGGACGGGTCAGACGCCGGCTGCCGCCGCCACCGCCCTGGACGTCAGTACCTGGGCCAGGTGTTGACGATAGGCCGCGTCCGCGTTGCTGTCAGTCGGCGGTGACGTGCCCTCCGCCGCGTGGGCGGCCGCCGCGCGGATCGACTCGGCCGTCGCCGGCTGGCCTACCAGGGCCTGTTCGACCGCCGTGGCCCGGATCGGGGTGGATCCCATGTTCGTCAGGCCGACCCTCGCCTCGGCGATCGAGCCGCCGTCCACCCGTACGGTCACGGCCGCGGCGACGATCGACCACGCCTGTGCCACGCGGTTGAACTTCTCGTAGTGCGCACGCCAGCCCGTGGTCTTCGGCAGGCGGACCTCCACCAGGATCTCCGCCGGGCTCAGTGCCGTGGTGAAGAAGTCGGTGAAGAACTCCGACACCGGGATGGTCCGCGAGCCGTCCATGCCGCGGACCACCAATTCCGCGTCCAGCGCCAGCGCCACCGCCGGCAGGTCGGCCGCCGGGTCGGCGTGCACCAGCGAGCCGCCGAAGGTGCCGCGGTGGCGGACCTGCGGGTCGGCCACCGTGTCCGTCGCGGCGGCGAGCAACGCGGCGTGCTCACGCACCAGCGGGTCGTGTTGCACCTCGTAGTGCGTGGTCATCGAGCCGATCACCAGCGCGTCGCCGTCCTCGCGGATGCCACGCAACGCCGCGACCCGCCCGAGGTCGATCAGCTTCGACGGCGCCGCCAGCCGCATGCGCAGCACGGGCAGCAGGCTCTGGCCGCCCGCGATGACCTTCGCGTCCTCGCCGGCCTCCGACAGCGCGCGGACCGCGTCGTCCAGTGTGGACGGTGCCACGTAGTCGAATGCCGCGGGGATCACTGGGCACCTCCGGAAGTGTCGATCGAGCCGAGGCCGCCGCCTGCCTCGCTGCCGAGGCCACCCGCGTCGGTCTGGCCCGTCTGAATCGCCTGCCACACCCGCATCGGCGTGCACGGCATCTGGATGTCGCTGACCCCGAGATGCCGCACCGCGTCCACGATCGCGTTCACCACGGCCGGGGTCGACGCGATCGTCCCGGCCTCGCCGACTCCCTTGACGCCCAACACGTTCGTGGTCGATGGCGTCTCCGTGCGGTCGGTGACGAACGTCGGCACGTCCGCCGCCGACGGCACCAGGTAGTCGGCGAGCGTGCCCGTGGTCAGCGTGCCGGACTCGTCGTGCACGGCCTCCTCGAACAGCGCCTGCGCGATGCCCTGCACGAGCCCGCCGTGCACCTGGCCCTCGACGATCAGCGGGTTCACCACCTTGCCGATGTCGTCGACGCACACGTACGACCGGATGCTCACCCGGCCCGTCTCGGTGTCCACCTCGGTCGCGCACAGGTGGGTGCCGTGCGGGAACGAGAAGTTCTCCGGGTCGTACGTGGCCTCCGAGTCCAGGTTCGGCTCGACGCCGTCCGGCAGGTCGTGCGCGGCGAACACGGCCAGCGCGACGTCCTGGATGGACACCGCCTTGGCGTCGGCGCCCGCGCCGCGGACCCGGAACGAGCCCGCGCTGAACTCGACGTCGTCCTCGCCGGCCTCCAGCATGTGCGCGGCGACCTTGGCGGCCTTGTCCTTCACCTTGTCCGCGGCCTTGACCACCGCCATGGCGCCGACGGTCAGCGACCGCGAGCCGTAGGTGTCCATGCCCTTGTGCGAGGACTGGGTGTCGCCGTGGAGGACCTCGATGTCCTCGAACGGCACGCCCAGCTGGTCGGCCACGATCTGGCTCCACGCCGTCTCGTGTCCCTGGCCGTGTGCCGAGGAGCCGGTGACCACCTCGACCTTGCCGGTCGGCAGCATGCGGATGGCCGCGTGCTCCCAGCCGCCCGCGCCGTAGGCCAGCGAGCCGAGCACCCGGGACGGCGCGAGGCCGCACATCTCGGTGAACGTCGAGATGCCGATGCCGAGCTGGACGGAGTCACCACGCTCGCGGCGTTCGAGCTGCTCGGTCCGCAAAGCGTCGTAGCCGAACAGCTCCTTCGCCTTGTCCGTCGCGGCCTCGTAGTTGCCGGAGTCGTAGGTCAGCCCGCACACCGTGGTGAACGGGAACTCCTCGTGCTTGATCCAGTTCTTCTCCCGGATCGCCATCGGGTCCACGCCCAGCTCGACGGCCAGCTCGTCCATCAGCCGCTCGATCGCGTACGTGGCCTCGGGGCGGCCGGCGCCGCGGTAGGCGTCGGTGGGCACCTTGTTGGTGAACACGTTCGTGCACACGAACCGGTACGCCGGGAACTTGTAGATCGCGTTGAACATGAACGCGCCGAGGATCGGCACGC
Source organism: Actinophytocola sp. (assembly GCF_035634895.1). Lineage (GTDB taxonomy): Bacteria > Actinomycetota > Actinomycetes > Mycobacteriales > Pseudonocardiaceae > Actinophytocola. The sequence goes on along the minus strand of NZ_DASQCC010000121.1, from coordinate 8,972 downwards.
CCGGCGTGACCAGGCGCAGGTAGGCGCCCATGTCGGCGAGCAGCTCGACCTTGAGGCCGGTGACCGTGCCGTCCCGGCGGGCGGACAGCGTCAGCTTCTGGATCTGGTCACGGCCGTGGTGCGCGGACTGCAGGCTCTCGCTGCGTGTCTCCGTGTACTTGACCGGCTTGCCGAGGCGACGCGCGATCAGGAAGACCAGGAACTCCTCCGGCGTGACCTGCAGCTTGCCGCCGAACCCGCCGCCGACGTCCGGCGCGATCACGCGGATCTTGTGCTCCGGCACGCCCAGCTGCGCCGCGAGCAGGAACCGCAGGATGTGCGGGATCTGCGTGGCCGACCACAGCGTGGTCTGCTCGCCGGTCGGGTCGCACACGACCGAGCGCGGCTCCATGAACGCCGGGATCAGCCGCTGCTGGCGGTAGGTGCGCTCGATGACCACCTCGGAGTCGGCGATGGCCTGCTCGACGTCGCCGCCGGTGCCGGCCTCGCCGGAGTCGAAGATCCACGTCGCGCTCTTGTTGGTGCCGAGGTCCGGGTGCACCAGGTCGGCGCCGTCGGCCACCGCGGCCGCCATGTCGAGCACCACGGGCAGGTCGTCGTAGTCGACGTCGATCCGCTCCAGCGCGTCGGCGGCCTCGTAGGCGCTGCGCGCGATCACGACGGCCACGGCCTCACCGGCGAAGTTGACCGTGTCCACGGCGAGGGACGGGGCGTTCGGCGACTTCATGTCGTCGGTGATCGGCCACGCGCACGGCAGGCTGCCCTGGACGTCGGCCAGGTCGGCGCCGGTGTACACGGCGATGACCCCGGGAGCGTCCTTGGCGCCGGCCGTGTCGATGTTCGTGATCCTGGCGTGGGCCATCGGGCTGCGCAGGATGGCCATGTGCAACAGGCCGGGTAACGTCAGGTTGTCGGTCCAGCGGGTGCGCCCGGTGATGAGGCGCGCGTCTTCCTTGCGCAGGCGGGCCTTGCCCACCTCCGGCTCGATCGTGGCGGTCACTGCGCGCCTCCGGCACTGATCTGGGCGTCGGCTACCTGCTCGGCCTCCGGGCCGGCGCCACCCTGCATGCGCGCGGCCGCGTCACGGACCGCGCGGACGATGTTCTGGTAGCCCGTGCACCGGCAGAGGTTGCCCTCCAACCCGTGCCGCACCGCCTGTTCGTCGGGGTCGGGGTTGTCGGCGAGCAGGTCGATCGACTGCATGATCATGCCCGGGGTGCAGAAGCCGCACTGGAGGGCGTGGTTGTCGTGGAAGGCCTGCTGCACCGGGTGCAGCTGGCCGTCGCGGGCGAGGCCCTCGATCGTGGTGACCTCGCCACCGTCGGCCTGCACGGTGAGCACGGAGCAGGACTTCACACTGTGTCCGTCGAGGTGGACGGTGCAGGCGCCACAGTTGCTCGTGTCGCACCCCACGACCGTGCCGACCTTGCCCAGGCGCTCGCGTAGGTAGTGCACGAGCAGCTGGCGAGGTTCAACATCGTCGGTGAACTTCGTACCGTCAACAGTCACGGTGATGCGCATGTGGCCTCCTGCCGGGTCGGGAACGGCGTGAGCGGACTCACAAGGTCCGAGTCAACCCCGGCTGTCCCGAACGGACAAGTCCAGATGGCCGCGAGTGGCTCCATTCGCGAAAAACCCTGGGGTGTGATGCTCCTTTAGTCGTTCGGAACGATCTTTCGCAATGCTTAGTATCGAGGGGTGGCAGCCCCCTCCATCGCAGGTCAGCGTGTTGATCCCCATCCCGAGCAGCGGCAGGGCATGTTGTTCGGGACCCTCGCGTACGGGTTGTGGGGGCTGTTCCCGCTGTACTGGGCGCTGCTGTCGTCGTCCAGCGCGCTGGAGACGCTCGCGCACCGGATGATCTGGTCGCTCGTCGTGGTCGCCGCGGTACTGGTGGGAACGCGGCGGGTCGGCTCGTTCCTCGCCGTGCTGCGGGACCGGCGGCGGTTCGGGCTGCTGGCGGTCGCCGCGGTGCTGATCTCGCTGAACTGGGGCGGCTACATCTGGGGCGTCACGCACGGGCACGTGGTCGAGACGGCGCTCGGGTACTTCATCGGACCGCTGGTCTCGGTGCTGCTCGGGGTGTTCCTGCTGGGTGAGCGGCTGCGGCCGGCCCAGTGGACGGCGGTCGGGCTCGGCGTGGTCGCGATCGCGGTGCTGATCGTCGGGTACGGGCAGGTACCGTGGATCGCGCTGATGCTGGCCTGCAGCTTCGCGACGTACGGCCTGGTGAAGAAGGTGGCCGGTGTCGGCGCGGTGGAGTCGATGGCGGTCGAGACGGGCGTGACGCTGGTACCGGCGCTGGTGTACGTCGTGTTCCTGGAGGCGAGCGGGGCGGGGACGTTCCTCTCGCTCGGCGCGGGACACACGTTGCTGCTGGTGGGCGGCGGCCTGGTGACGACGGTGCCGCTGCTGGCGTTCGCGGCGGCGGCCGTGCGGGTGCCGCTCTCGACCATCGGGCTGCTGCAGTACATGACGCCCAGCCTGCAGTTCGTGTTCGGCGTGCTGTTGTTCCACGAGCAGATGCCGCCGGAGCGGTGGCTGGGCTTCTCGATCGTGTGGCTGGCCCTGGTGGTCCTGACGGTCGACGGCACCCGCACGCGGAGGTCAGGCCAGCGCGGCCACCGCGTCGATCTCCACGAGGACCCCCTCCCGGACCAGCTGTGCGACGACGGTGGTCCGGGCGGGCGGCGCTGAGGTGTCGATGAAGAACTCCCGGTACACGCGGTTGAACGTGCCGAAGTCGGCCTGGTCACGCAGGTAGCAGGTGCACCTGATGATCAGGTCCTTGCGGCTGCCGCCCGCGTGGGCGACCGCGACGACGTTGTCCAGCACCTGCCGGACCTGCGCGGCGAAGTCGGTCGGCATCTCGTCGGTGACCGGGTCCAGCGGGCCCTGAGCCGAGGTGAAGATCAGGTCACCGAACCGGATGGCCTGCGAAAAGGGCGGCTCGGCACCGTCGGCGGAGCTGACGAACGGGGCCTTCTCTGTGTGAATGCGTTCGAGCACCCGATCATGCTAGGGCTCGCGGTGGATGCGCCCGATCACCTCGGTCAGGCGTCTGCCCTCGCCGCCCCAGCGCAGCGAGATGATCTCGGCGGCGATGGAGACCGCGGTCTCCTCCGGGGTCCGGGCGCCCAGGTCGAGGCCGATCGGGGAGGCCAGGCGGGCCAGCTCCTCCTCGGTCAGGCCCGCCTCGCGCAACCTGGCCATTCGATCGTCGTGGGTGCGGCGCGAGCCCATCGCGCCTATGTAGCCCGCCTCGCAGCGCAGCGCCACCTCCAGGACCGGCACGTCGAACTTCGGGTCGTGGGTCAGGACCGCGACGGCCGTGCGCCGGTCGATCCGGCCGCTCTCCACCTCGGCGGTCAGGTACCGGTGCGGCCAGTCGACGATCACCTCGTCCGCATGCGGGAAGCGGCTCTTCGTCGCGAAGATCGGCCGCGCGTCGCACACCGTCACCCGGTAGCCGAGGAACGAGCCGAGGCGGGCCATCGCCGCCGCGAAGTCGATCGCGCCGAAGACCAGCAGCCTCGGCGGCGGTTCGAACGAGCTGACGAACACCGACATGCCCTCGCCTCGGCGCTGGCCCTCCTCGCCGTAGTGCAGGGTGCCGGTGCGGCCCGTCGCCAGCATGCCGCGCGCGTCGTCGGCCACCGCCGCCTCCGCGCGGGACGAACCGAGGCCGCCCGCGGTCTTCGACGGCCACACGACCAGGCGGCGCCCGATGCGGGACGGGTCGGGGTGGGCCACGACCGTGGCCAGTGCCACCGGCTCCTCGGTCTGGATGGACTTCGCCAGGTCGGCGAACTCCGGGAAGTCCGCCGCCGAGAAGGACTCGACGTAGATGTCGATGATGCCGCCGCAGGTCAGGCCCACCGCGAACGCGTCGTCGTCGCTCACGCCGTACCGCTCCAGCACCGGCCGGCCGTCCTCGAGGACCTGCTGGGCCAGCTCGTACACCGCCCCCTCGACGCAGCCGCCGGACACGCTGCCGGACACCGTGCCGTCCTCGGCCACGAGCATCGCGGCGCCGGGCGCACGCGGGGCGGACGAGAACGTCGCCACCACCGTGCCGAGCGCGACCCGTTCCCCTGCCGAGTACCGGCGCATCAACTCCGCGAGCACGTCACGCACGGCGGACCTCCATCAGCAACTCCTCGAGGGTGGCCAGGCTGTGGCCGGCAAGCAACCTGTCAACGTGCGGCAGTGCCGCCGCGATTCCCGACTGGATCGGCGCGTACCCGTCGCGGCCGGCGTGCGGGTTCACCCACAGCACCCGGTGCGCCAGCCTGCGCAGCCGCGCGACCTGCTCGCCGAGCAGGGCCGCGTCACCACGTTCCCAGCCGTCCGAGAACAACACGACGGTCGCCCGGCGCGCGAGCCCGCGCTGGCCCCAGCGGTCGAGGAACACCTGGACCGTCTCGCCGAGGCGGGTGCCGCCGGCGAAGTCGGGCACCGCGCGGGAGGCCGCGACCAGGGCCTCCTCCGGGTCCCGCTTGCGCAGCTGGCGGGACAGGCGGGTCAGCCGGGTGCCGATGGTGAATACCTCGGTCGACATGGGCGCGGCCCGGACCACCGCGTGCGCGAACCGCAGCAACGCGTCGGCGTACGGGGACATGGACCCGGACACGTCGATCAGCAGCACGACCCGGCGCGGCCGGTCGGCATGCGCGCGGTAGGCCAGCCGGACGGGCTCGCCGCCGGCGGCCCGCATGGCCCGCAGGATGCGTGCGGGGTCGAGACGGCCGCCGCGGTGGCGACGCAGGCGCATGGACCGGCGCCGCGGCGGCGCGAGGTGGAGGGCGGCCATCAGCTCGCGGAGGTGCTCTCGTTCGACGGCCGTGAGCTGGGAGATGTCCCGGTGCCGCAGGATCTCGGTGTCGCTGGCGGCGACCTTCAGCTCGGTGGTCTCGTGGCTGGTGCCACCACCGGCGTCGCTCTGCGTGAGCGCGGCCATGGTGACGGTCGCGCGCGGCCGTTCCGCCATGGTCCTGCGCGGCCTGGGTGGCACGGCGGTGAACCACGCGGCGAACGCGTCGTCGTAGCGGGGCAGGTCGTCGGGCTCGGCGCACAGGGTCAGGCGGCCCGCCCAGTACAGCTGCGCCGGGTCGGTGATGTCGAGCTGGTCGACGGCGCGCAGGTAGGCCTGCACCCGCTGTGCGTCACACGGCAGCCCCGCCGCACGCAGCGCGGCGGCGAAACCGACCAACCCTGGTAACGGGTCCACCCAACCATTGTGTACCCAGATCGCGTACCCACGTGGCGGCCGACGCTCGGGCGGCGGTGCTGGCGTAGTGCACGGCGGGCCGGCCCCAGCCGTCCACGTGGGTACCTGGCGCCGGCCGGTCCGGCCGGCGCCAGGTGGCTCCCCGCCGCGGCCAGGGCCAGGTAGCGGGCCCGGGCGCGAGGAGCCGGAAAGAAGTCGAAGGGGCGGCCGTCCGCATCGGAGTGTGGACCGGATACCGACAGCCGCCCGGATCGAGGCCGACCGCGTCAGGCGTGAGCACCGCGACCGGCTCACCACCGCGCTGGGTCGACCACCCGGATCAGGGCAACGCGACTACAGCTCGCTCCCCCTGCGTTCCGTAATCATGTCGCCCTCCTCCGGTTTGGCGCGCCGACAACAACTATCGCCGACGGCAACGACGGACGCATCCGATTTATTCAGCCGGCCAGGAGCCGGTCCAGACCGGCCGCCACCACGCGCTGGGTGTCCTCCCGGTACTTCAGGACCGCACCCAGCGTCGCCGCCGCAGCTTCCGCGTCCAGCTCGGTACGGCCCAGCGCGGCCAGGGCCTGTGCCCAGTCCAGCGACTCCGCGACGCCCGGTGGCTTGAGCAGCTCCAGCTCACGGAGCCGGCGGGCGGCCGACGCCACCTGGTTCGCCAACCGTTCGGACAGGTCGGGCAGGCGACGGCGCAGGATCTCCACCTCGCGCGGCAGCGACGGGTGGGACAGCCAGTGGTACAGGCAGCGCCGCTTCAGCGCGTCGTGCACCTCGCGGGTGCGGTTGGACGTCAGCACCACCAGCGGCGGCACGGTGGCGCGCACCTCCCCCAACTCCGGGACCGTCACCGCGTTCTCACCGAGGACCTCCAGCAGGAACGCCTCGAACTCGTCGTCCGCGCGGTCCACCTCGTCGACGAGCAGCACGCACGGCGCCTCCTCCAACGCCCGCAGCAGCGGCCGGGCGAGCAGGAACCGGCGGCTGTACAGCGACTTCTCCGCCAGGTCCGAGTCCAGCGCGCCGGCCGACGCGGCCTCCAGCGCGCGCAGGTGCAGCAGCTGCCGCGGAAAGTCCCAGTCGTACAGGGCCTGCGTGAAGTCGATGCCCTCGTGGCACTGGAGCTTGATCAGCGGCACGTCCAGGGCCTTGGCCAGCGCCACGGCGAGGGACGTCTTGCCGGTGCCCGGCTCGCCCTCGCAGAACAGCGGCCTGCCGAGCCGGTGGGCCAGGAACGCCGCCGTGGCGATGCCCTCGTCCGGCAGGTAGCCGACCGACTCGAGCGCATCCGACAGTTCCTCAGGGGAAGTCACCACAACCCGAGGGTAAACGCCAGGGTGTTCCCGGATGTCGGTGACGACGCCTTTGGCGAGAGTTGAGTCATGAACACAGACACCATCAAGCTCCGCCGCAGCCTCGACGACCGGATGGTCGCCGGCGTGTGCGGCGGCATCGCCCGCATGGTCAAGATGGACGCCGCGCTCGTGCGCATCCTGCTGGTCGCGGCCACGCTGCTGGGCTTCGGCACCGGCGCGGTCATCTACCTGATCGCATGGATGGTCGTGCCGGAGGAATAGCCTGCGGAGGTGGACGAGCGGCGGACCATCTCGCGGGTGGGCACCGTGCGTGCGCTCGTCCTGCTCGCGGCGGGTCTCGCGGCCGGCGGGACGCTGCTGCTCTGCCTGCTCACGGTCATCTTCGTCACCAAGATCGCCCTCGCCACGGCCGTCCTCGCGGCCTTCACGCTGGTCAGTGCTCTTACCGCAATCCTGTTGACAGTCCGGGCCCGAACGTTGGGGCGCGTCGTCGGCGTCGGTTGTGGGACCCTGTTCGTCGGGGTCCTCGTCGGTCTCGCCGTCATGCTGCTGCTGATCTCGCGAATTGCCGGAAACCCAGCGTAAACACCCGAATGGTCGGTATCTGCGTCATCAACCGGCGCTCTTGACTGTAAGACCCCACACGGGGTGACGCGGACACGACGGATTGGCACGATGGACCCCGTGCCAGGAGCAGGACGACCCTCGGAGCGGGGTGGGAAGCGGTGACGGAGCTGCAAACCGCAAGCGTGGTCAAACCCTGGGCTGAGCTCGAGGGACGGGACCGGCACGCGGCATGCATGTTGGCCGCGCGAGACGGAGACAAGGAGGCGTTCGACGCGTTGATCGCCGACCTCGCCCCACTCGTGTGGCACGTTGCCCGTGGCAGCGGACTGGACCGGACCACGGCGGAGGATGTGGTCCAGACCGTCTGGTTGGCCCTGTTACGCCATCTCCACCGGCTCACCGAGCCGAGGGCGCTGGCAGGCTGGCTGATCACCACGACCCGACGTGAGGCCAACCGGGTACAGCACCGGGCGGGCGGATACGTCGAGCTGTCGTCCGAGATGGCCGAACAGACACCGACCGGCGACCCGTCGCCGGAGCACGAGGTGCTCCGCACCGAACGCGACCGCGCCCTGTGGTCGGCGTTCCACAAGCTCTCGCAGCGCTGTCAGGAGCTGCTGCGGCTCACCGTGCTCGCCGGACGTGCGGAATATCGTGCGGTCGCCGAGGCCCTGCACATGCCGCACGGAAGTATCGGACCAACTCGAGGGCGGTGCCTGAACAACCTGCGCTCGCTGTACGACGGGGACAGTGGATCATGAGAACGAACCAGGCTGACGACGACTTGATGGCCGAAGTGGCGCGGCTGGTCAACGAGCTCGACCCACCGCCGCCAGGTCTGGTGGAGCGAACGCAGTTCGCCGTCGCGCTCGACGACATCGACAGACATGTGCAGCTCGAGGTGGCCCAGTGGGTGGAGAACCGCCCACTCGCGGGGGTACGCGGCGGCTTACCCGGCACCATCACGTTCTTCGTCGGGGACCTGACCGTCATGGTCAACGTCACCCGAACGGGCGAACGTCAACGCATCGACGGCTGGCTCGTGCCCGCCGGCGCGCACGGCGTCGAGGTCCGCGTGGCGGAACATGGCTCAACCGTCACAACCGCGGACGAGGGTGGCCGGTTCGTGCTGACCGAGGTACCCAGGGGCACCACTCAGCTGTTGGTACGGATGAATGCCGAACAATCACGCACAGTGGTCACTCCAACCGTGGATTTGTAATCAGAAAAGCTCCCTCTTCACCCGATTGGCAGATATTCTCTGTATCTCACAGTGACCACACAGCTCTTGTGTGGGTGAGAAACCGGAAACGCCTTGAAGGGGAGCAAGCAATGACGGAGATCACCAAGCCGAAGGACGAGCCGACCACCCCGCCGCCTGGGGGCGGCGACTCGGGCGACGGCACGAACGGCCAGCACGAGACCAACGGCGGCGGCGCCGGTGGCACGGGCGCCTCGCCGATGGGTCAGCACGAGACCAACGGCAGCCCGACCGGCACGACCGTCTGAAATCGGTCGACCCGACATCGCGTCGAAGGCAATCAGTGTGGTGCGATTGGGGACGTGCCACCACGCCTCTCCAAAGGCGGTGCCGCAACAGGCGGGGCCGTTGCCAGTAGCGTGACCGCCGCAGCGGAGCTCCGGGCCAAGGCCCTCGAGTTCGCTGCGGCGGGGCGTCCTGCCGAGGCGGCGAAATTCCTGCATCGGGCGCTGCGGGCGCTGCCCGTGGACGTCGCCGACATCGAGGCGATCTCGTTGCGGATCCGGGTGCTCGCCACCCTCGGCTACACCGAGGCCGAGGCGGGATCGGTGCCCGACGGCCTCGTACATCTCGGCACCGCGCACGCACTCGCCAGCGGGCT
>NZ_DASQCC010000120.1:0-66447 GCF_035634895.1 Actinophytocola sp. | reverse complement strand
CGCGCAGGGCCCGTCCTGGCTCGCGGCACTCGCCCGCAGCGCCCGGGACCCTGCCTACCGGCTCCCGCACGAGATCGCGGGCGTCACCCGCGCGGACGCGCTGGCCCGGCTGCGGGACGCCCTGGTCCAGCACGGCGGCGCCGAACTGCGCGCGGACGTCGAGCGTCACTACGACCTGGTGCTGGCCGCCTTCACCGGACACCACACCACGGGAGAGCTGCTGGACGCCATCGGCGGCGGAACACCGGTCAGGATCGGGGGCGGCGATGCCGAGAACGGATGAGGAGCTGGCGGCCGAGAACGCCCGGGTCGAGCAGGTCCTGGCCGGCGGAGCCCGCGAGCGGCTGTCCGCGCTGCCCGGGGTCGTCCAGGTGACGATCGGGCTCAGGGAGACCGGCGGGGTGCCCACCTCGGAGTTCGCCATCAAGGTGTACGTCGAGGAGAAGCGCCCGGTCGGCGCGCTCCCGCCCGACCAGGTGGTGCCGGCCCGCGTGGCGGACGTGCCGACCGACGTGTGCCAGGTGCCGACGGCCTCGCCCTACGCCAAGGCCGTCGGCGGCATCGTGATCACCAACGGCTACGTGATCCTGCCGTCGCCCGGCAACACCAAGATGGAGGCCGGCACGCTCGGGTTCGTCGCGGTGCGGGACGACAAGGACCAGAAGCCGGTCATGCTGCTCAGCGGGCACACGATGTCGAAGTACGGCGGTAAGGTCGGCGACTACGTCTACCACCCGAAGCCGGGCCCGGACGACGTGATCCACGACAGCGACCAGTTCCCCAGGAAGCCGAGGACGGCGTCGAACCAGGTCGGCTCGATCGTCAAGATCGTGGAGGCCGAGTCCGACGTCGTCGACTGCGCGATCGCGGAGGTGGACTTCTGCCACTCGAGCTGCTGCGACTGCGGCACCGAGTTCGACCACGTGATCCCCGGGCTGAACGTCAACGGCGGTGACGCGATCAGTGGGGTCACCGCCGCGACGACCCACATGCTCGTGTTCAAGGTCGGCATCACGACGGGGCGCACGGCGGGCATCGTCGTCGCGCCGAGCATGCCCGCCACCCTCAACCTGGACGGCGGCACGCAGAAGACCTACCAGCAGCAGATCCACATCATCAGCGTCGAGCCGGGCAAGCGGTTCGCCGACCACGGCGACTCCGGCGCGCTGATCGTCGACAAGCAGGGCCGCGCGGTCGGCCTGTTGATGGGCGGCCACCCGCCGCCGCCCGGGCAGGACGAGAGCACGGCGCCCACCTTCGCCAACCAGATCGCCCTGGTGACGAACGCGCTGAAGATCAAGCTGCCGGCCAAGGCGAAGCAGGCCGCGACCGCCACCACGGCGTTCCGGTCCGCGTCGTCGGCGACCGCGCTGCCGTGGCCGCTCGCGCCGCTGCACGACCGGCTCGGCGAGTCCGCGTCCGGCCGCTGGTTGCGGGCGGCGGTCGCCCGGCACCGCGGTGAGGTGATCGAGCTGGTCAACCACCGGCGCCGCGCCACCGTCGCGTGGCACCGGGGGCACGGGCCGGCGTGGTTCGCCGCGTTCGCGCGCAGTGCCCGGCATCCCGGCTACCGGCTGCCCGACGAGATCGACGGCGTCACCCGGGAGCGGGTGGTGACCGCGCTGTACGACGTGCTCGTCGCGGAGGGCGGTCCCGAGCTCGTCGCGGACCTGGTGGCACAGCGGGAGTTCCTGCTCGACGTGCTCGTCACGTGCGCCACCGTCGAGGAACTGCTGACGCTGGTCGAGCGGAGTCCGAGCCGGCTCGGGTAGCCGCGGAGAAGAGGGGGAGAGCGATGACCGTCCGGAGCACCTTCGGCAGTGCCGTGCTGGCGCTCGCCGGTCTGGTGCGGCCGATCCAGGAGCGCTTCGGTCCCGGTGGCCCGCGGGTGTTCGCGGCCGAGCTGGGGCTGGGGTTCCCCGCCTCGGTCGACACGCACGCGGCGATGGTCGACGCGAGTGCCCGGGCACAGCAGCATCTGCGTGCGATTCCCGCGCTGGCGGAGGAGCTCGTCGCGGCGGCCGACGACACCGCCACGGTCGAGAAGGCGGTACGGCTCGCGGCCGCCGTGGCGCTCGCGATCGAGGCCGTCGGCGCGGTCGGCGCGGCGTTCCGGACAGCCGGGGCCGGCAGTGGGATACCCGCGGCCGAGCTGGACGCCTTCGCCACGAACTTCGCCGCCCGCGTGCTCGACCACCTCCTCGTCAGCGAGGCAGAGGCACGACCCGGCATCGGTGAGGCACTCGAGTTCATCGGGGCGATCGAACGCACCGACGTGCCGGCGGGTGACGCCCTGCACCCGGCCCACATCCGCCGCACGCTGCACCTCGACCAGCTCACCGCGTTCCTCGGCAACCCAGGCGCCGTGCTGGCCACGCGTTACGGGTGGGGCACGCCCGGGTTCACCGGCACCGTGCTGTTCGCGACGCTCGCGAAGGTGTTGCGGGGGTTGGGTTTGCCGGTCATCGAGGACACCGCCGGCGCCACCCCGGTGCTCGACGTCGTGTTCGCCGAGCTGTCGCCACGCGGTGACGTGACGCCGTCCGGGCTCGCCGTCACCGTGACGAACCCGGTGCCGGCACTGCCACTCGCCGAGTTCGACGGTGGCGACTGGCAGGTGCGGATCGTCGCGACGGCGCCGCCACCGGTCGGCACCGAGCTGCTGCTGCGGGCCGACGACGGCATCACGGTCACCCTGCCGGAGAACGCCCGGTTCGAGGGCAGGCTGGCGGTCGAGGTCACGGCCGCGTCCCGGGACGGCGAGCCGTTCGTGCTGCTCGGCGAGGCGGGCGGCAGCCGGCTCGAGGCCCGCGAGCTCAGTGCCACGGCCGGTGTCGGGCTGCGCTGGGACCCGGCGACCGGCCAGGCGGCCGGCTCCGCCGGGCTGGGTGGTGAGGTGCGCGGCCTGAAGCTGGTGATCGACGCGAGCAAGGGCGACGGGTTCCTCGGCGCCCTCCTCGCCGGCGCGCGGCTCGAGGCCGGGTTCGACCTGTCCTTCACCGTCGACAGCGAGAACGGTCTGCGACTCGGCGGCAGCGGCGGCATCGAGGTGCAGGTGCCGGTGCACCTGGAGCTGGGACCGCTCGAGCTGCGAACCGTGTACCTGGCGGCGGGGTTCGCGGACGGCCACGTGCCGGTCGAGCTGTCGGCCGGGTTCGCCGCGAGCCTCGGCCCGATCCAGGCGGTCGTCGAACGGATGGGGGTGCTCGTCGACCTGTCCTTCCCCGACGGCGGCGGCAACGTCGGTCCGGCACAGCTGGACTTCACGTTCAAACCGCCGACCGGCGTCGGGCTGTCGGTCGACGCCGGGATCGTCGCGGGTGGCGGGTTCCTGTACTTCGACGAGGCGCGCGGCGAGTACGCGGGCGCGCTGGAGCTGGCGTTCGCCGGCTTCATCGACGTCAAGGCGATCGGGTTGATCACGACCCGGATGCCCGACGGCGGCAAGGGCTTCTCGCTGCTGATCGTGCTCGCCGCCGAGTTCGGCCAGGCCGGGATCCAGCTCGGGTTCGGGTTCAAGCTGCTCGGGGTCGGCGGGATCCTCGGGCTCAACCGCAGGATGGACCTCGACGCGCTGGTCGAGGGCGTGGTCACCGGGTCGATCCAGTCGGTGATGTTCCCGAAGGACGTGGTGGCGAACGCGCCGCGGATCATCAGCGACCTGCGCAGGTTCTTCCCGCCGGAGGAGGGCACGTTCCTCGTCGGCCCGATGGCGAAGATCGGCTGGGGCACGCCGACGCTGGTGAGCGTCTCGCTCGGGCTGGTCATCGAGGTCCCGCCGGGCAACATCGCCATCCTCGGGCTGCTCGAGTGCGTGCTGCCCAGCGAGGACGTCGCGTTGCTGGTGCTGCGGGTCAGCTTCGTCGGCGCCCTGGAGGTGGACAGGTCGAGGCTGTGGTTCTTCGCGCAGCTCTTCGACTCGCGTGTCCTCACCATGACCATCGAGGGTGGGATGGGGCTGCTCGTGGCCTGGGGCGACAACCCCGACTTCGTGCTGTCCGTCGGCGGGTTCCACCCCGCGTTCACCCCGCCGCCGCTGCCGTTCCCGGTGCCGCCGCGGATCTCCGTCGACATCCTCAACTCGCCGGGCCGGCTGATCCGGGTGTCCGGCTACTTCGCCGTCACCAGCAACACCGTCCAGTTCGGCGCGAAGGCCGAGCTGCGGCTGGGGTTCAGCGACTTCGGGCTGGAGGGCCACCTCGGCTTCGACGCGCTGTTCCGGTTCTCGCCGTTCTCGTTCGTCGTCGAGATCTCCGCCGGGGTCTCGCTGAAGGCGTTCGGCATCGGGCTGTTCGGCATCGACCTGAACTTCACGCTGGAAGGGCCCGCGCCGTGGCGGGCACACGGCCGCGGCTCGATCTCGTTGCTGTTCTTCGAGATCTCCGCGGACTTCGACATCAGCTGGGGCGAGGAACGCACCACCACGCTGCCCCCGGTCGCGGTCCTCGAACTGCTCGCCGCCGAGGTGCGCAAGCCCGAGGGCTGGCAGACGCGCCTGCCGGCCGGCGGGTTCAACCCGATGGTCACCCTTCGGCAGCTGCCGCCCGGCAATGACCTGGTGCTGCACCCGCTCGGCTCGCTGTTCGTCCAGCAGCGGGCCATCCCGCTGGGTGTGCGGCTCGACCGGGTCGGCGCGCAGCGCCCGAGCGACGGCAAGCGGTTCACGGTCACGCCGCCGGACGGCAGCGGGCTGGTGCGGCGGTCGGTCACCGCCGACAGGTTCGCGATGGCCCAGTTCCAGGACATGGACGACGCGGCCAAGCTGTCCCGGCCGGCCTACGAGGTCCAGGACGCCGGCCTGGAGCTGGTCGCCGCCGGTGGCGCGATCGCGTCGCCGCGGGTCGTGCGCCGCAGCGCCCGCTACGAGCTGCACATCATCGACAACGAGGCGCCGTCCGAGGTCGCCGCGGTGCGGGCGACGGCCGTGCGGGTCGTGCGGCCGCGGCGCGGGCCGAGGCTGTACAGCCCGCCGCCCGCGGTGTTCGGGCAGCTCCTGGCGGGGAGCAGCACGGCGAGATCGCCGCTGTCGCGGCAGGAGGCCGAGCAACGGCAGCCGTTCTCGGCCGAGGAGACCGTGCGGGTCCCCGGCAGCCGGTACGTGGTCGCCTACCTGCGCAACAACCAGCAGGCGTTCCCGCCGGCCACCGCGAGCGCGACGACGTCGAGCTTCCGCAGCGCGGCGACCGCACAGGACGCCATGGCGGACTGGGTCCACGCGGACCCGGGCCTCGCCGGACAGCTGCACGTCCTGCGCCAGGCCGAGGTGCCCGGCGGCGCGCTCGCCGAGCCGGGCGCCTGGTCGGCCGCCGGCGCGCCGCCCGTGGCGGTCGCGGAGGCCGACGCGGTGCGGCTGAACACCGGGCAGGTGCTCGTCGCCGGCGGCGCCGACGCGACCGGGGCGGTGGTGGCCGCGGCGACGGTGTTCGACCCGGTCACCCGCACCTGGGCGACACCGGCCGCGCCGCTCGCGACGGCCCGGCGGCGGCACACCGCCGTCCGGCTCGGCGACGGCCGCGTCGTCGTCGCCGGCGGCCTCGGCGCGGACGGCGCGCCGATGGCCGGCGTCGAGGTGTTCGACCCGGCGACCGGCACGTGGTCCAGCCCGGCGGGCGGCCTCGCGACCGCCCGGTCCCGGCACACGGCCGTGCCCGCCGGCGCGGGCGTCCTGGTCGCCGGCGGCACGGGTGACCGCGGCGCCGCGCTGGCGTCGGCCGAGCTGCTCGACCCGGCGACACTGGCCTGGACGGCCGTCGGGGCGATGACCGAGGCGCGGACCGGGCACGTGGCCGTGGTGCTCGGCACGGGCAAGGTCCTGGTCGTCGGCGGCGCGGTGCCGACCGGCGCGGGGGAGCGGGCGCTCGGCTCGTGCGAGCTGTACGACCCCGCGACGAAGGCATGGACCCCGACCGGCGGCCTCGCCGTGGCACGCAAGGGCCACCAGGCAACGCTCCTGCCCGACGGCCGGGTCCTGGTCACCGGCGGCGACGCCGTCCCGGCCGTCCCGTACCGCGTCGACAGCCTCGCCTCCGCCGAGGTGTACGACCCGAAGACCGGCGTCTGGAAGCGTGTCGACGACCTGCCCGGCGGCGGGCGCCGCGGCCACCGGTGCGTCCGCACCCCGCGAGGCGCCGTCGTGATCGGCGGCGTCGGCCGGCCCCGCGCCACCGCCGGCTACCGGGACGTCCTGGCCTTCGACCCGGCCACCGGCTCCTGGACCGCGACCGGCGCACTGGCCACCGGCCGGTGGGACTTCCCCGCCGTGGACCTGTCGGACGGCCGGGTGCTCGTCGCGGGCGGCCGGGCACTGACCGGACCCGCCGCGCCCGGCGCGGCCCAGCACGCCACGACCGCGGAGACCTACCTGCCATGACCCGAGTCGGAGGGACCCCTCGATGACCACCGGCATCCTCGCGACCGACGCATGGTCGGCCGCACCGGACTACGCCGTCGCCGCCTGCTGGCGCGGCCAGCACGACGCCCCGGTCGTGCTCGACGCCACGAAGATCCTGGTGGCCGGCGGCGCGGACGCCGCGGGCACGGGACTGCGGCAGAGCGCCGTGTACGACCTGACCCAGAACCAGTGGTCGCCGACCGCCCTGCTCGGCACGGCCCGGCAGCTGCACGCGCTGGCGCGCCTGCCCGGCGGCAAGGTGCTCGCCACCGGCGGCATCAGCGCGCCGGGTGGCGCCCCGCTGCGCACGGCGGAGATCTTCGACCCGGCGGCCAACACCTGGCAGGCCACCGCGCAGATGGCGGTCGGCCGCTTCGGGCACAGCGCGACCACGCTGTCCAACGGGCTCGTCCTCGTCGCGGGCGGCAGCGGCCAGCGGGCGGGCGGCGGGGTGGTCGCCCTGCGCTCGGCCGAGCTGTTCGACCCGGCCGACGGGACGTGGGAGACGGTCGAGACCGGCATGACCGACGCCCGCACCGGGCACACCGCCGTCGCGCTGCAGAACGGGCAGAAGGTGCTGGCCTGCGGCGGCAGCGTGCCGCTCGGCACGACCGACGCCGACCTCGCCTTCTGCGAGCTGTACGACACGGCGACCGCGAAGTGGGCGCCCACCGGGACCATGCGCCACCCCCGCGGCGCGCACTCCGCGACCGCCCTGTCCGCCACGACCGTGCTGGTCGCCGGCGGCCGCGCACCCGGCGCCGCCGAGGACGGCTTCGACCCGTTCGCCCGCGCCACGGCCGAGGTGTACGACCTCGCCGCCGGCACGTGGCAGGAGACGGCCCCGATGCCGGCGGGCCGGGCGTTCCACCGCGCGGTCCCGTTCGGGGCGGGCAAGGCGCTGGTGCTCGGCGGCGCCGACCACGTCGACAACGAGGCCGGCTACCGCGGCACCCTCCAGTTCGCGGCCGGCGCGTGGTCCTCGTTCGCCGGGCTCGACGAGGGCCGGTGGGCCTTCGCGGCGGCCGTGGCCGGCACGTTGCTGCTCGTTGCCGGCGGTGTCGCCCGCACCGGCCTGGCGGCCGCCGCGACACCCGTCGAGCTCACCGCGACCGCCGAACGGAGCGGCACGTGACCGACGGCGCCTACTCGTTCCTCGCGTGGCTGCGGACCGGGCTCACGACCAGGATCACCGGCGAGCCCGGCGCGGGCCGGGCGACCATCCCGGTCCAGCTCGACGTGACCGGCGACGCGCTCGAACCCGGCGCCGAGGCTCCGCACACCCTGGTCGAGCAACCGGTGCAGCTCTACGGGCCCGGCGACGTGATCGGGATCGACCCGAGGGCGATCTCGCGGATGGAGCCGCCGCCCTACGCCACCAACTTCGAGCCGAACTACCTGGCGCACATCGAGTTCTACGAGGAGGACTTCGCCTGGCGCTACAGCCCGGCCGCGCCGGCCGCCACCCGGCGGCTCACCCCGTGGCTCGCGCTGGTCGTGCTCGCCGCCGGCGGTGACGCGAGCCCGGCCGAGTTCGAGGAGGGCGACGCGGCGGGCGGACCGCTGCCGTTCATCACCGTCACCGCACCACAGGCCCTGCAACCGCCGGCGGAGCTGGGTGCGTTCGCGCACGTCCACGTCAACGGCTCGCTGGCCGGCCGGCTCGACGTGGACGACGCGACCCCCGGCGGCATGGACGGTGTGCTGTCCACCCTCGCCGAGGTGCTGCGGACCGCCCCGGACAGTGCCTGTTCGCGGATCCTGTGCCCGCGGCACCTGTTGCCCACCACCACCTACCACGCGTTCGTGGTGCCCGCGTTCGAGACCGGCCGGCGGGCCGGACTCGGCATCGAGCCCGGGGAGATCCCGGCGACGACCCCGAGCTGGGGCGTGCCGGGCATGCCGGCGCCCGGCCGGCTGCCGTACTACCACCGCTGGCAGTTCACCACGAGCCCCGCCGGCGACTTCGAGTTCCTGGTCCGGCTGCTCAAGCCCGTCGAGGCCGCGGAGCCGGTCGGCCAGCGGGACATGGACGCGCACCGCTCGCCGGGCTTCGGGCTGCCCGAGCTCACCACGCCGACCGTGCCGAGCGGCGTGCTGCGGCTCGGCGGCGCGCTCCAGCTGACCGGCGCGGACGACGTCATCGACCCGTACGAGAACTGGGACAACTACTACGGCCAGCAGAAACCCGAGGACCCACCCGCCCCGCCGTACCCGAACCAGTGGCAGCGCGCGCTGGCCGGGTTGCTCAACCTCGCCGACGCGTACCAGCACCAGGCGGTCGCCACCGCGAACACCGCCCTGTCGGCGCAGATCCCCGACCTGGCCGGCCAGGTCGACCCGGTGATCACCCCGCCGCTGTACGGGCGCTGGCACGCGCTCACCCCGACGCTGCTGAAAAAGCCGGACGGCACCGACCTGCCGGCGGCCGAGGTGCGCAACTGGGTGCACCGGCTCAACCTCGACCCGCGCTACCGGGTCGCCGCGCACTTCGGCGCGAAGGTCGTCCAGGCGCGGCAGGAGGAGCTGATGGCCGCCGCCTGGGCGCAGCTCGGTGACGCGCGGCGGGCGAACGCCTGGATCAGGATCGCCCAGCTGGCCAGGGAGGTCGGCGAGATCCTGCACGGCAGGCACATCGAGCCGCGAACCGGCCCGGTCCAGCTCGGCGCCGCCGCCGAGCCACTGGCGTCCGGCCGGGCACTCACGCTCACCGCGCCGGCCCACCCCAAGGTGCTCGACCGGCCCGCCGGGGCACGCGCGGCCGAGCCGGCCGAGGTCGTCGCCGTCGGGTTCAAGGTGTCGCGGAGCCGGGTCGCGGGGGCGCCGGTGTCGCCGGCCATGCGCCGCATCACCCGGCCGGGCGGGCGCCTGATGCGGACCCTCGACACCTCGCTGGACACGCTCCTCACCCGCATCGACGAGGAACAGGTCGCCGCCGCGCCGCCACTGGCCGCGCCGCCCGGCCTCGTCACGCCGGCACGGCTGGCCGAGCGGCTGCCGGGTGCCGGGCCGGCGTTCCGCGTCTCGGCCGGGACCGACGCGGATGCCCGGCCCCGGCTGGACGTCGCCGACACCACCACCGCCGTGCTGACCGGCCTCGACGCGAACACGACCGTCATCGACAACATCGTCGCGGCCGTGCACCTGCCCGCCCGGCTGGCGCCGAAGGACGGCGAGCTGACCGAGGTCATGGCCTACCCCAAGTTCGACACGCCCATGTACACCGAGCTGCTGAGGATGTCGACGGACACCTTCGTGCCCAACCTCGGGCTGCTCCCGCCGAACTCGATCACGCTGCTGGAGCCCAACCGCCGCTTCATCGAGTCCTTCCTCGTCGGCCTCAACCACGAGATGGCCCGCGAGCTGCTCTGGCGGGAGTACCCGACCGACCAGCGCGGCACGCCGTTCCGGCAGTTCTGGGACCCGCGCACGGCGCCGCCGCGGCCGGACGAGACCGCGGCGGCGCGGCGCGAACGGCTCTACGACATCCCGCCGATCCACGAGTGGGGCACGGGCGCCGCGCTCGGCGAGAACCCCAACCCCAGGCCGAAACCGGGCGAGCAGCCACCCAGGAGCGGCCTCGTCCTGGTGATCCGCGGCGAGCTGCTGCGGAAGTACCCGACCGCGGCGGTGTACGCGCACAAGGCCGAGTGGCCCGACAAGCCCGGCCAGGTCGACGACCCGGACAAGAGCGGCGAGCGGACGCTGGCGAAGCTGCCCGACGGCGTCGCCCCGCCGCACGGCCTGGTCCGGCTGCCGGTCTTCGAGGCCAAGGTCGAGCCGGACATCTACCTGCTCGGCTTCGACCTCGACGCCGCCGAGGCCCGCGGCGAGGACGGCGACCTCGGCTGGTTCTTCGTGCTGAAGGAACGGCCGGGTGACCCGCGGTTCGGGCTCGACGAGGACCAGCCGGGCCCGCCGACCCGCGTCGAGGTGTGGAACGACCTGTCCTGGGGCCGGGTCGACCCGGCCGGTCACGGGTTCGTCCGGTTCGCGGGCGGCCCCACGGTCTCGCTCGAGGAGTTCAACCACGACGAGGACGACCAGGAGAAGACCCTGCAGCGCGACGACGACGTGCGGGTCATGCCGTGGCAGCCGGACCTGTCCGCAGCCGACGCCGCGTACATCCTCTTCCAGGCCCCGGTCCTGGTCGCCATACACGCACAGGAGATGTTGCCGGATGCCGCTCAGCCTTGACTTCCCGGTGCTGCTGGGTCCGGTGCGCGTCGAGACCCGCTTCACGCAGACGGAGCTGCTGGTCCGCGTGTTCCCCGACGAGTGGTCGGTGAACAAGTTCGAACCGCGGCCGACGAAGGCCGAGCTGGCCGCGCTGGACGCGTACTGGGCCGCACTGTGGGCCTCCGGCGGTGCGCCGGTGGGGGAGCGGGCCGCGTGGCACGAGCTCGTCGCGCGGATCCCCGCCGGTCGTGCCGGCTGGCTGCTCCAGACCCGCAAGCCGGCCAACCCGGGCGACCGTCCACTCGGGACCCCGGCCGGCGCGGTCGTGCTCGTGGTCACGAGCCCGCAGCCGGTCGCCGCGAACGACCGGCAGCCCACGATCGCATACTGGACGGCGGTGTGGCGCGCGCACGGCGACCGCGCGAAGCGGCGGGCCGCCGAGATCGCGTTGCTCGCGGCGGTCGGCCAGAACCAGACCAGGGCGGCCGCCATCAGGTCGCGGCGGCCCTCCGGGGTGGACGCCGCACCCGCCACACCGGGCGACGGCGTCGTGGTGGCCTTCCTCGTGCTGCCCACGGTGGCCGCCGACCAGATCGCGGCGCAGTCCTGGACCGTCGCCGCCACCGCCGCGCTGCTGCCCGACCGGTTCACCGTGTTCGGGTACGCCGGCGGCACCCAGGTGTTCGCGAAGACCGGCCAGCCCGTGCGCCAGGGGCTCGCGGTCAGCCCGAACCCGAACGAGCCCGCGGCCTCCCAGCTCAGGATCGACGAGGCGACGGGCACGCTGTCCGTGCCGCCCGCCCTGCGCTGGCTGACGAGCTTCGACGAGGCCGTCGCCGCCGGCATGGGCATGCGGATCCCGCTGCAGGACGGCTTCCGCGACAAGGTCGACCGGCTCGTCGTGCTGGGGCTTCGCGAGCAGGCGACGCCGGCGCAGACGGCGAGCGCGCTGGGCGGCCTGCTCACCGACCAGCTCCGCAGCCCGTCCGGCTTCAGCCTGCTGCCGCAGGGCACGCCCACCAACAACTCCGACGAGCGCCCGGCCGGCCAGGACCCGGGGAAGGAGGCCGACGCGGCACTGGCGGCGACGCTCTCCCCGGCCACCGCGGCGGCCGGCTGGACGACCAGGACCGACGGGGAGTGGTTCGCCGAGCTGCTCGGCCTCGCCCCGGCCGTCATGACCGGGGTGCCGAACGCGGAGGGCACCGACCGGCGCGACGCGCGGGCCGCGCACACCGCCCTGTGGCCCGCGACCTGGGGCTACTACCTGCCGGCGCTGCTGAACGGCGTGCTCACGCCCGCGCAGGTCGAGGAGACCCGGCAGTTCTTCCTCGCCAACGTGTCCGGCCGGGGGCCGCTGCCCGCGGTGCGGATCGGCCGCCAGCCCTACGGGATCCTGCCGACGACCGTGTTCTCCCGGCTCGCGTTCCCCGCCGCCGCGACGCACCGGACCGCGCTCGACGCGGTGCTGAGGCAGGTGGCACAGTCATGGCACGACGCGCTCGTCCACGTCGCCAACCTCGACGAGCCGGGGCCCGACCGGCACCAGACCCTGCTGGACATCCTGGCGCTGCACCCGACCTCGGCCGAGTACCACTTCCGCTACGTCCAGAACGTGGCCGCGGGCGACGCGGCGCCGGCGGTGGCCGGGCTCGCCGACCCCGTCCGGGACCTGCTCGCCCGGCTCGGCGCCGGCCAGGAGGCCGACCCGGAGCTGCTGCGCGGGCTGTTCGCGGACGCGGCCGAGCCACTGGTCCCGCCGGTGGTCGACGACCGCCCACTGTCGGAGACGGACCGGATCCGCCCGTACACCACCGACGGCCGCGACTACCTGACCTGGCTCGCCGAGAGCGGGAAGGACACGATCCGCGACCAGCTCGGCTTCGCCGACGGCGTGCCGCCCTCGGCGCTGCTGTACCTGCTCGCGCGGCACGCGGTCATGCTGGCGCCCGGGACCGTGCCCGCCGAGCAGGCCGAGGCGCTGACGATCCTGGCCGGGCTGTCCACCGCGAAGCTGGAGCGGGTGTTCGCCGAGCACCTCGACTGCGCCACCTACCGCCTCGACGCGTGGCGGCTCGGGCTGGTCAACGAGCGGCTCGCGGAGATGCGGGCCGGCCAGCCCGCGGGCGGGGTGCACCTGGGCGCCTACGGGTGGCTCGAACACGTCACCAGGAACACCGACCCGGTGGACATGGTCGACGTGCCGGCCGACCTCACCGCGGTGTTCGGCCCCGGCCAGCTCCCGCACGACCGGAACAACGCGGGGTACGTCCACGCCCCGTCGCCCGCGCACGCACGCACCGCCGCGGTGCTGCGGGCCGGCTACCTCGCGAACGCCGAACCCGCCGAGCCGGGCGTGTTCGCCGTCAACCTCAGCTCCGAGCGGGTCCGGCTCGCGCTGACCATCGCGGACGGGATGCGCCAGGGCCAGTCGCTCGGCGCGCTGCTCGGCTACCGCTTCGAGCGCGGGCTGCACGACCGCGACGCCGGGCTGGACGAGCTCATCGCCGGCCTGCGCCTGAAGTTCCCGTTGCGGGCCAACAAGATCGACGACACGGCGATCCCGCCGGACGACGAGGCGGCCCCGCGGAGCATCGAGCAGGTCGAGGCCCGCAACGTGATCGACGGGTTGCCGCTGCTGCGTCACGTGAACGCCCTCCGGGACAGCGCCCCGCCCGGCACCGAGCACCCGGACGACTACCCGTTCGGGTTCGACGACCTCACCGCCGCGAGCCCGGCCCAGGTCGGCCACCTCCGGGCCGAGGTGAACGCGCTGCGCAACGCGCTCGACGCGGTGGCCGACGTGGCCGTCGCCGAGGGCGCGCACCAGGCGCTGCAGGGCAACACCGAACGCGCGTCCGCCGCGCTCGACGCGTACGCGAAGGAAGGGCTCCCACCCGCGCCGTCGGTGGTGGAGACACCCCGCAGCGGGACCACCCTCACGCACCGCCTCGGGCTCCAGCTCACCCCGGGTCTCGACCCGGACCACGGCGCGCCGATCCTGGGCCACAACAAGCCGAGGGCGCAGGCCGAGCCCGCGGTCAACGACTGGCTGCCCACCGTGCTGCCGAAACCGTCGGACGTCGCGGCGCTGGTGACCTGGCGGGACGAGGACGGGGACACCCACAGCCGCACCGTCACCCAGGCCGACGCCGGCCTGTCGCCGATCGACCTGCTGTGGGCGCTGCGCCCGGCCGACCAGGCCGCGATGACCGACCTCGACGACCGCGTCCTCGGCGTGGTCATCGACGACGCCAAGCCGCGGCCGGACTACGAGCTGCACATCGAGTACACCACCCGCGTCGCGGGGAAGGTCACGTTGTTCGAGGTGTCGCCGCTGGTCGCGGCGGTGCGCACGCTGCTGACGACCTCCCGGCCGCTGCGCCAGAGCGACCTCACGCCGGCCGCGGGCGGCGCCGCCGTCGACCGTGCCGCCGACGACGCCGTGTCACTGCCGAAGAAGCGGCCGTCCGCCGTGCTGGCGTCCCTGACCGGCCTGATCGAGGACGTGGCCGACTACGTCCATGATCTCGGCCTGCTCTACCCGGACGGCGCACCGCCGGCGCGGACCGCCGTGCTGAACGGCATCGACACCTTCCTGATCCGGTACGCGAAGCTGGCGGTGACCGCGAGCGGGTTCGGCCTGGTGCGCAGTGGCTGGGGCGAGCTGGCGCAGTGGCGGCGCGGGGTGTTCGCCGAGCTCCTGGCGGCGGTCGCGACACTGGCCGCCCGGATGGCGACCGCGCTCGCCGCCGCGAACGTGCTGCTCGACCAGGAGAAGAAGCTGCCGAACAGCCCGGCCGAGCCGCGGTTCCAACTGCTGGAGAAGGCCGAACGGCTGCTCACCACCCGGCCGGCGCCACGGGACCAGACGGCCAACCAGATGCGCAACCGGGTCACCGGCCTGAGGAACACGTTCGCCGGCGGCGTCACCGGGCTCAAGCAGCTGGCCGGCACCGACAAGCCGAACCTGAGCGACCTGCTCAAGGACGTCGCGGCGAAGCTGCCGCCCGCCACGGCCGACCCACAGGGCCTCGACCTCATCCCGTTCCAGGACCGGGCCGTGGCCTTCGCCGCGGACCTGCTGGCGCGGGCGAGGAAGCTCGTGGACGAGCTGGCCGCGCGGCGCGACGCCGCGAACAAGGCACTCCAGCTCCACGACACGGCGGCCACCGGGCCCGACCGGGTCCGCGCCGCCACCGACGCGCTGAAGGCCCTGCTCGGCGAGGACGTCCTGTCCGTGCCGGAGTTCACCCCGCCGCAGGCCGTCATCCAGCAGTGGCGCAAGGCACGCGCCGACAGCGACAAGCTGGTCGCCCACCTGAGGCCCGCGAGGGACTTCCCGGTCGACGACTGGCTGCACGGAATGGCGCGGGTGCGGGAGAAGCCCAGGCTGTGGGAGCAGGCCGTCGTGCTGTCCGACGCCCTCTTCGGGCCCTCCGGGCTGCTCGGCACCGGGCTGCCCAACCGGTCGGACCCGGACCTGTCGCCGGTCCAGCTGCCGTTCGTCCAGGGCGATCACTGGCTGGGCCTGGAGTTCGCGAAGGACCCGAAGCTGCCCAACCAGCTCGGCGAGGACCGGCTGCTGTTCACCGCGCACTACGCGACCGGGTTGAGCGGCGACCAGCAGTGCGGGCTCCTGCTGGACGAGTGGACCGAGGTGGTCCCCGCCGAACGCGAGACCACGGGGGTGGCCGTGCACCACAACGGACCCGACTCCGAACCGCCGCAGGCGATGCTGCTGGTCGTGCCGCCGGTGCGGGTCGCGGGCGGGCAGTGGGCGACCGCCGACCTGGTCGACGCGGTCACCGAGACGTTCGAGCTGGCGAAGACGCGGGCGGTCGAGCCAGCACACCTCGGCGCCACCGCGTTCGCGCACCTGCTTCCGGCGACCGTGCTGTCGGCGGCCCGGCCGGAGGAGACCGACCTGGCGGTGGCCAACCTGCGCTGGAGGGCCGGCCGATGACCGAACCACTGTGGAACCGGCTGGAGGGCCGCCCACGCACCACCGACTTCGACTGCGCACTGCACGCCGAGGTCCGCGACCCGCTGTGGCTGCTCACGCGCCAGTGGCAGCTCGGCGAGTTCCACGGCACCGACGGCGGCTCACCGGTGACCGTGACGTACTCGGTCGCGCAGTCGCGACCCAGCCGGTTCCGGCCACTCGACGGCCCCCCGGAGGGACTGCCGGCCGACCGTCCACTGGAGACGGTCGCGGAACGGCGGCGGCTGCCGTTCACCTACGGCGCCGAGAAGATCGCCTTCGACCTGCGGCTGGCGATCGGCCACCGCTGGTTCAAGCTGCTCGGCCAACTCGGGCTGCTCGGGCACGTGCTCAAGTTCGAGGAGCAGTACGCCAAGAAGTACCCGATCAGGCTGCCCACCGCCGCCGACGTCACACAGCGCGCCAACCCGGCCGTGTGGGCGACGATGCAGGCCGTCGCGGGGCGGCGCATGGACGGCTACGACCTGTACCTGTACGTGAAGGGCGGCGGCGAGGCGGACGACGGCATCAACACGATCCCGTTGCTGCACCACACCGCGCTGGTCAACGCGGGCAAGCGGCTGGTCAGCTGGTTCGACGCGCTGATCGACCAGCCGACGGGCGTGACGCCTGCGCGCCCGGACGGGAACGCGACCTGGGACCCGCGGCGCCTCGAGCACCGGTTCTCGGTGTCCGCGGCGATGCCGGGCGGTGTCGAGAAGGTGCTCACGGCACGCGAGTACCCGGGCGGCGAACTGGACTGGCACGCGTTCTCCGTGGACCCCGGCCCGCCGCTCGGCGGTGCGAAACCACCGGAGCCGCCACTGCACAGGACGGTGTTCCCGGCGCCGGTGCGCTACTCCGGCATGCCGCTGCCGCGGTGGTGGGCACTGGAGGACGGGAAGACCAACTTCGCCGCGGTCCGCCCGGACAGCACCGACCTGGCCCGCCTGGTGTTCCTGGAGTTCGCGCTGGTGTTCAGCAACGACTGGTACCAGGTGCCGTGCGACCTGCCGGCCGGCACCGTCGCGCGGATCCGCGGCCTGGTGGTCACCGACGTGTTCGGCCACCGGCAGTGGGTCACCCCGGCGGGCGCGGGCTCCGACGAGGACTGGCAACGCTGGTCGATGTTCGGCCTCGACACCATCGGCACCGACGAGGTGCCGGCGGACACCGACCTGTTCCTCCCGCCGAGCGTGCCGAAGGTCGCGGAAGGCCCGCCGCTGGAGGAGGTGCTGCTGATCCGCGACGAGAACGCGAACCTGGTGTGGGGCATAGAGCAGACCGTCCGCCTCCCCACCGGGACACCGCACCGCGGCAGCGAGGCGGCGGGGGAGGTCCTGGCCTACCGGCGCCGGCTGGCAGGTCCGCCACCCGCCCCGGACCAACCGCGCGCCGACCTCTCCTACGTGGCGATGAACACCATCCCCGAGCACTGGATCCCGTTCGTTCCCGTGCATGTCCCCAACGACAACCGCGAGACACAGCTCCAACGCGCCGCGCTGCCCGGCGCCGTCGACGGCGAACCGGTTCGGCCGCGAACCACGTTGCTACGCGAGGGTTTCGACCGCGGACAGCAGTACTTCGTCAACGAGGAGGAGGTGCCGCAGGCCGGCACCCGCCTGTCCGTCGCCTACAACCGCACCCGGTGGCGCGACGGCCGGGTGGCCATCTGGCTGACCGCCCACCGGGGAGAGGGCCGGGGGGAGGGCTCGAGCGGACTTCTCTTCGACCTCCTCGTCTCCACACCGAAGCCTGCCGAGGAATAGCGTTCACGGTGACCGGTCAGCCGTCCAGGCGGCCCGGCACGGTGTCCGGCTGGATCCGGGCGGTCGGCGGCCCGGCCGCCGACCGGGCCGCCGGCACGGTGCCCAGCAGCGGGAGCTGTACCGAGGTCTCGGCAAGGGCGATCGTCACCCTGGGGAGCTGTGCCGGGGTCGTGGTCATGCTGCTGTCGGTGCCGGCGATCACGAGTGCCAGCCGGTGCCCGGCGGGCACCGTCCAGTCCGCTGTGGACAGTCGGAAGGTCATGGTGTACCTGGTGCCCGGCGTGAGCGTGCGCGGGGTGCTGAGCGAGGCGTAGTTGGCGAGGTCGGCCCAGCCGCGGGCGATGACCTGGGCGTCCACCGTGGTCGTGGTGGCCGCCGTGTCGCGGTAGCAGGCGTCGTCGCCGGGCCGGTCCTCGCCCCAGCACGACTCGGTGGTCAGCGTCCGGATGCCCTCGCCGGTAGTGCTCCTGACCGTCGCCGTGCCGTAGTCGACGAGGTAGGCGGACAGGTGCGCGGTGGACGTCGACGGGGTCGCGGCCACCGTGATCCGGGAGACGCCGGCCACCCGCAGGTCGGTGGTCAGCGGGCCGGTGCTGTAGACCACCCGGCGGGTCGAGGTGGCGGTGGGGGTGGCGACATAGCTCGCCGGGGTCCCGGAACCGTTGTCGGTGAAGGAGGAGCTCGCCGCCGCGCCGGCCGTGGTCCGCAGCGTGCCCACGCCCGCCGTCGAACCGGCCACCGGGTACAGGGTCTGTGTCCGCGTGCCGGCCGGCGGCCAGGCGGCGGTGTCGCTCCACTGGTCCACGGCGCGCTCGACCGACACCCGCGGCTCGTTCTCGATCCCGTTCTGGATGCCGAGCAGCCAGCGGTCGAACCAGCGGTGCAGGGTGTCCACCCAGGTGGCGCGCCGGTAGTCGAACGGGTCGACGTGCCCGGTCTGGGACAGCCACAGCTTGCGTGGCACCGACGCCGGCAGCGCGTCCAGCCACTGACCCCAGTTCACCGGCTTGACGTTCAGGTCGGCGCGCCCGTTGACGGAGAACACCGCCGCCCGCACGTTCGCGGCACCGCGCACGTAGTCCCGCTGCTGCCACATCGCGGTGTAGTCGCCGTTGGCCGGGGCGCCCGCGGTCATCTCGGACCGCACGGCCCCGCACCGGGACTTCGCGTTGGCGTTCTCGAAGCCCGAGGCCAGGCTGGTGGGCGTGCCGAAGCCGTTGAACGACACGCCGTCGGACCGGAACCAGTCGTACCAGGAGCTGATCGCCGAGATCGGCACGATCGTGCGCAGCCCCTCCACCCCGGTGGCCGCCACGCCCTGGGTGATGCTGCCATCCCAGGACTTGCCGATCATCGCGGCCGAGCCGGTGGACCAGGTCGCGCTCACCACCGAACCGCCGGCGGCCGCGGAGTAGCCGGTGGCCCGGCCGTTCAGCCAGTCGATGACGGCCCTGCCCGACGCCACCTCGGACCGGCCGCCGGTGTCCATGCAGCCGGTGGAGCGGGACGACCCGCTGAAGTCGACCAGCGCGACCGCGTAGCCGCGCGGCACGAAGTAGTTGTCGTAGAACAGCGGGAACTTGACCGGCGCGCCGGCCGAGTCGTAGGACTTGCGCTCGCTCTCGTTGCCGCGGCCGGAGGTCGCGTAGTACGGGCTGGCGTCGATGATCACCGGCACCGGCTCGGCGACCGCCGGCCGGATGATGTCGGTGGCCACCCGGTCACCGACCCCGTCGGCGTCCAGGTCCAGGCCGATGTCCACCCACACGGTCTCGCGCACCGCGTCGGCGAGCGAGTGGATCGGCTGGGTCACCCCGTCCGCGACGGCGAACGCGGGGACGGCCGCCGACGCCGGCACGACCAGCAGCCCCGACAGCACCCCGACCAGCCCGGCGACCACCACACCTCGACGCGTCATGCCAGTCACGCTAGGTCACGGTCCGGGCCGCCCGGAAGGACCAACCGGTGATGCCAGTTGCCAGCTGCCGGTGTGGTCGACCGCGCGCGACGTTGACTGCGGCCGTTCCAGAACCCAGACTGGGAGCGCTCCCAAACTGAGCGGGTGTCCCGACCGGACCGGGTTGTCGCTGGGCCCCACCGTGTCGATGGAGGGTTGATTCGTCATGAGAAGAACCACCTTCGCGGGTGCCGTCGTGCTCGCGTTGCTCACCTCGCTGCTGGTGTTCGTCCAGCCGGCAGCCGCGGCCGTCGGGCTGCATGTCAGTGGCACGAGGATTCTCGAGGCCAACGGCAACAACTTCGTCATGCGCGGGGTGAGCCACCCGCACGTCTGGTTCCAGAACCAGACCGGCTCGTTCGCCGACATCAAGTCGTTCGGCACCAACACGGTTCGGGTGGTGCTCGGCAGCGGCCAGCGGTGGGGGCCGAGCACCGACGTCGCGAACGTCATCGCCCTGTGCCGGCAGAACCGGCTGATCTGCGTGCTCGAGGTGCACGACACCACCGGTTACGGCGAGGAGGGCGCGGCCGCGACCCTCGACCAGGCGGCGTCCTACTGGATCAGCCAGGCGAGTGTGCTGCAGGGTCAGGAAAGCTACGTCGTCATCAACATCGGCAACGAGCCGTTCGGCAATAACGCACAGGTCAACGCCACCTGGGCGGCGGCGACCAGCAACGCGATCGGCCGGCTGCGGGCCGCCGGGCTCGACCACCTGATCATGGTCGACGCGCCGAGCTGGGGCCAGGACTGGCAGAACGTCATGCGGGACAACGCGGCGACGGTGTTCAACAGCGACCCGGACCGCAACACCGTGTTCTCCATCCACATGTACGCCGTCTACAGCACCGCGGACTCGGTCATCTCCTACCTCGACGCGTTCCGCACCGCGGGACTGCCGCTGGTGATCGGCGAGTTCGGCAACGTGTTCCCCGGCGGGGACCCCGACGAGGACACCATGATGTCCCAGGCGCAGCAACGCGGCATCGGCTACATCGGATGGTCGTGGAGCGGCAACTCCGACGGCGCCCTCGACATGACGCTCAACTTCGACCCGGCCAGCCTCACCGCGTGGGGCGAGCGGATCCTCAACGGCGTCAACGGAATCCGGCAGACCTCGCGGGAGGCCACCATCTACGGCGGTGGTGGTGGCGACACGCAGGCGCCGACCACGCCGGGCACCCCGACCGCGTCGGGCGTGACGGCCGGCGGGGTGACCCTGAGCTGGGCCGCGTCGACCGACAACGTCGGCGTGACCGGCTACGAGATCTACCGGGCGACCGGCGCGAGCGGTGGCACGTTCGCGCTCGTGGGCACCTCGGCGGGAACCACGTTCACCAACACCGGTCTCGCCGCCGCGACCACCTACCGCTACAACGTGCGGGCGCGCGACGCCGTGCCGAACTTCTCGGCGAGCTCCGGCACGGTCTCGGTGACCACGCAGTCCGGTGGTGGCGGCGGTGCCTGCCGGGTGAACTACGCGGCGTCGAACTGGGGTGGTGGCAACGGTTTCACGGGAGGCGTCACCATCACCAACACCGGCACCGCCACCGTCGACGGGTGGACGTTGGCGTTCGCCTTCCCGTCCGGGCAGCGGGTGTCGTTGCCCGGCTGGGGTGCGACCTGGGCGCAGGCGTCCGGTAGCGCGAACGTGACGGCCGTGAACCTGGACTACAACCGCACACTCGCGCCGGGCGGCGCCACCCAGATCGGGTTCAACGGCACGTTCTCCGGCACCAACACCGCACCAACGTCGTTCACCCTCAACGGAAGCACCTGCACCACCGGCTGACGGACGCCGCGGGCGCGCCCCCCGTGCGGGAGGCGCGCCCGTGTCGGCCATCGGCCGGCGGTTCAGTCGTGCTGGTGCGCCGGACCGCCTTCGCTCTCCCACCGCTGCGCGGCGGACTCGCTGACCTGTCGCGGCACGGGGATGCCGCCGACGTCGAGGATGTCCGCCGGCCGGTCCGCGTTGTCGCGGTGTGCCGCGGTCATCATGGCGTCGTGGGCCGCTGGTTCCGCCGTCTCGGGTGGGACGACCAGCAGGCTGATCCGGCCGCCGTTCGACCCGGTCACGTGGACGATGTCCTTGTCCTGGTAGGTGAACCCCTCCAGGCGGGTCCGGCCGCCGTCGACCTCGACCCGGCGGGGCGCCGGATCCCACGAGGACAGTGCGTACGCGACCCGTACGACCCGGCCCAACCGGACGGCGAGGACCTCGGCCAGATCGGGTAGCTCGGCGGTGAGATCACCGGATCTCGGCCACCAGGCGCCGTCGACGTAGCCGGTGGCCGGGCCCTTGGGCTTGAGTCGCAACCGGAGCGTGTGCTGGACCTTGGGATGTGCTTGCGGGACCGATGTCATATCGGCCCTCCCGTCGATGTTTCGCTACTTGTCGGCCAGCCGCAGCGGTGCGCCGACGGCGTGGAGGTGCTGCAACACGTACCCGTAGGTGCGCAGCCACCCGCACTCGGAGTACTCGATGTTCTTCTCGCCGCAGAACGCACGCACGATCGGTTGAGCGAGGCGAAGGTTCGGCCGCGGCATGCTCGGGAAGAGGTGGTGCTCGACCTGGTAGTTCAACGCACCCAGGGTGAAGTCGACCCACACGCCGCCGCGGACGTTGCGGGTCGTGAGCACCTGCCTGCGCAGGAAGTCGAGCTTGCGGCCGGCGGCGATGGTGGGCATCCCCTTGTGTCCCGGCGCGAACGAGCATCCCATGTAGACACCCCAGAGACACTGGTGCACCAGGATGAAGATGATGCCGGTCAGCGGTGAGAGCACGAGGAACACCGCTGTCAGGTAGGCCGCGAAATGCCCTACCACCAGGAGGATCTCCATCCTGCGGGACCGAAGATCCTTGCTCAGCAAGGCTTTCACGCTGGAGATGTGCAGGCTGAAGCCTTCGAGCAGGAGGAGCGGGAAGAACAGGTAGGCCTGGTACTTGGCCATCCAGCGGAAGAAGCCGCGTCGTTCGGCGGCCTGCTCGGTGGTGAAGGCGATGGCGGGAATGTGGATGTCGGGGTCGTCGTCCTCGTGGTTGGGATTGGCGTGGTGTTGGGTGTGCTGCGCCATCCAGGAGCCGTAGCTGAGGCCGA
Organism: Actinophytocola sp.; assembly: GCF_035634895.1. Classification (GTDB taxonomy): domain Bacteria; phylum Actinomycetota; class Actinomycetes; order Mycobacteriales; family Pseudonocardiaceae; genus Actinophytocola. The sequence continues at coordinate 44,069 of NZ_DASQCC010000120.1, read as the reverse complement.
CCATCCCGCCGTGCCACAGGCCGATGATGTCGTTCGCCCGCCCGTTGCGGAAGATCTGCTTGTGTCCCGCGTCGTGGCCGATGAACGACAGCTGGCCGAACATCACGGCGAAGAACACGGCGAGGAACAGCTGCCACCACGAGTCGCCGACGTGGAAGAACGCGAGCCAGCCGCCGACGAAGGCGACGACGTTGAGGGTGATCTTCACGGCGTAGTAGCCGTACCGGCGGCGGAGCAAACCCGCCTGCCGGACCATCTGGGAGAGTTCGGCGTAATCTCGGCTGCCGACCGTCGTCGAAGTGTCGAGAGACGTCACGTATGCCACCGCTTTCTGGATGCGTCGAACTCGACACCAGGGTCTGGGGTGGCGTGAGAACCTGCGCGGGGCGCCGAACGTCCACCGCGTCGGTTCGTACGGCTCACCATACCCTAGTGCTGTGCGGTTGTTCTGCCGACGGCGCGAGGACCAGTTCCTCGAGTCGCCGGACGATGGTGGCCGGCGGGATCGCCCGTGGCCGGGTGAACACCGCGAGGAGCGTGTCCACGGACTGTGCGACGGTGAACATGGTGCCGGCGCGTCGCCTGCCGGCGAGGGGGAACGGTCCGCTGGCGATGGCGGCGCGGATGCCCCAGGCGAGCGCCTCGGCGTTGTCCGGGTCGACGAGCAGCACCCCGCCGCAGTCGGTCTCGGGCAGCCCGCCGTCGTTGGAGGCGATCACCCAACAGCCCGAGTGCTGGGCCTCGATCGAGACGATGCCGAAGGTCTCGTGCCAGTACTGGCTGTTGGACGGCATCACCACGATGTCGTGGTCGGCCATCAGCGCCGCCATCGCGGCCGGCGTCCGGCGCGCGCCGACCACGGAGATCGCCGGGTGCTCGCCGAGCAGGCGCTCGATGATCCTGCCCTGCGGCTTGTCCGCGCCGGCGGTCGTCGCGGTGAACGTGAGGTCGGCGTCCTGCTCGATGAGGTCGATGTGCAGGGCCGCCAACAGGGTGTAGACGCCCTTCTCCGGGCTGAGCCTGCCCGCGAACAGGACCCGTGTCCGCCCTGGCGGCCGGCCGGGCCGGGACCGCGTGGCGAAGCACGGCTCGGCGAACGGGTACACGACGTCGATGGTCGCGACGTCGACGTCCAGGTAGCTCGCCCACAGCGCGGCGGCGTACCGGCTGGTGGCGATGAGTGCGAGAACCCTGGTGCCCGCGACGGCGAACGCCCGCTCCCGCTCCCGGATGGGGGGCGGGTTGTGCAGTATCAGGAAGGCCGGGTTCCTGGTCGGGACCTGATGCGGCTCGTTGACGAAGACGACGGTGCCGTCGAGGTCGCCGATCTCGGCGAGTGTTGGCAGGGAAAGAAAAGGGACGCCGGGGAACCCGTCCCTGCCGTCGTCGCGGCCGACCGCGACCGTGACCACCTGTGCGGATATCCCGCGTCGTGTCAGTTCTCGTACCTGGCCGACGGTGTAGTTCTCGGAGCCACCGGTGCCCGCGGGCAGGGGGTTTCCCGGCGACCAGACGAACGATATCAACTCGCGAACCTCCACAGTAGACAGTCGCCACGTGGACGGGCGGCCGTGGCCGCTCGTGGGCCGGCCGGCCGGCCGTGTCGGGAGGAGTGTCGACCCGCGACGTGGCGGCAGTTCGATCTCTTGGCGAACGCTCGAGCCAGGACGTCGGAGGGAATAGCTGGCGTCGGTGATGGTGAACGGCGACTGCTGGCCGGACAGTAGCACGACCCTGCCGGCGCACGGGGGAGTCCGAGCACGCCGACGAGTGCTTCCGTCGTCGCCGGAGGGGGCCGGCGACGTGTGGGCGGGGGTGTGTGTAGACTGACCACAGTGGCCCGCTCAGTTCTGCCTCGGGCCACGTTCTCTTTGTCGACCACCACGCGCCGCGGTCCACATGGATCTGCGCCGGGCAGGACGACCCATCAACGTTTCGGAGTGCTCATGGCGGCCCGCCGCCCTCTTCACGCTTCCCTGTCCACGGCCGACGACTCACCGGCCTTCGCCCAGTTGGGGGTGCCAGCCAAGCTGGTCACGGCCCTGACGACCCAGGGCATCGACAACCCGTTCCCCATCCAGGCGGCGACGCTGCCCGACTCGTTGGCCGGCCGGGACGTGCTCGGCCGCGGGCGGACCGGGTCCGGCAAGACCTACGCGTTCGTGCTGCCCGTGCTCGCCAGGCTCGCCGCCAGTGCCGCGCCGCGTCGTCCCGGGCGGCCACGGGCACTGATCCTGGCCCCCACCCGGGAGCTGGCCAGCCAGATCCAGGCGTCGCTCGCCCCGCTCGCCAAGGCGCTGTCCCTGCGCAGCATGACGGTCTACGGCGGCGTTCGCCCGGGCCCGCAGATCTCCGGCCTGAACGCCGGGGTCGACGTGCTGATCGCCTGCCCCGGCCGGCTGGCCGACCACATCGCGTCCGGTCACGCGCAGCTCGACGCGGTCGAGATCACCGTGCTGGACGAGGCCGACCACATGGCCGACCTCGGCTTCCTGCCAGAGGTCACCCGGCTGCTGAACCAGACCCCGCCCGACGGTCAGCGACTGCTGTTCTCGGCCACGCTCGACGCCGGGGTCGACGTCCTGGTCCGGCGTTTCCTGCACAACCCCGTGACGCACAGTGTCGACTCGGTCTCGTCGCCGGTCGCCGCCATGACACACCACGTGTTGCACGTCCAGCCGGCGGCCCGGCTTCCGGTCCTGGTCGACCTGACCGCGGCGCCGGGGCGGACGCTGGTGTTCACCCGCACCAAGCGGGGCGCCACGCGGCTGACCCGCCAGCTCGTCGCCGAGGGCGTGCCCGCCGTGGAGCTGCACGGCAACCTCGGTCAGTCGGCACGCACACGCAACCTCCTCGCCTTCGCCGGAGGCAGCGCGGCCACCCTCGTGGCCACGGACATCGCCGCCCGCGGCATCCATGTCGACGACGTCGCGCTGGTGATCCACGCCGACCCGCCGATGGAGCACAAGGCATATCTGCACCGCTCGGGCCGCACCGCGCGAGCGGGAGCGTCCGGCACCGTCGTCACCCTGATGACCGACACGCAGGTCGCCGACGTCCGCGACCTCACGCGCAAGGCCGGCATCACCGCCACCGTCACCCGCCTGCGCCCCGGCCACCCGCTGCTCACCCAGCTCGCGCCGGGCGAGCGCACCTACGTCGCCCCGAGCGCGAGCGCGAAACCCGCGCCGAGCGACCGCGCCGACCGGCAGGACCGGCAGGGCCGCTCCGACCGGCAGGGCCGGCCGGGCAGAGCCAACCCCAAGCGTGCCAAGAACACCCGCACCCGCTCCCAGTCCGCGAAGCCGGCCGCCGCGACGGCGGCCACGCCGAAGACCGCCGGGATAGCCGCGTTCTCGGCCGGCGGCCGCAAGGGCCGCCGCCGCTGACCCGACGGATGCCGCGCCCGCTCCGGTGATCCACACGCCGGAGCGGGCGCGGATCCGGTCTGCCCTGGACCCCGTTCGTGAGGTCGGGACCGGCGCCCCGGCACGTCTCCCCGCGCGGGACGGTTCGCCGGCGCGTAGGCTGGGTATGGCCGGGACACGACGACATCCCATCCCGAGGTGCCCAGGCCTTTCCGGCTCAGACCTCTGGAGTACGGCGAGTCATGTCCGTCCCTCGTACCAGTCGTGAGTCCACCGACCAGGTTCCGCCCCGTTCCCCCTATGCCGCCACCGACGACGGTGTCGGCACGCCGACGCCGCCGGAGCCGCCCACCCAGCAGGTCTCGTCCCCCGTCCGGGTGACGGCCACGCGTACCGGGGCGGCATGGGTGGCGCTCGTCGCGGCCGCGCTTCTCGCGGTGCTGCTGATCATCTTTCTCGCGCAGAACACCCGCAGTACCGAGGTCTCGTTCCTGTGGATGACCGCCACCACGCCGCTGGCCCTCGCGTTGCTGATCGCCGCCGTCGGCTCGGTGCTACTCACCCTGATGCTCGGCACCGCGCGCATCGCCCAGCTGCGTCGCCGGATCCGCAGGCAGCGAAACTGACCGGAGTGGACCGTCCACTCCGGTCGTCACGATGAGCAGGACGGGAGACCGCCGATGAAACGAACCATGTCGTACCGAACGACCGAGAACGACCGCCTGCTACTGGAGGAGCCCACGGTCGTGTTCCGGCTGACGCCGGGATGCGAACGGCGCCCGGCGGAGCTGGGTGTCACGGCGGGAAACCAGGTGCGGGTCGAGCTTCGCGACGACGGTGGCCACCTGCTGGACTCGCTGACCTACATCGCGACGCCGTCCGACCGGTAGTGGCACCGCCGCCCGGCCACGTCGCGGCCGGGCGTGGCCAGCACCAGAGAGGCGTCCGGACATGAACGTGCCCCGGCAGGAGTCGAACGTCATCGCCGAACGGCTGCACCTCGCCACGGGGTTCCTGTCGTGCGAGCGTGAGTGGGTCATCCGGCGGCTGGCGGAGCTCGGGTCGAGGCTACGGTCGTTCCAGGACACCCGGATCGACCTGGCGATCAGCCTCAGGGAACGGCGTCGCGCCGGCCAGCGGGTCACCCTGGAGTGCTGGATCGACCGGACTCCTCGGCTGCACCTGGTGTCCACGTCGATGGAGCGGGAGCTGGCGGCGGCCCTCAACGAGGTCCGCGACGACCTGATCCGTCAGGTCGACGATGCCAGGACCCTCGCCGAACCCGGCGACAACCGGGCGGAGCGGCCACCCCGGCACGACCGGTGAGCCGCGCACGGCCTTCGTCAGGGGCGACCCGCGGTCACGGCTGCCCGATGTCCAGGGTGACCCTGGACATCGGGCAGCCGACGCACGTCAGGATGTAGCCGTCGGCCTTTTGCTGTGGCGTCAGGCAGTTCGGCCCGTTCATCGCGACCTCCCCGGCACGGAGCCGCACCATGCAGTCCCCGCAGTTGCCGACCGTGCACGAGTACGGCATCGGCAGGCCCGCCGCCAGTCCGGCGTCGAGCAGCGTCTGGCCGGGCTCGACCACCACCGAGCCGACCTCGTGCGCCCCGTCCTCGACGACCATCTCCCGCGGCACGGTGGCCGTGGCGGTCACGTCTCCACTGACGTAGCGCTCGCGGTGCACGCGCTCGTCCGGCACCCCGCGCTCGGTCAGCACGTCCCGCACCGTTTCCATCAGCCCCTCGGGCCCGCACAGGTAGTAGCGGGCGTCCTCCGGCGGACGCAGCCCGGTCAGCCAGTCGCGTACTCCCGCGGCGTCGAGCCGTCCGTGCCGCCGGGTCAGGACGTGCGTGACCGACAGCCGCTCCGGGGTCTCCTTCTCCAGCCTGCGGAGCTCGTCGCCGAAGATGACCTCCTCCTCGGTGCTGTTGCTGTAGAGCAGTGCGATCCGCCCGCCCGCCCGCTGGGTGCGGATGATGCTCATCATCGGGGTGACACCACTGCCCGCGGCGATCAGGACGACGTCGTGCGCCGCCGCCGGGTCGGCGTGGAACGAACCCGACGGGCCACGCACCGACAGCCGGTCCCCGGCACGCAGGTTCCGGTGGACGTGGGTCGAGAAACGGCCGCCCTCGACCCGCTTGACCGTGACCTCCAGCCGCGACGCCCCGGGCGCCGACGACGCGGAGTAGGCCCGCCGCACGGGACGCCCCGCGATGTCCGTGACGAGCGTGAAGAACTGCCCGGGCCGGAAGTCGAAGGAACCCGGCTGTTCGGCGTCCGCCAGCACGAGGGTGACCGTGCTGGGGGTCTCCCGGCGGACCTCGGCGATCCGCACCTCCCGCAACGGGTTCGCCGCCGCGGGCTCGACGGCGGGACGTCCGCGCCGTGCGTCGACCTCGACGTCCTCGTAGCCCTCCTTCTGGAGGCCGGACCGGTAGGCGCGGTTCATCACCAGCCGCATCACCCGGCTGATCCCCGGGATCCCCCCGATGATCTTGAGAACGCGGGCGAGCAGGCCCTTCTCGGCCTCGGCCATGTTCGCGGCGAGGTGGTCCCCGGCCATGGCCATCAGGTCGGGCGCCGTGCCGCGCTGGAGATGTGCGGCGGGGGTCCACACCCGCGCGCGTGCCAGGGCGTCGCTGGCGGTCACCTCGGCGTGTTCGACGTCGATGAGCAGCGCCGCGTGCGGGGGCGTCCCGCGCAGGGCCATCGTCGCCAGCAACGCGGGATCGTCGGTAATCGAGCCCCGGCCGCTGACGTGCAGCACGCCGGTCCGGCCCGGCACGAGCGCGGCGAACGAGAGCCGGTCGTCCTGGAGGAGGTTGTGGAGGCTGTCCCCGCGCTTGTTGCCCTTGCGGTCCGGGATCAGCAGCGTGCGGCCGTCGAGGATCCGCGCGACGGCCTGCCGGTCCCCGCGCGGGCTGGTGTCGCCACCACCCGCACCGTCCCAGGTGGACAGCGCGAGAAACGGTGCGGCGGCGAGGAAGTCCGCGACGCCAGGTCCGCGCAGCGGTCCCTCGCCCTCGACCTCGGGCGCCGGCTCGGCGGGCACGGGCGGCAGCCACAGGCGCGAGCGGATGACGGCCTGCGCGCAGTGCACGTACGCCTCCTGGACGTCGACGAACGTCTCGGCGCCCTTCCGCCTGGCCACGGAACCGTTGAGGCGCAACGTCTCCCCGACACCCGGCAGGAGGAAGACGAACGACACCGGGCCGTGCGCCTCGCCGTCGGGCAGGATGAACGAGATGCGCGTGGGGGAGTGGACGCGGACGAATCCGGCCCTGCCGCCGATGAACGTCGTGTGGCGCCCGCCGCCGGCGTCGCGGTAGCCGAAGCCCGCGAGCGGGCAGTGCGCGAGGACGGTCCGGCAGCCCTCGTCGAGGGCGCTGATCTGCTTCATCATGACCATCGACGGCGGCCGCCCCAGGGTCGCCTCCACCTCGTCCACGGTCGTCAAGCGGTGCGGCCTGTTCTCGACCGCACTCTTGTTTTCCCAGCTCATAGCATTATTATGAGCATTAGCTCAGGTATTTGCTACTCGCTTTCGCGTACCACCGAGGAGGACCGGGATGCCACCGGCGCACCGCCGCTTGGAGCCACGTCGCAAGCCCCGCCAGGTGCGGGCCGAGCTGACGCGCGAGCGCATCCTCACCGCGGCTGCTCACGTTTTCGCCGAGCACGGCTACGCCGCCGGCACCACCAACCGCATCGCCGAGCGGGCCCGCATCTCCATCGGCTCGCTGTACCAGTACTTCCCGAACAAGGACGCCATCCTCGCCGAGCTGCTGATCCAGCACATCGACCGCGGTACCTGGACCGAGGCCGCCGACCTCGACCTCTCACCCGGCACGCTGGAGGCGACCGTCCGGGCCCTCATCCGCGACGCGATCGACAACCACAGCGACGATCCCCAGCTGCTCCGGGTGATGATCGAGGAGGCGCCGGTCTCCCAGGAGCTGATCGACACGATCGACCGGCACACGAAGCTACGCACGGCCCAGGTCCGCGACGTCGTCGCCCGCCACCCCGACAGCCGCGTCGGCGACCCCGACGTCGCCGCGGACATCATCCTGTTCACCGTCGAGATGAACACCCACAAGTTCATGGCCGCGCCGCGGACCGTGCCCGTCGAGACGTTCGAGAACGAGCTGGTCGCCATGGTGACCCGCTACCTGCGCGGCGACCAGACGCCCTGAGCGGCCGGGCGGGCGCGCCGTGGCGCCCGTCGCGGATCAGTGGAGACACAGGCAGAAGGGGTGACCGGCCGGGTCCAGGAAGACCTGGTAGGACGTCCCGGGTTGGTCCGGATGCCTGGTCGCACCGAGATCGACCACCGCCGCCCCGGCGGCGTCGAGGTCGTCGACGATCACGTCGAGGTGCATCTGCTGGGGCCGCTCCTGGGACGGCCACACCGGCGGCGTGTAGTCGTCGACCCGGTGGAAGGAGATGCACTGGCCGTTCTCGCCGCAGGCCGAGGCCCGGTCGGTGGAGGCGTCGACCTGCCAGTCCAGCATCGCGCCGTAGAACCTGGCGAGCGCGCCAGGATCGGGACAGTCGATGACGATGAGGGGCAAGCGAGCGATGGCCATGCCGGCCATCCTATTGACGATCATGGCCGGCACCCGCCCGGATGCCGTCGCGTGTCCGTTGGCGCGGCTAGGCGGACTGCCACAGCTCGACGCGGTTGCCCTCGGGGTCGGTGACCCAGCCGAAGCGGCCGACGCCGTCCATGTCCTGGGTCTCGTCGGCCACGTCGGCGCCCTTGTCGCGGAGCTGGGCGAGCATGGCGTCGAGGTCGCGGACCCGGAGGTTGAGCATGGTCTGCTGGGCAGGGGAACCGAAGTAGTCGGTCCCCTCCTCGAACGGCGCGAAGACGGTGGGGCCCGTCTCCTGCCGCCACAGGCCGTTCTCATCGGCGTCGAGGCCGAGACAGTCCCGGTACCAGGCGCCGAGGGCCGCCGGGTCCGATGCACGGATGAAGTACCCACCGATGCCGAGCACGCGTTCCATGCCGTGATAGTGCCAGCGCGATGGCGTGGGGGACACGCGGGTCCGGTCAGCGTGCCGGCGGCCGTTGTCGGCCACGGTCGACGTCGTCGGGTCGGTGCTGGCGCCGGTACGGCCCCGCGGGATCGCGGTGGCGATGGCGATGGCGGTGGCGATGGCCGAACCATCGTCCGCCTGGGACATCTCGCCGACGGCGGCCGGACTTTCCCCGCACCCGACCGAAACCGGCCAAGGGAGAGCCGGATTTCCCCGCGCGAACCAGGAAAAGGCGGGAAGATCCGCCGTGTCCGGCGCCGGTCCACGCACCGCGGCATTGTCGGGCAAGAAGAACGTTGCAATATGCATTGCGCTCATTCTTATTACCATCGAGTAGTTTGCCGGAACCCCGTTCCGTCGCGATCTTTTCACTATTGGTTGCCCCGCGAGAAAATTCCGGATCAGGTGGATCAGACGCTTGACTTGGATTGTGCGGGACAGGTTGACTCGCATTCCCGTTCACCGAATGGCGAAGAGACGGTGCGTGATGGAGCATGGCGGCCGGGAGGTGCGGAGCCACCCGTTGGCCGACCCGGCGGCGCTGGGGACTCCGGTTGAGCGCCGGCGGGAGCCTGCCGACGGACGTCCAGTCCCGTGAGCGGGTTCCGGCTCGGTGTGCGAGCACGCATTCTGTCCATCGCGCTGGTGCCGACCGTCATCCTCGTCGCGGTCGGCGTCGGCGCGTCCGCGTACCTCGCGGTGGAGGCGTTCAGGCTGCGGGACCAGGTCTCCCAGCTCGAGTCCGCGACAACGCCGACCATCCGGTTCGTGGAGGCCCTGCAGGAGGAACGCCGGTCCAGCCTGCTGGTCCTCTCCGGTGACCGCGCCGCCACGGCCGGCCTGGGCGAGGCCAGGTCGGCCGTCGACAAGGTGATCTCCTCGCCCGAGCTGTGGCAGGCCCAGGACACCATCGAGGAGATCGCACCGAGTACCAAGGGCGTGTCCCAGCGGGCCGACCAGCTGGCCAAGGTGTTCACGCAGATCCGCCAGGGCGTCGACGCCGGGGTGGCGCCCGCGGACCAGGTCTACCGGTTCTACAACTCGATCCTCGACCTCGTGCTCGTCGGGACGCGCAGCGTGGCGAACGCCCTGCCGGACGCGCAGGCCGTTGCGGGCACCGGGGTCGCGGTCGAGCTCGTCGACGTGGTCGAGGCGCTGTCGCGGGGGAACGCGCTCGCGGCCGCGGTGGTCGGCCGGATGAACGTGGCGCAGCTGCGTGACTACGCACAGCAGGTCGGTTCCTACCACGACCGGCTCACCGCCCTGCTGCCCGCGCTGTCCTCGGCCGAGCAGCGTCGGGTCGCGGCGCTGGAGAAGAGCGAGCCGTGGCGGACCCTGTCCACGATGGAGACGGCGATCATCACGCGCGGGCTGCCGGCCGGCGGCGGCCCGCCGCTGCCGGTGCGCGCCGCGGACTGGCAGGCGGCCGCGACCTCGGTCAACGACGAGCTGCTCGACCTGTACCACGACCACTACGCGTCCGTCATCGACACGGCCAGGGACAAGGCCGAGCGGACCGCGACGTGGTGGTTGGTCGCCGGCGGTGCGCTGCTCGTCGGCGTGCTGCTCGCGGCGCTGTTCACCCTGCGGATCTCCGGCCGGCTCATCAGGCGGTTGAGACGCCTGCGGGCCGAGTCGCTCGCGGTGGCGGACGAGCACCTGCCCCGCATCATGACGCGGCTGCGCAACGGCGACGACGTGGACGTCACCACCGAGATGGTGCCGCTCGAGTTCGGCGCGGACGAGATCGGCGACGTCGCCGACGCGTTCAACCGGGCCGAGTCGGCGGCCGTGTCGGCGGCGGTCGAGGAGGCGCGCACCCGCGACGGGGTCAACGCGCTGTTCCTGAACATCGCCTACCGCAGCCAGGTCGTCGTGCACCGGCAGCTGGAGGTGCTCGACAGGGCCGAGCACGCCGAGGAGGACCCGGACCGGCTGGCCGTGCTCTTCGAGCTGGACCACCTGTCCACCCGCGCCCGGCGCAACGCGGAGAACCTGATCATCCTCGGCGGCGAGCAGCCCGGCCGGCAGTGGCGCGTCCCGGTGCCGCTCGTCGACGTGGTGCGCAGCGCGGTCTCGGAGACCGAGGACTACGCCCGTGTCCACGACGGACACATGGCCGGGGTGGCGGTCGTCGGCAGCGTGGTCGCCGACCTCATCCACCTGATCGCGGAGCTGGTGGACAACGCGACGTCCAACTCGCCGCCGGAGTCCAGGGTGGACGTCACGAGCAACGTGGTCGGCAAGGGCGCGGTCGTCGAGGTCGTCGACCAGGGCCTCGGCATGTCCGGAGAACAGCTCGCGCAGGCCAACCAGACGCTCGCGGAACCACCGCCGCTGAGCCTGGCCAACCTGTCCAGCGACTCGCGCATGGGACTGCTGGTGGTCAGCCGGATCGCCGCGCGCAACGGGGTGACGGTCAAGCTGAGGGACTCCGACTATGGCGGCGTCCGCGCGATCGTCCTGATCCCCCTCGGCCTGATCGCGGACAACGCGCCGCCGACCGCCGTCGGCTCGTTCGCGGGCGGTGTCGCCGTGGCGGCGCCCCGGCCGGCCCCCGCCAACGGACGCACCCGGCGCCGGCCGGAGCCGTGGCCGTCCGTGGAGCCGGTCGACCCGCTACCCGCGCAGGCGCCCGAGCCCCGGTCCGCGCCGCGGCAGCCGGCGGCCCCCGCGGCGCCGGTGCCCGCCACGTGGCAGGACCCCCAACCCACGGCCGGGCGTCCGACGCTGCCGAAACGGCACCGGCAGGAGAACCTCGCGCCGGGGCTGGCGGACCCGCCGCGCCCCGACCCGGCGCCGGCGGTCCCGCGGCAGGCACGCTCGGCCGAACAGGCGCGGGACATGTTCGCCGAGATCGAGTCCGGGACCCGCCTGGGCCGGCTGGCCTCGGGTGCGAACAACGACGACGAACGAGAAGGGCCGCGGTGACTGCCAACTCCTCCCCGCTGGACTGGCTCCTCGACGACCTGGTCAAGCGGCTGGCGAAGGTCCGGTACGCGGTCGTCCTGTCCACCGACGGGTTGCTGCTCGGCCAGTCGTCGTCGATCAGCGTCGAGGACGCCGAGCACTTCAGCGCGATGTCGTCGGCGTTGCAGAGCCTGGCGCGCAGTGCCGGGCTGCGCTTCAGCGGCGGGGACATGCTGCAGACCGTGGTCGAGCTCGAGCGTGCCGTGCTGTTCGTGACCTCCGCCGGGGACAACGCCTGCCTCGCGTTGCTGAGCGACGCGGGCGCGAGCCTCGGCACGGTCGCGTACGAGATGAACCAGACCGTGAACCGTCTCGGGGAGCTGCTGAGCACGCACAAGCGGCGCGGCTTGTTCGAGCCGCAGGTGGATCCGTCGTCGTCATGACCGAGCCGCGGCAGGCCTGGTTCGACGAGGCGGCCGGCCCGCTGGTGCGGCCATTCGCGGTGACCCGCGGCCGCACCACGAGCAACTGGCGCGACCTCGACCTGATCACGCTGGTCGTGGCCGCGCGCCGGGACAGGGGCGTCGAGCGGCTGGGACACGACCACGCCGGCATCGTCGCGCTGTGCGGCCGGCCGGTCTCGGTGGCCGAGATCTCGGCGCGGATGTCCCTCCCGCTCGCGGTCACGAAGATCCTGATCGGCGACCTGATCGAGGGCGGCTACCTGATCTTCCGCGCGCCGCCGTCGGGCCGGGGGGCCTCGGCGGGCGGCCCCGACCTGCGCCTTTTGCAGACGGTGCTCGACGGCGTCCGGCGGCTCTGACCCGACCACCCGACCCGCCCACCACGCCCGACCACCACGCCCGCCCACCACGCCTGACCATCTCGCCCGACGCTGGACCGGATGGCCCAATCCGGTCCTGTCTCGGCGTGGGAGGTAAACGAAGATCGCCGCCGCCCAGTCCTACTGGAGGGAAGGATTTCCCGACTGGGAGGAGATGTGGTGGGGCGACGGAGATTGTGGCGTGGTGCGGCGGTGGCCGTGCTGACGGCCGCGCTGGCCGCGAGTGTGGTCGCGAGCGTGGCGCCGGGGGCGGTGGCCGCCCCGGACGCCACCGCCGGCCGGGGCGAGGCGGTCTCGGTCACCCTGGTCAGCGGCGACCGGGTGGAGCTGTGGGGGAGCGGCCCCTCGGCGCCCCTGCGGGTCGAGCCGGCCCCGCGTGGTCACGCGGTGCCGTTCCAGGACTACTGGCAGCACGGTGACCGGTACGTCGTGCCCGGCGACGCCGCCCTGCTCGTGGGCAACGGCACGCTGGACCGCGAGCTGTTCAACGTCACCGGCCTGATCCGGCAGGGCTACGACGACGCGCACACCGCGGCGGTGCCGCTGCTGGTCCAGTACGCCGACGCCCGTGCCCAGGCGCGCGCCGCGGTCCCGGCCGGCGTGACGGTCCGCCGGGCGCTGCCGGAGCTGAACCTGACCGCGCTGGACCAGGACAAGGACAGCGGGACCTCCCTCTACGCCCGGCTGACCGCGCCCACCGCCCGCGGTGCCGGCGGCGTGCGCAAGATCTGGCTGAACAAGCGGGTCCGGGCCACCCTCGACCAGAGCGTGCCGCAGGTCGGCGCGCCGGCGGCCTGGCAGCGCGGGCTGACCGGGGCCGGGGTGCGGGTCGCCGTGCTGGACACCGGGATCGACACCGACCACCCGGACCTGGCCGGCAAGGTCGCCCTCGGCGAGGACTTCACCGGGACCGGCGGGATCGAGGACGGGCACGGGCACGGCACGCACGTCGCGTCGATCATCACCGGCACCGGCGCCGCGTCGGCCGGGAAGTACCGCGGCGTGGCGCCGGACGTCACGCTCGCGGTCGGCAAGGTGCTCGACGACAGCGGCTACGGCACCGACGACAGCGTGCTCGCCGGGATGCGGTGGGCGGCCGCGGAGTCCGGTGCGAAGGTCGTCAACATGAGCCTGGGCAGCAACGAGGCCCCCGACGGCCAGGACCCGATGTCGGCCGCGGTGAACACGCTGTCCCGCCAGTACGGGACGTTGTTCGTGATCGCCGCCGGCAACGCCGGGCGCGACTGGTCGGTGAGCTCCCCGGGGGCCGCGGACGACGCGCTCACCGTCGGCAGCGTGTCCAAGAAGGACGTGCCGAGCGACTTCTCCAGCCGTGGCCCACGGTTCGGGGACGGGGCGGCCAAGCCGGAGATCAGCGCGCCGGGCGGCGGCATCGTGGCGGCGGCTCCCGCCGGCGTGCCGCCGCTGGGTGAGCCGGTCGGCGACGGCTACCAGCAGCTCGACGGCACCTCGATGGCGACCCCGCACGTGGCCGGCGCGGCGGCGATCCTGGCCCAGCAGCACCCGGACTGGACGGGCTCCACGCTGAAGTCGGCACTCGTCAGCAGCGCGCACGAGGTCGCCGGCGCCGGTGTGTACCGGGTCGGCGCCGGCCGGCTGGACGTGGACCGGGCGACCTCGTCCCCGGTCGTCGCCACCGCCGCGGTGTCGGCGTACCTGCCCTGGCCGAACACCGGGTCTCAGGAGCGCCGGACGGTCACCTGGACCAACTCCGGCGACGCGCCGGTCACCCTGGCGCTGACGGCCGACCTGGTCGACGGCCGGGGCCGGCCGGCCCCGGCCGGACTGGTCGCGCTGGCGTCGGACGGCGTGACCGTGCCGGCCGGCGGCAGCGTGCCGCTCGACCTGGTCGTCACCGGCCAGGACGGCCACACCGGCACCTACTCCGGGGTGCTCGTCGCCACCGACGCCGCGGGCGCGGTCCGGACCCGCACCGCGATCTCGGTGTACCAGCAGGAGCAGCGGTTCTCGTTCACGCCGACCCTGGTGGACCGAGACGGCACCGAGACCACCGGCGACTTCCGCTCGATCGCGTTCGTCGTCGACCTGGCGTCCGGCGACTCCTACTACGTCCCGACGGGCCAGACGGTCTCGTTGCCCCGCGGCCGGTACGCCGTGCACGCCACGATCGTCACCGCGGCGCCGGGTCAGGAGTCGTCGTTCACGACGATCAGCCATCCCGAGCTGAACCTGGACCGGGACGTCAGCCAGGTGTTCGACGCGCGGATCGGCCAGCCGGTCATCGCGGAGCCGGACAACCCGGACGCCCGCGGCGGGACGCACTCGCTGTTCGTCATGTCCCGGGTCGAGGCCTGCGACTGCCTGTACGCGTTCTACACCGATGTCGACGCGCGGTTCGAGCCGCTGTTCGCGGCGACCCTGCCGGGCACGGCGTCGGACGCCTACGCGCTCGGCGTCGCCCGCCGGGCCACCGAGCCGGACCTGGAGATGGTGGCGAACGACGGGCAGCCGTTCGACGTCAACCTCCAGGCGCTCTTCGGCACGCCGCCGCCCGAGGAGGGGCCCCTCACGGCCGTCTACGGCGGTTCCGGCACGCCGGCGGACCTCGCCCGGATCGACGCCACCGGCAAGCTCGTGGTGGTCGAGTTCGACCCGAACGTCGGGCGGGAGGAGTGGCTGCGGCGTGGCGTCGCCATCGCGAAGGCGGGCGGCAGGCTGGCCATGTTCCGGTTCATCGACGACGGTGCCACGCCGCTGCCGCCGGGCGACCCCGTGGAGGGCGAGCCGGTGCCGACCTTCTACGGCTCCCAGAGCGGCACCGTGGACCGGCTGACCGAGCTGGTCAAGAAGGGCGAGACCACGGTCGACTACGCCAGCCGGGCGGCCACGGACCTGCGTTACGAGCTGGTCCACGGCGTCGACCGGCAGGTCACCGCGCCGGTCGTCTACCGGCCGAGAACCCGGGACCTGGCCACCATGCGTGCCGCCTACCACGACAACGCGCCGAACACGGCCAGCTTCGTCGCGTTCGGCAAGCTGTTCGGCCGCTACGTCGGCACCGGGTACTTCGCGCACACGACCGGTGGCCGGGAACGGGTGGAGTACTTCACCCCGACCGAGTGGGACCTGACAGCGGCCACCGGGCTGTACCTCTCGGACGACACCGTGACGCTCGCCGCGCACCGGCCGCCCACCCGGGTGGCCTGGAACAAGGCGGTCGTCGGTCCGTCCCTGCGCGGCACGACGAAGAACTTCATCCCCGAGGAGATGCATCCCTGGTCGTGGCGCCACGACGGGCGGATCAACGTCAAGGTGCCGATGTACGGGGACGCGGCGGGCCGGCCGCGGATGGTCGACGCGTTCAGCGACACCACCGGCTCGGTCGCGGTGTACCGGGACGGCGTGGCGCTCGGCACGGGTCCGGTGTACGACTTCGCCGAGTACCCGGTGCCGGACGGGGACTCGGCGTACCGGGTGGTGGCCGACGTCAGGCAGTCCGACGCGACGTGGTCACTGTCCACGGCGGTCACCGCGGAGTGGGCGTTCCACTCCTCGTCGGCTGGTGAGGGCAAGGCACTGCCGATGCTGACCACCCGGTTCGACCTGGACGTGGACGTGCACAACCGGGCACCGGGCAACCGGCGGTTCTCGTTCCCCGCGTACGTGGAGCGCCAGGACGGGCCGGCCCGGATCACATCGCTGTCGGTGGACGTGTCCTACGACGACGGCGCGACCTGGCAGCGGGCCGACGTCCACCGGGACCACGACCACTGGTCGGTGACCGTGCGACACCCGCGCGACGGGTACATCTCGCTGCGGTCCCGCGCCACCGACGCGGACGGGAACCGGTTGGACCAGACCATCGTCCGGGCCTACCAGCTCGGCTGAGGGGACCGGGACCTGGCGGCACCGCACGCGGTGCCGCCAGGTCTGTCCCGCCGCGTTCAGCTCGGCAGCAGGTCCGCCACGGTGATCGGGATGTGGCGGACGCGGATGCCGGTGGCGTTGTGGACCGCGTTGGCGACCGCGGCCGCCATCCCGACCATGCCGATCTCGCCGATGCCCCGGACGCCGGTGTCGCTGAGCAACGTGTCCGGGTGCTCGACGAAGTGCACGTCGACCTCCTGGACGTCCGCGTTCACCGGCAGCAGGTAGCCCGCGAGGTCGGCGTTGGCGAGCCGGCCGTTCTCCTCGATCTCCAGCCCCTCGAGCAGCGCCGCCGACGCGCCCCAGATCATGCCGCCCGAGATCTGGTTCCTGGCCGTCGCCGCGTTGACGATGCGGCCGGCGTCGAACACGCCGAGCATGCGCGGCACCCGGATCTCCCTGGTCCACCTGTGCACCCGGACCTCGGCGAACTGGGCGCCGAACGAGCTGAACGAGTGCTTCGTCCGCTCCTCGCCGGGCGCGGACGACCCCTCCGCCGTCAGCTCGGTGCGCCCGGTCGCCCCGAGCAGCTCGCCGAACGACATGCTCCGGTTCCCGGCCAGCACCCGGCCGCCGGCATAGGACACGTCGAGCCCCTCGAACGGCGCGCCGGGGCCGGACGCGAGGTCCACGAGCCGGTCGATGATCACCGCGGCGGCGATCATGATCGCCGAGCCCGCGCTCGCGGTGGCGGTGGAGCCGCCGGACAGCCCACCCGGCGGCAGGGCGGAGTCGCCGAGCCTGGGGGTCACCCGCGCTCGCTGGATGTCCAGGGACTCCGCGCCCACCTGGGCGAGGACGGTGAGCAGGCCGGTGCCCGGGTCCGCGCCGCCGGTCGCGACCTCGGCGGTGTCGTCGGCGTACAGGGTGATCCGCACCGTGGCCGGGAACCGGAACGCCGGGAACATCGCGCTCGCCGTGCCCATCCCGACGAGCCAGTCGCCGTCCTCCCGGCGGAACCCGCGGTTCGCCCAGCCGAACCGCGCCGCGCCGATCCGGTAGCACTCGTCGAGGTGCTTGCTCGACCACAGCAGGTCCGAGCCGTGCGGGGCCGTCGAGTCGTTGCGCAGCCGCAGCTCGATCGGGTCCATGGCCAGCGCGACGGCCAGCTCGTCGATGGCGCTCTCCAGCGCGAACGAGCCGGGCGCCTCGCCGGGCGCGCGCATGAACGTGGTCGGCGGGATGTTGAGCGGCACCATCTTCTGCGACAGCGCCAGGTTCTTGGTGGTGTAGTACTCCTTGGTGTTGTGCGAGGTCTGTTCGACGAACGACCGGCGCGTGTCCGTCGTGCACCACGACTCGTGCCGGACGGCGACGAGCGTGCCGTCCGTGTCCGCGCCGAGCCCGATCCTCTGCACCGTCGCCGCGCGGGTGGCGGTCGCGGTGAACACCTGCTCGCGTGTCAGCGCGATCTTGACCGGCCGGTCGAGCACGCGTGCCGCGGCGGCGGCCAGGAACGCCGCGGCCGACGTGCGTGCCTTGCCGCCGAAGGCGCCACCCACGAACGGGTTGATGGCGTGGACGGCGGACTCGTGCACGCCCAGTGCGCTCGCGAGCTCCGTCGCCTGCAGGTTGCCCGCCTGGTTGCCGCTGTAGATGGTCAGCTCGTCGCCGTCCCACACGGCGACCGCCGAATGCGGCTCCATCGCGGCGTGGTTCTGCGTCGCGGTGGTGTACGTCGCCTCGACGACGACCGGGCTGGCCGCGAACGCGTCCTCGATGGACTCGACGCCGGAGGCGAGGATGGCGTGGGTCGACGGTGAACCGTCCCGGCCCGGCGGGGCGTCCTCGGCGGTCGCCAGCCCGTCCGCCAGCGACGTCAGGGCGGGTTTCTCGTCGTAGTCGACGGTGATGGTGAGCGCGGCGTCCCGCGCATGTTCGAACGTGTCCGCCACGACCACGCCGATCGGCTGGCCGTAGTAGCTGACCTGCCTGTCCCGCAACGGAACCCAGGTCTCGCCGAACATCGGGTTCCTGCTCGCGCGCAGGTCGAGCGGGTCGAACGGCGAGTACACGCCCAGCACCCCGGGCGCGCTCTTTGCGGCCGTGGTGTCCATGCTCCGCAGCTCGCCGTTCGCGATGGTGCTGAGCACGACATGGCCGTGGACCATGCCGGGCAGGTTGTTGTCGGTCCCGTACCTGGCGCGGCCGGTGACCTTCAGCGGCGCCTCCACCCGGCCGGTCATCCGCGACTCCCCTCGATCAGTGCCCGCACGACCGTCCTCGTCAGCAGGGACGCCTTGAAACCGTTGTCCGACAGGGGCTTCGCGCCGTCCGCGGCGACCGCCGCCGCCCGCTCGAAGGCCTCGGCGGTCGCCGGTACGCCACGAAGCGCGTCCTCGACCGCGGTGAGCCGCCACGGCACGGTCGCGACGCCGCCCACCGCCACGCGGGCGTCGGCGACCTGTCCGTCCTGGAGGTCCAGTGCGACCGCGGCCGAGCACAGCGCGAACTCGTAGGACGCGCGGTCGCGGACCTTCACGTAGGTGGAGCGCCGCGCCCAGTCCAGCCGTGGCACGACGACCTCGGTGACCAGCTCCCCGGCCCGCAGGTCGTGCTCGACCTCGGGCGTCTCGCCCGGCAGGCGGTAGAAGTCGGCCAGGCGCACCGTCCTCGTGCCGCCGGCGCTGGTCAGGCTCAGCCGCGCGTCGAGCGCGACGAGGGCGACCGCCAGGTCGCTGGCGTGGGTCGCCGCGCAGTGCTCGCTCGTGCCCAGGACGGCGTGGTTGCGGTTGGCGCCGGTGATCGCGGGGCAGCCGCTGCCGGGGACGCGCTTGTTGCACGGCATCGCGACGTCCCGGAAGTAGCCGCACCGGGTGCGCTGCAACAGGTTGCCGCCGATGCTGGCCATGTTGCGCAGCTGCTGCGACGCGCTCGCCAGCAGGCCACGGGAGATCACGGGGTACACCCCGGGATGCGCGGCGACGTCGCTCATCCGCTCCAGTGCACCGACGCGCAGGCCGTCCCGGGTGTCGATGCCTCGCAGGGGCAGATCGTTGATGTCCAGAACCCGTTGCGGCGTCAGGACGTTGAGCTTCATCAGGTCGACGAGGGTCGTCCCGCCCGCGAGGAACGTGCCCGGTGTCGCGAAGGCCGCGTCGACCGACGCCGGCGTCGTCAGCTCAAACGGTCGCATCGGACCGCCTCGCCTGTTCGACCGCCGCGACGATGTTGGGATAGGCCGCGCAGCGGCAGAGGTTGCCGGACATGAACTCGCGGACGTCCGCGACGTCCTGCTCGACCGCGGCGACCGCCGACATGACCTGGCCGGCGGTGCAGAAGCCGCACTGGAGGGCGTCCTGGTCGACGAACGCCTGCTGGACCGGGTGCAGCCGGTCCCCGTCGGACAGTCCTTCGACCGTGGTGACCGGGCCGCGCACGGTGGCGGCGAGCGTGAGGCAGGAGAGCACCGGCCTGCCGTCGACGTGCACGGTGCACGCGCCGCACTGGCCGCGGTCGCATCCCTTCTTGGGTCCGGTTATGGAAAGGCGTTCACGTAACGCGTCCAGCAACGTCACGCCCGGCTCGACACGCAGTGACTCGGTACGGCCGTTGACTCGCAGAGAGATGTCCACCAGATCTTTTCCCCAAGGCTGTGCGGATCGGTGATGTGCCACCTGTAACGGATATCTATCCGCTTCAAAACGCTACCGGAGGGTCGTTCGCTTCGCAAAGGACTGGAGTCGCTCCAGGTACATTTCAGTGCGCGAGAGGGCAGGGGAGGGGCGGGGATGACGACCGGATCGGTGAGCCCACGCCGCGCGGACACGCGACGCAACAACGAGCGCATCCTCGCGGCGGCACTGGAGTCCCTGGCGGGCGGGGACGAGCTGTCCTACAACGCCATCGCGAGGAAGGCCGGTGTAGGAGTCGGCACCGTGTACCGGCACTTTCCGACCCCGGAGGCACTGGTGCTGGCCGTCTACCGCCGCGAGGTGCGGCACCTGGTCGAGGCGGTGCCGGACCTGCTCGCCGAGCACCCGCCGGAGCGGGCCTTCCGGACCTGGACCAGCCACCTGGCCAGCTACATGATGACCAAGCGAGGCCTGGCCGACGCCCTGTCCACCGCGACCGCCACCGCGGACGAGGACCTCGCCGCCGGCACCTACGAGGCCCTGCTGGGCGCGGTCACCACGCTGCTGGCCGCGTGCGTCGAGGCCGGCGCCGTCCGCCCCGGCCTCGACCCGTCGACGGTGCTGCTCTCCCTCGGCGGCCTGGTGCATCTCGACCCGACCGGCGACTGGCAGCGTCAGACGGCGAACTTCACCGACCTCCTGTGGCGCGGCCTGCACGGCTGACCGGCCGGCCTCACCTCACCTGAGCCGACACCATCACGTTCTCGACCTGCGTACTTCACTACACGATATCAACCATATAGATGTCCAAATTTTTGGCGCGATGGTGAGGCGCACGCCTCGAACGACGGTCGCGGGGCGTCAAAAAACGCCGGGAAGGGAAACCCTTCGGCAGGCGCGTCCCGTCAGGCCGCGGACGTGACGGTTCTCCGTCGTGCGGCCAGGCGCCAGGTCCACAGCCCGTTGACCACGAGTACGCCGAACACGACGTAGACCAGGGCGCTGAAGTACAGGTGCGAGGAGATCTGCAGCGGCACGCCGATCGCGTCCACGACCAGCCACACGATCCAGAACTCGACCAGGCCCAGACTCTGCATGAGGAATGCGAGGGCGGTGCCGACGAAGATCGCAGCGTCCGGCCATGGCGCCCACGACGCGTCGAACGCGTCCAGCACCAGGGCGAACGCGGCGGTGCCGGTCACGAACGCGGCCACGGCGGCGAGCCGTTCGCGGGCGGTGCCGGTCCGCACGGGGACCCCGAGCACGGGATCGCGCCTGCGTGCCCAGGCCCACCAGCCGTAGACCGCGATCACGCCGACGATCACCTGCCGCACCGCCAGCCCACCGAGGTGGGCGGACAGGTACACCCCGAACAGCAACGCCACCGACGCCAGCTGCACCGGCCACGTCCACAGGGTCCGCGCCCGCGCGAGGAACACCACCGCGATGGCGAAAACCTGGCCGAGCAGCTCGGCGTAGGACATGGTCTGCCCGAGAAACGGAATACCGTTGTCCAGCAACACGTGCACGACAAACCTCGCAGCCCGCGTGCTCCTCCCGTCCGGACTGTGACCGTCGGCCCCGGAATCCCACCGGGTCAACCATCCGCGGGTGCGGACGGGTCGCGGGCTGTACCGCCGGCTCGGAGTTCCACCGACCCCGGAACACGCGCCGTATTCAGCCTGCACCCGCCCGGAATCGCCGACACCCCGTTGTGAGCAACCCCACGACGGCCTTGCTCCGAACGTGGTTCATGCCTTTCAACTTGCGAACATACTTTCTAATCGCACGTCGTACGTGACCGGGATTTCTCCTCGGCCGGGCGTCCAGTTCGGACCGGTCGGCGCGTCACGGCACAATGTCGGCATGACACAAGTCAAGCTGCACACGTCGCATGGCCCGATCGTCCTCGAGCTGGATGCCGAGAAGGCGCCGGTGACGGTGGCGAACTTCCTCGGGTACGTCAACAACGGCCACTACGACGGGACGATCTTCCACCGTGTCATCCAGACGTTCATGATCCAGGGCGGCGGCTTCGAGCCGGGGATGCGGCAGAAGCCGGTCGGTGACGCGATCCAGAACGAGGCCCGGAACGGGCTCAAGAACCAGCACTACACCGTGGCGATGGCGCGTACCAACGACCCGCACTCGGCGACCGCGCAGTTCTTCATCAACACCGCGGACAACGAGTTCCTCAACCACACCGCGCCGGCCGGTCAGGGTTGGGGCTACGCGGTGTTCGGCCGGGTCGTGGAGGGCACCGAGACCGTCGACGCGATCGCGTCCGTGGCGACCGGCAACGCCGGCGGCCACCAGGACGTGCCGCGTGCCGACGTCACCATCACCAAGGCCGAGGTGCTCTGAGGCGATGGCACGGTCGGCGGGCCCGGCCCGCCGACCGTGCCATCGCGGGCGCTCGTCAGGCCACCCTGCGGGGCAACCCGCCGAGCCCCAGAAGCACCGCCAGGGGCACGGTGTAGCAGACGGTCGCCACCAGCAGGAGGTGTGCGTGCCTCGGCAGCAGCAGCATCAGCACGCTGACCAGGACCGGCACGCCGAGCACCAGTGCGGCCCGGCGTGCCTCCCGCGTGCGCCCGCCGCCGGCCGCCACGGCACCCGCGACCAGCCATGCCAGGGCGAGGCCCCAGACCACGAGGTGGGCCGGGCCGCTCAGCACCCGGTCCGCCGGCAGGGAGAACACGCCGTAGGTGCCGTACGTCTTCATGACCAGCGCGACGCTGGTGACGATCGCCCCGGCGAGCAGGATGATCCGGCCACCGACCAGCTGCCAGCCGCGAGCCGGTCCTGGCGACCAGGTCAACGCGGTGGCGACCAGCGCGCCCAGCAGCATCCACCCCGTGTCGGGGACCACCGAGTCCAGGAAGTCGGTGTGTCCGACCGGTGGGATGGCCAGGAAGCCGGCCGTGCCGAGCCAGGCGCCGGCCGCGGCGACGCGCCGCAGCCGGGCCATGCTCAGCACCGCCACGACGATCCAGATCCCCCACACCACCGCGTGCGGGGTGTCCTCGACCGCCCTGTGCCACGACAACGGCGAGCCCGACTGCAACACCCCCGCCAGCCCGTCCAGCAACGGCGCGGCGCCGGCCAGCAGGACGAGCGGACCGACCAGGCTGACGATCGCGAACACGTCCTGGTGGTCGATGCCGCCGTCCGCGTCCACCATGCGCCGCAGGTGGGCGCGCAGCGCGCCCCGGATCAGGTCCGCGGTCTCCCCGAGGCTGGGCCGTGTTCGTTCCCCCGCGCCGGCCAGTAGGACGCCGAGCATCTCCTCGCCGTGGTGCTCGCGGTGGTCACGTGGGTACCAGGCCAGCAGGCGCCGGTAACGCTCGGTCAAGTTCGTCGATTCCGTCACGCCGTTCCTCCCCAAGAACCGCGCGTGCGGGCGTTGCCGCGCCACGCGGGCATATGACATGATCGTCTTTATATACCGATCAACTGACTATTGCAAGCGTGGGCCGATGGTGGCATGGCTCGGTTGCGCCGGTCCCGCGGTTCTCCCTTGTGCGGCCCGGCGCCGCCGAACGTAATGTCTCTCCCATGGTGTGGTTATGAGAGGGACAAGTGCTCGCGAGGTCACCAGGAGTGCGCCGTTCCAGCTGGTCGCGCGGCTCGGGCTCATCGCGTACGGACTGGTGCACCTGCTCGTTGCCTGGCTGGCGCTGCAGGTCGCGTACGGCGACCTCGACGGCGACGGCGTCGGCAAGGCGGACAAGACCGGCGCCCTGCAGTCCATCTCCGGCGGCACGGGCGGGGACGTGGTGCTGTGGCTGGTCGCGGTCGGGCTCGGCGTCAGCGCGTTGTGGCAGCTCGCGGAGGCGCTCGAGAAGGGCCGGAGCGCGTGGCGGCGCGCGATGAACGTCGGCGAGGCGGTCCTGTTCGGCTACCTGTCGTTCACCGCCGGCAAGCTCGCGGCGGGTTCGCCGGCCACCTCGACCGACCAGGCGCAGCAGGGTCTGGTCGGCAGCCTGCTCGCGGAGTCGTGGGGCAAACCGGTGGTCGTGGCGATCGGGGTCGCGGTGGTGGCGGCCGGGGCGGCCCTCGCCTGGCACGGCCACAGCCACGACTTCACCCAGGACCTGGACCTCAGCAGCGCGTCGGCCGGCACCCGCCGGGCCGCGGTGCGGTTGGGCCATGTCGGCTACCTCGCCGTCGGCGCGGTCTACGCGGTGGCCGGCACGCTGGTCGTGGTGGCGGCGGTCCAGAGTGACCCGGCCAAGGCGACCGGGTTGGACGTCGCGCTCAAAACCCTTGCGGCACAGACGTATGGCACGGTGTTCCTCACCCTGATCGCCGCGGGGCTGGCCACCTTCGCGATGTACACCCTGTTCGACGCCCGCTTCCGCCGGCGCTGAGCCCGAGCGCGCCGCCCCGAGAGTGCAACCGGGGCGGCACGTTCCTCTTTCACGGCGATTGATCGGATCTATCCGCTGGTTTCGTCCAAGTCAACACCTTGACGGCCGTCAGACATCCGATGTTAACTGGTTGCGGCATCGCCACGTTCACCTTCACCCCTGCCCCGGAAGGTGCGCCAATGAGGTCGCTCCGTGTGCTGTCCGTCGCCGTGCTCACCGGCACGGCGCTCGCCGTCATCCCCGCCACGACCCCCGCCTCCGCCTCGCCGACCGACGCCGCGTTCTCCTCCTCGGCCGGCCGGCTCGACGTCGACTACGCCGCCTACCTCGCCAGGCACGACATCGTCTACAACCGTCCCAACACCAACCCCGCCTACGGGCTCACGGTCGGCAACGGCCGCACCGGCGCCATGGCCTGGCAGGCCAACGGCCTGACCATGCAGGTGTCCAGTGTGGACGCTTCGCAGCAGACCGCGTTCGGCGCCGGACTGGTCAACCTCAGTACCTCGCCGGCCATGGAGTCCGGCTACAGCACCTACCAGCAGCGGCTCTCGCTGTACGACGGCACGCTGACCACCAGGTACGACAACAACCGCACCGTCACGGTCATGGGCCGGTCCGGCTCCGAGGTGATGGGCATCCACGTCGACGACGCCCGCTCCGGCGTGAGCAGCGTGACCGTCGAGCTGTCCCTGTGGGACGTCGCGAACCTCGCCAACAGCGGCGACGTCCCGGACATCAACACGTGGCGACAGGTGTCGAGCTACGCCGACTCGACCGGCGCCGGCATCAGCCGTGGCCAGAACGACCCGCAGAAGTTCGGCTACACCCTCGCCGCCACCGTGGAGGGCGCGAACTACAGCGCTTCGGTGGTCGACAACAGCCGCGTCCGGCTGACGATCACGCCGACGTCGAGCTACACGGTGTGGTTCACCGCCAGCACCCGGCTCAACGCGCCGGGCAACGACTCCGTCAACCAGGCGCGCAACGCGCTGGCGTCGGTCAGGTCGACCGGCTACCCGGCGACGCTGGCCGGCTACCGCGACTTCTGGCACAACTTCTGGGCCAGGTCGTTCGTACAGTACGGCGGCCTGTCCGGGGACGCGGACTACCTCGAGAACGTCTACTACCTGTCCACGTACCTGATCGCCGCCGGCGGCTACGGCAACTACCCGTACCACTTCATCAACGGCGTGTTCCGCTCGACCGGCGACGCCACGAAGTGGAGCAACGCGTACTGGTACTGGAACCAGCGCGACGTCTACAACTCGTTCCTCGCGTCGAACCACGTCGACCTCATGAACACCTTCAACAACCTCTACAGCCGCAACTTCGGCGCGTTGAGGTCCTACACCCAGACGCGGTACGGCGTCGACGGCCTGTGGGTGCCCGAGACCATGGGCTGGGACGGCAACGCCCGCGGCACCGTGGGCAGTGACTACACGAAGAACATCCTGTCGACCGGGTACGAGGCCGCGTACAACATGTACCTGCAGTACCGGTACACCAACGACGCGAACTACCTGCGGAACGTGGCGTACCCGTTCCTCCGCGAGACCGCCAAGTTCTACTCCCGCATGCTGTCCGTCGACGGCAACGGCAAGTACTACATGGCGGACTCGAACTCCCACGAGACGTACTGGAACGTGCGGAACGCGATCACCGACCTCGCCGCGGTGCGCAGTCTCTTCCCGATCGCGATCCAGGTGTCGACACAGCTGGGGCTGGACTCCGGGCTGCGGCCGGAATGGCAGCGGGTGCTCGACAACCTGGTGGCCTACCCGCAGCAGAACGGCCAGTACCTGCCGCACGAGCCGCCGCTGTCCCAGACCCGCAACGGCGAGAACGTGGCCGCGGAGCTGATCTGGCCGTACAACGTCACCGGCATCGGCTACCCGGACTACCAGACCGCGCTGAACACGTGGAACGCCAGGCCTTTCCCGTACGGAAACGTGTGGGCCAACGACGCGGTCCAGGCTGCCCGGCTCGGCCTCGGCGACCAGGCGTTCAGCGGCATGAAGCGGATGTTGCAGCAGTACCAGAACTATCCGAACGGGTTCACCAACAACACGAACGGGGTGTTCGAGTACCACGGGGTGCACCTGTCGGCGATGAACGAGTCGCTGCTGCAGTCCTACGACGACAGGATCCGTGTGTTCCCGGCGGCGCCGAGCGGCTCGACCTTCGTCGGCAGGTTCACCCTGCTGGCGAAGAACGGCTTCCTGGTCAGCTCGGAACGCGAGGCGAACGAGACGAAGTACGTCGGCATCCGCAGCCAGTGGGGCGCGACCGCGCGGGTGGTCAACCCGTGGGGCACGCAGCAGGTCCGGGTGCGGCGCGCGTCGGACAACGTGGTCCTGCAGACCACCTCGGCGGCCGAGCTCGAGTTCGCGACGGCGGCCAACACCGTCTACGTCGTCGAGCGCACGGCGAAGCCGCTGACGTCCTACGCCACCACCCGGTTGACCGGCACACCGAACCAGGGCGCGAAGTCGTTGAGCGGCACCGCGTCCACGCTCGGGCTGAACGCGTCCGGCGGTGGCCTGGTGAACGACACCGAGGGCACCTACGACAGCAACTGGCACCTGACCACGAACCGCGGCTACGGCGACTACAACGACGACACCCACCACTCGACGACCGTCAACGCCGCCGCGTCGTACACGTTCACCGGCACGGGCATCGAGTACCTCGCGGAACGCAACGGGGACATGGGCACCGTGGACGTGTACCTGGACAACACCTTCCAGGCCACCGTGGACCTCCACGTCACCGGCGCCCGCCAGGTCCAGCAGGTCGTCTGGCAGAAGTCCGGCCTCGCCCGCGCCCAGCACACCATCCGCATCGTCAACCGCAGCACCTCCGTCGGCATGATCGACGCCTACCGCGTCACGGCGTGATCGGCTGAGCGTCACCCGTCGCCACGCCGGCACCCGAGGGTGCCGGCGTGGAAAGGCGTTCCGTGCTTGACATGGAACGGCGTTCTGTGAACCCTTTCGACCGGGGGAGTGTTCGACGAGGTTGGGGATCCCACCACGAACGGGGACCGTCCATGCTGAGAAGAACCCTGCTGGTCGCGGCGATCATCGCGAGCACCGCGGTCCAGGTCCCGAGTGCCGCGGCCGTGACCAGGTCGGAGATAGCGGGTGCGTCGCCCACCGCGCCGGCCCTGGTCGTCAGCGGCGAGGGCGGTGTGTACAACCCGGCCGGTGACCCGCCGACCTGGTACGCGATGGCCGAGGCCTACGACACCGGAACCGCCGCGGCCCCGACGCGAACCGTGTACGGCGGCTACATCGACCACTACGACGCCGACGGGGTCTCGGACAACGCGCAGCTGGTCTCCACCAACGGTGGCCAGAGTTTCGGCGCCACAACGCAACCAGGGTACGAGGCGAGCGCACGGCTGGCCGACGGCCGGGTCGTCGACGCGCAGTTCGTCGGCCAGACCTCGGTCTCCCTGCAACGGCGCACCCTGCCCATGCGTTACTCGACCGACGACGGCGCGACCTTCCCCACCACCGTGACCGCGACACTCGACATCGCGCCGCAGAGCTTCGCCGCCACCAGCGCCAACTTCTTCCCCAACTCGGTCATCCAGGTTCCGAACGGCCCGCTGCTGATGGCCGGGTACGCCAACCTGTCCGGCGGCCAGTCCGCGCTTCTCCTGCAGAGCACCAACGCCGGGCAGAGCTGGACGTTGCGCGGTGTCATCGCCCAGGGCTCGTCCTCCCGCGGCTACTCGGAGACCGCGATCGCGCTGAACTCCGACGGGGACCTGGTCACCGTCAGCAGGTCCTCGACCTACGACAACCTGTGGCGGCGGCTGTCCACCGACCTGGGCGCCACCTGGACCGGCGCGGTGCAGGGCATCCCCGAGTTCGCCGCGGACGCGGCCGGCAACCGGCCGTTCGGCCGGATCAACCCCCGGCTCTCCCTGCTGCCCAACGGAATCCTCGCGCTGGTCGCCGGCCGGCCGGACAACTACGTCGCCCTGTCCTACGACGGTAGGGGCACCACGTGGAACGTCAGGAAGGTCTTCTACGACAACCACTCGACGGCCAGCCCGCAGGACCTCAACGAGGGGAGCAGCGGCAACGCCGACTTCGCCTGGACCGAGTCGAACCGCGCCGTGCTGCTGGCCGACAGCTGTCACGCCATCACCTACCAGGGCGGCCACTACAACAAGTGCAAGTGGCACGACGCCCCCATGTCCGGTGGCACCAACGAGTTCCAGCTCGTGCGTGCCATGGCGGACGTGCTCACGCCCGACACCGGCAAGATCGACCTGGCGTCGAAGGCCACGCTGAGCGGCGACCTGGGCGCGGTCGTGGGACACGCCCGCAGTGGGCCGCGGGGTGCGGTGGACGGCAGCACCGAGCTGTGGTCCGGCGCGGTCAGGCAGGGCGGCGGCGGCACGTTGGACATCGCCCTCGACCGCCCGTACACGTTGACCAGGGCCGGGCTGAGCCTGGCGCTCGGCGGGACGGAGAGTGCGACGGTCCAGACCAAGCTGGCCGCCGGCGACGCCTGGCAGGACTGGTACTCGGTGACCGACCAGGAGGGTTACGCGCTGCGCTACACCTCGCCGGCGGCACGGAAGGCCCAGTACGTGCGGGTGGTCACCGGCACCGCCTCGTACTGCCCGCCGGGCGTCACCGCGCCGTGCGGCCTCCTCAACGAGATCGAGCTGTACGCCGGTGACGTGGACTCGTTCGAGAACGACCCGGTGAACGGCATCCCGCGCGGGTACTCCGTGGACTACACGGTGGACGACGAGGGCAAGGGCCACCAGGGCGTCTGGGTCACGAAGTCCACGGGTGGCAGCGGCAGCAGCCGCGCGCTGTTCATCACCGACGACCACGACCAGCACCTGCCCGCGGTCCGGCGAACCGACGCGTCCAGCGCGGCCAGGACCCTGGAGTTCCGGTTCCATCCGGTCAGATGGCGGCCGGCGGGGGAGGGCGCGCCGTCGTCGTTCATGTTCGACCTGCTGGCGACCCCGGTGAGCGGCCAGCGCCGGACGGCCTACCACCTGTCGGTCTGGCGCGACGGCACCGTCCGCTACTACGCGGGCAACGCGTGGCACACGCTCGGTGCCGGCCCGGCGCTGGACCCGTCGACGGCGCTGTGGTCCACCATCGTGATCACCGCGACGACGACGCAGGCCACCGTCACCGTCAACGGCGTCACCATCGGCACGGCGACCCGCGCCGACGGCGCCACCAGCAACATGACCGGCCACCAGTTCTCCGCGAGCAGCACGGCGGACGCGAACGAGACCTTCATCGTGGACGACGTCCGCACCGGCTGACCGTGCCGTGCACTACGCGAACCCCAGGTCGTCCACGAAGAACGTCATGCCGTACTCGACCGGGTCGCCGGTGGCGAAGGTCGCGCCCGACAGCGTGTCGGCCGGTTCCGCGCGGGTGGTGGTCGTGAACTCCCGCGCGCCGATCCGCACGGTGGCCGACGTCGCCGTGGCGTCGACGGCGAACGGCGTCCACGTGTTGTTCGGGATGGCCGTCGTGAGGGTGCCGAGGGGCTGCCAGGCGCCGCCGTCGAACACCTCCAGTGCCTGGGTCGTGCCCGGCCTCAGGCGGAACCGCCACGGCCGCACCGGCGTGCCGTCCCGGTGGCCGCCGACCGCGAACGTGAACGGGCCGCGGAAGTCGTTGGTGGCCCAGGTGAAGGACATCCGCTGATGGCCGACGTCCGGCGCCACCGCGGTGGCGGTCGCGTAGTCGTCGAGGAACTTGTCGAACAGGCGCATCGACGCTGCGCTGTCCGCGCCGTGGATCTCCTGGTCGGACACGGTGGTGTTGCGTGCGTCGACGAACCCGCGCGGCACCGCGTACTCCGGGTCGTTCTCGAAGGTCCGCAGCCCCGCCGCGTACACGGCCAGCTCGGTCACCGCCGTGCCCGACGGTGCCTCGACCCGGACGTACTTCGCCTGTCTCGTCCCGAAGTCCGTGTACCGCAGGGCGTGGTCGCGCACGCCGGAGGCACGCACCACCGGTGTCCACCCGCGGCCGTCGGCGGACACCGACACCACGGCCGACGACGGCCGCCCGTCGCCGAGCATCAGGCCGATCCGGTTCACCGGGTAGGCCCGGTCCAGCTCGACCGTCATCGACGGGTTGCCGTGCCGGCGGTCCAGCACCGCCGCCGAGTGCCGTCGCGAGCTGCCGTCCACCGCGCCTTCCGGCCGCTGCTCGGGGAAACGCCGGTCGCCGCGGGCGAAGTCGCCGGTGATCCGCACGGTCCCGTTGTGTGCCTTGGTCTCCAGGTCGATCCTGCCGGTGCCCGGGGTGACGGCGCTGACGTACGACGCGAAGATCCCGTACTGCTCGTGGTAGGCCTTGCAGCCCCACACCGCGCAGTAGTCACCGAAGAACACCGTCCGGTCGGCGTCCACGTCGACCATCGCGTTGTTCCCGCTGGTGCCGTCGAACCGGCCGTTGCCCGTCTCCGACGGGTACCGCGACAGCACCAGCCGCTGCTCGTCCCACGTGCGGCCGGTGCCGTCGTGGCTCACGTACAGCCGGTCGTCCGGCCGTCCGGTCGCCAGCAGCAGGATCCCGTTGGGTTGCAGCAGGAGCTGCGGGCTGATGCCGACGACCTGGGTGCCGTCCGGGCCGGTGAGCGGCTCCGACGGCGACCACGTCCGGCCCAGGTCGGTCGAGAAGCTCGTACGCAGGCGAGGCGGGTTCTCGCCGGTGCGCACCGCGGCGACGAGCCGGTCGTCGGTGGTGAAGGACCAGCCGACCTCGTTGACCGCGACCGGGGCGGGGATCTGCCCACGCTGGCGCCACGACCGGCCGCCGTCGGTGGACTGGAGGATGATGCTGCCCTGCCGCTCACCCACGTAGGCCAGGTAGGCGGGCACGATGATCGTGCCGTCGGGCAGCAGCTTCACCTCGCGGTGCACCCGCAGTCCCCGGTCGCCGCCGAGCACCTTGCCGGCCGGGGGAGTGAACGGTGCCCTGGACAGCGACCAGGTCGTGCCGCCGTCGGCCGACCGCCACACCCGCAGGTCGATCCCGGTGTGCGCGTCGTCGCGCCACTCCGGGATGAAGTCGACCGACATGAGCGTGCCGTTGTCCAGCCGGAGCATGTTGCCGGCGCCGACCGGCGCGTCGCGCACCGTGGTGAGGAACGAGCGCCCGGAGTCGAGCGACGTCGACAGGTTGTTGACCGAGTCGGCGCCGGGCACGTCGTCGTTCGCCGAGGAGGAGACGAGAACCTTCTGCTCGGTGTGCCCGTCGACGACGGTGTCCATGGCGAAGGCACCCGGGTTCGCCGCTCTCGGCCCGGGACCCCAGCTCAGGACGTGCCACAGTGGACCGGCGCCGGACGCGTACGCGGCGGGCGCGGCACCGTCACCGGTCGGCAACGGGTTCACGGCGCCCGGTGACGTGCCACCGGGCGCCGCGGATCCGGTGGCACCGGCCAGAAGCACGACGGCCGTGCCGAGACCGAGGGCGGCACTCACGAGGTTGGCGGCGCGGGACATGGCGGTGCTCCTCGGGCAGGCGGGGGCAGCATGAGACGAGCGCGGCTCAGCTCGTCCGGCAGGTGCGGGGCTGGCCGGAAGTGCACCTGAAACCACGTTCCATGTCAATAGGCGCGGTGCCGTATCGCCGTCACCGGAACTGTTCGGTGCGAATTCGACAGGTGACCTCGGGTGGCTGTCAAGGTGGCGGAACGGCCACTGTTCCCTGGTGCCGTCCAGGTCCCACGATGAATCGGTCGAATGCGGAACGACGAAGGGGAATTCGATGGCATGGGAGACCGGGCAGTTGTGGCTGGCACCGGGGGCGACAGAAGATCGTTGGGTGGCGTGGGGGGATCCCGGGCCGTGGCAGGGCGTGCAGTTCACGCTGGCGCGCATGATCGAGGTGGGGCGGGTGGACGTGCAGAGCCGCGGTGTCGAGCTGGAGCGGTTCGCCCCGCAGCCCGACTTCGTCTACTGGACCACGCTGGTCAACCGCAGCAGTGCCAACTGGGCACTGTTCGCGCTCGCCGGTGGCGGGGTGGTGTAGATGTCCACGCCACGCAAAGCGCCGACGATGTACGTCAGGACGGATGAGGCCGGCCAGATCCTCAGCGTCTTCTGGCCCAACGTGCCGGCGGAGGGCGCGCCGACGCGTACCGGCGTCCGTCTCGCGCCCGGCGAGAACGTACACGAGGTCCCGGTGCCCGACGAGGTCAGCGCCGGCGCCGCGCCGGCGGAGTTCTTCGCCCGGCACGGCGTCAGCGTCGGGACGGACGGCCGCGCGACGCTCACACCGAGCGACGGCGCCTCGTAGCGGACCGCGCGGGCACGGGCCCACCAGCCGTCACCACGTGGTGACGGTCGCCACGGCCGAGGACAGCCGCGCCGGCGGTCCGGCGGCACCAGCGACCCTCACAGGAACCTGACACCCGCTGGTGGGCGCCTGTCCGCCGCGCGGCTGAGCGTCAGCCGGCGGGCGATGACACACTCTGCTGGTGATCCTCGGGTACGGCTTCGCGGTTCTCGCCGCTCTGGCGTCGGGCAGTGGCTCCATTCTGGAGTCCCTGGGCATCCGGCGCGCGCGTGCCTTCGGCGGCACGTCCATGGATCTGGTGAACCTGCGAAGCCAGCCGATCTACTTTCTCGGCATCGCGGTGGACCTGCTGGGGTTCGTCTTCGCGGCGATCGCCCTGCGGCAGCTTCCCCTGTTCCTGGTCCAGTCGCTGCTCGCGTTCAGCGTCGGCGTGACCGCGACGATCTCCGCGTTCCTGGGCACCCGCCTGGCACGACCGGGATGGGTCGCGCTCGGGTTGGGCGCGGTCGGCCTGGTACTGCTGGGTGTCTCGGCCGACCCCGGCCCGGCGCGACCCCTGCCGCCACACTGGCGCTGGCTACTGCTGGGCTTGGCGCTGCCGATCGCCTCGCTCGCCTTCTACGCCCAGCGGCGGGGTGGCCGCCGGGCCGCGGCGCTGCTGGCGTTCGGTGCGGGGCTGGGGTTCTGCGTCGTCGGTGTCTCGGCACGCACGCTGGAGTCGCGGGACGCGGTGTGGAAGTTGGTCCTGGAGCCGTCCGTCTGGGCCATCCTCGCCAACGGGCTCGTCGCCGCGGTGCTGTTCGCGATGGCCCTCCAGAAGACCGGCGCGACCGCGAACACCGCGATCCTGTTCACCACCAACACGGTGCTGTCCTCGCTCGTCGGCGTGCTGTACCTCGACGACCGGGTGCGCCCCGGCTTCATCGTCGCCGCGGTCGTGGGCTTCGTCTGCGCGATCGCCGGCGCGGTCGGTACCGCGCACTACGCGGCCATCGCGACGCATCAGGGCGAGGCCCCGACGCGTGAGAAGGCGGATCAGCCCAAGGAGTAGCTCGGGCTGATCCGGCGCACGGGTCGACGGCGGGTGGTAGGCAGGCGGTGGTGGGGGAGTCGCGCCGCCGGGGCACAGCGACGGACTCAGCACCAACACCACCACCTGCCAGGTAGATGGGTCCTCCCGGGATCCGCTCCCGTCACCGAGGACGGTTGGGACAGCCACCTCCGGCCGGTGACGCCCTCACTTCGTCCACGGCCTCTTGCGGGGCGCTCTACGGTCGCGCGTGACAACAACCAGCAGGCCACCGAAGGTCAGCAGCGCGGCTCCGACGGAGAGCAGTGCGGGGAGCCGGTGGTTGACCCCGGTGTTCGCGAGATAGTCCGGACCGAACGGGTAGTTGTCCTCAGGTGGGAAGCCACCCCTGCCGCCCAGTCCGGTGCCGCCCCCGCGGCGGCGGGGGAACGCCCCGTTGCCGGTCGTCGTGACCACGTTGGCCGGACCGGTGTTCTGGCTCGTCGTGGTTGTGACCGGCACCGTTGTGGTGGTCGTGGTGGTTGTGGTGGTCGTCGGGACGGTGTCGCAGCCCGGTGCGAAGAAGACGTTGGTGTCCAGGGAGACCTGGCCGTTGCGGGCGAGCGCGCGACCTTCGACGACGGTGCCGGTCGTGACCGTGATCGAGGTCAGCGCGAGGATCGAGCCGACGAAGTTGGAGCCGGTGCCCAGCGTCGCGGAACTGCCGACCTGCCAGAAGACGTTGCAGGGCTGGGCCCCGTTGATCATGCTGACGTTGCTCGAGGATGCGGTGATGAGCGCGGAGCCGACCTGGAAGATGAACACGGCATTGGGGTCGCCCTGGGCGTCCAGGGTGAGGGTGCCGGTCAACCCCATCGTGCTGGCCGAGTCGTAGACGCCGGCGGTCAGCGTGGTACCGCCCAGATCCCCCGTGATGGTGGCGATGGGGGCGCGCCCGGCGGCGTCGTTGTAGGCGATGACGAGGTCGGACTGCGCGCCGCCGGCCGCGGCGTCAGCGGAATGCAAGGTCCCACCCGTGATACCGGGTGGGAACCCGGTGATCGCCGTACCGGGACTGACCCCGACATCGCCGTTCAGCACGCTGGGGCCGGTGTTGGTGACCGCCTGTCCACCCAGGACGGAGTAGGTCGCCGTGGTACCCAGCCCGACCGGCGCCTCGGCGGCCGAAGCCCGGGTCGGGACCGACAACGCGGCCGCCAGCAGGAGGAGACTCAGCACGGCGACAAGGCCCACGGCCACCGTCCAACGCCTGGCGTCGAACCTGCCGATCGACCTGGTCACAGTTGGACCGTGGTTCATGAGCTCCTTCCCCCGCGCCGATGGATCACTCCCGGCAGGGGTTTCCGAACGCGCACCCACACGTGATCAATTCCTCGAATCCGGATTCGCTCGATGTCATTGGCGAAGTAGCCGTGAAGGCCTTACCAGGAGACGGGACGCGAGGACTGGGCGCCAGGTCGGCTGACAGTCCCGAACGTAGGCCCTGACGTTCACAGAGGCAATTGGACCAGTGAAGTGCACTCGTATGGCTCAATGTGGACGGTCAAATTGGACACTCTGCGTGTCTATTCCACGTTCGTGTCAGCGGTATCGCTCGACGGCGCGCTTCAGTTGAACTGCGAACTAGTTGGTGGCGTTACCCGCCGCCCTCGACACGGTCCTCACACGACTGTCCATCGTGGTCGGTGGGGCGCCGGCCGGGTGACCTCCCGTGCACGGGCGCCCGAGAAAAACACCTTCGGCCACCTCGCGAGTGCGAGGTGGCCGAAGGTGCGCGTGCTCGCCGGCGGTCAGCCGGGGTCCAGGATGCGCTTGAGGAAGCGCCGGGTCCGCTCCTCGCGCGGGTCACCGATGACCTGGGCGCTCGGGCCCTGTTCGACGATGACGCCGCCGTCGAGGAACAGGACCTGGTCGGCCACCTGCTCGGCGAAGCGGATCTCGTGGGTCACGATGACCGTGGTCCAGTCGTCGGCGGCGAGATCCTTGATCACGGCCAGCACCTCGCCCACGAGCTCGGGGTCCAGTGCGGAGGTGGGCTCGTCGAACAGGACCACGCGTGGTCTCAGCGCGAGTGCGCGGGCGATCCCGACGCGTTGCTGCTGGCCGCCGGAGAGCTGGAACGGGTAGGCGTCGCCCCGATCGCCGAGGCCGACCTGGTCGAGCAGGGTCCTCGCCTCGGCGACGGCTTCCTCGCGTGGGCGTTTCTGCGCGATGACCGGGCCCTCGATGACGTTCTCCAGGACCGTGCGGTGCGGGAAGAGGTTGTGGGCCTGGAACACCATGCCGCTCTGCGCGCGTAGCCGGTTGCTCTCCCGGCGGCCGGCCTTGCCCGGCGGTAGCTGGGCGAAGTCGACCTCGACGTCGTCGATCCCGATGACGCCGCGTTCGGGGGTCTCCAGCACGTTGAGCGCGCGCAGCACGGTGGTCTTGCCGGAACCGGACGGTCCCAACAGGACCGTCGACGTCCCGCGCCTGGACTCGAAGTCGATGCCGCGCAGGACCTTGTGGTCGCCGAAGGACTTCTCCAGCCCGTGCACGCGGATGCGGGCGGGCTCGGTGTTCTGCTCGGTGGTGTCAGTCATTTGGCCACATACCTGTCCAGTCGGGTCTCCAGTCGTTTCTGCGCGGCGGAGAGCCCGACGCAGATGATCCAGTAGTACAGCCCGGCGAAGGCGTACAGGGCGAGGAACTCGTTGCTCTCGGCCGCCGCGAGCTGTGACTCGCGGAAGAGCTCGGTCAGCAGCACGACCGACCCCAGTGAGGTGTCCTTCAACAGCGAGAGCAGCGTGTTGGACAACGGCGGCACCGCCGTCCTGGCCGCCTGCGGGAGGACGATCCGGCGCAGTGTCCTGGAGTAGTCGAGCCCGATCGTCGCCGCCGCCTCGAACTGGCCCTTGGGCACCGCGAGGATCGCCGACCGGACGACCTCCGCGGCGTAGCCGGCCACGTTGAGGCTGAACGCGATCACCGCCGCGGTGAACGGGTTGAACTTCAGGCCGATCTGCGGCAGCCCGTAGAAGACGATGAACAGCTGCAACAGCAGCGGGGTCCCTCGGATGATCGAGATGAAGCCTCTGGCCAGCCCCGACAGGACCCGGTAGGAGGAGATCCGGGCGAGTGCGACGAGCAGCGCGAGCGCGAGCCCGATCGCGAAGCTCACGATGGTCAGCGGAATGGTCACCTTGAGCAGGCCGACGAACATCGGCCACGCCGTGTTGCCGATGACCTCCCATGTGCTGCGGGCGCCGCGGCCTTCGGACAGGTCGGCCTTCCCGCCGTCGGGCACCGAGACGTCGGCCTTGAAGTACTTCTCCGAGATCTCGCGCAACGTCCCGTCGTCCTGGAGCGCGGTGATCGCCTTGTTCGCCTGGCCGATCAGCGCGGTGTCGTCCTTGCGGAAGGCGAGGACCTGCTCGCTGGTCTCGTCGCCGGCGTTCCCCGCGATCTCGACGTCGTCGGACCCGGTGCTGGCCAGATAGTCGAGCACGGCGATGTTGTCGTTGACGATCGCGTCGACCCGGCCCTGCGCGAGCAGCGCCGCGGCCTGCGCGAACCCCTCGACGGCCTCGACGTTCGCCCCGGCGTCGCGGGCGACCTGAGCCCAGTTGCTGGTCGCCGACTGTGCCGTGGTCTTGCCCTTGAGGTCGGCGAGGGTCTTGATGCTGTCGTCGCCCTTGCGCCGGACGATGACGCCGTGGGAGAAGGTGTAGGTCTCGGACAGGCCGTACTTCGCCTGCCGCTCGTCGTTGACCGACACCTGGTTGGCGATGACGTCGATCCGCTCGGCGTCCAGCGCGGGGAAGATCGCGTCCCACTGCGTTTCGACGAACTCGAGCCGCCAGCCCGCCTGCTTGGCGATCGCCTTGATGACCTCGATGTCGTAGCCGGTGAGCTCCGCCGTTCTCGGGTCGTGGAACGAGAACGGCGGGTAGGTCCCCTCGGTGCCGACCCGGACCACGGGTTGCCCGGCGTCCCGCGCCGGCGCCGCACTCGCCTGCGCGGGCACGACGATCACCAGCAGGAGGAACAGCACCACGCCCCTGAGCACATGTCGCATCAGCGACTCCCTCACCTTCCGCCAGATGCCCCGATCCGGCACTGCGCGGAAGAGTAGTGGGTCCGGCGGCTCACGGTCCCGTGATCCACTATGCGGGAAAGGGCGTTCTTCGCGGCCGACCCCGCGACGCGCGTCGCGGGGTCGGACAGCGTTGGGCGAACTCAGACCAGGTCGACGGTGACGGGGACGGCGGCGGCGAGGGTGTGGCCGACCGGGGACGACGCGGTGACCTTGGCGTGCAAGGCATCCAGGTCGGCGCGGGGCGCGGGCGAGCTGATCGTGACCTTCGCGGTGATCGAGTCGAAGCCCGCGTGACCTTCCGCCAGGCCGAGGAAGACCCGCAGGTCGATGTCCCCCTTGAGGTCGACGGTGAGCTCGTCGAGCCGGATGCCCGCGACGGCGGCGTTGGCGGCGTAGCCGACGGCCAGGCAGTTGCCGAGCGCGGACAGCAGCTGTTCGACCGGGTTGGGCGCGGTGTCGCCGCCACCGAGGCCCGACGGCTCGTCGGACGGCACGGGGTCGAACCCGCGGACGCGGGCGCTGGACTGGAAACCGCCGTTCCAGGTGACGTGCGCGGCCCAGGTGGTGTCCGCCTTGGCGGGGTCCTCCTGGATCGCGGACACCAACCCGCTCACAGCGGCCAGGTTGACGTTGTTCAGAGTGTCCACTTCGGCCGTCATCTGCTGCTCCTTCGCCTGCGGTCGGCCTTCAGCCTGCGTGTTCGTTCGGGCGCGTGGCAACGGCATCCACATCGTGGAACCGGGGACCGGCGGGCCGGTCGGCCGTGGTGTGGGCAGGCGGGCGCGGATCAGGCCGGTGTGCCCGGCACGAGGTTCGAGCCCGCCGGTCAGATCCGGCGTGGCGTGCCGGGTCGCCGGTTCGGGACCTTCCGGACCTGGCAGTCGTCGAGCGTGCCGTCGATGATCTCTGCCGCGACGTCGCTCAGCCGACGGTTGTTGCTGCGGGCGTAGGCGCGCATCAGCTGGAATGCCTGGTCCATGGCCAGGCCCGCGCGCTGGGCGAGCACCCCCTTGGCCTGTTCGAGCTGGACGCGGCTGCTCAGCGCGGTCTGCAACTGGATGGCGAGTCGTTCGCTGGCGGCGATGGCGCGTTCCTGGATCAGCCCGACGGTGGCGACGTCGGCCATGGCCTGGCCGATCCCGAGGTCGGCATCGGTGAGCCGGCCGGGTTCGAGCCGGAACAGGTTCAACGCGCCGATCGTGTCGTCGCGCAGCCGCATCGGGAGTGCCTGCGCCGAGTGGAACCCCAGGCCCTGTAGTTGCTCGGTGAACGCGGGCCACGCGGATCTCATCGCGGGCAGGTCGTCGCGGGCCGCGGGGCGTCCGGACCGGTAGCAGTCCAGGCAGGGGCCTTCGTCGTTCTGCAGCTCGTAGAGCTCCAGGAGGCGGGCCTCCTCGGCGGAGGAGGCCATGACGTGCAGGCAGCCGTGTGCGTCGGCGAGCATGATCCCGGCGGCGTCCGCGTCGAGCAGCTCCACACTGCGGGTGGCGAGGGTGTGGAGGAAGTCGATGACGTCGAAGTCGGCGACGAGTGTGTCGGCCAGACTCAGGAAGGTTCTGGCGAGGAGTTGCTCTCGGCTGGTCATGGCGGTTCCGCTCCCCGGAGTTCGATGAGTTGGGGCGCGGTGGGGAAGGGGATCTGTCCGGCCGTCTGCCGGGGCTGGTTCGTGGCACGTTTCCCGGTGGTCGACACAGGGTGTCACGACTGGGCGTGCCGCGTCGTGCCGGACTCGCTTTCGTCGAAGTGCAAGCGGCGGCCGACCACGTCGGCGGCGACGGCCGACACCGTCCGCCTCGCGGCGTAGGCGTGTGTCCGCAGCCGCAGCAGTGCCTCGGCGAGGCTGATGCCGAGCTGGATCGTGATCATCCCGGTCGCCTGGTGAACGTGAGCCTGGCTCTCGATCGGACCGGTGAGCGCGGTGTCGACGTCGCCGTGCTCGTCGTGTTCCTGCAGGTGCAGAACCACGACGGTGGCCGCGTCGGCGAACGCGAGCGCGTCCGCGAGCTCGAGGGCGCTCAGCGGTCCCGGGGTGTCGCGGTACAGGTCCAGGACACCGACCCGGATGGCGCCGACCCGCAGCGGGAACGCGAACATCGCGTGCACCCCGGCCTCGAGCGCGGCCGCGCCGAACCGCGGCCACCGCGCCGACCCGTCGGCCGCGAGGTTCGGTCGCAGCACCGGCTTCCCGCTGCCGGACGCCTCCACGCACGGCCCCTCACCAAGGGCGAACTGCAGCTCCTCCAGCTGCCGGGCCTGCCCGTCGGTGGCCGCGAGGACGACTCCGCTGGGCCCGTCGGCGGTCATCAGGGCGACCCCGACGCCACTGACCGACAGCGCCGACAGGCATTCCGCGCCCAACCTGGCGGGCAGCACGCCCTGCTCGCCCCCGTCGCCGCCGATCATGGACAGGATCTCGGCCACCCGGGGACTACGCATGGTCCGCTATCCATCTGGTCCGCAGCCCGCGTGCAGCAGGGCCTGGGTGAGGTCGGGGCTGATGTCGAACATGGCGTCCAGACCGGTGATCCTCAGTGGCAGCAACACCGGATGGGTCGACACGACCAGGCGAAGGGCGATGCCCGTCGCGACCGCGGTCTGCCTGGCGGACACGAGCACGGCGAGTCCGGCGGCGGCGAGGAAGCTCACCCCGGTGAGGTCGACGATCACGTGCGGGACGGTGCCCCGGACGTGGGGGAGCAGCTGTTCCCTCAGCTCCGGGCTGGTGAGCGCGTCCACCTCGCCCCGCACCGTGAGCACGGTCGCGGTGAGCGGGGCCGGATGTGTGGTGATGCTCAGGAGCTCTCCAACTGGTCGCTGGTCCGGCCGGGCGGCGGACGCAGGTGATGGGCGATCGTTCGGCAGGTGCGGGAGGAGGGCTGTCACGGGGTCAACTCCTCGTGGTGGCGGACGAACCGCCCGGCTGGGTTTATCGGACTGTTCCATTGGGGCTGTCAGCGAGAACGCCTGACGCGTTGGTGTTCGCCGCGCCGGGGAGACCGTCCACACCGGACGATGGCGGCTGGGTGGGCGACTCGACCGGCGACGCGTTCAGATGTGCGCGCACCCGGTCGATCAGGAGCTCGGCCTGGGCCGAGGTGAACAGGCCCAGGTCGACGGCACGCAGAATGGTGGCGACCGTGCTCTGGTGAGGTCCGGCGATCCCCGCGACCGGTGCGGCGCTCAGATTTGGATGTATATGTGCCATGGCAGCTGGCCCCTCGGTCGACTGTCGTCTTACCGGGGTCCCGGGCACCTAGTCACGAAGCATACGCGCTCCGCGAGGGAATGATCCCACCCGAAGACGAGATTCTCGGCACTCGCCCGTTCCACCAGCGAAGATGCCTCACGTGTGGGTGAGCAACCATTCCGCTCCGACCGAACGGGTGTAGAGGTTGCGGGCGTCGCCCGCCACCGGCGCCTGCTTCCAGAAGGTGAACCCGAGCTTGTGACACACGTTCTGCGAGGCACGGTTCTCCGGCGCGATGATGGCCAGCAGCTCGCCCGTGTACGTCTGGTGAGCCGTGGCCAGCAGAGCCTGGCCGGCCTCGGTGGCATAGCCGAGGCCCCGGCACTCCGGCACGAGCCGGTATCCCCACTCCAGCCAGGTCCTGCCCTCGAAGGCGATGTGGTCGACGCCGGTGTAGCCCACGACGAGCCCGGATGACAGCTCCACCACCGGCTGCTTGCCGAACGGGACGGTCCGGCAGAAGGCGACCATGTGGTCGAAGCGGTCCCCTGCCTCCTGCTCGGTGAGGACGCCCGCGTGGACCATGAAGGCCTCGTCGCGGAAGAGTCCGACGAACCGGTCCCGGTCGGCCCCCCGAGGTGGGCGCACCAGAAGGCGCGCGGTCCGCACGACAGCCCGGTCCGATTTGGTCACCTGCCCATCGTGCCAGCGGCCACCGCATCGGGTGGCGCGACCGAAATTGGTTCGCGCGCGGCGCTCCTCCCGAGTATCACTGCGGGATGGCCGAACCGTCCCCGCTCACGATCCGCACGCTCACCGAGATGGACCTGCCCGCGTTCAGCGAGGTCCTCGCGAGCGCGTTCCTGACCGACCACAGCGAGGACCTCCTCGCCGAGGAGCGCGCCGTGTTCGAGCCGTCGCGCAGCCACGCGGTGTTCGACGGCGAGACCATGATCGGCACCGGGGAGCTCCTGAGCCGCCGGCTCGTCGTGCCCGGTGCCGAACCGGTGCCGGCCGGGGCGGTGACGTCGATCGGGGTCGCGCCGGGACATCGCAGGCGGGGTGTGCTGAGCATGATCATGCGTGCCCAGCTCGCGTTCCTGCACGAGGCAGGCGAGTCGCTGGCGGTCCTGTGGGCGTCCGAGAGTGGGATCTACGGGCGGTTCGGGTACGGGC
Organism: Actinophytocola sp.; assembly: GCF_035634895.1. GTDB lineage: Bacteria > Actinomycetota > Actinomycetes > Mycobacteriales > Pseudonocardiaceae > Actinophytocola. Next base: position 2,255 of record NZ_DASQCC010000120.1, on the reverse strand, counting down.
TCGGCACCCAGTACGCCCGGATCTCCCTACCGCGCGGCACCGCGTTCCGCCGTGACGTGGCGGTCGACCCCGAGCCGGTGCGCGAGCTGCCGCGCGAGCAGGCGCTCCCCGTCGTTCGCGACCTCTACGACCAGGTGTGGCACACCCGCGCCGGTCACCTCGACCGCGACGCCGCCGCCTGGGAATACCACCTGTTCGACGGGCCGGAGCGTCGCGCCGGTCGGACCAGGCTCCGCTTCGCGGTCCATCCGCGGGCGTACGCCGCGTACCGCGTGAAGTCGGACTGGCAGGTCCGCGGGCCGCGGTCGACGGTGACCGTGCACGAACTGACGGCCGCGACCCCGGCGGCCTACGCGGCGATCCTGCGGTACCTGCTGGACATCGACCTCGTCGGCGAGGTGGTGCTGCGGCTCGGCACCGACGAGCCGCTGGTGCACATGCTCGCCGACCCGCGCGCGGCGGTACGCACGATGTCCGACGCGCTCTGGGTACGCCTGGTCGACGTCGACCGGGCGCTGATGGCGAGGCGGTTCCTGGTCCCACTCGACGTGGTGCTGGCGGTGACCGACGAGCTGTGTCCATGGAACGCCGGCCGGTGGCGGCTGGTGGTCGGGGCGGACGGACGGGCCGAGGTCAGCGGCACGGACGCACCCGCCGACCTGGCACTGGACGTGGCGGCGCTGGGCGCCGCGTTCCTTGGCGGGACCAGGCTCACCACGCTGGCCGGCGCCGGCCGGGTCCGCGAGTGCCGGCCGGGAACGCTCGCCCGGGCCTCGCTCGCCTTCCTGCACGACGACGAGCCGCGCTGTCTCGAGGTGTTCTGAACGGAGCCGGCTCGTTCGGAGGTCGTCGGCCGCACCGAGCAGGGGGGCGGGTCAGCTCGCCGGCCGCCCGTCGCGCATCCCGGCCTCGGCCGCATTGTTTCGCCGCTGTGTCCTTCATTCGCGAGGTCGGCCGGCGGCGCCTATTGGGAACGCGCCGGAATCGAACTCGAAAACGGCAACAGGGAATACTTGCCCAACGAACCCGTATATGGGATGGCGGCGGCCCTTTCGTTGCTCCGGCGGCTGTTCGGCGGGTCGGCGATAGCTGCCGACGTACCAGGCGATACCCACGGATGGCGCACGAATCCGCGATCGCGGCAGCTCGTATTGGTATTCACGAGAACCAATTGACGGTCGCACTCCGCCGAGTAAACTCTCGCCCCGTTACCGCGGGTGCCGGCACCGATCGCGGTGCTGGTCTGGCTCACTCACCTCGGAATTCCGTGGAGGCCGCTGGAATGACGTCCCTTGTGCAGCTGGCAGTCGACCCCGAGCTGGCACGTCATTACCGGCGCAACGGTTGGTGGCGGGACACGACTTTCCTCGACGACCTGGCCGGCTCGGTGCGGATGCGTCCGGATGCCCCGGCGCTGATCAACGGACGCAGTGCCGACGGCACGGTGCGGGTGGTGTCCTACCGCGAGTTCGACCAGTTGGTACGGCGGATCGCGGGGCGCCTCGACGACTTCGGTGTGCGTGCCGGTGACGTGGTCGCCTGCCAGCTTCCCGACTGGTGGGAGACGGCGGCGATGTTGTTGGCGTGCATGCGGGTCGGTGCGGTCGTTCAGCCGATCGTGCCGCAGCTGCGGGCGCGGGAGATCGAGCGGGTGCTGGCCAGGACGGGCGCGTGCGTCTGCGTCACCGTGGACAGCTGGGCCGGCTTCGGCCACGCGCGGGCACTTGCCGAGATGGCGCCGCGGCTGCCGGGGCTGCGGCAGCGGGTCGTGTACGGCGACGCCGCGGACACCGGCGCGCTGGACTTCCACGAGTGCTTCGTCGACGGGCCGGACCCGGATCTCTCCTCGTTGCCGCCGGTGGACCCGGACCAGCCGTCGATGGTGTTGTTCACCTCGGGCAGCACCGGTGAGCCCAAGGGTGTGCTGCACACCTGCAACACGCTCTTCGCCGGTACCAGCGGGTTCATGGTGGACGCGGTCCGGGGACCGGGCCCGGACCGGGCGGCCACCACGATGCGGGTGAGTCACATCGCCGGTCCGATGTGGGCGGTGTTCGGGGTCCTGCTGACCGGCGGCACCGGCGTGTTCCAGGACGTCGCCGATCCCGACGGGATGCTCGACCTGATGGCACGGGCCGAACCCACCCGTCTGCTGGCCCCCGCGCCCAGCCTCGCCGCGCTCGTCGCCGCACAGCGTGCGCGGCCCCGCGAGCTGACGTCGCTGCGCACCGTCATGTCCGGCGGCTCCGCGGTTC
>NZ_DASQCC010000119.1:0-98728 GCF_035634895.1 Actinophytocola sp. | reverse complement strand
GGCCGGACACCTGGACGTGCAGGTCCTGGCCCCGCACTGGGGCTCACTCCGGCCGAACGAGCGGGAGCCGGTCGAGCTGCACCGGCCCCTGGAGTACGTGGTCGACACGGTGCACACCAGCGGCCGCGAGTTCCTGGCCTGGTGCCCGACGGTGAAGTTCGCCCAACAGCTACTGGACGCCGGCGTGGACGCCCTGTGCGTCAACAACGTCCCGAACGTCCTGGCCCAACTACGCGGCGAACTCGTCACGGCGGTGATGTGATTTTTCTTGATCAACGCGAACGCAGGTTGCTGATGTCCCATGATCGTTGGAGAGCCGTGCCCGTGGTGGAATCTCGCCCAGCTCGGCACCTACCTGGGCTACCCAATCGTCGACTTCCCGCACGCGACACACGCGTTCCTGATCGAGCGTTACACCACTCATCACAGCAGCGGCAAACACAGCGCCTACGCGACCCTCGGGATCACCAGCCTGCCCACCGAACACGCCCATCCCACCCAGATCGCCACCTGTGCCCGGCCACCACTGGCACATCAAGAACCGACTGCACTGGGTCCGCGACGTCACCTACACCGAAGACCACTCCCACGTGCGCACCGGCAACGCACCCCGCGTCATGGCCATCTTCCGCAACCTCGCCATCAGCACCCTGCGCCACCACGGCTGGAACAACACCGCCCAAGGACTACGCCACATGGCACGCAACCCCACCTAACAAGACAAACGACTTCGCGGACCCCCTGCCCCAACCCAGGGGGCCGGCCCCGGTCCCATTTTAGCGGCAAGGACCGACAAAACCGCTGTTCAGCGGGGGTGTGGATAACTTTCACCCGGTGGGGCGCGGGGAGATACCGTGTTGGACGGGACGCTAGCGGCGGGTTGCCGCGGCCAGTGGGCGAGATGGTCCGGATGCTCGGCTGATCGTCTGCCGTCGACCGCGAACGAACGACGCGCCGAACCCGCCAGCGCGGGCCGCCTCGCCGGCTCATGACTCGGCCGGCCGGCGAGTTCCGGAGAGGAAAGAGCGGGGGCGGCCGGATCGCGGCCGCCCCCGACACCTCCCCTCAGAAACCCGCGGTGATGCGCGTGAAGTCCCAGTCGTTCTGGGAGATCCCGCTGCAGTCGCTCACCACGCCGCCACCGGGGCAGCCCCGGTCACGGTTGACGGACCAGAACGCGAGCCGGGCGAGCCCGTGGGACTTCGCCCAGTCGCGGATCGAGGTCCAGGTGCCCGTCGACGTCTGCTCCTGCTGGTCGGACAGGCCGTTCATGCCGGAGATGCCTATGTGCTGGTAAGCCTGGGCGTCACTCCAGCCGAACGAGGACTTCAACTTGTTCTTCAGACCCTCGGCCGCGTTGATCGTGTCGGTGCCGATGTTCCCGCTGCCGAAGTCGAACGGCATGATCGTGAACACGTCGATGTTCGCGCCGACCGCCGCGGCGTGCTCGATCAGGAGGTTGCCGTAGTAGTTCGGGCCGGTGGTCGTCGTGCCGAACGTGACGATCGTCTGGATGCCCGGGTTGTTCTGCTTGACGATCTTCAGCGCGTCGACGATCCGGTTCCGGACGGTGTCGTTCTCGAACTCGTCGGAGTTCTCGATGTCGATGTCGATCGCCTTGAGGCCGTAGGCGTTGATCACCTGCTGGTAGGCCCCGGCCAGTGCGGCGGGTGTCGAGCAGTTCGGCCCGAGCTTGTTGCCCTGCCAGCCGCCGAAGGACGGCACCACGTCACCGCCCGCCGAGCGGATCGCGTTGATCGCCTGCTGGTCCACGCCGCCGGTCAGCGGGCGGGCCGAGTCCCACGCCGGCGAGCAGCCGCCGCCGGAGAGCACGAACGCCATGGTGAACCACTTGACGCCCGTCGCGGACATGACCGTCGCCGGTGCCGGTGGGTTACCCCAGCCCATGTACAGGTACGGCGCGCCCTTGCCGCCGGTCGGGTTGGTGCAGCCGGTGGTCGTCGCGCTGACCGAGCCGCTCTTGCCGGACTCGCCCACGCTGTTGTACGCGGCGACCGTGTAGGAGTGCGCGGAGCAGGTGGACAGGCCGCTGATGGTGGCCGACGTGCCGGTCACGGTGGCCCGGACCGTCGTGCCCTCGTAGACCCGGTACCCGGTGACGGTGCCGGTGGACCCGCCCCAGGACAACGAGATCGAGGAGTTCGTGGTCCCGGTGACACTCGGCGTGCCCGGGGTCGACGGGGCGCCGGGGTTGCCGCCGCCGCCGTCACAGCCGTCGCCGTTGAACCGGCAGTTCTGGATGCCGGGGAAGTTGCCAGGGCTGCCGTTGAACCCGAACGTCGTGCTGGTGCCCGCGGCGAGGGTGGGGGCCCACGACGGGTTGCGGAACGTGTGGTGCTGCCCGCTGACCGTGTGCTGGGCGTCCCAGACGCTCGGGATCGAGTACCCGCTGGGCAGGTCGAACTCGATCGTCCAGCCGTTGATCGCGGCACTTGAGGCGTTGGTGACGGTGACCTTGCCCTCGAAGCCGGTGCCCCAGTCGGACACCTTGGTGAACGTGGCGGTCAGCCCGGCGGCGGCGTCAGCCGGGCCCGCCGTGACGAAACCGAGCAAAAGGGCGGCCGAAGCCAACCCGGTGAGCCATCTTCGCATCGCGGACTCCATCGTGCAGGGGACGAAGAACAGCCGTGGATCTCCCTGACCGTCAGTGTGGTCTAGACCAGCCCAAAACGGCAAGGTCTGGACCAATACAGACCCCAGATCCCCGCGAGTCCCGCGTTCGCCCATAGCGAGTCCCGCGTTCGCCCATACCGAGTCGCGGATTCGTGCATACCTCGCGAGCCGGGATGTGCACGAAACCGCAACTCGGTATGTCTGGGTGCGGGACTCGCTGTGTTTGGGCGCGGGACTCGCGGGTCAGGCGGACGCCAGGGCTGATCGGATCGACGATGCCGGGTCGTCTCGGTGGTAGATCCGTTCGGACTCCTCGATGCCGTCCAGGAACTCCTGGTATCGGACCGCGTAGTAGAGGTGTGCCAGTGGTTCGGCGATGGCCAGGGCGCGGGCCGGGTCGCTGCCCGGCCGTGCCGTTCGCCATGCCTCGACCCACACGGCGCGCACCGCGGGCTTTCGGTCCGGGGCGGTGAAGTCGGTGAGCCGTAGCCCGTCGAGCGCCGGGCTGCCGAAGTGGGCGTCGGCGAAGTCCAGGACCACGGGCGGGCCGCCGCGGTCGCTGCGCCAGTTGCCGGAGTGGAAGTCACCGTGCACGAGGGTGCTGGGCAGGCCGCAGTCCGCCAGCTCCCGCCACCTCGGCAGCAACGCCAGCGCGCCCGCCACTTCCGCACGCGTGAGCCCGAGGTCCCGGTCGAGCAGCGCACGGACGTCGTCCGCCGGCTCGGACCGGTCCAGCAGCCCCGGCACGGGTGCGTCGAGCACGGACTGCACGCGGACGAACCTGCGGACGCCGCTCGCCAGCACGTCCGCCGGCGCGTGCCAGCAGTCCTCGCCCGGCAGGTCCGCCAGCAGCACCCGGCCGGGCGCGGACGCGACGACCGTGGGCACCAGCGTCGGGTCCACGGCCCCGATCGCCGCCACGACCCGCGCCTCGTCGGCCGCGAACGGCGGCAGCGCCTTCAACCACACGGGGCCGTCGGCGGTGGGCAGCCGGAACAGGCCGGCCAGGTTCCACGTCTTGCGCTGCTCGATCGGGCCGGTGAGCGGCACGCCGACGGCGTCACGGGCCCAGTCGAACAGGCCGCGCAGCCCGGCGGCGGTGGCCCAGCGTGCCCGCAGCGGGTCGTCCCCGGCGAACAGTGCCGCGGCCGGCAGCGACGCGGTCGTGCCGAACGCCTCGACGTGGTAGGTGACGTGCCCGTCCCGCATTCCGTCGCCGCCGTCGACCCCCAGAAGGCGCAGCACGTACGCCGGCACGCCGAGCACCTCGCGCAGCCGGGCGACCACCTGCTCCACCTCGGCCCACCACGGCACCTCGACCGCGAACGGCCCGACGGTGCCAACACATCTGTCGCCGGACGTCACCACGGCACTCACGCGTCTCCCCACGTGAGCAGTGTCTTAATCGAGGGGCGGCGGGCGCGACCGAGTTTTAGGTTGGGGTGTGCATGTCGAAACCGTGTGTGTCAGCGCCGGCCGGAACGACCGGCCCGGCGAGCCGCTGAACGTCCCGCCCGTGTTCGCGTCCAGCTTCCGCACCGGCGGCGAGTACGACTACGCCCGCAACGAGGGCACCCCCACCTGGGCGGCGCTGGAGGACGCGGTCGGGAGGCTGGAAGGCGGGACGGCCACCGCGTACGCCTCGGGCATGGGTGCCGTGGCGGCCGTCGTGGACCTGCTGCCGCCGGGCTCGCGCGTGGTCGTGCCGGTCGACTCCTACACCGCCGTCCGGCACCTGGTCGCCGCCCGCGGGCACACCGTCGACCTGCGGGACATCACGGACACCGCCGCGACGCTCGCGGCCGCGGACGGCGCCGCGCTGCTGTGGCTGGAGTCGCCGACGAACCCGCTCATGGACGTGGCAGACCTGCCGGCCCTGTGCGCGGCGAACACGCTGGTGGCGGTGGACAACACGTTCGCGACGCCGCTGCTCCAGCAACCGCTCGCCCTGGGTGCGGACGTCGTCATGCACAGCGGGTCCAAGTACCTCGGCGGGCACGCCGACCTGCTCATCGGCCTGACGGTGACGGCCGATCCGGACCTCGCCGCGCGCCAGCGCCGCCACCGGGTCCTGGCCGGCGCCACACCCGGCGGCATGGAGGCGTTCCTGGCCACCCGCGGCCTGCGGACGCTGGCGCTGCGGGTACGGCAGGCACAGGCGTCGGCAGGGGAGCTGGCGGTGCGGCTGGCGCGGCATCCTGCCGTGACCCGCGTCCGCTATCCCGGCCTGCCGAGCGACCCCGGCCACACCCGCGCGGCGAAGCAGATGACCGGTTTCGGCGCGATGATGTCGTTCGAGGTGGCGGGCGGCGCGGCGGCGGCGGACGCGGTGTGCGCGGCGCTGCGCGTGGTCAACGCCGCCACCAGCCTCGGTGGCGTGGAGTCGACGATCGAGCGCCGGGCCAGGTTGGCCGGGCAGGAGCACGTGCCGCCGTCGCTGCTGCGGTTGTCGGTGGGGTGCGAGCACGTCGAGGACCTGTGGGCGGATCTCGACGCCGCGCTTTCCGGTTGACGGTCGGGAGATCACGGCCACCGGCGCGCGATCAGCACTCGCCCGCCAGGGCGCCGTCCATCTCCGCCAGGGCTTCGAGCCCCAGCTCGACGAAGGCGCGGAGCGCCTCCCGCTGCAGGACGAACTCGAAGGCGTCGGACGGGAGGCGTCCACAGATCACCTGAACCTGGTCCGGTGTGTCGACGCAGAACGCGACCGGACATCCCTCCTTGACGATGACGTACGAGTTGACGATGAGGTCCGCGCCGAGCATGGTGCCGCGCCTTTCATTCGATGGGGTGAACTTCGTGCCGGCCGGCCGGGCGGTGTGGGTTCGCCGGGTCGGAACGGACGAGCCGTCGCTGGTCAGGGCCATAGATACCACTGGGAGACAAGGACAATGACGTTGGTACCCAGGGCGACCGGATTCAGCTGTGCGGCGGTCGACGGCGACGAGATCCTCGGGGCGCGGCTCTACCCGCCCGGCTCGGCGACCGTCCGCCTGCCACCGGACTGGGCGTGGCGCGGGAGATCATGGCCCACTGCGCGGAAAACGCCGGCGGCGCGCCCACGCTTGCCTTGCACACCTTGGACTTCATGCGCGCGGCGATCCGGCTGTACGAGTGGGCTGGGTTACGAACGCGCGCCGGAGTACGACCTCCCGGCCGGGCTGGGCGCCTTCACGGCCATCGCCTACCGGTTACCGCTCCGGTAACTGTGGAATCTGGTCCAGACCTTGACGGAACCACGCCGGATACCTCACGGTTGTCCGTGAGAGCGCTCTCACCTCTCAACCCTGCTGAGAAACGAGAGCAAACATGAAGAGAATACGTATGCTCGCCGCCGTCGGGGCGTGTGCGCTCGCGTTGAGCGGTGCCTTCGCCGGCACGCCGGCGGCCGGTACCCCCGCGCCCACCGTCTCCAGTGACCCGTTCGTCGCCGCCATGCAGCGGGACCTCGGGCTGACCGAGGCACAGGCCCAGACCCGGCTGCGTCAGGAAGCCGTGGCCATGGACCTCGATCCGGCCGCCCGTGCGGCGGCCGGCGCGGCCTACGGCGGCTCCTGGTTCGACGCCGCTCGCGGCACGCTGGTCATCGGGCTGTCCAACCTGGACAGTACCGGCGCGACGGCGAAGGCCGTGCGTGCCACCGGCGCCGAGGTCGTCCGCGTGCCGCGTCCACTGGCCGAACTGGACGCGGTCAAGGCCAGGCTCGACAGCGTCCGGGCCCCGGCCGACGTCGCGAGCTGGCGGGTCGACCCCAGGTCGGGCAGTGTGGTCGTCACGGTCCGGCGTGGCGGTGACGCGGCGGGGTTCCTTGCCGCGGCGAGGAAGCTCGGGCCGGTGACGGTCGAGGTGACCGACCGGATGCCGACGACGTTCGCGGCCGGCACGGTCGGCGGCGACCCGTACATCATCAACGGCAGCGTGCGCTGCTCGATCGGGTTCTCGGTGCAGGGCGGGTTCGTGAGCGCCGGGCACTGTGGCGGCGCCGGCGCGTCGGTGAACGGCTGGGACGGGTCGTGGATGGGCAACTTCGCCGCGTCCTCGTTCCCTGGCAACGACTTCTCGTTCATCCGCATCGGCGGCGGCTGGTGGACCGTGCCGGTCGTGCTCGGCTGGGGCACCGTGCCGGACCGGCTGGTGCGTGGCTCGGCGGTCGCGCCGATCGGGTCGTCGATCTGCCGGTCCGGCTCCACGACGCACTGGCACTGCGGCACCGTCCTCGGCATGAACGAGACGGTGAACTACCAGCAGGGCGCGGTGTTCCAGATGACGCACACGAACGTGTGCGCCGAGCCGGGTGACTCCGGCGGCTCGTACATCACCGGCGAGCAGGCCCAGGGCATGACCTCCGGCGGCTGGGGCAACTGCTCCTCCGGCGGCGAGACCTGGTTCCAGCCGGTGAACGAGGTCCTCGGCGCGTACGGGCTCTCGCTCGTCGTCGCCTGAGAGAGTCGCCTGAGAGAGTCGCCTGAGAATCTGTGGGCGCCCGGCGCGGCCGGGCGCCCACCCGGGTTTAGCCGGTGACCTGCGGGTACCCGGGCGTCATGGTCGGTATCGGATATTTCCTGTCCTGTGAGGAGTTCGGTCCGGGCGAACTCGTGCGGCAGGCCAGGCAGGCCGCCGACGCGGGCTTCGAGCGGCTCTGGATCTCCGACCACTACCACCCCTGGAACGAGGCGCAGGGCCAGAGCCCGTTCGTCTGGTCGGTGATCGGCGCGCTGTCCGAGGCCGTGCCCGGCATGCCCGTCACCACCGCCGTGACCTGTCCCACCGTGCGTGTCCACCCGGCCGTGCTCGCGCAGGCCGCGGCCACCGCGGCCGTGCAGCTCCGGGGCGAGTTCGTGCTCGGCGTCGGGTCCGGCGAGGCGCTCAACGAGCACATCCTCGGCGACGCGTGGCCCACCGCGGACGTCCGGCTGCAGATGCTCGAGGAGGCCGTCGACGTCATCCGGCTGCTCCACCAGGGCGGCAGCCGCACCCACCACGGCAGGCACTACACCGTCGAGAACGCCCGCGTCTACACGCTCCCGGACGAGCCGGTCCCGATCTACGTCTCCGCGTTCGGCAAGAAGGCCGCCGAGCTGGCCGGGCGCATCGCCGACGGGTTCGTCAGCGTGGTGCCGGACGCCGAGGTCCTGAAGGCCTACCGCGACGCCGGTGGCAAAGGCCCGGCGCAGGGCGGCTTCAAGGTCTGCCACGCCCCGACCGTCGACGAGGGACTCGACACCGCGTACCGGATCTGGCCGAACGAGGGGCTCCCCGGCGAGCTGGCGCAGGTCCTCCCGCAGCCGAGGCACTTCGAGCAGGCCTGCGAGCTCGTGACCAAGGACATGCTGTCGCTGCCTACCGGGCCCGACCCCGAGCCGTACGTCCAACAGGTTCAGGCCTTCGTGGACGCCGGGTTCGACCAGGTGCACGTGGCGCAGATCGGCCCGCACCAGGACGAGTTCTTCCGTTTCTGGCGCGACGAAGTGTCGCCGCAGTTGTCGAGGTGACCACCACCTTCGGGGTCGAGGAGGAGTTCCTGCTCGCCGATCCGCCGACAGGACGGACCGTGCCGGCCGCCACCGAGGTGCTCAAGGCCGCCCGCGAGCTGCCGGGCGCCGGCGCGGTGCACGCCGAGCTGCTCCAGACCCAGGTCGAGGCCGCGACCCCGCCCTGCGCCACGCTCGCCGAGCTGGGCAGCCGGCTGCGCCAGGGGCGGGACCGGCTGGCCACGGCGGCGCGTGAGTGTGGCGTGTTGCTCGTGTCCAGCGGCCTCCCGCCGCTGGGCGGGCCGGCCATGACCAGCGGCGGCGCCCGGTTCGCCGGGATCGCCGCGCGGTACGCGGAGGTCGTGCGGGACTACCAGGCCTGCGGCTGCCACGTGCATGTCGCCGTGCCCGACCTCGAGACCGCGGTCGCGGTGTGCAACCACGTGCGACCGTGGCTGCCGGCCCTGCTCGCCCTGTCGGTGAACTCGCCGTTCCACCACGGCCGCGACACCGGGTACGCGAGCTGGCGCATGATCGAGCAGTCCCGGTTCCCGGGCGCCGGTGTGCCGCCTCGGTTCCGTGACGCCGCCGACTACACCGCGCGGGTCGCCAGGCTCGTCGACTGCGGGGCGATCGAGGACCCGGCCATGACGTTCTGGCTGGTCCGGCCGTCGCCGTCCTGGCCGACCGTCGAGTTCCGGGTGGCGGACGCGGCCGTGGACGTGCCGGCAGCGCTGCTGCAGGCCGCGCTGTCCCGGGCGCTCGTCACGACCGCGGTCGCCGAGCTGTCCCGCGGCCGGGAGGCGCCCGCGCTGGACGAACAGGTGCTGGCCGCCGCGGTCTGGGGTGCGGCCCGGCACGGGCTCGCCGGCCCGGGTGTGCACCCGATGCTGGCACGCGAGGTGCCGGTGGCGGAGCTGCTCTACGAACTGGTCGTGCGGGTCGCGCCCGCGCTCGCCGGTGACCTCGTCACCGTCCGCGAGCTGTTCCGCCAGGTGCTGCGTGGCGGTACGGGCGCGGAACGGCAGCGGGCGGCCGAAAACGTGTTGCGAAGTGTCGTGATTGGAGTGTCCGATGGGAAATGAAGCGCTTCTGCCCGAACCGCGTGGGCCGTTGTCGGCCGCGGCGGTCGAGCTGCTGCGGGACGGCATCGAGCCGATGCTGGAGGTCGACCGCGCCGACCCGTTCGGCGAGGACCTCGCGGTCGCGCTGCACACCCTGTACGAGCCGCACTACCAGGGGTTCGCCGGGATCGACTCCGACTGGGAGTGGTCGCCGGTGCTGCTCCAGTACCGCAGGCGGCTGGAGTGGGTGTTCGAGCGGGCGCTGCGTGACTCGGTCGAACCGGGCGACGACGTGACGGCCGCGCTCGACGAGCTGCTGGTGGAGCCGGTGCCGGGCGAGGGCGTGTCCCATTTCCTCCGGGACGAGGGGGAGTGGTGGCAGCTCCAGGAGTACTTCGTGCACCGCTCGATCTACCACCACAAGGAGGCCGACCCGCACGCTTGGGTGATCCCGCGCCTGTGGGGACAGGCGAAGGCCGCGCTGGTGGCCGTCGAGTTCGACGAGTTCGGCGGCGGGCACGCCGACCGCATGCACGCGCAGCTGTACCGGGACCTGATGGCGTCGTCCGCGCTGGACACGGGTTACCTGTCCTACTTCGACGAGGTGCCGGCGCCGATCATCGCGGTGGTCGACATGATGTCGCTGTTCGGCCTGCACAGAAGGCTGCGGGGCGCGATGGTCGGCCACTTCGCCGCCGCGGAGATCACGACCGGGCCTAGCGCCGCCCGCATGGTCAAGGCGATGGACCGCCTGGGCGGCGACCCACACTTCTTCGCCGAGCACATCGAGGCCGACGCCGTACACGAGCAGATCCTGCGCCACGACGTGATCGGCGACCTGCTGGCCCGCGAGCCGCATCTGGCCGGGGACGTGGTGTTCGGGGTGCGGGCCACGGAGTTCCTGGAGTCCCGCTTCGCCGACCACGTGCTGAAGTCCTGGCGCGACGGGCAGACCTCGCTGCGCCGCGGCGCGGGTGTGACCGCACCCCCAGGCACTGTCCAGATCCCGGGAGGCGGATCGGCCTAGTCGGCGCGGACTCGTTTGCGGTGGCTCGTGTCGCACAGTGGGAAGTTCTTGCTGCGCCGGCACGCGCACACCGCGACCACGAACCGTGCCGAGTGGACGATCGTGCCGTCGTCCGTCACCAGCTCGACGGGCCCCTCGACGAGGATGGGTCCGTCCCGCACGATACGGACCCTACGGGGTCGCCGGTCGGTCACCGCGGATCACCACCAGCTCCTCGGAGCGCTGTCCCGGTTCGATGAAACCCAGCTCGCGCAACCGGTCCCGGCGGCCGTTCATCACCGGGCCGAACGGCGCCTCCTGCCGCGCGACCACCGCGGCCTTCAGCCCGCCGCCGCGCAGCTGATGCAGCGTGGCGTCCACATTGGACAGTGTGGAGTGGACGACGAGCAGCGTGCCGCCCGGCGCCAGCAGCAGCGGAGCGTTGGCGCACAGCCGGTTCAGGAAGTCGCGGCCGTCCACGCCGGCATCCCACGCACGATCTCGTCCCCGTGGGCAGGCCGAGACGCCGGGCACGTAGGGCGGGTTCGCGAGTATCAGGTCGAAACCGCGGCCCGCGACCTGTTTGAAGGCGTCGCCACAGTGGATCCTGGCGCGGATGCCGCGCAGCGACGTGTTCAGGCGTGCGGCCAACACCGCCCGCCGGGACACGTCGACCGCCGTGATGGTGCGTGGCCGCGTGCTCGCGGCCGCGACGGACAGTGCGCCCGTGCCGCAGCCGATGTCGAGAACGTTGGCACCAGGCCGGATCGCGGCCGCTGCCAGTGCCTCGACCAGCAGCCACGTGTCGTGCTGCGGAGGATAGACGCCCGGTGGGCGGGTGAGCCACATGCCGGGGGATGCCTCCGGCGAATCGGCTCAAACAGCGGGACTGGCCAGTGCGGACAGTGCGCCCGAGGTGGTCAGGTAGATCTCCAGCGAGCCGGCGGCCTCGGTGAGGCTCAGCGTCCGCCGCGCGGCCGCCGTCGGCGCGGCTACCACGAGCCGCAGGTGTACCGCGGCGCGGCGATCGTTGGCCGCACGCAGTTCGTGCACGCCGGCCAGCGCGAGGAAGTCCACCCGGGACAGGTCGACCAGCACGTTGCGTACGTCACGGTCCTCGGTGTCGAGGAGTGCCTCGCGCAGCAGCGGCGCGGTGCACAGGTCGATCTCCCCGACGGGGTTGATTCTGTCCAGATCCTGGCGTTCGTGCACAAGACGGACGGTCAGATACTCGTTCGCGGTCACGCGGCGGTTGATCGCCACAGTTCTCTCGCTCATCGGATCTCCCCTGGAAGTGGGTGAGAAAGCCAGAGCGAATGGAGCCACCCCAGCTCGCGGCGTTCTTCGTCCACACCGCCTGTTGGCTGGTTGCTCAACCTCGATCCAGCATCGCACGGTGTGCTGGCTGTGTCCAGGCGAGCAGGTCGGGCCCGGTCTCAGCCCTCGGCGTCCGCGCCGGCCCGCCGCACCGCCGCCACGATCTCGGCGTTCGTGATGCCCTTGACCAGGAACTCCTTGACACCGAGCCGTTTCAGCTCCTCCGCCGCGCCGGAGTCGTCGTACGCGGAGAACGCGAGCAGCCGGGTGCGTGGTGACCGCGTCCTGATCTCGCGGGTCGCGTGCGTGCCGCCGCCGCCGGGCATTCGCACGTCGATCAGCGCCACGTCCGGGGTGTGGCGTTCGGCCAGGTCAGCGGCTTCCTGCGCGTCGGCCGCCGTGGCGACCACGTGCAGGTCGGCCTCCGCCGCGATGACCTCGGACAGCGCCATGCGCAGCATCGGGTCGTCGTCCGCGACCAGTACGCGGAACTGCTCGGTCATTCCTCCTCCTGGGTGGGTGCCGTGGGCAGCCAGAACTGGATCGTCGTGCCGCCGCCGGGTGTGCTGGTGACCGACCACCAGCCGCCGGCGATCTCGGCGCGTTCGCGCATCTCCAGTAGCCCGAAGTGCCGGTACGGGTCGTCCGGCGCCGGGTCGGGCAGGCCGACACCGTCGTCGCTGACCCGCACCAGCGTGCCACCGTCCTTGCCGGCCAGCGTGACGTCGACGCGGGTGGCCCGCGCGTGCTTGTGCACGTTGGTCAGGGCCTCCTGGCAGATGCGGAACAGCGTGATCGCGACCGGCATCGGCGGCTCGTTCGGCAGCTCGGCGGACAGCGACGTCTCGAGTCCCCACGGGCGGACGACGTCGCGCAGGTAGCCGGCGAGCGACGGGACGAGACCGTGCTGGTCGATGGTCGTCGGGCGCAGGTTCGCGACCAGGCCGCGCAGCCGGCCGACCGACGCGCGCACCGCCTCGTCCAGCTGCGCGGCCAGCTCCTGCTGCTCCGCCGGCAGCCGCCCGGCCAGCAGCTGCAACCGCATGCCGACCGCGACCATGGCCTGGATGGAGTCGTCGTGGACGTCCCACGCGATCCGCCGGCGCTCCAGCTCCTGGGCCTCGACGAGGTGACCGAGCAGCCGCCGTCGCTCGCTCAGCGCCTGCTCGGCCGCGCGCCGCTCGGTCATGTCCCGGGTGACCTTGCCGAAGCCGCAGAGCGTGCCGGTGTCGTCGTACATCGCGGTGATCACGATGTTGGCCCAGAAGCGGGTGCCGTCCTTGCGGATCCGCCAGCCCTCGGTCTCGAGCCGGCCGTCCCTGCTCGCCCGCACCAGCTCCTTCTTCGGCAGGTCCGCGTTCTCGGGCGGGTAGAAGACGGAGAAGTGCTTGCCGAGGATCTCCTCCTCGCGGTAGCCCTTGATCTGCTGGGCGCCGGTGTTCCAGCTGGTGATGTGCCCGTCCGGGTCGAGCATGAAGATCGCGTGGTCGCGCACACCCTGCACGAGCAGGCGGAAGCGCTCCTCGCTCGCCCGCAGCGCCTCCTCGGCGGCGCGGCGGTCGGTCGTGTCCCGGGTGACCTTGCCGAACCCGCGCAGCTCTCCGGTCTCGTCGCGCAACGCGGTGATCACGACGTCGGCCCAGAAGCGGGTGCCGTCCTTGCGGAGCCGCCAGCCCTCGTCCTCGACCCGCCCGTGCCGGATCGCCTGGTCGAGCTCGTGCCAGGGCTTCCCGGCGGCGATGTCCTCCGGTGGGTAGAAGACCGAGAAGTGCTTGCCGAGGATCTCCTCCTCGCGGTAGCCCTTGATCTGCTGGGCGCCGGCGTTCCAGCTGGTGATGTGCCCGTCCGGGTCGAGCATGAAGATGGCGTAGTCGAGTACGCCCTGTACCAGGAGCCGGTACCCGTCATCGGGTCGCATGAGCCAACTCTGCACCACGGAACGCCGTCCGGCCTCAATGAGGGATGCCCGCCCCTGGTGCGGTGGGAAGCTCACACCACACCACCTTCCCGCGGTCGCGGCGGGACGCGCCCCACGCGGACGAGACCTGTTCGACCACACGAAGGCCGAGACCGCTCGTCGGGGTGATCCTGGGGGAGACCGGAAGCAGGGGGCTGTCGTCGCACACCTCGACGCGGACGTGGTCGCCGCCGGCGAGCAGCCGGACGACCGGGGTGCCGTGGCCGTGCAGCAGCGCGTTGGTGACGAGCTCGGAGACGACGAGGACGATGTCGTCGACATCGCCGTGGCACTCGCCGCCCCGCCAGGCCGCCAGCGTCGTTCGGGTGAACCGTCGCGCGAGGGCGGCACTGCTGTTCCGCTCGGCGAGGCGGAGTTCGGCCACCGCTGGTGCACTTGTCTCCACGCAAGCACCTTCCGTTGTCCCGGCGGACGGATCGAGATGCGAATGATGCTCACCGACTGGTGCACCTGCACCAGAACCGTGGGTCGGCGGCGAAGAAGGCGTGCAGGTCAGGGCTGGTCTACCGGACGGGCGTCGTGGGCATCGCCACGGCCTCGCGTGCGCGGCCGGGGCGGCCCTCAGTCGAGGAGCCCTTCCTTGCGGGCGATGACCACCGCTTCGAGTTTCGAGCGGGCGCCCAGCTTCTCGAGGACGCGTTGTACGTGGTTGCGTGCCGTGTTGACGGCCACGCCCAGCCGCCGCGCCACCTCGGCCGTGCTCGCGCCGTCCGCGAGCAGCCCCAGCGTCTGGCGTTCCCGTGCGGTGAGCGTCGCGCTGCGGGTCCGGCCCGTCAGGCGGTTCAGCACCCCCGCGAGGAACTCCGCCCCGAACACCGCCTCGCCCTCGGCGACGCGGCGGACCGCGTCCTCCAGCTCGTCGAGCCCGGCCGACTTCAGCACCAGGCCGCACCCGCCGGCCTCGGCCACGCGCGCGGCGACCGTGGACGTCGCCTCGCCCGTCAGCATCAGGACCCGGGCACCCAGTTCGCTCAGGGGCCCGATCGCTTCGATGGCGTCGCCGTCGGGCAGCCTTCGGTCCAGCAGCACGACGTCCGGCGCGTACTTCCGCACCTCCGTCAGCGCCGTGGCGATGGACCGCGCGCGGGCGACTATCTCGATGTCGTCGGCGCGCTGCATGGCGAGGGCCATCGCCTCGGCCACCATGTCGTGGTCCTCGACGAGAACCACCCGGGTCGTTGCCATGGCATGATTCTCGTCCCTACGGTCCGGGATGTGTGTCCTATTTTGTCGCGTCAACTTTCTCCAGCTGCGCCTCTGTCGCCGTCTCGGTGTCCCCGACCGTAGCGTTCTCGGTCGGCTGAGCGGGGCAGGGCAGCAGGTTTCTGTTGGCGGCGAGCCGTTCTCGGCACTGGCGCGCCAGGCGGCGGCTGGCGATTGTCATGGCAACCCAATCTCCTTTGTCACCCTTTCGACGTCTTGACTACCCCGCGAGTTGCTTGTTTAGCCATGCTGTTACCTGGCAACCCCCCATGGATGACCGAGCCGATCTTGCCGACGCCCGAGCCCATTCCGAGCCCGAACCCGGGGCCCATCCCCACGGATCCGCCGCAGCCACCCGTGCCACCGGGCCCGGACCCGCGGCCACCGTCCGAACCGGATCCCCTAGGCCCCGCCGGACCGCCCAGCTAGTCCTACCTGGAGTAGCCGCTCCACGAGCGTCTCGGCCGCGCCCGGCTCGACCGGGATGCCGAACAGGGCGCGGAGGTAGAGCGGCGCCAGGACGTAGTCGAGCACCTCGTCCACCGTCGGCGTCCGCTCACCCCGAGCGGACGCCGCGTCGAGCATCGTCCGCAGGTCGTCGGCGCGGGCGCGCAGGTGTTCGGCCGGCCGGGCCGTCGTGGACATGGTCGCGATCAGGGCACGCAGCAGGATGTTGCCGTCCGGCTCGGCCATCGCCCGCTCCACGCGGGCTGCCCAGGCGAGCAGGTCGCCGCGCAGTGTGCCCGTGTCCGGCATCGGCGACCGCTCCCGCAACCGGGTCACGGCGGCGTCGAGCAGCACGTTCTCCCGGCTGCCCCACCTCCGGTACAGGCTGGTCGGGTTCACGCCGGCCCGCTCGGCGATCCGCGGGATCGCGGCGTCGGTCTCCCCTTCGACCAGCAGCTCGATCGCGGCACGGTGCACGGCGTCGCGGACACGGGCGCTACGGCCGCCGGGTCTGGTCATGCGGACATCTTAAAGCCAAACGGTTTGCGTTACCGTGCTAGCCTTAACGCAAACCGATTGGCTTCAAGGAGGCTGCCGTGGTCCTCAGGTTGACTTCGGAGCAGCGGGAAGCCCTGCTCGCCGAGCCGTACGTCGGTGTCCTGTCCGTCGCGGCGGAGGCCGGGCGGGCACCGCTCACGACCCCGATCTGGTACGACTACCGGCCCGGCGGGCTCGTCACGATCCTGACCTCACCCGGCCTGCGCAAGGCGCGGCTGATCGGCGAGGCGGGCCGCTTCGCGTTGTGCGTGCAGGAGACCGGCGCCCCGTACCGGTACGTGACCGCCGAGGGGCCGGTGGTCGGGACGAGGCCGGTCCGCGAGGAGGACCGGCTCGCGATGGCGTCGCGTTACCTGTCGCCGGAGGTCGCGGCCGCGTACGTCGAGGCGACGGCCGAGGGGCAGTCCGGCAACGTCGCCATCACGATGCGGCCGGAACGGTGGAACACCGCCGACTTCGCCGACCTCGCGGACCAGCTGCACGTCACGGTCTGACCCCGCCCAGCCGGTCCAGGAAGGGGTTCGTGAACTTGCCCTTCGGGTCGTGGTGAGCGCGCAGCTCGGTGAAGTCGGTCCACTGCGCGTACAGCGGCGCGACCTCGGTGGTGTGGAAGACCTTCCCCCAGTGCGGCCGCGCGCCCAGCGGGAGCAGCGCCTCCTCGA
Organism: Actinophytocola sp.; assembly: GCF_035634895.1. Lineage (GTDB taxonomy): Bacteria > Actinomycetota > Actinomycetes > Mycobacteriales > Pseudonocardiaceae > Actinophytocola. The sequence goes on along the minus strand of NZ_DASQCC010000119.1, from coordinate 82,388 downwards.
CCGAGGGCAGCAGCGCGGTCACGCCCGGCACGTCAAGCTTCCACGTGAAGTGCACGCCGAGCACGTCCCGCCCGCACGCCGGGCTCAGCCACAGGTCGTCCGCCGCGACCGTGCGCAGCTCGGAGATCTGCAGCAGTGGCGTGATCCGCGGGGCCATCGCGCGCAGCCTCGTGAGTGCCTCGACCGCCGACTCGCGGGGCAGGAGGTACTCGCTCTGCAGCTCGGCGGCCGCGCTCGGCTTGTGGCCCAGCCGGAAGTGCGGCAGCCGGTCCAGCCACGGCCCGGGCACACCGCCCTGCTCGGTCACCGCCGCCACCGACTCGCCGGGCAGCATGTGCACCGGCCCGTCCGCCGGCCGGAACGGCAGGGTCGGCGCCGCCAGCGACTTCACCCACACCTGCGCGGGCCCGACCCAGTCGGTGAACACGCTCACGCTGTACCCGCCGGCGAACACCGACGGCAGGTCCGCGACCAGGTCGGTCCACGGCACGTCGACGTACACCTGCTGCCGAACCTCGAAGCTCGGCCGCACCGCCAGCGTCACCCGCGTGACGATCCCCAGCGCGCCCAGCGCCACGACGCTGCCCGCGAACTCGGGGTCGCCGCGCCACACCCGCCGCAGCCCGCCGGTCGCCGTGACCAGCTCCAGCCCCGCGACGGCGGTCGACAGGCCGCCGAGCGCGTCACCCGAGCCGTGCGTGCCGGTCGCGATCGCGCCGGCGACCGAGATGTGCGGCAGCGAGGCCATGTTCGGCAGTGCCAGCCCCTTCGCCTGCAGGAACTGCGCCAGCACGCCGTACCGGGTCGCGGCCGGCACCACGACCTGGTCGCCGTCGACCGTGATCTCGTCCGGCAGCTCCTCCAGCGACACCAGCGTGCCGCGCCCGTCGGCCACCTCGCTGAACGAGTGCCGGGACCCGAGCGCGCGTACGAGCGACCGCTCGGCGACCAGCTCCCGCAGCGCGTCCACCGTCCGCGGACGGGCTACTTCCCTTGCCTGGTAAGCGACATTGCCGGCCCAGTTGTGCTCCACCTACCAGTGCTCCCGTCTTCCTCCCGCGGCATTCGTGCGGTGAAGTATGTCCTAGTTCACATCTTCGCCATAGCCTGGACATCCATGGACGTCCGCCAGCTGCGGTATTTCCTCGCGATAGTCGACCACGGCAGCGTGCACCGCGCCGCGCAGGAGCTGTTCGTCGCGCAGCCGTCCGTGTCGCAGGCGCTTCGCGGGCTCGAACGCGACCTCGGTGCCGACCTGTTCCACCGCACCGGCCGCCGGCTCGTGCTCACCCCGGCGGGGGAGCGGCTCATCGGCCCGGCGCGGGAGGTGCTGCGCGGCGTCGAGCTCGCGCGGGCGACCGTCGAGGCGGTGAACGGGCTGCGCTCGGGCCGCCTGGTGATCGCGTCCATGCCCGCGACCGCGATGAGTCCGCTCGCGTCGATGGTCAGCCGGTTCCGTGCCGCGTACCCGCTCGTGGAGGTCGTGGTGCGGGCCGCCGCGACGCTCGAGGACGTGGTCGCGGCCGTCCGCGGCAGCACCGCCGAGCTGGGGCTGCTCGGCACGCCGGCCGTCGGGCCCGAGCTGGCCGGGCTCATGGTGTACGCGCTGGAGACGCAGGCGTTCGTGCTGGTGGCGGCCGCCGACGCGGACCTGCCGCCCGGGTCGCCGGTCGCCATGAACGCGCTCGGCGGGCGGCGGCTGGTCGTCGCGCCGGGGACCGGCGCGCGGCGGGTGGCCGACGGGATCCTCCGAAGATCGCCGGGCTGCCGCATCGCCGTGGAGGTCGAGCACCGCGAGGCCGTGCTGCCGCTCGTGCTCGCGCGGGTCGGGGTGGCGGTGCTGAGCGAGTCCTGGCGGGAGCTGGCACGGGCGACCGGGGCGGTCGTGCGTGACCTGGCCACTGACGAGGTGCTGAAGGTGTGCCTCGTGCACCGCGACGGCAGGCTGTCCCCGGCGGCGGCCGCGTTTCTGCCGCGGTGAGGCCGGGGCGTTAGTGTCGGGTTCGTGGCCGAAGAGAAGTCCGAGAGCACCCTGACGGTGCTGGTGGCGCTGGGTGCGAACCTCGTGATCGCGATCCTGAAGTTGATCGCCGGTCTGATCACGGGGTCCGCCGCGATGCTGGCGGAGGCCGCGCACTCGGTCGCCGACACGATCACGGAGGCGCTGCTGCTGACGGCGTTGCGCCGGTCCAGCCGGCCGGCGGACCGCGCGCATCCCTTCGGGTACGGCAAGGAGCGGTACTTCTGGTCGCTGATCGCGGCCGTGTCGATCTTCGTGTCGGGCGCGGTGTTCGCGTTCTACGAAGGCTTCCGGACGATCTTCGGGGAGCAGGAGGAGCAGACCAGCCCGCTGATCGGCTACATCGTGCTGGGGCTCGCGTTCCTCCTCGAGGGCACGTCGTGGCTGCGGGCGGTCAAGCAGGTGCGGGCGGAGGCGGCGGCCGAGGGCCGGTCCGTCGGCCGGTACCTGCGGCTCATCGACGACCCCACGGTCAAGACGGTGTTCTTCGAGGACAGCGCGGCGCTCGTCGGGATCGCGCTGGCGTTCGGCGGCATCGCGCTGCACGACGTCACGGGCTCGGCCGTGTGGGACGGGCTGGCGTCGGTGCTGATCGGCGTCCTGCTCGCCGGGGTCGCGTACCTGCTGGGGCGCACCAACCTCGGCCTGCTGATCGGGCGGCAGGCGGACGTGAAGATCGTGCGCGGGGCACGCGAGCTGCTGGGGGCGGCGCCGGAGGTGGAGGTCGTGGTCGACCTGCTCACCATGGTCACCGGCACGGACCAGGTCCTGCTGTGCGCCCGCCTCGACTTCGCGGAGGATCTGACGTCCACGGACCTGGAGCTGGCCTGCGTCCGCATCTCGGCCGAGCTACGCGAACGGTTCACCGACCTCGACGAGATCTTCCTGGAGCCGGTCCCACGGTCGGATCCGGAGCTCCGCGCGCGGGTCATGGCCCGCTACGGCGACGTCGACCAGAACCGGTAGCCGGGCGGCGGCTCTCACGCGGCGGCCTCCTGCCAGGGCCTGGCGGCCCCGTCGACCAGCTCCGCCAACCGCTTCACCCTGTCCACCGCGCGGGCACGCAGCAGCGGCGTCGGGTCGGTGAGGGTGTCACTCCAGATGGCGCGCCCCGCGAGGAAGCCCGAGGCACCGGCACGGCACGCCGTACGCACCGCGCCGGGAAAGTCGTCGATCGTCACACCCTGGGACAGCACGACCCACGGCACGGGGATGGCCCCCGAGATCCGCTCACACACCCGCCCGACCTGAACCTCGTCGACGCCGCGGCGCGGCACCTGCGCCTTGTACAGCGAGGGTCGCAGCGAGCCGAGCTCCGCGGCGGCCTCGACCTGCAGCTGGTCGAAGTCGAGGTCCGACCGTGGCCGCACCACGCCCTCGAGGATCGACAGCAACCCGGCCGACCGGCAGCGCTGCACGAACTCGGCCGCCATGGCGAGCCGCTTGTCCCGTCGCTCGTCCGGCCGCCACACGACCAGGAGCTTCATGGCCGACACCCCGCGCTCGCGCACGTGCACCGGGTTGATCTCCTCGTCGATCGAGGTGTCCAGGACGGGCCCGCCTTCCGGCGGGTGCCGCAGGCGGTCCGCGGCGAGGATGAGCCCGCACGACGGCGGCAGCAGCCGGTCGGCGAGCACCTGGTCGAACCCGTAGGCGCGGTCGATCAGGAACCCGCTCGCGAAGGTCCCCAGCTCGGTGGCGACGGCGAGCTTGAACTTCGTCAGGTCGCTGTCGGGCACCGGGGTCGGCGTGTGCACGCCCAGCATCGCGCGCAGGCTCTCCCGCTGGTCCATCGCCACCATGGCCAGGCCACCGGACGGTCGCGCCAACTCGGCCAGGCTAGTCATGCCACCTCCCGTACCCGGGACCACGGTCCCAGTACATCGCGTCGTGTCGGTTGGCGAGGATGTCGTCGCGTGGTGGCACATCGCTACGTGGATCGTGCACCGTCACGAGCCGGTCACAGTGGAAGGAACCGGGGACCCCGGAACCAGCCCCGGCGCGGGGCGTCACCCGCTTGGACACTCTGCACCACCGCCTCTGCCGTTCCCCGAGAGTCCATCACATCTCCGCGCGGGTGTGTGCCCCGCGCCGGGGTGCCGCGACCAGGTGACGGTGTCGTCAGATGTCTACGGGGAGTGGTCCTCCACTGTGGCGACAGCGGTGTGGTCCTAAGCGGACTCCGGGCCGAGCCGCCGGGAGATGGCTTCCTGGTTGACAACGAGCCGCAGGCAGAGGTCGCGCAGTCGGCTCACCTCGTCGTCCGCGAAGCCGTGGAAGAGGGCGGCCACGGCGCGGCGTGCCGGCTCCCGGAAGTCGGCGACCCAGCCGCGGCCTTCATCGGTGATCGTCACGAGGACGGCACGCCGGTCGGCCGGGTCCTGCTCGCGGCGCACCAGTCCGGCCCGCTCCAGCGTGTCGACCAGGCCGGTCACGTTCCGCGAGCTGAACCCGGCCGACCGGGCAAGCTCCCCGACACCGGCGACACCGCCGTCGAGCCTGAGGAGGAGGTCGACCGCACCCGCGCTGAGGTTTCGTTCGCCGATGCCCTGGAGCCGCTCGACGGCATGCGCCGCGGCCCGCACCGCGGCGGCCGCCTCGAACGGCCCGGTCGCCCCGCCGGCGAACCGCGCCATCGCGTCGCGAACCGAGGGGTCGTGGAGTCCGTCGCTCTCATGTACGTACCTCATAGTACGTCGTGAGATTAGTACGTACTTCCCTGTCTGTCCACCGTGTCGCCCGCCGGTGCCCGTCCAGCGGCAATGCCGGTGGATTCCGGGTAACCGGTGGACACTACCGAGGGGTTTAGCTCAGTGACCGCTGGTGACTGGCCCGTGGTATTGCCGACCGGATTTCGGACAGGAAATTGACAGGTCCCGAGGCATGCATGTGCGGCTGGTCATGTGAAATGCACGAGCGCCCCGGGAATCCTTCGTACTGACCGGTGTCCGACCGGGCGTGGACCGGTGTTCGGTCAGTTACGCATCGCAAGCTTTCCTCGGGTTGGCATGCCTGCCGACCACAGCCGAACGGGGGAGGTTGTGTGATGCACGGGTATTGGCGATGCGAACCGGCCGGCGGGCGGGCGAGAGTTCTTGTCGTGCCGCCCGCCGCGGGGGCGGCGACGTGGTCGGCGGACGTGCTGCAGACGCTGGCGGGAGACCGCCGCGTGGTCGTGTCCCAGGCGGACGCGCGCGGCGAGTTCGACCTGATCATCGCGGCCGGCCTGGCTGGTTTGGCTGGGCTGCGGGGGAAGCGGCTGCTGCTGCCGGGCGGTGCCGGCACGGCTCCGGCGCATCTGCTGAACCGCGGCGTGCTCACCCGCGAGGGCGCGGACCGGGCGCCCGCGCTGGCGCTGGCACACGAGTCGGACCGCGCTGCCCTGGGGAGGTCCTACCCCGAGGCGGTGGCGACCGTGGTCGGTGATCTTTCCTATGACCGGCTGCTGACGAGTATTCCCTTTCGGGCCGAATACCGGCTCGCGGCCGGTTTGTCGCGGGAACGAAAACTCGTCGTCGTGACATTGACCGGACGGTCGGAGTCCGTGTTGGACGCACAGATGAATGTGTTGAACAGGTTGCTCGCCGATTTGCCGCCGGCGGAATATCGGGTCGCCGCGATCGCGTCGCCGGAAATCTGGCGATATTACGGTGGCCCGCTGGCGCGCGCCTGGTTTGCCGACGCCGTCCGCGCCGGTCTGCTTTTTCAACGAACGGACGAGGAATGGCGTTCGACTCTCGTCGCGGCGGACCTGGTCATCGGCGACCTGGGCGCGACCACCCGCTACGGCGCGGCGATCGGCCTGGCCGTGATGGTCGTCGAGCCGCCGGAGGGCGAGTCGCCGGCGGGCGGTGCGGCCGAGCTGGTGTGGCGACATGCACACCGCGTGCGCCCCGATCGTGCGTTGCTCAGCCAGGTGACGGCGGCGATGGCGGACAACCGTGAGTGGCAGGACGAGGTCGCCGCCAGGGTCACGTCCAGGGCCGGCTACGCGGGCGACCTCCTCCGGCAGACCGTGTACGAGCTGCTGGACCTCGACGAGCCCGCGGTGCCGGTCCTGTGCGCGCCGGTGCCCGTGCCACCCGTCGGCGACGCCAGGACGGCCTGACGATCCCACGACCCCCTTGCCGCCAGGTGACCGTCGCGAATATCACCGCGACGGCCGGGATTATTCGTGCCGCAATTGTGCCGGTCTTTCGTCTCGTCGAAGCCGTTTTCGATGGCGCCGCGGAAAATTCCCGCGGCCCTGGCCGGCGCGTCCGGGAAATCTCCACCACGGCGATTTCCCCACGGCCGCGGATCTTGTCGTCCATGCTGGTGTGCTGATCCGCCGGAAGATCGGCGGTGGTGAACCGGCCAGGTGGGTGGTGGGCGTCGCGGGCGTGAAGTCCAGTGCGAGGGCCAGTTCCCGGATCGTGGCACCTCCGTACGCGGATCACCTGGGCCGGTTCGTCGCCGGGCGCCGACGGACTCGGAAACCGTCACGTGGAACTACCCTGAGATTTACTCCGAGAAAAGGTGTACGGATCGCGCAACTTTTTTGAGGTGGACCAAGCAAATTGACGGCCGTCACGCCGAGTGTCCGCGATGTTTCCACAAAACGCACCACGGCCGGCTGCGTTTTTCATGGGTCGACGACGTGCGGTCGGCGATACCGGAAGGCGGCCGGTCGGCGAGCCGGCCGCGGGCCCGGCCCCGCTCCCCCGCGGGCCCGCCGGAACTCCTCGCCCGATATCCGGGAGTACGCCTTGCCGGTCCCCTGGGGCGCGGTCTCCACCAGCCGCTCCCGCCCGTCAAATGCCGGGAAGAGACTGCGCTGTGTGTGCGCCCACGACGCTGGCACCGGGACCTCGTCCGCCCCCGTCGGCGTAGCGGCACAAAACCTCCCTGCGTAACGTCGAATGTCCATCGTTGTCAAGGGGTCAGGGGTTTCGGCTTCCGGAAGGGTGCGTGAACGGGCAGGCAGTTTCGGGTGCGGACATGGTCCCGTGCCGCGGAATCGCCTTGTGTCAGGCGGTGGTCCGAGCCGGGGAGGGGCTGTACGCTCCGTAGCCGTGTGCACGTGCGAACGGTGATGGCGCCGGCAAATACCGCCCGTCCGAGAAACTGGTTGTGGCTATTCCGGGTGGCCGGCAATCGCGGGGTACAACAATTGTGTTACGTGACTTCTCTGATCTTTGTTCATAAGTAATATGCGACTGGATAGCTGCCGCTCGGCGCCAGCTTTGTTGGGGAACGAAAGCTGGGTGGACGCAATGTTGTTGGGGATTTTGGGCACGACCGCGTTTCTCCTGGACGACGGTCCGGACGACTCGTGGGGCAAGCCCCGTGAGCGGGCGGTGTTGGCGACGCTCCTGGTGCATGCCAACGAGGTGGTGCCACTCGACGAGCTCGTCCGGTGGGTCTGGCCGAAGGACCGGCCCGCGCCGCTGCTCGCTGGTCCGACCTTTGACATCTACGCCGCGCGGATCCGGCGCGTCCTGGCTCGCCTGCCGTCCGCGCCCGAGCTGTCGATCGAGGAGGGTGGGTACCGCCTGACCATCGATCCGGCGCTTGTCGACCTCCACGAGTTCCGGGTCCTGCTCGACGAGGCCCGTGAGCTGGCCGGACAGCATCCCGCGCGGGCCGTCGAGCTGGTGGAACAGGCCCTGTGGCTCTGGCGCGGGCTGCCGCTCGCCGACCTCGTCACCGAGCCCGCCCGGGCCTGGCGGGAACGGGTCCTGCATGACGAGTGGCTCGCCGCGCACACCCTGCGCATGCGGGCGTTCCTCGACCTCGAACGGCACGAGGCGGCGCTCGCCGCCCTCGACGAGCTGCTGGCCGACTTCCCGGACGACCTCGGTCTCGCGAAGCTCCGCCTGACCGCGTTGTACCAGCGAAGAAGGTTCGCCGAGGCCACCCGCTACTTCCTCGCCACCTGGCACCGCCTGCGCCGCAACGGCCACGACGAGGCCGCGCAACTCCTGCGCCAGCACAACGCCGCCCTGACCGCCGCGCACCCGGCGCCGCTGCTGCCGGAACCGACCGTGGTGCCCCGCCGGCTGCCCGACGACATCACCGACTTCGTCGGCCGCCGCGACGAGCTGGCCGCGCTGGACCGGGCCGGGGTCTCGGGCGTGTTCGTGCTGGACGGGCCGGGTGGCGTGGGCAAGACCGCGCTCGCCGTGCACTGGGCACACCGGATGCGCGAACGGTTCCCCGACGGCGACCTCTACCTGAACATGCGGGGCAGCCAGGTCGGCCTCGCGGCGCTCGTGGACGACTTCCTCGTGGCGCTCGGGCAGCCGCCCGCGGCGAACCTGGCCCGCCGGCAGCGGGAACGGCTGCTGCGCCTGCTGCTAGCCGACCGGCGGGTCCTGGTGGTGCTCGACGACGTCCAGGACGCCGCCACGGTTCGGCAGCTGGTCGAGCTGCTCCCGTCCTGCCTGATGATCGTCACCAGCCGGCGGCGGCTCTCGGTGCCCTCGGCACGGCGGATCGCGGTCCGGCCGATGAGTCCGGAGAGCGCGGCTCTGCTGCTGTCGGTCCGCGCGCACGGACGGATCCCGGACGCCGCCCGGCTCAGCGCCGCCTGTGGCGGCCTGCCCGTGCTGGTCACGGTGTTGGCGGGTCAGCTGGCCGGCGAGTCGCCCGAGCGGGTCGGCGAGCTGGTCACCCGCCTCGACCGCCGGCGCCTGCTGGCCGCGGTCGGGCCGGACGGACCGGTGGCGGTGCAGGCGGGGGAGGCCTGCCTCAACTGGGCCTACCACGCACTGGCCGAGCCGGAGCGGCGGCTGTTCCGGTTGCTGGCCGTGCATCCGGGCGAGGACATCTCGGCCGAGGCGGCCTACGCGTGCGACGGCCGGACGCCGACGGAGTCCATCCGGAGCCTGCTGCGCCTGGTGGCGGCCAACCTGCTGCGGCCCTCCGACGAGCTGGACCGGTTCGGCCGGCACGCCGTGCTGGCCGAGTTCGCCGCGCGCCGCCTCGAGGACGACGAGTCCGCAGAGGGTGTCCGTGCCGCGCGGGAGCGGCTGCTCGAGTACTTCGTGACGGCCGCGACGAGCGCGATGCACCTCGCGTGTCCCGGCGATGCCGTGCCGCGTGAGCGGGTGGCGCTGTTCGCCGACGCGCACGAGGCCCTGGCCTGGTTCGCCCGCGAGCGGTTCACGCTGGCGGCGGCGATGCACGACGCCTACGACGACGGGTGCCACGGCTACGTCCGGCGGCTGGCCGATCCGGTGGCGGCGCTGCTGACCCGCGCCGGCAACATCGTCGAGAGCAGGGTGATCAGGCAGCTCGCGGTCGACTCGGCACACGCGGCCGGGGTGTCCGCGGCCGAGGCGTTGCGCCAGCTCGGCGCCGCGCACCTGCTGCTGGAGGAACACGGCGCCGCGGAGCGGTGCCTGACCGCCGCCGCCCGCATGGCGCCGGCCGACGACCTCCGGTGCGGCCACGTCTCGATGCTCGACCAGCTGGGGCAGGCCGTCGAGCACCGTGACGACCGGGCGGCCGCGCTGACCCTCTTCCAGCGCGGCCTCGCCGTCGCGGAGCGGGCCGACGACCTCGCCGCGCTGTGCTGGCTGCACTGCCGCATCGGCCAGGTGCTGCGCCTGGCCGAGCGGATGGACGAGGCGCTCGGCCACCTGCGGGCGGCGCACACGACGGCGTCGCGGGCCGGCGAGTCGGCCGCCGCGGCGGCCAGCCTCGCGGAGATCGGCGGGATCCACCGCGACCTCGGGGACTGTTCGGCCGCGTTCGCGTACTGCCAGGAGGCACTGGCAATTGCCGAGGCCGTCCCGGACCAGACCGCCGCCGCGTTGATCTGCACCACGCTGGCGACAATTGGCTGGGAGAGCCGCCGGTTCGACCAGGCCGTGGCCTACAGCAGGCGGGGGGTCGAGCTCCTGCGCGGCTCGCAGGACCTCGCGACCCAGGCCCAGGTCGCCACCGTGCACGGCGACGCGCTCTACCACAGCGGCGAGCGGTACGAGGCCATGCTGATGTGGCGGCAGGCCGCCGACCTGTACGACCACGCGGGATTCCCGTTGCTGGCGACGAGGCTGCGCAGCAAGACCGAGGAGGGGGTGCACGGTTCGGCCCCGCGGGCCCGTGCGGAGGCCGTCGAGGTCGACGAGACCGCGATCCGCCAACCCGTCCACGGCGCCACGATCGAGTGACGCGACCGCTCGACCGTGACGTCACTGCTCACCGCCCGCACCTGCCTCGCCGTCCGCTCCGCCTGCCCCGGGTCCTGCCGTCCCCGGACTCCACCCCCGAGCCCCGGCTGCCGCCGGCCACCGGGGACTGTCCGCCCCGCTCCGTCCCCGCGTCCTACCCGCCGACCTCCTCGGGCGGCTCCGGGTTGAACTTGGCCAGGTAGTCGGCGAGGTCGACGTGTGCGTGGCCGATGAAGGCCGCGAGCTCGCGGACGGCGGACGGCGTCAGCTCGACGACGCCGTCGACCGCGTCGTTGAGCCGGTTGCGTGCCCACGGGAACATCGGGCGGAAGTGGTTGTTCTGGTCGGCGAGCAACCGGCGCAGGTCCACCTGCAACACGAGGTTCTGCAGGCACAGGCCGGCCTTCTGCAGCGCGAGCGTGAGCATGCCCGGCGCGGTCGTCCCCAGCACCTCGCACAGCTCGACGAGCCGCGCCACGGTGACCTGCCGCAGGCCGTGCTCGTAGGCCAGCAATGTCCTTTCACCTATTCCGGACGGCAGGTGTCCGACGAAATGCGCGCGGGACCAGCTGTGCGCCTCGCGTGCGTATCGCAACTCCTCGCCAAGGGCCTTTGCGATGGCCTTTCCGGTCACTTCTTCCCGTGACTCGTTCATCAGGTTGTTCTCCGGCTGCGGGGTCAGTCGTACACGACATGGACAGGGCATAAGGCGGCTGACCGAATACGACCAAGGCCCCCTCGTGGTACCGACGCGCCGGTTCGGCACGGCCAGTCGGCTGGTTTCTTGCCTGATCCAAGATTAGGCCCGTGAGCAGCGAGAACGAGGCGAATCGACATCCATCGGATGATGAGGATAACCGAATTGAATACGAAATGCGCGGACATTTGCAGCTGTGGGTGCGCGCGCAGCACTGTTCGGCATCCTTTCGGGTTAACTCGACGGTATTGTCGAGACGGCGATGGACGCGGAGAGTGGCGATTGGGTCGGGCTGTGAAGTTTGGTGATCAGGGACCATTTTTGACGCTTTGGTCTACCTGATCCTGTGGCCATCAGTTTTTGTTGGGAGGGGTATAACTACACTGATTGTTCGATATCCGGCAGGCAGTGTCAACCTGGGGGCCGGCGGTGTTCCGTCGCGGGGCGACGCCGACGGCCCGGACCGAGGTGTGCGGCACACCTCGGCAACGACTCAGGCAACGACTCAGGCAACGACTCGGGGGACAACTCGGGCACGGCTCGGGGAACGACTCGGGCACGGCACAGGGGAACGGCTCAGGGGCACGGCACAGGGGAACGACTCAGGGGAACGACTCAGGGGAACGGCTCAGGGGAACGGCTCAGGCAATGACTCGGGGGAACGACTCAGGGAACGAGGATCAGCCTGATCGGGTTGCCCTGCTTGCCGGACAACGCCTTCACCGCGTCCGGCGCCTCGGCGAGCGACAGCGTGCCGCTGATCGACCGGCTCAGGTCCAGCCGCCCGTAGTGGATCAGCTCGATCAGCCGCTCGACGGCGCCGGGGCTCGAACCGTAGTGGCCGAGGATCCGCTGCCCGCGAACGCTCAGCCCGATGCTGTTCGGCACGGTCAGCGGCTCCGGCGTCAGGCCGACGAGCACCAGCCGGCCGTCGCGGCCGAGGCACCGCAGCGCCTGGTCCCGCACCGCCCCGACGCCCGCCATGTCGTACGCCACGTCCAGGCCGCCACCGCCGGTCACCGCGACGATCTGCTCGCCGAAGTGCGGGTCGGCGGGGTCGAACGCGAAGTCCGCGCCGAACTCCAGTGCCCGATCCCTGGCCGCCTCCAACGGGTCCACGGCGATGATGGGCGCCGCGCCGAGCATCCGCAGCAACTGCACGGCATGCGCGCCGAGCCCGCCGATGCCCCACACGCCGGCGGGCCGGCCCGGCTCCGCGCGTCCCGTGCCGGCGACCGCGCCCCACGGCGTGGACACGGCGTCCGGCACGATCGCCGCCTCCTCGAAGGAAAGCGTGTCGGGGATGGCGATCAGCGTGTGGTGGCTGGCGAGCGCGTACTCCGCCCAGCCGCCGTCGTAGTCCACGCCCCGGGTCCGGACGGCCTGGCACGGCCACCGGAACCGGGCGCACTGCGCGCACTGCCCGCACCGCTCGCCCGCCTCGAGCACCACCCGCGCCCCGGGCCGCCACCGCTCCGGCACGTCCGGCCCCACCACGTCGATCTCGCCGGCCACCTCGTGCCCGAGCGTCACCTCCGGCGCGTCGAGGAACGCGGGCCGCAGGCTGCCGTCGATCAGGTGCACGTCCGACAGGCACACACCGGCGGCACGCACCCGGATCCGCACCTGGCCGGGACCCGGCTCGGGCACCGGGACCTCGCGCATCTCGAACGTGCCAGCAGTCGGGTTCAGGCGTCCGGCAAGCATGGTCACACCTTAGTGGTGCGTGGCAGCGGGAAGGCGAACAGTGTGCGCACCAACATCGGTGGAGCGCACTAGATCCGCGGGGGCTCGCCGTGGTCGCGGCGCAGGCCCTCGAGGATGCGCTCCATCACGTCCGGCGACAGGTCGTCCGCGCCCGCGATCTCGGCCGGCGGTGGCGCCGCGGCCGCCGCCGCGCGGGTGGTGCCGCGGCGGGGGAGCGGCACGACGGTCGCGTCCATGCCCCTCGGCAGCGGGACCTCGGTCCAGAGGAGCTGCTTGCCGGTCGAGAGCAACGTGACGCCGCTGTTCGAGACGGACAGGGCGCGCGGGACCTTCAGCTCCGGCGTCTGCCGGTCGTCCTCGATCTCGATGGCCAGGGTGTTACCCGACAGGCGCAGCCGGAACAACAGCATGGTCGGCGTCGACTTCGCGTTCGCGTCGCCCACGACGGCCCTGATCAGGGCCTCGGTCGCGCGCCGGACGTCGGGGATCATCGAGTCGACGCGCCACTCGGCCAGGGTGAACCGCACGAAGAGGTCGGCGCAGTTGATCGCGCTCGGCAACGCGACGAGCTTCAGGTCGTCCACCTGGACCGTCTGATCGCGCACGGATATCTTCACATCCCAACCTCGGGAGACGCCCGGTGATCTTGCCGCGAAACCCTTGTGTCGGGCAATGCCCCTCACGTTGGGCGTTGCCTTCAGGGCTGCAGGTTACTAACTCCCGCAAGTCGTCTTCGCGGGGGCAGCCCCTTCCGTACCGGGGCTGTGAGCACGTCATATGCCCTGACCTGCGGTTGCGGGGACGCTCACGCGAGCGCCCCGCCCCCATTGTGACCAAAACGACCACAAGTCTTATCAGATGAGGCCCTCCCGGAGCGCGTACGCGACGGCGTGTGCCCGGTTCCTGAGGTGGAACCGGTTGGTCACGTCGTGCAGGATGCTCTTCACCGTGCGTTGCGAGTAGCAGAGCTTCTCGGCGATCTCCTGGGTGGAGAAGCCGGACGCGACCAGCCGCAACACCTCCGACTCGCGGTTGGTGATGCCGGCGAGCTGCAGGCCCCGGGGTTCGAGGACGTGCCGCTGCAGGCGGGAGACCTGGTTGAGCAGGCGGCCGAGCAGGTCCGGCGGCAGGGCGCCCTCGCCGGCGGCCGCCGCCTTCACCAGGCGGACGAGCACGTCCGGGGTGGCCTCGGACCGGCGCGCCACCGCGCAGACACCGGACTCGACCGCGGTGAGCACCTCGGCCTCGGCGACCTCCCCGGCGATCAGGACGATCTTGGTGAAGCCACGGCCCTGGACGGCGCGGAGCAGCTCGGTGGTGCGGCCGTCGAACCGGTCGGCGGCGACGAGCGCGACCGTGTTGGCGGGGTCGGCCTTGTCGTCGGCGAGCCAGACCTCCGGCCTGGTGCGCAGCGTCATGCAGACGCCGTTCTGGAGGATGGGGTCGGTTGCGCGGACGAGGACGTTGGTACGGGTGATTGCCTGCATTTCTCTGTTTCCCCTCGGTGTCTGTGGAACGACGTCTTTGGTGGCGCTGTGGTGGTGGTTCGTCGCGCCGTGCTCTCTCGCGTTCGCGGCCATGTCGCGTGTGGTGGTCGGCCGCGTGGTGGTCTTTCGGCGTTTGTCTGTCGGCGTGTGGTGGTCCGCCGACTGCTGTGCTTGTCTTGCTGTGCCTTGCCGTGTGGTGGTTCGCCGGCGTGCGGTGGTCCGCCGGGCGGTCAGCGCGGGGGGCGCTCGGAGCGCTGGATGAGCAGCACGGTGCCGGCGGCCGCGAGTGCCAGCAACGCGAGGACCGGAATCGTGATGAGCCACCAGTCCGTGCCGGCCGGGCCGGGAGGGCTCACGGGCGAGGCTGTGCGTGCCGAGCCCGCCGCCGTGCCGTCGCCGGTCGAGGTGCCGTCGCCGGACGCAGGGGTGCTCGACGCCTCCTCGGCCGGTGTGGTGACGGCGGTTGTGGACGGCTCACCCGCCGGCTCGGACGGCTCGGACGGCGTGGTCGGGACGTCGACCGTCAGGGTCGGGAACGTGACGTCACAGGGGACCGGCCCGACCTTGCGGCACGGCTGGGGCTCCGGCGGATCGGCCGGCGTCAGGATGCCGGGCGGGTCGGCGGCCGTCGGTGGGGCGGCGGTCGCCTCGTGGCCCGAGAACAGGAGCGTGGTCAGCAGGAATGCTGCTGTGAGTAGAGCCCTCACGGTGTTGTCCCTCCGGTGGACGGTGTGTCGACCGGTAGGAGCCGCCGCTGGCGAGGTCCTTACAACTTTCCGTAGAAACTTTTTTTCTAGCCGACGGGGCAGTCCCGAACGGTGATCCGCCCCGATCGCGGCTCGCTGGTGTTCCCGGCCGCGTCGGTGGCGATCACCCGCCAGCTGACGTCGCCGGGGTTGGCGAAGTCGCCCATCCCGGAGTACCAGGTGTCGCCGTCGCGGGACATGGCCGCGCTCCCGCTCCCCGCCTTCCCGCTCCAGGTCAGCGTGACCGAGGTGACGCCGACGTCGTCGCTCGCGGTCGCCTGGACCGAGCTGCTGGCGGGGGACTGCTGGCAGTACGTGGCGTAGATCGTGGTCGGCTCGGCCGACGCGCTGGTGACCACCGGCGGCGTCGTGTCGCCCGACGGCGGGGGAGGCGGCGGCGGTGGTGGTGGCTGCACCACGTTCGTCGTCGTCGTGACGGGCCGTGTCGTCGTGGTGGTTCTGCGGGTGGTGGTCTTGCGGGTGGTCGTGGTGGGTCCCGTCGTCGTGGTCGGGACCGTCGTGGCGGTGGGGGTCGTCGTGGCGGTCCGGGTCGTGTCGGTGGTGGTCGGCAGCGCGACGGAGTTCTCCAGTGCCAGCGGCTTGCCTTCCACCGTGTCACCGCGCCAGTACACGACGGCCATGCCCGCGACCAGCAACGCCAGCACGGCCGCGGCCGCCGCCGTCACCTTGGCGCGCCGCGAGCTGAACGGCCCACCTACCGCCCGTTCGTCGGACTCCTCCGCAGCCAGCGCCGCCTCGACCGCCAGGCCGGCGCCGGCCGCGGTACCCGCGCCGGCCCCCGTCCTCCCGGCGCCCTGGCCCGTACCGCCCTGTCCCTCGCCGCTCTCGCCGTGCTCGGTCGTCGGGTTCTGTTCGGTCGGGACGTCCATCGACGCGAGTTGGACCTGCGCCATCACGCGGTCCCGCAGGAACAGCGGTGCCGGCAGCAGTGGCACGCCCGCAAGCAGCGCCCACGGGCTGACCGCGATCCGCCTGCGGTCGGCACACACGTCGCACTGGTCCACGTGCCGGGCGACCCGCTTGCGCATGATCGGAGAGAACTTGCCGTCCCAGCCGGACAGCACCGCGTCCAGCTCCGTGCAGTCCGCGCGGCCGAGGCGGGCGATGAGCAGCGCGCCCAGCGACCGTTCGACCTGGTCGCGCAGCCTCGTCAGCAACACGTAGGCGTGGCTGGTGCTGACGCCCATGGCCTCGCCAAGCTCGGCGCCCTCCAGGCCCTGGCGCAGGTGCAGGTCGAGCAGGGCGCGGTCGCGTTCCGACAGCCCGCCGGCCGCCGTCCACACCAACTCGCGTAACGCCTCCTGCTCGGCCGCACGATGCGGCCCCGGGTCCGTGTCCGCCATCTCTCCCACCTCGTCGAGCACGACTCGGCGGCGGGCCCGTACCCGGCGTAGCGCCACGCTGCGCGCGACGGCGTACAACCAGGGCCGGAGCCGATCCGGGTCGTTGAGCTGAACAAGGCGTTGTGCGGCGAGCACGAACGTGTCCTGCACGGCGTCCGCGGCCTCGTCCCGGTCGCGGAGCACGGAGTGGCAGAAGTCGTGCAACCGGTCGGCGTAGCGGTCGTAGACGGCCGCGAACGCGTCCCGGTCGCCCGCGAGCACACCGGCGACCAACTCGGCGTCACTGTGCTCGGACACGGGTGTACCTCCGACGAAAAACAAGCCTTGCTGATGGTGAGAGCCCCCGAACCGGCAGAACCTTACGACTTTCCACCACCGATTCGTACCGCCATCCGTCGCACCGTGTCACGCTGGCCACATGATCGGGACGACCACCCACGGCGACGTCGCCGTTCTCACGCTCGACCACGGACCGGTCAACGCGCTCGACGTGGAGCTGCTCCGCGCGCTGCCCGGCGCACTGGCGGCCACCGGCGACGCGCCGGTCGTGCTCACCGGCGCCGGCCGGTCGTTCTCGGCCGGGGTCGACCTCAAGCGGATCGTGGCCGGCGGCGCCGCCTACGTCGAGGAGTTCCTGCCGGCGCTGTCCGCCGCGTTCCTGGCGGTGTTCGACCACCCGCGGCCCGTGGTGGCGGCCGTCAACGGGCACGCGCTCGCCGGTGGGTGCGTGCTGGCCGCCGCGTGTGACCTGCGGTTCATGTCCGGCGGCACGATCGGCCTCACCGAGCTGGCGGCCGGGGTGCCGTTCCCGACCGTCGCCATCGAGGTGATGCGGCACGCGACCGGCCCGGCGGCCGACCGGCTGGTGCTGACCGCGCCCCGGCTCGACCCCGCGGAGGCGCGCCGCGTCGGCCTGGTCCACGAGGTCGTGACCGAGGATCTCCTCGCGGCCGCGGTGGCCTCGGCGGCGAAGCTCGCCGCCGTGCCCGCCGCGGTGTACGCGCTCGCCAAGCGGCAGCTGCACGCGCCGGCACACGAGCGGATCGCGGCGCGCCGCGACGTCGACGACCAGGCCGTGGCCGCGCTCTGGGCCGAGCCGGGGACACACGCGCGGCTGAGCGGCTACCTGGCCGAACTGTCGAAGCGATAGGGCACCCGATGGCCTCCGTGGTGCCACGATCCGCTGTCATCGCGCGGTTGCGTGCCGCGGGCTGCGTGTTCGCGGAGGACGAGGCGCGGCTGCTCGTCGAGGCGGCGGCCGGCCCGGCGGAGCTCGACGCGATGATCGAGCGGCGGGTCGGCGGGGAACCGCTCGAACAGGTCCTGGGCTGGGCCGAGTTCCTCGGCCTGCGGATCGTGCTGGAGCCGGGGGTCTTCGTGCCACGGCGGCGCACCGAGCTGCTGGCCCGGCACGCCACGGCGCTCACCGGACGCGGCGCGGTCGTCGTGGACCTGTGCTGCGGCTCCGGGGCGGTGGGCGCCGCGGTGTACGCGGCGGTGCCGGGTGTCGAGGTCTTCGCCTCTGACGTAGAACCGGCCGCGGTCCGGTGCGCGCGCGGGAACGTCACCGGCACGGTGTTCGAGGGCGATCTGTACGAGCCGCTGCCGGACTCCTTGCGTGGCAGGGTGAACGTGCTGGTCGCGAACGCGCCGTACGTGCCCTCCGGCGCCGTGGCGCTGATGCCGCCCGAGGCCCGGCTGCACGAGCCGCTCGTCGCGCTGGACGGCGGCGCCGACGGGCTCGACGTGCTGCGCCGGACCGTCGCCGGGGCCCCGGCCTGGCTCGCGCCGGGCGGGTACCTGCTGTTCGAGACGAGTACCGGGCAGGCACCCGTGGCGACGGCGATGGTCGCCGCGGCCGGCCTGGCACCGGAGATCGTGACCGACGACGACCTCGGCGCGACCGTGGTGGTCGGACGCCTAGAGCCCTGAGGCCCGCAGCCGCTCGCGTTGTGGTCGGACGGTGTACTTGGGATCCTCGGCGGAGGCCACGCCCGCGTGGAAGATGCCGAAACGGGTGCAGGCCGACCCGGCCAGCGCGGCCACCCCGCCCAGCACGGCCGCCGCTCGCGAGCGCCGGCCCAGCATCCCGCCGAGGACCGCGCCCGTCACCGTCAACGCCCTGGCCGCCCGCATGAGCGTGCCACCGCGGCCGGTGTGCAGCGGCTCGGCGGCCAGGCCCATGGTCCGCTCCATCCGTGCCGCCGCGGTGAGCTCGCACAGCGCACCCGTGAGCACGGCACGACGTGCGGGCCCCGCCTCGGCGACGGGGGCGACCAGCATCCCCAGCCCACCCGCCGCGGCCGCGGCCGAGCCGACGAACACGAACGGCAGGTCCCGGTGCCCCGCATGCCACGTCGGCACGGCCGTGTTCGCGAGAAGTGGCGCCGTGTACGCCGCGACCGCCGGGCCCAACAGGCCGGCGGCCACCGACGCGACCCGGCCCACCCGGGGGAGCAGGCCGGTCAGCTCCGAGACGGCCGCCGCACCCGCCGCCGGTCCGTACGCCGTGAGCAGCCAGGTGCCGACGCTCATCGGCGACGTCGGCTTGGCCACCCGCAGCATGTTCACGAACCGCGCCGGGCGGCCGAGGTCGTGGACGAGGGCGAACAGGGAACCCGAGATGGCGACCAGGGCGCCGGCCTTGCAGCCACGCGCGAGCGCCGGCCGCCCGGTCAGCTGCGCGCCCGCCGCCAGCACCGACGACGCGCCGGCCAGGCCGCCGAGGAAGAAGTAGCCCGCGATGTCCCGCGCCTGCCAGGTCGGCTTGTTCAGCACGGGCCTGCCGTAGTAGCTGGCGAACGACGCGTCGGGCACCATCGGCTGCTCGCCCCGCCCGCGGCCCTTCCGACGCCCGGTCACCGCGGTGCGGTCCGGCGGCGCCGCCGAGTCCTGCTCATGGATGTCGGTCATCGTTTGCTCCCCAGGAACGTGGCCGCGAGGCCCACGAGCAGCGCGCCGGCGGCGGTCGCCGCGCGGCGCCACATCGTCGGCAGGTCACGGGTCGTCACCACCGGGTCCGGCGGCAGGCCGTACACCTCCGGCCTGTCCAGCAGCAGGAAGAACGCGCTGGTCCCGCCGACGCCGTCGTCCGGGTCCCGGCCGTACAGCTGGGCGTCGTCGATGCCCGCGTCGTGCAGCTGCGCCAGGCGCTCGTCGGCCCGCGCCCGCAGCACGTCCAGCTCGCCGAACTGGATGGAGTCGGTCGGACATGCCTTGGCGCAGGCGGGTTCCTGGCCGGCGCCCAGCCGGTCGTAGCACATCGTGCACTTCCACACCCGGCCGTCGTCCTCGCGCTGGTCGATCACGCCGTACGGGCAGGCGGGCACGCAGTAGCCGCAGCCGTTGCAGATGTCCTCCTGCACCACGACCGTGCCGAACTCCGTGCGGAACAAGGCACCCGTCGGGCACACGTCGAGGCAGGCGGCGTGCGTGCAGTGCTTGCACACGTCCGACGCCATCAGCCAGCGGAACTCCGAACCCTCCTCCTGGCCCGGCATCGCCGGCATCCCGAGATCCACTGTGGACCGGCCGGTGTCCTGGCCGCCCAACGGTTTCCGCTGCTCGATGAACGCCACGTGCCGCCAGGTGTCCGCGCCGAGGCCGCCGGTGTTGTCGTAGGACATGCCGGTGAAGTCGAGCCCGGTGTCCGGGATCGCGTTCCACTCCTTGCACGCCACCTCGCAGGCCTTGCAACCGATGCACACGCTCGTGTCGGTGAAGAAACCCACGCGTGGCTGGGGGTCCTCACAGGTCCCGGTCACGTCTCACACCTCCGTGCCCGTGTGTTCGGTGATGCCGGCTCGTTCCTGGTAGGAACGGACCAGCGCGGGCAGCGCCGGTCCCCGTGGCCGGCGCCCCGGACGGATGTCCGCGCTGAACGCCTTGTCCTCCTGGATGTGCGCGTTCGGGTCCAGCGCCATCGGCGTCAGCTCGTTGGCCGAGTCGCCCTTGCTCAACCCGTTCGGTCCCCAGTGGAACGGCATCCCGATCTGCTCGACCACGCGGCCCTGCACGTGCAGCGGCGTCATCCGGTCGGTGACGAGCACGCGGGCCTCGATCGCGTTGCGTGCGGTCACGATCGTGGCCCAGCCGCCGTTGTACAGGCCCTTGCGTGCGGCCAGCTCCGGCGAGACCTCGCAGAACATCTCGGGCTGGAGTTCGGCGAGGTACGGTGTCCACCGCGTCATGCCGCCGGCCGTGAAGTGCTCGGTCAGCCGGTAGGTCGTGACCACGTAGGGAAAGACGTCGCTGCCCGGCTCGTTCCCGCTCGGCGCGTACCGGTTGAACTCGTGCGGGTACAGCAGCCGGGCCGGGTTCCGCTTCTGCACGTAGAGCGCGTTGGGGAAGGGCGAGTCCTGCGGCTCGTAGTGGGTCGGCAGCGGACCGTCGAGCACCCCGGCCGGCGCGTACAGCCAGCCCTTGCCGTCGGACTGCATGATGAACGGTTCGTCGCCGGCGATCGCCGCGACGCCGAGCGCGTCCTCGGCCGGCCGGTAGTCCGGCGGCTTGGTCGGCTCGTAGTCCGGCACGTCGTACCCGGTCCACCGCCCGTTCTCCGCGTCCCACCAGACGAGCTTCTTGCGCTCGCTCCACGGCGTGCCGTCCGGCCGGGCCGACGCGCGGTTGTAGAGGATGCGGCGGTTGGCCGGCCAGGCCCAGGCCCACTCCGCGGCGACCCAGTCCTGCTCGGTCCACGGCTTGCGCCGTGCGGCCTGGTTCACGCCGTCCGCGTGGACCCCGCAGTAGATCCAGCAACCGCAACTGGTCGAGCCGTCGGCCTTCAGCTGGGTGTACGCGGACAACGGCTTCCCGCCCGGGTCGAAGCCGTTGATCTCCGCGAGCACCGCCTCGGCCGACGGCTCGTCCAGCGGCCCCTCGACCGGGTAGTCCCAGGTGAGGTCGAGCACGGGCCGGTCGACGGGGTCGGTGGAGCCGGCGAGCTTCTCGCGGATCCGCCGGCCCAGGTGGTAGGTGAACCACAGGTCGCTGCGTGCGTCGCCGTCGGGCAGGACGGCCGCATGGTGCCACTGCAGCCAGCGGTTCGTGTTGGTGAAGCTGCCGTCCTTCTCCGTGTGCGCCGCGGCGGGGAAGAAGAACACCTCGGTCGCGTTGTCCTCGCAGGACAGCTCGCCGGTCTGGACCTCCGGCCCGTCCTGCCACCACATCGCGCTCTCGATGAGCGAGAAGTCCCGCACCACCAACCAGTCCAGGTTGGCCATGCCCATCCGCTGCATCTTCGCGTTGGCCGAGCCGACCGCCGGGTTCTCGCCGAACAGGAAGTAGCCCTTGCAGTTTCCCTTCAGCTGCTCCATGACGTTGTCGTAGTGGCCGTGGCTGCCGGTCAGCCTGGGTAGGTAGTCGAAGCAGAAGTCGTTGTCCTGCTGGGCTTTGTCACCCCACCATGCCTTGAGCAGGCTCACGACGTAGGCGTCCATGTTGGCCCAGAAGCCCTTCTTGGCCGAGTCCGCCGCGATGAAGGTCTCGAGCGTCTGCTGGTGGTGCGCGTAGGGCATCGGCAGGTAGCCGGGCAGCAGGTTGAACAGCGTCGGGATGTCGCTGGAACCCTGGATGCTGGCGTGGCCGCGCAACGCCTGGATGCCGCCGCCTGGCCGGCCCACGTTGCCCAGCAACAGTTGTAGGACGCACGCCGCACGGATGAACTGCGAGCCGGTGGTGTGCTGGGTCCAGCCGACGGCGTAGACGAACTGGCTGGTGCGCTCGGGTCCGGAGTTCTCGACCAGCGCCCGGCACACCTTCCTGAACGTGGCCTCGGGGATGCCGCAGATCTCGGTGACCATCGCCGGGGTGTAACGGGCGTAGTGCCGCTTCAGGATCTGGAACACGCAGCGCGGGTGCTGGAGCGTCCGGTCCTCCTTGACGTGGCGGACGTCCGTCGTGGCGCCACCGGAGCCGTGCTGCTCACCGCGTGCCGTGTCCCGGACGTCGGCGTGCTCCCGGCCGGGGGTCTGGTCGCGCTGGCCCGAGGCGGGGGCGACCGGGACGCCGTCGTAGCTCCAGGTGTCGACCTTGTACTGGCGGGTCTGCTCGTCGAACCCGGAGAACAGACCGTCGAGGTCGTCGGTGTCCTGGAAGTCCTCGCCGACGATCGTCGCCGCGTTCGTGTAGGGGACGACGAAGTCGTGGAAGTAGGAATCGGTCGACAGGACGTGGTTGATCAGGCCGCCGAGGAACGCGATGTCGGTGCCGGCACGAAGAGGCACGTGCAGGTCGGACAGTGCGCTCGTTCGGGTGAACCTCGGGTCGACGTGGATGACCGTCGCGCCACGAGCCTTGGCGGCCATCACCCACTGGAACCCCACGGGGTGGCACTCGGCGAAGTTGGAGCCCTCGATGATGATGCAGTCGGAGTGCTGCAGGTCCTGCATGAACCCGGTCGCGCCGCCGCGGCCGAACGACGTGCCGAGCCCGACGACGGTCGAGCTGTGGCAGACGCGGGCCTGGTTCTCGATCTGGACCACACCGAGGCTGGTGAAGAGTTTCTTGATCAGGTAGTTCTCCTCGTTGTCCAGGGTGGCGCCGCCGAGGCTCGCGATCCCCATCGTCCGGTTCGTGGCGACCCCGTCGTGCTCCCCCTGCCAGGTCTCCGCGCGGGTCCTGATCACCCGGTCCGCGACCATGTCCATGGCGGTGTCGAGGTCGAGCGGCTGCCAGTCGGTGGCGTGCGGCGGCCGGTAGAGCACCTGGTGGTGGCGGCTCGCGCCGGTGGTGAGCTGGAGCGTGGCCGAGCCCTTGGGACAGAGCCGGCCGCGGCTGATCGGCGAGTCGGGGTCGCCCTCGATCTGGACGACCTTCTCGTTCTTCACATAGATGTCCTGACCACAACCGACAGCACAGTACGGACATATCGACTTGACGACCCGGTCGGCGGTGGCGGTTCGCGGTTTGCGCTGCGCCGTGCGCCGGGATTTGACCGCTTCGCCGCGTCCGGTTCGGTCGGTGCCCGTGAGCTGGCGGAAGACAGGCCACATGGTGGTGCGTTACCCGGCCGTTCGGGTGGATAAACACTCCCGGATCGGCGGTATGTGCGCGTGCCCGTCCTTTCTAGGCTGGCGGGTCTTGGAGGTTTCTCGGTGACAAGTACCGAAGAGGGACGGCGCAAGTACGATGCCCTGGCCGACCGTTACGAGGAGATCTATTTCTACGTCGCCGACGTGGGACGACGGTTGGTCTCCTTCGCCGATCCCCCCGGCGGCGCGCGGCTGCTGGACGTCGGCGCCGGGCGGGGCGCCGTCGCGCGGGCAGGGCTCGAGCGCGGCTGCGCGGTGACGGCGGTGGACGCGTCGGCCGGGATGGTGTCCCGCCTCGCCGCGGACTACCCGGAAATGGTTGTGCGCCAGCAGGATGCCGGCTCACTGGGGTTCGCCGACGATTCGTTCGACGTGGTGACGGCGGGATTCGTCGTGCAGGTGCTCTCGGACCCGTCGGCGGCACTGGCGGAGTTCCGCCGGGTCCTGGCGCCGGGCGGCATGGTGGCGTTGTCCCTCGAACGCCAGGAGATAGGACGCCTTGGCTGGCTGTACGACCTGAACAGATCGTTCTTCGGCAGCGGTTCCGGCGGCGCGCCACTCGCCGCGGACCAACTGGACGATTTACTCCTTTCGGCCGGCTTTGTATCACCCACACGAGTGATGGTCGACATTCCCAAACACCTACCGGACCCGGCCGCCCTATGGGACTGGCTCGCCCTACAAGGAGTCCCCGCCGCCGTCGACGCCCTACCGACCGAACAGGCAGTGGCCTTCCGCGAACGGTTCTTCCGCGACGCGGAAAAGATGCACCGCCAAGGCGGAATAACCCTGGATTTCGCAGCCACCCTCCACCGAGCCGCAACCCCCTAACCCCTCACGAGCCCCGCGCCCAACCCCGCGAGTCCCGCGTTCAGACATAGCGAGTCCCGCGTTCAGACATAGCGAGTCCCGCGTTCAGACATAGCGAGTCGCGGGAACTGCGATAGACCCGAGTCGCGCGTTCGGGCCTGGCGAGTCGCGGTTTCGTGTGGGTTCCGGCCGTGGCTGGTGTGGGTCCTCGCCTTGGCGTGACGGCGTTCGCCGCGCGCTCGGTGGGTGTGCACGAAACCGCAACCCGGTCTGCGTGAACGCGGGACTCGGGGTGTTTGAACGCGGGACTCGCGGGTTGGGCGTGTCGGTTGGGTGGGGGAGGGTCACGGCATGATGTGCGGGTGCTGGTTGTGTTCGTGGGGCGGCCGGGCACGGGCAAGACCACGCTCGCGCGAATGGTCTCCGCCGAGCTGACCGCCGCTCATCTGCGTATAGACGCCATCGAGGCGGCGATCGCGCGTAGTGGTCTCGTGCGGCCGTCCACTAGCCCGGTCGGGTATGCCGTCGCTCATGAGATCGCGGCGTCGAGCCTTGCCGCTGGTTCGCATGTCGTGGTCGATGCCGTTAGTGCGGTGCCGGAGGCCAGGGCCGGCTGGATGGCGCTTGCCGCGCTTGCGCGTACGCCCTTACGGGTTATCGAGGTGCAGCTGAGCGATCCCGCCGAGCACCGGCGGCGGGTGGAGGCCAGGAAGAGTGACATCGCGGGGCTGGTCGTGCCGACCTGGGCCCAGGTCACGGCGCTGGACTACGAGCCGTGGGACGTCGCGCGTGACGGGCCGCGCCTCCTCGTCAGCAACGACGGCACGCCCGCCGACACCATGCACCAGGTTCGCCCGTACCTGACGGCGTGAAGGGCCCTCCGCGTGGAGGGGGGCAACGTGTGGAAGGAGCTTCGCGTGGAAGGAGCTTCGCGTGGAGGGGGCTTCGCGTGGAAGCGGCTTCGCGGGAAGGCATTCGAGGATGGGCCTTCGCGTGGATGGGGCGCGTGGAGGGCCCTCCGCGTGGAAAGGGCTCCGTGTGTCAGGGACCGTTCCGAGCGGAAGGGCCCTTCTGGGTTGAAGGGCCCTTCTTGGCTGGCTCAGAACAGGCCGGTTGGGAGGTTTCGCTGGGTTCGGGCGGTGGCCAGGGCCGGCTCGTCGATCGACGCGCAGCGTAGGCCGCGGCGGGGTGGGTGGAGGTTGATCAGGTAGTCGTCGACGGCGTTGTTCACGCACTGGATGTCGTAGCCGTAGGCCGTGTGGCCCCAGCCCTCGTACGTGAGCAGCCGTGCGCCGCTCTGGCGGGAGGCCGCCAGGCTCCACGGGTACACCGTCGCCGGGTCGTGGACGTTGCCGACCATCACCAGGGGCGGCGCGCCGTGGACCCGGAGCGGGCGTTGCGGGTTCGTGTTCCTCGTGCCGCTGTTGACACAGGTCATGAGGTGGTCGACGTACGGGGACCACTCCATGATCGGGAACTGCTGTGCGAGGCCGGCCCGGATTCCGGCGTACTCCGCGTAGTTCCGCACCGGCCAGGTCCAGTCACTGCACCAGATCGTCGGGTAGGTGATGTTGTCGACCTCGGCGGCGAGCTTGGCGCCCAGCCTCGGGGTGCCGGTGCCGTCCCACAACCACCGCAGGTTCTCCGCCACGAAGCTCCACACCTGCGGGATTACGACACTGAACGTGCTGCCCGCGAGAGCGTAGAAGCTGACCGGGTTGCCGTCCGGGTCCACGAGCGTGCCGGCCTTGGCGCGTGCCTTCAGCTGCGCGTACACCGCCGTGGTGTCCAGGCCGTACAGCGCGCACGCCGGGTTGCTGTCGCACCATCGGGCGAACTCCCTGAACCCCTCCTCGACCGGCGCCGTCTCGGTGCGCGCGAACTCCCACGGGGAACGCAGGCTGTGGTTCATGTTGCCGTCCATGACCAACGCGCGGATGTTGCGCGGGAACAGCTCCGCGTACTGCTGGCCCATCAGGCTGCCGTACGAGTAGCCGACGAACGTCAGCTTCCGCTCGCCGAGCGCGACCCGGATGGCGTCCATGTCGCGTGCGGTGTGCAGGTTGTCGACGTGGTTGGCGAGCGCGCCGGAGTTGGCCCGGCAGCTGTCGTGCAGTGCCCGGTTCACCGCGGCCAGGTGGTCGAAGTCGGCCTGGTTGGCCGGGCGCTTCGCCGCGTCGGCCTGGTCGGAGAGACCGGCGTCGCACAGCAGCTGGCTGGAGGTGTTGATGCCGCGTGGGTCGAACCCGACCTGGTCGAAGCGCTCGGCGACCGCCGGCGTCACGGCGTCGCCGCCCATCACGAACGCGACGCCGGAGCCGCCGGGGCCGCCCGGGTCGAGCAGCACCGAGCCGATGCGCTTCGACTGGTCCTTCGCCGGCCGTCGGGCCAGCCCGATGTGGATCTTCTCGCCGCGGGGCCGCGCGTAGTCGAGCGGGACGTCGATGGTCGCGCAGTCGACGCCCGGCGCGTCCGCCCCGCAGGGCTTCCAGTCGATGGTCGACACCGGCTCGGCCGCCGCCGTGCCGGGTACGACCACCGCGCCGGCCACCAGCGTGCCGGCCAGCAACATGAGCAGTCTTCGCGTGCGCATATGTGTTCCCCCGATCCCCAGTTGGTGTGACAAGTGCGCCGCCCATCATGCCCGCAACGCGACCGTCTCGCCACGATCGGTGACAGACGGGCAACGGCCGAGACAGGGGCCGGCGGCCGCCGTCGCTTTGCATCTCGGACCTCGTAAAATCAGTCGGCCGAACCACGTACCAGGAGCACGTACCTAGAGGGGGACGAAGTGACCGCGCAGGTCGAGACGCTCGAGTTCCAGTCCGAGGCCCGCCAGCTGCTGCAGTTGATGATTCACTCGGTGTACTCGAACAAGGACACCTTTCTGCGTGAGCTGATCTCGAACGCCTCCGACGCGCTCGACAAGCTCCGCCTGGAGGCGTTCCGCGACAAGGAACTGGCCGCCGAGACCGACGACCTCCATGTCGAGCTGGCAACCGACGCCGCGGCCCGCACGCTCACCGTGCGGGACAACGGGATCGGCATGACGCGCGAGGAGGTGGTCAGCCTCATCGGCACCATCGCCAAGTCCGGCACCGCGGAGTTCCTGGCCAAGCTCAAGGAGGCCAAGCAGACCGAGGAGCTGATCGGCCAGTTCGGCGTCGGCTTCTACTCGAGCTTCATGGTCGCCGACAAGGTCACGCTGGTGACCCGCCGCGCCGGCACCGCCGAGGGCGTGCGCTGGGAGTCCACCGGCGAGGGCACCTACACGATCGAGCCCGTCGAGGACGCCCCGCAGGGCACGGCCGTCACGCTGCACCTCAAGCCGGAGGACAAGGAAGACAAGCTCTTCGACTACACCGACGCCGCGACGCTGACCTCGATCGTCAAGAAGTACTCGGACTTCATCACCTGGCCGATCAAGCTCGGCGACGAGACCCTGAACTCGATGAAGGCACTCTGGGCGCGCTCGGACGCGACCGAGGAGGAGTACGCCGAGTTCTACAAGCACATCAGCCACGACTGGCAGGCGCCGCTGGAGTCGATGCGGCTCCAGGCCGAGGGCACGTTCGAGTACCAGGCGCTGCTCTTCCTGCCGGCCAAGGCGCCGTTCGACCTGTTCATGCGGGAGCGCAAGCGGGGCGTGCAGCTGTACGTCAAGCGCGTGTTCATCATGGACGACTGCGAAGCGCTGATGCCGGAGTACCTGCGCTTCGTCAAGGGCGTGGTCGACGCGCAGGACCTGTCGCTGAACGTCTCGCGCGAGATCCTGCAGCAGGACCGGCAGATCGAGCGGATCCGGCGCCGCCTGGTCAAGAAGGTGCTGCAGACGGTCAAGGCCCTGCCGGAGGAGAAGTACCGGACGTTCTGGGCGGAGTTCGGCCGTGCGCTGAAGGAGGGCCTGCTCGACGACGCCGACAACCGCGAGGCGATCCTGGAGATCGCGTCGTTCGACTCGACGCACTCGGCCGAGGCGCAGACCAGGCTGGCGGAGTACGTCGAGCGGATGAAGGAGGGTCAGGAGCACATCTACTTCCTGACCGGCGAGACGCGGGCGGCGGTCGAGCACTCGCCGCACCTGGAAGCCTTCCAGGACAAGGGTTTCGAGGTCCTGGTGCTCACCGACCCGATCGACGAGATGTGGGTCGACGCGGTGGGTGAGTTCCAGGGCAGCAAGTTCCAGTCCATCGCCAAGGGGCAGGTCGACCTGGACGAGGAGAAGGATCCGGAGCAGGAGAAGGAGTTCGAGGGCCTGCTCGGGTGGCTCAAGTCCACTTTGGAGGAACAGGTCAAGGACGTCCGCCTGTCGTCCCGGCTCACCTCCTCGCCCGCGTGCATCGTCGGCGACAGCTACGACATGACGCCGACGCTGGAGAAGATGTACCGCGCGATGGGCCAGGAGCTGCCGCAGATCAAGCGGATCCTGGAGCTGAACCCGAAGCACGAGCTGGTGGTCGCGCTGCGCGACGCGCACGCGGCCGAGAAGCCGGACCTCGCTGAGGCGGCCGAGCTGGTGTACGGCATGGCACTGCTCGCGGAGGGCGGCGACCTGGCCGACCCGCCGCGGTTCACCAAGCTGCTGGCCGGCCGCCTGGCGAAGACTCTTTGATACCGCGACGTCTCACCGCGGCGGACGCCGGCCGCGCCGCGGTGAGACGTCACGTCGACGACCCCGTAGCCGCGTTCGGTCGTGGTGGCCCAGACACTGCCGCCACACCGCGGGACCGGCGTCAGGAGAACGCGACCAGGTAGAGCCCGTAGCCGATCAACGCGGCGGCGGCGAGGAAGCACAGTCCCATGACCACGGTCGGCGTCGTCGTGGCGCGCCCGGACTCCTGGGCGGTCACGCGCTGGTCGAGGGCGGCGATGCCCAGCCCCACCAGGGAGACGAGGCCGCAGCCCGCCACCACGGAGATCAGCACCACCAGGCCGAGCGCGCTCCAGTCGATGTTCACGTCGTGCTCCTCCGGGCTCAGGCGGCCGCCGGCTGGGCGGCGGGTGCGTCGGTTTCCTCGTTGACGTTGCCGGCGCTCACCGGGCTGCGCCGCGCCAGCAGGTAGACACCGGCGCCGATGGCGACGCCCACCAGGGCGACGGCGACCGTGCCGACGGTGCCCATGTCGGCGACGCGGCCGGACAGCGCGCCGACGAGCGCGGCCGCAGGCAGCGTCAGCACCCACGCGATCACGATCCGGCCCGCGGTGCCCCACCGGACCTCGGCGAGCCGTTTGCCCAGTCCGGCGCCCACGATGCCGCCGGACACGACATGCGTCGTGGACAGTGCGAAGCCGACGTGCGAGGACGTGAGGATCACCGCCGTCGCGCTCGCCTCCGCCGCGAAGCCCTGCGGGGTCTCGATGTCCGTGATGCCCTTGCCCATCGTGCGGATGATCCGCCAGCCACCCAGGTAGGTGCCGAGCGCGATCGCCGTGCCGGCGCAGACGATCACCCACACCGGCGGGACCGAGCCGGTCGGCAGGCTGCCCGCGGTGATGAGCGTCAGCGTGATCACGCCCATGGTCTTCTGCGCGTCGTTGGTGCCGTGCGCGAGGGAGACGAGCGACGCGGTGACGATCTGCCCCACCCGGAACCCCTTCGCACGCGTGGTGTCCCGGCTCTGCCTGGTGATCTTGTAGGCGAGGTAGGTGGCGAGGGTCGAGGCCAGGCAGGCGACCAGCGGGGCGGCCAGCGCCGGGACGATGATCTTGGCCAGCACGACCGGGAAGTGCACCGCGTCCACCCCGGACGCCACCCAGGACGCGCCGATCAGGCCGCCGAACAGGGCGTGCGAGGAGCTCGACGGCAGGCCGAACAGCCAGGTCGCGAGGTTCCACACGATCGCGCCGACGAGGCCGCCGAAGATCACCGTCGGGGTGATCAGCTTCTCGTCGACGATGCCGTTGCTGATCGTCTTCGCGACCTCGATGGAGATGAAGGCGCCGGCCAGGTTCAGCACCGCCGAGATGCCGACCGCGACTCTCGGCGGCAGCGCGCCGGTCGCGATGGAGGTCGCCATCGCGTTGGCGGTGTCGTGGAATCCGTTGGTGAAGTCGAACGCCAGTGCGGTCGCGATGACCACGACGACGATCAGCGAGAAATCCATGGTGTCACCTCCGGTGTCCGGTGTACCTGCCAGCACGGACGCTCAACCTGACCGGGACATGAACGCTGGATGACGGTCCCGGCGGTTCCGGGCAAAACGTGTGGCGGCGCCAACGCCGATGTGTGCCAGGACACCCCGCCGTGGCCGATCACGCGGGACGGCCGGCGGGTCCGTGCGACTGCCGGTCGACCGAGGAGCATGCTCAGTAGCGACGAACACGCGACGAGCGAAGGAGACGGGGCGGATGAGCGGAGCGACCGGTTCGACACTGCGGTCCCTGCACGTGCCGGGCCGGCCGCTCGTGCTGCCGAACGTGTGGGACCCGGGGACCGCACGGCTGGTCGTCGAGGCCGGGTTCCCGGTGGTGGCGACCAGTTCGGCGGCGGTGGCCGAGTCGCTCGGCTACCGCGACCACGAGGGCGCGGCGGTGGAGGAGATGTTCGCCGCGGCTCGCCGGATCACGCGGGCGGTCGACGTGCCCGTGACGGTCGACGCCGAGGCCGGGTACGGGCTGCCGCCCGGCGAGCTGGCCGGCCGGCTGCTGGCGACCGGCGCGGTGGGCTGCAACCTGGAGGACACCGACCACTCGGGCGGCGGCCTGACCCCGCCGGACAGGCAGGCCGAGTACCTGGCCGGGGTCCGTGCCGCGGCGGGCGAGGACCTGGTGATCAACGCGCGGGTGGACGTGTTCCTGCACGCGGCGGACCAGTCGGCGGCACTGGCCGAGGGCGTGGCGCGGGCACGGGCCTACCTGGACGCGGGCGCGGACTGCGTGTACCCGATCCTCATCCGCTCGACCGAGCTGCTGCGGTCCTTCGTGGCCGAGGTCGGCGCGCCGGTGAACGCCACCCTGCTGCCCGAGCTGACCGTGCCGGACCTGGCCGCGGCCGGCGTCGCCCGGATCTCGCTGGCCGCCGGCCTGTGGCGCCGAACCCAGGCCGTGCTGCGCGACGAGCTACGCGTTGTCCTTCACCCAGAGGCCCAGTAGGCCGCGGAAGTGGGCGACGAACCGGTCGTGCTCCTTGGCCGGGTAGGTGGTCCGGACGGTCGACACGAGGAGGTCGTCGAAGGCGGGGGAGGCGACCCACTCGCGGACCATGTCGTCCACATGGGACAGTGCGGTCGCGCAGAATTCCTGGTAGCGCTCGGTTTCGAAGTAGTCGTCGGCCAGCTTGCGGTACTCGGTCAGCTTCTCGTCGTAGGTGCGGGACGAGTCGGCCACCGCGAAGTAGTTGTGGGTGTCCAGGTCCAGCCTCGGGCGCCGGCCGGTCACCGCGCAGAACACCGACCACTTCAGCAGGGTGCCGATGGCCCACGGGAAGTAGTAGTGCAGCGAGGTGATCGAGATGTCCGGGCACGCGTTGGCGTAGTCGATCGGGTGGACCGACCCGCCGACCACCAGGCTCTCGCACGAGTTGAACTCCCAGCGGAAGAACGCGTTGATCAGCCTGGAGATCGTCAGCACCTCCTCGCCCGCCGCAGGGGACAGGAACTCGTGGTCCACCGCGTACCGGTCGTGCATCGGCTGGTCCGGCCGGAACTTCATCACCATGCTGTCGGGCCCGATCGTCAGCGACCGGGCGAACACGTCGTAGCCCTCGACCGACGCCTGCAGGTGCATCAGCATCTCGCCGGACTGGTCGTAGGCCTGGTTCAGCGTCCTGTTGTCCCGGATGCGGGACACGCCACGCCACGCGCCGCCGTCGTAGGGCTTCATGTACAGCGGGTAGCCGATCCGCTCGGCGATCTCGTCCAGGTCGAACGGCTGGTTGTACCTCGCCGCGGTGTAGGCGTACCTCGCGTTGTCGACCGGGTTCTTGTACGGCACCAGCCAGGTGTCCGGGACCTTCAGGCCCAGCCGGATCATCGCGCAGTACGCGGCGTGCTTCTCCATGGACTGGAACGTGAACGGGCTGTTCAGCAGGTACACGTCGTCCATGAGCGCGGCCTTCTTCAGCCACTCGCGCGGCACGTAGTACCAGTACGCGAGCCGGTCGATCACCAGGTGGTACCTCGGTTTCGCCCGCAGGTCGAACGGCTCGATCGTGATCCGCTCGGTGGCGAGCGTGTGGTCGGCGCCGTCGTGGGAGACCGGGCCCAGCCTGCGGACCAGCTCCTCGAACGCCCTCGGCCAGTCCTCCTCGGTGCCCAGCAGGAGGCCAAGCAGGTGTTCGGTACGGTCCACGCGATCCTCCTAGCAGAAGCGGGGTAGGTGGTGAGCGAGCTGCGCGCGCCACGACGGCCAGTCGTGCGGCACGTCGTGACCCCACACGTCCAGCTCGCAGCGCAGTCCCTTGTCGTGTAACAGATGCGCGAAGTGCCGGGTGGACGGCAGCGAGCCGGTCGTGTCCTCCCACTGCCCCTGCCCGACGACCAGCAGCACGGAGAGCCGCTCGCGCAGCCAGTCCAGGTGGTCGCCGTGCAGGTTCGGCACGAAGTCGGCCGGGTTCGCGAAGTACGCGGCCTCGCCGCGGTCGCCCCAGCCGTGCCAGCCCGACGGGTCGTAGTTGCCGGACATGCCGATGGCCAGCGGGAACAGGTCGGCGCGGCGCAGCGCGAACAGCACGGCGTGGAACGCGCCGAGCGAACAGCCGAGCGTCGCGATCTCCACCGGGCCGCCGCAGTCGGCGTGGATCGACGGCACGACGTCGTTCAGGATCCACGACTCGTACACGCCGTGCCGGCGCGCGCGTTCCTCCAGCGGCACCGACTGGTTCGACCACGACTCGGCGTCGAACGAGTCCACGCAGTACAGCTTCGCCCGGCCGTCCGCCAGCAGGGGCCGGACCGACTCGATCATGCCGTTGGCCTCGAAGTCCCATGCACGGCCCTGCTCGGAGGGGAACACCAGGAACGGCCGGCCGTAGTGGCCGTAGGCGATCACGGTGCCGCCGCCGACCTCGTACTGGTCGCGGCGCATCAGACTGTCCACACGGCACGGAGCAGCGCGGTCAGCGCCGGGTCGAACGCGTCGCGCCAGCCGACGTAGTTGTGCGCGTCCGGCACCTCGACCAGCCGCACGTCGTAGCCCTGCTTGGCCAGTGTGGCGGCCATCTGCCGGTTGTTGGCCAGGTTCTCCTCGGCGAGCCCGCACGTCATTACCACGGGCACGGTCTGGTGCGGCACCGAGCGCAGCACGTCCGCCACGTACACGCTGACCTGCCCGAACCGGCTGAACCGGTGCTGCTCCTGCGGGTCGAGGTCGACGGTCAGGAACGACGCCGACTGCAGGAACAACCCGCCGAACAGGCCGGGCAGTGCGCGCTGGGCGTGCAGTACGGCGAGCCCGCCGAGGCTCGCGCCCATGCCGACCACCGGTTCCGTCACGGCCACCGCCTGGCGCAGTGCCGGCATGACCCGCTGGTGCAGGGCGGCCGCGTACCTCGGGTTGGCCGCGTACTCGTCGTCCCGGTCGCCGGGCGTGAGCAGCGCGACGCGGAACGGTGGCAGCTCGCCGGCCGCGATCATCGCGGCGGCGTAGGTGGTGAGGCCCGCGAGCCGGTCGTACTCGGGCCCGTCGTGCGTGACGAGCAGGGGCAGCGGCTCAGCCGGCGGCGCCGGCGACCACAGCCGGACGGCGATGTCCCGGTCGAGCAGGGGTGCGTGGACGGCCAGGTCGGTGACCTCACCGCCGGCACCCACCGCGGTGAGCCAGCCCGGGGCCCGGTAGTCGGGGAACTCCACCACCGACTTGTCGCCGAACGCGCCCGGCGCCCGGCGCGGGTTGCCGGGGTCGCAGATCTCCTCCAGGTCGCCGGCCAGGTGGCGCAGCTGGAACCGGTACTCCATGCGGTGCACGGGCGGGCGGGGGAGCGTGAGGTGCCAGGCGTGGTCGGTGAAGGTGAAGTCGAGGTCGGCCGCGGGCAGGGAGAGCGCCGGGAGCAGCCGGGTGCCTTCGAGCGCGGAGTCGGCGTCGGGTAGTCGGAACGTCACCGAGTCGAGGGTCACCTGCGGCTCCGTCTCGGCGATCACTGACCCATCTCAGCCACCGTCCACACGTGAAGTCAAGGTCGTTCCGGAGTCCTGTCTCTCATATCGACAATCTTCGAAACGTCGCTACTATGGTGTCGTGGCCGAGAGTGACGCACCGGATCTGGAGACCGTCCGCGCGCTGCGGGCGCTGTCGAACCCGGTTCGCCTGCAGCTGCTGACCTGGCTGCGTGAGCCGGAGCGCAACTTCCGGCTCGACGGCGCCATCGCCGACCCGAACGAGGTCGGGGTCTGCGTGACGCACATCCAGGCGAAGGTGGGGCTGGCCCAGTCGACGGTCTCGGCGTACCTGGCCGAGCTGGAGCGTGCCGGCCTGGTGGTTTCGACGCGGGTGGGCAAGTGGACGCACTACAGGCGCGACGAGCGGCGGATCGCCGCCCTCGTCGCGGTTCTCGGCCGGACGCTCTGACAGGAGGAGAATGAGCACCATCGGAGGCCTCGGGAGGTTCGGGGTCTACACGTTCGACTTCGAGCACCAGCCACCCGCGCTGATGCGCGACTCCGTGCGGGAGCTGGAGGAACGGGGCTGGCGGGCGTTCTGGTTCCCCGAGGTCGGCGGACGCGAGGCGTTCTCGCAGGCCGGCTTCCTGCTCGCCGCGACCGAACGGATCCACGTCGTGAACGGGATAGCCCAGATCCCGGCCCGATCGGCCCGTGCGACCCACGGCGGCGCCGCGCTGCTCGCCGCGGCCTACCCCGGCCGGCACCTGCTCGGCCTCGGCATCAGCCAGGGCCTGCCGGGCACCACCCCACTGGCGGCGACGACCGGGTACCTGGACGAGCTGGACGCGTTCGACGCGCCGGTGCCCCGCGTCCTGGCCGCCTACGGCCCGAAGATGCTGGGACTGGCCCGCGACCGGGCGGCCGGCGCGCACACGTACCACGTGAACGTGGCGCACACCGCGCAGGCACGCGAGATCCTGGGCGCGGACGCCTTCCTGGGCGTCGAGCACCCGGTCCTGTTCGAGACGGACCCGGCCAGGGCACGTGCGGTCGCCCGCGAGCACCTGCACCGCTACCTGACGACCCGGTTCAACGTCGCGAAGTACCGGCGCCTGGGTTACTCGGCGGACGAGATCGCCGGCGGCGGCAGCGACCGGATCATCGACGACATGGTCTTCTGGGGCGACCTGGACACGATCGCCAAGAAACTGCACGGGCACGTGGCCGCCGGTGCCGACCACGTGGCCGTGCAGGTGATCGGCGTCCAGCCGGGTGAGTCCGCGCTGCCGTGGTGGCGTGAGCTGGGCGACGCGCTGCTACCGGGTTAGCCGCCCACGTGGATCCCCGGCCGTCGCGCGGGGTCCTCCTCGTGTTGGCGGATGATCTCCCGCACCACCGGTGGCGTGTCGCCCCGGCCGAGGATCAGGTAGCGGAACAGGTGGCCGAGCGGGTTGCCCTCCGACCACTCGAAGTGGCACTGCGGCCGCACGTCGGTCGTGTCGCGCAGTGCCAGCAGGATCGACGCGATCGCGTTCGGGACGGCCGGGGCCTCGGCGCGCAGGATGCGGTGCGGGCCCACGGTCCGGCCGCGCACCTGGAGGACGTCGCTGAACTCCGACGGGTCCACCACGTCGATCTCCAGGAACAGCACGTCCGCCGCGCCGGGCAGGGGGTTCAGGCCGCGCTGTTCGGACTCCTTGGCCGAGTACTCGGCCTCGTCGCCCTTCTGCCGTTTGTTGGCGACGATGTCGAGGCGGCCGTCGTGCTCGATGTTCTCGGTGACGAAGCGGCGGGCGGTCTCGTCGAACTCGATGCTCTCGACCCGCAGCTCGGTCGTGCGGGTGACCCGCGAGACCAGCGACACGACGACGATGCCGGCGATGAACGCGGCGGAGATCGCGATGCCGTCCGGCTTCTCGATCACGTTCTCGACCAGCGCGTACAGCAGGACCGCCGTGAGCACGGTGAACGCGGTGCCGGCGATCTTGTTGCCCTTGCGGAACGCGGAGATCGTCACCGCGACCGCGCCGGACACCATCATCGCGAGGATCCCGGTCGCGTACGCCCCGGCCTGCGCGTTGACGTCCGCGCCGAACAGGAGCGTGATGCCGATGCTGATCACCGTGTAGACGAGCACGACCGGCCGTACGGCCCGGCCCCACTCCGGCGCCATGCCGTACGCGGGCAGGTACCGCGGCACGATGTTGATCAGTCCGGCCATCGCGGAGGCACCCGCGAACCACAGGATCAGGATGCTGGAGACGTCGTAGATCGTGCCGAACGCCGCACCGAGGTGCTCGTGCGCGAGGTAGGCCAGCGCCCGGCCGTTGGCCGCGCCGCCCTCCTCGAACTCCTTGGCGGGGATGAGCACGGTCGTGATGAAGCTGGTCGCGATCAGGTACACGGACATGACCAGCGCGGCGGTGGCCAGCAGCCGGCCGGTGTTGCGAACCTTCTGCTCCGAGTTGTCGGCCTTGATCAGCGGCATCATGCTGACGCCGGTCTCGAAGCCGGACAGCCCCAGCACCAGCAGCGGGAACGCGACCACGGCCGGCCCGGCGATGTCGAAGAAGCCGGAGCCGTGCTCGGTGAGCCGGTCGACCCAGCCGGAGAACGCGTCCGGGGTGTCGAAGACGTCGACCAGGCCGACGCCGACGATGACCGCGTTGAGCAGCAGGAAGATCGCGACGAGCGGGATCGCGACGCCGATGGCCTCGGAGAAGCCGAGCAGGAAGACGCCGCCGAGGATGACGAGCAGCAGGACCGTGATGAGTACCTCGTGGCCGTGCAGGAAGCTCGGGAAGCCGGGGTTCTCGACCATGTGCACCGACGCGTCCGCGGCCGACAGCGTGATCGTGATGATCCACGAGGTGGCCACGAAGCCGAGCAGCACCAGGACGAAGATCTTGCCGCGCCAGAAGGGAAGCAGGTTCTCGAGCATGGCGACGGAGCCCTGGCCGTGCGGCGACTCGCGGGCGACGCGGCGGTACATGGGGAGCATGCCGAACAGCGTGAGCGCGACGATCAGCAGCGTGGCGAGCGGCGAGAGCGCGCCCGCGGCCAGCGCGGCGATGGCGGGGAGGTAGGAGAGCGTGGAGAAGTAGTCGACGCCGGTGAGGCACATGACCTTCCACCAGGGCTGCGGCTTGCCGTGCCCCTCGCCGGATTCTGGACCGACCGGCGCGACCTGGTGGTGCAGCAGCCACTTGCCGAGACCGCGCGGCTGCGTCACCTTGGCCGGACTACCCACACTGGCCGGCACGGCGAACTGCTGAGCCGTCTTCGCGTCCATCGAATCCCCTCCACCCCTGCGGGCCGTCACCCGCGCCGCACAGCATGCCTGATCGAGCGACCGGATGTTGGCGGACCCGGCCGAATCCGCCCGGCCCGATGCCGCAGGGTGCACCCCGCGACGGCCCACTGCCCGCGAGACGTCGGACGCCCGCTTCCGTTGGGGTCGCGTGTGTCCTGAATGTGCGGTTCGCGGCATCCGGCACGGCGAGGGCAACCCCCGCGGCTACCGTCGTGGTGCCAGGGCCTCGGCGATCTCCGTGGCCAGGGTCGTCGCCTTCTCGGCGGGCACGTCCGGGTCGCCGATGCCCGGCACCCAGTTGAGGTCGTAGTACAGCTCGGTCACTCCCTGCTCCGCCAGCCAGGCCGTGTCCGCGCGGATGTCGTCGTACGTGCCGGACAGCCGGCCGTCCCGGGGTCCGGGGCGGACCACCCCCCGCACCACGACCCGGACCGCCGACGGGTCCGGCGCCGCCGCCCGGACGACCGCGATGTCCGCG
Organism: Actinophytocola sp.; assembly: GCF_035634895.1. Taxonomy (GTDB): domain Bacteria; phylum Actinomycetota; class Actinomycetes; order Mycobacteriales; family Pseudonocardiaceae; genus Actinophytocola. The sequence goes on along the minus strand of NZ_DASQCC010000119.1, from coordinate 44,537 downwards.
GCGATGCCGTCGAGGTCGTGTGCGCTCCGGCTCAGCCAGCCAGCCGCGAGCCGCCCCGCCCGCTCCAGTGCCGGCCGCACCACGCCGCCCAGCAGGATCGGCGGCCCGCCGGCCTGCACCGGCCGGGGACGCATCCGGCTCGGCGGGACCGTGTAGAACTCGCCGGCGAACTCCGCGGGGTCGTCCGTCCACAGTGTCCGCAGCACCCTGACGTACTCCGCGGCGCGGGCGCCCCGCCGGGCCCGGTCCGCCCCCGTTGCCCTGAACTCCGTCGAGGACCAACCCACCCCGAGCCCGAGGTCGAGGCGGCCGCCGGACAGCACGTCCAGCGTCGCCGCCTGCTTGGCCAGGTACACCGGCGAGACGAACGGCATGTTCACCAGTGCCACCCCCAACCGGATCCGGCTGGTGTGCGCGGCGGCGAAGGTCAACGCCAGCAACGGGTCCAGCACGCTCTGGTACACCGTGTCCAGCTGGTCGGCCACGCCGACCAGCAGTCGCTGGAACGTCCACAGCGAGTCGTAGCCCAGTTCCTCCGCCCGTGCGGTGAACCCGGCCAGGTTCTCCGGGGTCGCCCACGCGCCGGACACCGGGGCGCCAAGTCCGATCAGCACGACCTCACGCTAACAAGGAGGGGCCCGCCCGGCAGCACACCGGGCGGGCCCCTCCGTCACCCACTCACAGCTTCGCGCACTGGCCCGTCGCCGGGCCGTACACCTTGTTCTTCCTGCCGCCGTTGCCGGGGGCCGGGTCGTTGCCCGAACAGGCAAGCGGGCCCACGATCGTGTTGCCCGCGACGACCGCCGGCCCGCCGGTGTTGCCCGTCACCGAGACCGGGCCGATCACCGACGCGGTGTCGATCTTCACGCCGGCCTTGTCGCCGTGCAGGACGACCGGGCCGGTGAGCCTGCCCTTGTCGACCAGCACCGCGCCGGTCGCGCCCGTCACCGAGACCGGACCGATGACCTCGACACCGGACAGCGTGACCGCCCCCGGCGACGTGGCCGACACCGGACCGATGAGGTGGCCGCCGGTCACCTTCAGTGAGGCGCCCGGCCTCACCACGATGCCACCGAAGATCGTGGCGTCGTCCACACAGGTCAGTCCGGACGTCACGACCACGGCGCCGAACTTCATGCCGGTGATCGTCCGGTCACAGGTGGGCACCGGCACGCCGACCGAGGACCGCGGCGCCGGGTCCGCCGTCACCGGCGAGTTGGCGCCGAGGTAGGCGGTCAGCATGGTCAGGTCGTTGTCGCCCGTGGTGACCGTGTTCGTGCCCTGCGCCAGGGTGGCGAAGTTGTCGCCACCCGCGGCCAGGAACGAGTTCACCGTCACCCGGTAGGTCGCGGCCGGCGCGATCGGCCGGCCGTTCAGCGTCATGCCGGTGATCCGCTGCCCCGCCGGGTTGTCCGGCAGGTAGGTGTAGGCGAAGCCCTTCGACACACCCAGGTGCAGTTTCGGCCGCGACGCACCCGCCGGCTGCCACTGCTCCTCCAGCGCGGCCTTGAGCTGCGCACCGGTGTAGGTCCTGGTCACGACGTCGTTGGCGAACGGCTGCACCGAGAACGCCTCCGAGTACGTGACCACGCCGTCCGGCGCGTAGAGCAGGTCGGCCCGCAGGCCGCCCGGGTTCATGAGCGCGATCTGCGCCCCGCCCCGGCCCGCGTCCCTGGTACCGGCCAACTGCACGTCCGCGATGAAGTTGCCCAGCACCGACTCGCTGCCGCGGTCCTCCGCGCCGGTCGACGTGACCGCACGCCTGATGTCCCCGGTGATCGAGCCGAGCGGCTGCTTGCCCAACTCGTTGGCGTTCGCCTTGGCCCGCGCCACGACGTCCGCGACCGCCGGGTCCGACGGTGCCCCGACGACGTCCAGCAGCGTGGCGTCCGACCCCAGCACCTGCTTGGTCGTCGGGTCGACCGACAGCGTGACCTTGGACAGCTTCATGCCGTAGTCCTCGGCCTGCACCACCGGGCGCAGCCGGTCGGTGCCCGGGATGGGCGCCTCGAACGCGTACGCCTGGTGCGTGTGTCCGGACAGGATCGCGTCGACGTTCGCGCTCATGCTCATGAACCGCCCGAAGACCGGGTCCCGCTGCAGATCCGCGACGGAGCCGATGTTCTCGGTCGCCGCGCCCTCGTGCGCGACCACGACCACGACATCGGCCTCGCCGTTGTTCTCGTTGCCGTCCTTCAGCTGTGCGGCAACGGCTTCGGCCTCCGGCACCGGATCCTTGAAGGTCAGGCCGGCGATCCCGTCCGGGCTCACCAGTGACGCCGTCTGCTCGGTCACCAGCCCGACGATGCCGACCCGCACCCCGTCCACCGTCCTGACCTCGTACGGCGTGAGCGCGTGCTCCGTGCCCCGGTAGACGTTGGCACCCAGGTATGGGAACCGCGCCTTCGGGATCACGCGGTCGTGCAGGTCCGCGAAGCCCTTGTCGAACTCGTGGTTGCCGACCGAGGAGGCGTCCAGCCCCATCAGGTTCAGCGCGTCGAGCGTCGGGTTGTCCTTGTCGATGGCCGAGATGAACGTCGACGCGCCGATGTTGTCGCCGGCCGACAGGAACAGCGTGTTCGGGTTCTGTCCGCGCAGCTGGCCCACCAGGCCCGAAAGCTGTGCGGCGCCACCGATCGGGCCGTTCGCGCCGGTGGCCGGGGACTCGAGCCGGCCGTGGAAGTCGTTGATACCCAACAACTGCAGGTCGACCGGACCGGCCGGTCGCGTCGAGAGGCCGATCACCTTGGGGTTGTGGTCGCTCGCCCGATACGGGTTCGGCTGGTAGAAGGCCGGGTGGCCGTCGTACTCGAACGCGAACGACTCGTGCGAGTTGATCTGCCACACGTCCACGCCGGTGACCTTCGCCGCGAGCGACGGCGTCGCGACCGCGTGGTCGAGCGAGCCGGACTCGCCGCCGAACACGTAGCTGGCCTCACCGTTCGACACGTCCTGGAAGCCCGCGTCGTAGAAGACCTTCATCGGGTCTTCCTGGGTGTAGGAGTTGAAGTCGCCGAGGACCATCACGTCGTCGCTGCCCGAGGAGGCCTTCAGCTGGTCGACGAACGTGATCAGCGAGTGCGCCTGGCGGACGCGGTCGCCGTTGAACTGGCCCTGGCCGTCACCCGCGTCCGCGTTGTCGCCGGTCGCGGAGTCCGAAGGGGACTTCGACTTCATGTGGTTGGCGACGACCGTGAACTTCTCGCCGCCCGCCGTGAAGGTCTGCGCGATCGGCTCGCGCGCGTTGAACCACACGGTCTCGTCGTTGATCGTCCTCGACTCGCCCGACGGGGTCACCGAGCCGGGCTTGAAGATGACCGCGGCGGTGATGACGTCCTGCTGGCTGGCCGGCGGCAGGTTCGCGGGCGAACGCACGTAGTCCCACGTGCCCGCGCCGTCCTTGGCGTTGAGGGCCGCGACGAGCCGCTTCAGTGCCTTCTGCGGGTCGTTCGCCTCGAAGCGGATCGAGTTCTCGACCTCCTCCAGTGCCACGACGTCCGCGCCCAGCGCCGAGATCGCGGACACGATCTTGGCCTCCTGCTTCGCCAGGCCTGCCTCGTCGTCCGCGCCGCGGGCGTCGCCGCCGAAGTGGACGAAGTAGTTCAGCACGTTGAAGCTCGCGATCCGGATGTCGCCGCCCACGTTCTCCGGCGCCGGGGTCCGCGGGTTGGTCGACTTGAACGTGGTGCGCTGCAAGGCAGGCGTCGTCGCGGTCACCGGGGTGGTCGGCTGCAACCGCCACTCGGCGAACCCGTAGGACAGCACGGTCGGCGAGAACGCCTCCACCTGGTCACCCACGCGCAACGGGGCGTCCGGGTAGACGTACGGCGGCAGTTGGCCCGCGGTCGACAGGTTCGTCGTCGAGCCGTCGTCCAGCAGCAGCCGGCGCAGCTTGTTGTCCGCCGCCTGGTTCAGCGCCTCCGGGGTGCTCGGGCGGTACAGGTCGGTCGGGATCGGCGCGGGCCGGTCACCGGCCGCGAGGACGACCTCGCCGAAGCGGTTGGTGTTGAAGACCTCCGAGACCGTGTAGTCGCCGACCGGCGCGACCAGCATCGACTCCGCGGACTCGCGTGCGGCGGGGTCGAGCGGCAGCGTGAGCGGGACCGGCGCCGGCAGGGGTGCGTTGTTGGCGCACACCCCCACGTCGGTCCGGGCGCCGATGCTGATCTCGGTGAGACCGTTGAACTCGCTGACGTTGCCGCGCACCCGCACCTGGTCGCCGATCGCGACGGTCGGGTGGTTGGCGGCGTTGGCGGTCAGGTAGACGAAGACGCCGTCCGAGGCGACACCGGCCGCGGGCGCGTGCCCGCCGGAGCCGGCGGTCTGGACGTAGATGCCGTTGTAGCCGCCGGTGCGGTGGTCCGCGGTCACGACGCCCTCGACCACGACCTGGCTGCCGGCCAGCGGGGAGGTGTCGGTCGTGCCCTGGACCTCGGCGATCGTGTGGTCGACCGTGAGGCCGGCGCAGCCGGCCGGGTCGGGATCCGGGTCGCCGCCGCCGGAGTTGCGGGTGCCGAACGTGTTGGGGGCCGCGGCCTGCCAGACGCCGCCGACCTTCTGCAGCGAGTAGCCAACCGGGGTGGAGGTGGCCTCGGACACGCCGATGTCCGTCGCGGCCATGCCGTTCGCGGGGCCGCCCACCGCCGTCATCCCGCCCTCGTAGGACAGGAACTCGGCGACGGTGCCGTCCGGGCGCACGAGCGCGACGCCGTCGGGAGCGCCGTTCTGGATGCCGTCGGTGGGGTAGCTCTGCACGACCACGCCCGCGGCGGGGACCGTGCCGGACAGCGTCGCCGTGTTGTACACGGCACCGCCGTTCCCGTTGTACAGGGCGAGTTTCCAGCCGGTCAGGTCGAAACCGGCATCGGCTTGGACCTCCAGCGCCTCGCCGGTGTCCGCGCCGGCGTTGTCGTAGTGGATCTCACTGATGAACGGATCCGCTGCCTGCGCCGAGGCCGTGGTGGCACTGAGCGCGACCGTGGCGATCGCGGTCAGCGTCCCGACGGCTTGGCGTAAGCGGACACGTCTACTGCTTGGCATTCAGGCCTCCATCGCACGGGTGGAACCGGAGGAGCCTAAATGTGAATGGTGTCCAGAAAAATGCGCGCGGATGTACGTTGCGGGATCGTTGTGCGTCCGACTACACGTGTGTGTAGTACGCTGCACGTGTGAGTAGTCCACCCGATCCGGAAGATCTCACCGCGCGTGCCCGAATCCGGGACGCGGCGATGAGGCACTTCGGCGAACACGGCTTCGAGAAGGCCACGATCCGCGGCATCGCCGAGACGGCCGGGGTTTCGTCGGGACTGGTCAGGCACCACTTCGGCAGCAAGGAGGCGTTGCACGCCGCCTGCGACGAGTACGTGCTGCGGACCGTCCGCAAGCTGAACGAGGAAACCTGGGCCGCCATCAAGGAAGGCGACCTCGCGAAGGCGTCCGCCACGCGGCGGCCGAGCGGCCGCTACCACCGCTACGTCGCCCGGTCGCTCATCGACGGCGGCGCGAGCGAGCTGTTCGACGAGATGGTGGGCATGAGCGAGGCCTGGTTCACGGGCTTCGTCAAGGGGGACGGGGAACCGGACGTGCCGGTGCGGGACAGGGCGGCGGTGGTCACGGCCTGGGGGCTCGCCATCCCGATCCTGTTCGAGCACCTGTCCCGGGCGTTCGGGGTGGACCTTTCCACGCCGGAGGGCGACATCCGGCTCGCCAGCGCGCTGCTCGACATCTACTCCCATCCGATGATGAGTCCGGAGGAAGCCGCCGCGGCGCGGGCCGGTCTCGAGCGGGCCGCGAGGCGGTCCACCACTGAAGGGACCTCGACATGACTGACGCGATCAGCGTTGCGGGCCTGGTCAAGACGTTCGGGCGGACCAGGGCGCTGGACGGCCTCGACCTGTCCGTGCGAACCGGTGAGGTGCACGGCTTCCTCGGCCCGAACGGGGCGGGCAAGTCCACCGCGATCCGCGTGCTGCTGGGACTGATCAGGGCCGACGCGGGGTCCGTCCGGCTGCTCGGCGGCGACCCGTGGGCCGACGCGGTCGAGCTGCACCGGCGGCTCGCGTACGTGCCGGGCGACGTGACGCTGTGGCCGAACCTGTCCGGCGGCGAGGTGATCGACCTGCTCGGCCGGCTGCGGGGCGGCCTGGACAAGACCCGTCGCGACGAGCTGCTGGAGCGGTTCGACCTCGACCCGCGCAAGAAGGCACGCACGTACTCCAAGGGCAACCGGCAGAAGGTGGCGCTGGTCGCGGCCTTCGCGTCGAACGTGGAACTGCTGCTGCTCGACGAGCCGACGTCCGGGCTGGACCCGTTGATGGAGGAGGTCTTCCGCGAGGTCGTGCGGGAGGAGCGCGGCCGGACCGTGTTGCTGTCCAGCCACATCCTCGCCGAGGTCGAGGCGCTGTGCGACCGGGTCACGATCATCCGGGAGGGCCGCACGGTCGAGACCGGCTCGCTCGCCGGCCTGCGGCACCTGACCCGCACGTCCATCGAGGCCGACCTCGCCGGCCCGGCGAACGGGCTCGCGGACCTGCCGGGGGTGCACGCCCTGCTCGTGCGGGACGGGCACGTCAAGTTCGATGTGGACACTCCCGCGCTGGAGGAAGCCTTGCGGGCGCTCACTTCCGCGGGCGTGCGGTCGCTGGTGAGCCAGCCGCCGACGCTGGAGGAGCTGTTCCTGCGCCACTACACGGGCGCGGGCGCGACGAGGCGGACCGACCCGGCCGGCGAGGTGACGCGGTGACGGGGACATGGCAGCTCGTCCGGCTGATCCTGCGGCGTGACCGCGTGATCATGCCCCTGTGGGTCGTGGTCCTCGCCGTGGTGCCGATGTCCTACGTGGCGAGCATCGACGGGTTGTTCCCGACCGCCGCGGAGAAGGCCCAGTACGCGACCACCAGCGCCACCAACGCGGGGTTCGTCGCGCTGTACGGGCAGCTGTTCGGGTCCAGCATCGGTGAGCTGGTCGCGTGGCGCGCCGGGTTCATCCCGGTGGTCGTCGGTCTGATCGCGATCCTCACCGTCATCCGGCACACGCGGACCGAGGAGGAGGCGGGCCGCCGGGAGCTGCTCGGCTCCGCGGTCGTCGGCCGGCACGCGGGGCTCGCGTCCGCGCTGATCGCCACCTGCGCCGCCAGTCTGGTCATGGGCCTGCTGCTCGCCGCGGGCATGTCCGGACAACACCTGCCGGGCACGGGTTCGCTGGCGTTCGGGCTGGAGCTGGCCGCGACCGGCTGGGTGTTCGCCGGCATCGGCGCGGTGGCCGCGCAGCTGACCGACGGCGCCGGCGCCGCACGCGGCATCGCCATGACCGTGCTGGGCGTCTCGTACGTGCTGCGCGTGGTCGGCGACGTCAGCGGGATGACGGACGGGCCGCTGTCCTGGGTGACCGGCCTGTCCCCGATCGGCTGGGTGCAGGCGATCCGCCCGTACGGCGACGACCGGCTCTGGCTGGTGCTCGTCGTGCTCGCCGCGACCGCCGCACTGGTCGCCGCCGCGGTCGTGCTGTCCGGCCGGCGGGACGTGGGCGCCGGCCTGCTGCCACCGCGTCCCGGTCCGGCGGTCGGTGCGCTGGGCTCGCCGTTCGCGCTGGCCTGGCGGCTGCACCGCGGGCTGCTCGCCGCGTGGACCGGCGGGTTCGTCGCGCTCGGCGTGGTCTTCGGGTACCTGGCCGAGGGCGTCGGCGACCTCGTCGGCGACAACCAGGCGATGAAGGACGTCTTCGCCCGGCTCGGCGGCGCGCAGGGCCTGATCGACAGCTACCTGGCCGGCACGGTCGGTCTGCTCGGGATCATCGCCGGCGCGTACGCGATCCAGGCGATGCTGCGGGCCCGCGCCGAGGAGACCGCCGGCCACGCCGAACCGGTGCTGGCGACGGCGACCGGCCGGCTGCGCTGGCTGGCGTCCCACCTGCTGTTCGCACTGCTCGGCCCGGCCGTGGCACTTCTCGCCGCCGGGCTCGCGATGGGCATCACGCACGGCATGAACGTGCACGACGTCGGCGGCGAGGTGCCCCCGCTGCTGGCCGGCGCGGTGATCCAGCTGCCGGCGGTGTGGATCCTGTCCGCGGTGGCGGTGCTGCTGTTCGGCCTGCTGCCCCGGTTCGCCGCGGTGGCGTGGGCGGCGCTCGCGGTCTGCGTGCTGGTCGGCCTGGTCGGCCAGGGCCTCGGGGTGGACCAGTGGGTGCTGGACGTCTCGCCGTTCACCCACCTGCCGAAGCTGCCGGGCGGCCAGGTGACCGCACTGCCACTGGTGCTGCTCATGGTGGTCGCGGTGGGGGTGACGGTGGCCGGCCTCACCGGTTTCCGGCGGCGGGACGTGCCGGGCTGAGGCCGGGCCGGGGCCGGGCCGTAACGATCCGGCCGTAACGATCCGGCCGTGTCACGCGACCACGGGGTGTGTTCGTGGAACTGCGCGTCCACGGCGTGAGTGGGACGCCGCCGGTGGACATGCTCGACCATCCACTCGTGAAGCAGGTCGCCGGGGACACCGACGGCCGGTTCTTCAGACCGGTGGACGCGGCGGGCGACGAGGTCCGCGCGGCGGACGGGCACGTGATCGAGGGATACCACTGGGCGCCCCAGACCTCCGGCACGTGGCGGCAGGCGCTGTGGCTCGCGCTGGTGCCGTTCGGCCTGGTCAACGCCGCGTACTTCATGCTGCCGAACGGCCGGGGCAACGGCGCGCAAACCGTTGCGCGGGCCGCGTTGCGGGTGCTCGCGATCGTCCTCACCGGACTCGTCGTGCTCGCGTTCGCCCACGCCGCGGTCGACCTGTTCGCGTGGCAGTGGACCGGGGCGGGCGGTCGTTCCGGCGACCCGCGCTGGTGGCTGGTCGGCGGGTTCGCCGCGGCGGTGGTCGCGTTGCTGGTGATCCGGTTCCTGGTCGGACCACTCCGGCGGATGGACGGTGTGTCCCTACCGGACGAGGCCGTGACCGCGCTCGCGGGTGGCGAGCTCTACACCGGTGACAAGGACATGCCGGCCCTCCGGCACCTGCACCTGACGGCGGGGCTGACCATCCTGTCCGTGCTCGCCGCGTCGCTCGTGCGTGAGTTCGGTGGCACCAGCTGGCTGTACTGGGTCGCGGTCGTGCTGCTCGGCTGGACGGTCGTCCACACGGCACTGGTCGGCGACCCGCGCGAACGCGGTGCCGTGCCGACGTTCTTCGTGGTCGCGATGCCGGTCGTCATGCTGTACGTGGGCGTCGCGGTGCTGGTCGCGTCCGTGGTCGCGATGGGCCTGGTGCGCGACTTTCCGCTGAGCCGGCGCGGCATCCTGCCCGGCATCGGCGACCTGGGACGGTGGGCGGCCGGGCTCGCCCTCCTGTCGCTCGTGGTGCTGATCCTGGCCGCGGCCGTGCTGGCGCTCCGGACCCGTGAGCCCGGTGTGCCACGGCCGTTCCGACGGTTTCTCGGTGGTATGACCAGCCCGGTCGTGGCCGCGCTCGGCATGTTCCTCGGGGTGGGCTTCACCGCCGCCCTCGGCTACGGCGTGTACCGGCTGCTGCGCCCGGCCGGGGATGCCTCGTCGATGACGCTGCCGCTGTTCTACCTGCGGATCGCGTTCGCCGCGGGTGTCGCGGTCGTGCTCGTGGTGGTGCTCGTGCTGTTCCTCGCCGCGCGGATGCTGTTGTCCGGCAAGCGGTTCGCGGCGATGGTGCGGGCGTCGGCGAGCGAGGAGCTGCTGCCGGCGGACCAGGCCCGCGCGGTCGCGCGGGCCTGGTGGGCCGGGCGGCTGAAGTTCTCGGTGCAGTGGCCGGCCATCGTGCTCGCCGCGGCCGGCACGGTGCTGACCGCCGCCGCCGTGGCCGAGGCGGCCGGCGACATGGGCGCGACGGTGTGCCGGCCGAGCGGGACGTGGCTGTCGGACTGCCGGGACCTGCCCGGCCCGGACCTGGTGACCGTGGGCACGGTGGCCTTGGTGCTGCTGGGCGGGTTCCTCGTCTACCTGGGCCGCAGGGCGGTGGGTGACAGCGCGATCCGGCGGGCGGCGTGCGTGGTGTGGGACGTGATCGCGTTCTGGCCGGCGGCCGTGCACCCGCTGGTGCCGCCGCCGTACTCGCCGAAGGTGATCGAGGACCTGCGCGAGCGGATCGAGTGGCACGTGCGGGAGCCCGGCACGTTCCTGGTGCTGGCCGGGCACAGCCAGGGCAGCATGATCGCGGCGGCCGCGCTGACCAGACTGGACGAGCGGTACCGGTCGCGGGTCGCGCTGCTGACGTACGGCTCGCAGCTCCAGCTCGCCTACGCGCGGGCGTTCCCGGCGTACGTGAACTACCGCTTCCTGTGCTGGCTGAAGGACGAGGTGCTGTCCGGCCGCTGGGTGTCCCTGTACCGCGAGACGGATCCCTTCGGCGGCCCGGTGCTGAGCTGGAACCGGACGGACGGGCCGGAGTTCAGGTCGCACCGTCTCGGCTCGGCCGAGGACCGCGTCGACGAGCTGGACCCGGCGACCGGCCTCCGCCGCTGCGGCAACGAGTGGCGCCTGCTGGACCCGTGCCCGGCCGACGGCGTCCACGCCCCGCGCCAGGCCATGCGCCGTCACACGGGTTTCAGCGTGGAACCGGCCTGGGCCCTCGCGCTGGCCGAGCTGACCACGGCCCACCACGTGGACTGAGACACAACCGCGACGCACTTGCCGGCCCCGGTCTGACTAATATGTGCTGACCGTATCGACCGTCGTGGTCGGCACCCAGGGAGTGAGGGACGAGCAGGCCAGGACATGGTTGGTGCGTTCAGCGGAACCCGCGAAACCCCCGTCGCGACCCGGGTGCTGCTGATCGAGGACGACGACGGCGACGCGTTCCTCGTCGAGGAACTGCTGCACGAGACCGGCAAGATCTTCGATCTGCGCCGGGTGCGCTCGCTCGCCGAGGCCAAGACCGCCGTCCAGGACGCCACGTGTGTGCTCCTCGACCTCGGCCTCCCCGACACCTACCAGCTCGACGGCCTGCGCTGGCTCCAGAACAACGTGCCCTCGATCGCGGTCGTCGTGCTCACCGGCCTGTCCGACGAGCACCTCGGCGAGGAGGCGGTCCGGCTCGGCGCGCAGGACTACCTGGTCAAGGGCCAGGTCGACGGGCCGCTGCTCGACCGGGTCATCCGGTACGCCGTCGAGCGCGAGCGGTCCGACTCGTTACAGCGCCAGCTGCGTGACGCCCAGATCTACGCCGAGGAGAACGGCCGCCTCGAACGCGGCCTGCTGCCGACACCCATCGTGGCGGACACCGGACTGCGGGTCACCACGCGGTACTCGCCCGGCGGCCAGCGGCTCCTGCTCGGCGGCGACTTCTACGACGTGGTCGAGACCGCCGACGGCACCGTGCACGCCGTGGTCGGCGACGTCTGCGGGCACGGGCCGGACGAGGCCGCGCTCGGTGTGTCGCTGCGCGTCGCGTGGCGGTCGCTGGTGCTGGCCGCCCGGCCGTCGACCGAGGTGCTCACGGTCGTGGACCAGGTTTTCACCCACGAGCGGTACCAGTCGAACCTGTTCACCACGCTCTCCATGCTGTCGGTGGCCCCGTCGCGGCGCGGCGGCACGCTGCACCTGGTCGGCCACCCGCCCCCGCTGCTGGTCACGGGCGACGAGGTGCGGGAGCTCAAGGCGCCGGTCCGCACCCCGGTCGGCGTCGGCAACGGCTCGCGCTGGCCGAGCAGCGAGGTCGAGCTGGGGGACCGGTGGACCGTCCTGATGTACACCGACGGGCTGATCGAGGGCCGGGTGGGCACGCGGCGAAGACGGCTCGACGTCGACGGGCTGATCGAGCTCGTCGACGCGGCGCACCGTCAGGGTCTCGGTGACGACGCGCTGCTCAACCAGGTGATCAGCGCCGTCCAGGAGCTCAACGGCGGCGCACTCGACGACGACATGGCGGTGGTGGCGCTCAGTCATGGATGACACGAAGCGCTGGCCGCTGCGGCGGATCATCAACGTCAGCCTGATGGCGCTGGCGGTGTTCCTGCTGGCCGCGCTGGTCGTGGGCGGGCTCGCGTTGAGCCGGCTCGCCAACGCCCGCACCACGGTGGTCCAGCGCATCGACCCCGCCCTGCAGCAGTCGCTGCTGCTCGAGTCGGCGCTGGTGGACCAGGAGACGGGCGTGCGCGGCTACGCGCTCGGCGCCGACGAGGACGTGCTCAACCCCTACATCATCGGGGTCACCGCGCAGAACACGGCGGCGGCGCGGCTGCACGGGCTGCTCGGCGACCTGCCGGACGCCGAAACCCAGCTGACCCGTGTCGCCGAGCGCGCGGGCGAGTGGCGCGAGGCCTACGCCCAGCCGACGATCGCCGAGATCGCGCGTACCCGTCAGCCCGCGCCGAGCACGTCGGTCGAGCAGGGCAAGGAGTACTTCGACCGGGTCCGCGACGCGCTGGACGGGCTGCAGGAGCGGCTCGACTCGGCGCGGGTGAACGCCACGAACACCCTCGACGGCGCCGCGACCACGGTGAACGTGGTGTTGCTCGGCATCGCGGCGGTGTTCGCGCTGATCATCGCCGCGCTCGCGGTCGGGCTGCGCCGTGCCGCGATCCGGCCCATCTCCCGGCTGGCCGAGGAGGTCCGCGTCGTCGCGCGCGGCGACTTCGAGCACCCGGTCGAGCCGAGCGGTCCCCGTGAGGTCCGCGAGCTCGGCGCGGACGTGAACGTGATGCGGCAGCGGATCCTGCAGGAGCTGTCCGCGCTGAAGGTCGCGCACACCGAGCTGGACCGGCGCAGCACCGACCTGGAGCGGTCGAACTCGGAGCTGGAGCAGTTCGCCTACGTCGCCTCGCACGACCTGCAGGAACCGCTGCGGAAGGTCGCGAGCTTCTGCCAGCTGCTGGAACGCCGGTACAAGCGGCAGCTCGACGAGCGCGCCGACCAGTACATCGCGTTCGCCGTCGACGGCGCGAAGCGCATGCAGATCCTGATCAACGACCTGCTGGCGTTCAGCCGGGTGGGCCGGATCGTGCGCGACCCGGTGCTGGTGTCGTGCGACGCGGTGCTTGAGCAGGCGCTCGCGAACCTGTCGTACTCGATCGAGCAGACGGGCGCCGACATCGACGCCGACCCGCTGCCGCGGGTGTCGGCCGAGGTCCCGCTGCTGACGACGGTGTTCCAGAACCTGGTCGGCAACGCGCTGAAGTTCCACGGAGAGCAACCGCCGAAGGTGCGGGTCACGGTCCGCCGGGACGGCGACTTCTGGGAGTTCGCCGTGGCCGACAACGGGATCGGCATCGACGACGACTACGCGGAGCGGATCTTCGTGATCTTCCAGCGGCTGCACAACAAGGCGGACTATCCGGGCACCGGCATCGGGCTGGCGATGTGCCGGAAGATCGTGGAGTACCACGGTGGCAGGATTTGGCTGGACACTTCGGTGGAATCCGGGTCGCGGTTCTGTTTCACTCTGCCCGTGCTCGACGAGGACAAGGAAACCGATGGCTGACCCTATCTCCCTGGACGTGGTGGACGTGCTGCTCGTCGAGGACGACGACGGCGACGTGCTCATGACGCGCGAGGCGTTCGAGCACCACAAGATCCGCAACAAACTGCACGTCGTGCAGGACGGGGAGGAGGCGCTGGAGTTCCTTCACCGCGAAGGCCGGTACGTCGACGCGCCGCGGCCGGGGCTGATCCTCCTGGACCTGAACCTGCCACGCCGCGACGGCCGTGAGGTGCTCGCCGAGCTGAAGGCCGATCCCGAGTTGCGGGTGATCCCCGTGGTGGTGCTGACGACCTCCGAGGCGGAGGAGGACATCCTCCGCAGCTACTCGCTGCATGCCAACGCCTACGTCTCGAAGCCGGTCGACTTCGACCGCTTCATCGACGTGATCCGCCAGATTGACGACTTCTTCGTGACGGTGGTGAAACTACCCGGATGATCGAGCTGCCGGACGCCTACTGGGATGTCCGGTACGTTGGTGCCCGCTATCCGGGTGCACCGGTCGTGCGGGAGCGTCCCGGGCTGGCGGAGGGCGCGAACTGCCAACTGTTCGCGTTCGAGGTCCTCAGGCACTTCGGCCTGAACCCCCCGGAGCTACGCTCCAGCGAGCTGTGGACGGACACGTCGGCGACGCAACGCGTGACGGTCCCCCGCCCGCTAGACCTGGTCCTGGTGAACACCACCCGGGACCCCTGGGGCGCCCACATAGGAGTATGGGCCGGAGACGACCAGGTCCTACACCTCTGCGCCGAGGTAGGCCGCCCAACCCTCTGGAACCTGGCAACCTTCGCCGCCAGACCAAGCTACCGAACCCTGGTCGGCTTCAAACGAGTAACAACCCAAACCCCCACCTAGCCCCGGCCCCCCGCGAGTCCCGCGTTCAGGCACCCGCGAGTCCCGCGTTCAAACACCGCGAGTCCCGCGTTCAGGCACACCGAACTGCGGTTTCGTGCGGTCCGGCCCCGCGCTCCTGTGCACGAAACCGCGGTTCGGCATGTCCGAACGCGGGACTCGCTATGGGTGAACGCGGGACTCGCGAGGGGTTAGTGGTGGAGGAGGTGGTGGGTGGTGTTGATCATGGTGTGGTAGCCGGGGATGTTGTGGCGGGCCAGGGCTGCTCGGGCGGCGTTGGCGCCGGGGGCGCCGTGTACGCCGCCGCCCGGGTGGGCCGCGGCGCCGGCCAGGAACAGGCGGTCGATGACCGTGTCGGCGCGGGACAGGCCTGGTACGGGCCGGAACACCAGTTGCTGGTGGATGGCCGCGGTGCCGGCGTTGATGGCGCCCTCCACCAGGCTCGGGTTGTGTCTCGCAAGGTCCGCCGGGCCCGAGACCACCCGGGCCGCGATCCGGGAACGGAACCCGGGCGCCTGCGCCTCCACCACCTCCTCGATCCGGTCCGCCCGTCTTGCCAGCCCGTCCAGCGTCCACTCCCGACCTCGCGGCACATGGGTGTACGCCCACACCGCCTCCGTCCCGGCGGGCGATCGCGTCGGGTCGGCCGTGGTCATCTGGCCCAACAGGACGAACGGGTCGTCCGGCACGCGCCCGCACGCCAGCTCACACGCGAACCGGGCCATCCCGTCGACGTCCGCCCCGAGGTGCACGGTCCCCGCTCCGGCGAGCGCGGGCGACGACCACGGGATCGGTCCGGACAGCGCCCAGTCGACCTTGACCGTCGCGTCGTCCCACTGGAAGTTCGCCAGGTCGGCGACCAGCCGGGCCGGCAGGTGCGTCTCGCCGACCAGCTCCCGGTACAGCACCGGCGCCGGCACGTCCGCCAGCACCGCCCGCCGCGCCCGTACGACCTCACCGTCCGCGTCCCGCACGCCCAGCGCCTGCCCGCCGGCCACCAGCACCGACGTGATCGGACGTCCACAGTGGATGAGCTCGGGACCGAGCCGTCGCACCAGCGCCGCCGTGATCTGGCCGGCCCCGCCCTCCGGCACGGGGAAGCCGGCCTCCTGCCCGAGCATCGTCAGCAGCCAGCCGAACACGCCGCTCCCGGCCGTGTCCGGGCCCAGGTCCGTGTGCAGCCCGCAGCCCGCGATCAACGCCATCGCGCCCTCGCCCGCGAACCGCTCGGCCGACAGCGTCCGCGCCGGCAGCGTGCACATCCGGGCCAACCGGAGCAGGCCACCCGCGCCCAGCACGCGGGCCAGCCGCAGCCCGGCCCGCACCGGGGGGAATGGCGTCAGGACCGCGTCCAGCACGTCGTCGCGCACCCGCTGCCAGAACGCGAACTCCGCGTGCCACGCGTCGCCGTCCGCCGCGTTGAACCGGGCGAGCGAACTGGCCGTGTCTTCGACATGCCGAGCAAGCAGCGCCTGCCGGCCGTCGGGGAACGCGTGCGCGAGGACGGCCGGTGCGTGCCGCCATCGCAGCCCATGGTCCTCGAGCAGCAGGGACCCCAGTGCGGGCGACACCGCCGCGAGCGGGTAGAAGGCGCTGCACAGGTCCGCGACGTACCCCGGCGCGGCCAGCTCGGCGGAGGCCACCGAGCCACCCGGGGCGGCCGTCGCCTCGCAGACGAGCACGCGCCACCCGGCGTCGGCCAGCAGGTTGGCCGCGACGAGCCCGTTGTGCCCGGCGCCGATCACGACCGCGTCCACATCCTTCATGGACGGTCACGTTTCCACACGCTGAGCCGGGGGTATTCACCGACGTGATCGTCGACAGTCGCTACCGACTCGGACCCCGGCTGGGGCGGGGTGGGATGGCGGACGTGTTCGAGGCGTGGGACCTCCGCCTCGAACGGAAAGTCGCGATCAAGCGCTACCGCGCCACCACGCACGGCACCGGGCTGCGGCGGTTCATGGCGGAGGCCGAGCTGCTCGGCGGCCTGTCGCACCCCGCCCTGCTGACCGTCTTCGACATGAGTTTCGACGGTGAACGGCCGTTCCTCGTGCTGAGCCTGGCGACCGGCGGCACCCTGCGGGACCGGCTGGACACCGGGTGCCTGCTGCCGTCCCGGGTGGCGGAGATCGGCGCGACGGTGGCGGAGGCCCTCGCCTACGTCCACGAGCGGGGGATAGTCCACCGTGACGTCAAGCCGTCCAACGTCCTGTTCGACGACCAGGGCGAGTGCTACCTGGCCGACTTCGGCATCGCGCGGGCGGTCGGCGCCGCACACCTCACCGACTCCCACGAGTTCGTCGGCACGGCGGCGTACCTGGCGCCCGAGCAGATCGAGGACCGCTCGACCGGCCCGGCGGCCGACGTGTACGCGCTGGGCCTCGTCCTGCTGGAGTGCCTGACCGGCGAACCGGAGTACACCGGCACCGACATCGAGATGGCTCTGGCCAGACTGACCCGCGCGCCGCGGATCCCGGGGGCCTGGGGCCACGAGTGGCGGGCCGTCCTGACCGCGATGACGGCGATGGACCCGGACGAACGCCCGGACGCCGAGCAGTGCGTGGCCCTGATGCGGGCACTGGAAGCCGGCCAGACCGTGCCGCTGGCCGTCCCGAGGCGACGGCCGGCCAGGCTCTACGGCGGCATGGTCACGCTGGCCGCGGCCGCCGTGGCGGCGATGGCCCTGATCGCGGGGCCCGTGCGGGTCGCGGGGGACCCGTCGATGAGCCCGGCGCAGGTCGTCCAGACACCGACACCGGAACCGGCGCAGCAGCAGCAACCGGTCGAGACGGGCGCGCCGGCGCCGGCGGAACTGCCGGCCGCCGGCCAGGTGGCCCCGGCCGAAGGCGACAGCCCCGCCAATGGCTCGAACAAGGGCCCGGACAAGGGCTCGGACAAGGGCTCGGACAAGGGCAACGGAAAGGGCAGGTCCGGCGGAAACGGCCGCGGTCACGACACCGAGGCCGAGGCGGGCTGAGCCGTCAGAGCCGGGCGGAGGCCTCGGTCAGGACCTCGCGCAGGATGCTCTCGATCTCGGCGAACTGCGGCTCCGCGCAGATCAGCGGCGGGGCCAGCTGCACCACCGGGTCGCCGCGGTCGTCCGCCCGGCAGTACAGCCCCTTCTCGAACAACGCCTTCGACAGGTAGCCCCGCAGCAGCGCCTCCGACTCCTCCTCGCTGAACGTCTCCTTCGTCGCCTTGTCCTTCACTAGCTCGATGCCGAAGAAGTAGCCGTCACCGCGGACCTCGCCGACTATCGGCAGGTCGGTGAGGCGTTCCAGGTAGGCACGGAACAGCGGCGAGTTCTTCCGCACGTGCCCGTTCAGGTCCTCGCGGACGAACAGGTCCAGGTTCGCCAGCGCCACCGCCGACGCCACCGGGTGGCCGCCGAACGTGACGCCGTGCGCGAAGGAGTTGGTGCCCTTCCGGAACGGTTCGAAGATCCGGTCGCTCGCCAGCATCGCGCCCAGCGGCACGTACCCGCTCGTCAGGCCCTTCGCGCAGGTGATGATGTCCGGCTGGTACCCGTACCGGGTCGCGCCGAAGTACTCGCCGAGCCGCCCGAACGCGCAGATCACCTCGTCCGACACCAGCAGCACGTCGTGCCGGTCGCAGATCTCCCGCACCCGCTGGAAGTACCCGGGCGGCGGCGGGAAGCAGCCGCCGGAGTTCTGCACCGGCTCGAGGTACACGGCCGCGATCGTGTCCGCGCCCTCGAACAGGATCGCCTCCTCGATGCGGTCCGCGGCCCAGCGGCCGAAGGCCACCGCGTCCGTGCCGTCGGGACCGGCGGTGCCCGCCGGCGCCCGGTACAGGTTCGTGTTGGGCACCCGGACGGTCGACGGCACCAGCGGCTCGAAGTCCGCCTTCAGGCCGGGCAGGCCGGTGATCGACAGCGCCCCCATCGACGTGCCGTGGTAGGCGATCGCCCGCGAGATCACCTTGTGCTTGGTCGGCTTGCCGACCAGCTTGAAGTACGCGCGCGCCAGCTTCCACGCGCTCTCGACCGCCTCCGAGCCGCCGGTCGTGAAGAACACCTGGTTGAGGTCCCCGGGCGTCAGCGACGCCAGCCGCTCCGCCAGCTCGATCGCCTTCGGGTGCGCGTACGACCAGATCGGGAAGTACGCCAGCTCCCGTGCCTGCTTGGCCGCCGCGTCCGCCAGCTCCTCCCGGCCGTGCCCGACCTGCACCACGAACAGGCCCGACAGCCCGTCGAGGTAGCGCTTGCCGTCGGTGTCCCAGACGTACGGGCCGTCGCCGCGCGCGATGGTCGGCACGGGGGCGTCCGCGTAGGACGACATACGGGTGAAGTGCATCCAGAGGTTGTCGGCCATGCTTCGATTACCGCACATGAACCGGCCTCGGGCAAGCGGTTAGCGTTGTGAATCGGATCCAGGGCTACGGAATCCGTAGCTAGGCCGTGCCCCAGGAGTACGTCTGCTTCCGCAGTCTCAGGTACACGAACGTCTCGGTGCTCACGACCCCGTCCACCGCGCGGATCTCCTTGAGGATCTCCATCAGGTGGTCGTCGTTGCGGGCGACCACCTCGGTCAGCAGGTCGAACGAACCCGCGGTGATCACCACGTAGTCGACCTCGGCGATCTCGGCCAGCCTGTCCGAGGTCGACTCCAGGTCCCCTGACGTGCGGACACCGACCATCGCCTGGCGTGGGAAGCCGAGCTGCATCGGGTCGGTGACCGCGACGATCTGCATGACGCCGGCGTCGAGCAGGCGCTGGACACGCTGCCGCACGGCCGCCTCCGAGAGCCCCACCGCGCGCCCGATCGTGGCGTACGGACGCCGACCGTCCTCCTGCAACTGTTCGATGATCGCCTTGGAGACATCGTCCAGATCCGCCATGCATCCTCCCCTTGTGAACGCCATGAGTCTGGCGTATTTCGTTGCGTAGCGCGACTGTGACAACGGAATCCCTTGTCCATGTCCCATGTGCGTGTCAGTATCAGTCGCCATGCGAACCAGGGCGCCAACCGCACCATCCCCCGAGGCGGCGGCACTCCTGTCGGGACTGAACCGGCCGTCGCGCCGGACCGTCCTGCGTGGCCTGGTGGCCGCCACCGCCCTGGCGGCCACCGGTTGCGGCATGCCGGGCACGCGCCAGGACCCCGCCGCCTGCCGCGGCGCCGACGTGTCGAGCACCGACAGGAAGCTCGCCGTCTCCAACTGGCCCCTGTACATCGACGTTGACGAGGACGACGAGGCCAAGCGGCCCACCCTGGACGAGTTCGTCACCCGGACCGGCATCCAGGTGACGTACCAGGAGGACGTCAACGACAACAACGAGTTCTTCGGCAAGATCCGCAACCAGCTCTCCACGTGCCAGGCGATCGACCGGGACATCATCGTCCTCACCGACTGGATGGCCGCGCGGATGATCCGGCTCGGCTGGGTGCAGCCGCTCCGGATGGACAAGATGCCGAACGTCGAGGCGAACCTACTGCCCTCGCTCCGGGGCCGCCCGTGGGACAAGAAGACCGAGTACGCCGTGCCGTGGCAGACCGGCCTCGCCGGCATCGCGTTCAACGGGAACGTGGCCAGGGAGGTCCGCTCGGTCGAGGAGCTCCTCACCCGGCCGGACCTCAAGGGCAAGGTCACGTGCCTCTCGGAGATGCGGGACACCATGGGCCTGATCATGGGGTCCATGGGCCACGACCCGTCGAACTTCACCGAGGACCAGTTCGACGACGCGCTGACCCGGCTCCAGCGGGCCGTCGACTCCGGACAGATCCGCCGATTCACCGGCAACGACTACGCCCAGGACCTCGCCAAGGGCGACATCGCGGCGTGCGTGGCATGGTCCGGCGACGTGATCCAGCTGAACTTCGAGGACGAGAAGATCGAGTTCGTGACGCCGGACTCGGGCGTGATGCTGTGGTCGGACAACATGGAGGTCCCCAACCGCGCCACGCACCAAGGCAACGCCGAGGCGTTCATGAACTACTACTACGAGCCGGCGGTGGCGGCCGAGCTGGCCGCGTACGTCAACTACATCTGCCCGGTCGTCGGCGCACAGGACGAGATGGCGAACATCGATCCCGAGCTCGCCGAGAACGAGCTGATCTTCCCGAGCGAGGACACGCTGTCGAGCGCCAAGGTGTTCATGGCGCTGAACGAGGCGGAGGAACGGATCTACGAGCAGCGGTTCCAGCAGGTGATCGGAGCGTAGTGGATCAGAGCGGAGCGACCATGAACACCGACGACCTGGTACTCGAGAACGTCACCAAGCGGTTCGGGTCGGTGACCGCCGTCGACGACCTGTCCGTCACCGTGCCGCAGGGCAGCTTCTTCGCGCTGCTCGGCGCCTCCGGCTGCGGCAAGACCACGACCCTGCGCATGGTCGCGGGGCTGGAGGAGCTGACCGAGGGCACGATCCGCCTGGGCGACAAGGACATCACCGAGCTGCGCCCCTACCGGCGGCCGGTCAACACCGTCTTCCAGAGCTACGCGTTGTTCCCGCACCTGAACATCGAGGACAACGTCGCGTTCGGACTGCGCCAGCGCGGCGTCCGGAACACCGCGACGAAGGTCGCGGAGATGCTGGAGCTGGTGCAGCTGCCCGGGTTCGCCAAGCGCAAGCCAGCACAGCTCTCCGGCGGCCAGCAGCAGCGGATCGCGCTGGCCCGCGCGCTGGTCAACGAGCCGCAGGTCCTGCTGCTCGACGAGCCGCTCGGCGCGCTGGACCTCAAGCTGCGTAGGCAGATGCAGATCGAGCTGAAGCGCATCCAGACCGAGGTGGGCATCACCTTCCTGCACGTGACCCACGACCAGGAGGAGGCCATGTGGATGGCCGACACGGTCGCGGTCATGAACGACGGCCGCATCGAGCAGCTCGGCGCGCCCACCGAGATCTACGAGTTCCCCGCGTCGCCGTTCGTCTCGAACTTCCTCGGCCAGTCCAACCTGTTCGCCGCGGAGGTGTCCGGCACGAACGGCGCCGACCTTCTCCTTACCTCGCACGGGGAACGGTTCGCGGCGCCGAGCGCCCGCGCGCACTCGACCGACGGCAGGGTGTGGCTCGGCGTGCGGCCGGAGAAGGTACGGCTCGCGCTGCCCGGCGAGGACACGCCGGCCACCCACAACCAGGTCCACGGCGTGCTCACCGACACCTGCTACGCGGGCGTGAGCACCGAGTACCTGCTGAGGACACCCTGGGGGCAGGAGATGTCGGTGTTCTCGGCGAACGCGGCCGCAGGGGAGCCGCTCTCGCCGGGCACCGAGGTCGTCGCCCACTGGTACCCGCCGCATTCGTTCGTGCTGGACCGGCGTCTCGGCGAGGGCGACGAGATCGCGCAGTACTCGGCCGACCCCCTCGGGGTCGCGCCGTGACCGCGATCGTCGGGGCGGCGGCCGGTCCCGGACCGACCGCCGCCGCCGAACCACCGCCCCCCGGCTTACGCCGGCGGCGGTGGGTCCCGTACCTGCTGCTGCTACCCGGCGGCTTGTGGCTGCTGCTGTTCTTCGTGGTGCCGACCGTCCAGCTCGCCGGCACCAGCCTGTACGACCGGTCCGGCAGCCTCGAGCTGG
Source organism: Actinophytocola sp. (assembly GCF_035634895.1). Taxonomy (GTDB): domain Bacteria; phylum Actinomycetota; class Actinomycetes; order Mycobacteriales; family Pseudonocardiaceae; genus Actinophytocola. The sequence continues at coordinate 22,721 of NZ_DASQCC010000119.1, read as the reverse complement.
GCTACACGCAGACGTTCGCGGTCGGCAATTACATCGACGCGATCACCGCGTACTGGCCGCATCTCGTGCGGTCCGCGTTGTACTCGGGCATCGCGACCATCATCTGCGTGGTGCTCGGCTACCCGCTGGCGTACGCGATCGCGCTGAAGGCCGGCCGGTGGCGGAACCTGATGCTGGTCTGCGTCATCGCGCCGTTCTTCACCACCTTCCTGGTACGCACCCTCGCGTGGAAGTCGATCCTCTCCGACAGCGGGCCGGTCGTCGGCTTCTTCCGCGCGATCCCGTTCGTGCCGGACGACTTCCGGCTGCTCGCGACGCCGGCCGCGGTCGTGTGCGGACTCGTGTACAACTTCCTGCCGTTCATGGTGCTCCCCCTGTACGCGAGCCTGGAACGGTTGGACGGCCGGCTGTTGGAGGCGGCGGGCGACCTGTATGCGCGGCCCGCCACGGCGTTCCGCCGGGTCACGCTGCCGCTGTCGATGCCCGGCCTCATCGCCGGCACCCTGCTCACCTTCATCCCCGCCGCGGGCGACTACATCAACGCGGAGCTGCTCGGCACCCCCAACGAGTACATGATCGGCAACGTGATCGACTCGGCTTTCCTGGTGCGGCTGGACTATCCCCAGGCCGCCGCGCTGTCGTTCCTGCTGATGGCGACGATCCTGGTGATGGTGTTCAGCTATGTCCGCGCGGCCGGAACGGATGAGGTGGTGTGATGCGGTTCTGGCGCTGGGTCGCGAACCACTGGGTGCTCGTCGTCGGCCTGCTCGTGCTCGCGTACCTGTTCCTGCCGATCGTCGTGGTGTTCCTGCTGTCGATCAACAAGCCCGCCAACCGGCTCTCGTACGACCTCTCTCCACAGTGGACGTTCGAGTACTGGCTGCATCCCTTCGGCGCGGCCGGGATCGGCGACGCGCTGCGGGTCAGCGTCGGCATCGCGCTGGTCGCGACGATCGTCGCCACGGTGCTCGGCACGCTGATGGCGTTCGCACTGGCACGGCACCGGTTCCGCGGTCGCGGCGCGACGAACGTGCTGATCTTCCTCCCGATGGCCACGCCCGAGGTCGTGATGGGCTCCTCGCTGCTCGCGTTGTTCGTGACACTGCGGGTGCCGCTCGGGTTCTGGACCGTCGTGGTGGCACACATCCTGTTCTGCCTGTCCTTCGTGGTCGTCACGGTCAAGGCCCGGCTCGCGACGCTCGACCCGCGACTGCAGGAGGCGGCGATGGACCTGTACGCCAACGAGTGGCAGACCTTCCGGAAGGTCACGCTTCCCCTGGTGCTGCCCGGCGTCGCGGCGGCGGCCATGCTGTCGCTGTCGCTCTCGTTCGACGACTTCATCATCACGAACTTCAACTCCGGCACGACGGTCACCTTCCCGATGTACGTGTGGGGCGCGGCGCAACGCGGGATTCCCCGGCAGGTCAACGTGATCGGCACGGCGGTGTTCCTGCTGGCGTTCGTGCTCGTGGTGGTCGTGCAGCTGCGTGGCCGGCGGAAGGCGCGGTTCGTATGAGTGAGGCCCGCGGAGCGAGTCATCGATCGACCGGAGCTTGCGGAGCGAGTCATCGATCGACCGGAGCTTGTCGTCGATATGCCGGGCGAGGGGTGTCATGAGGATTCTGCAGATCGGCGCCGGGGCGGTCGGCTCCGCGGCGGTGGCCATCGCCGCACGGCGGAAGTTCTTCGAGTCCTACGTGGTCGCCGACTACTCCGCCGCGCGTGCCGACGCCTGCGTGGTGGACGCCCGCTTCTCGTCGGTGACCGTGGACGCGTCGTCCTCGGCGGCGGTCGCCGACCTCTGCCGCGCACACCGCATCACCCACGTCTTCAACGCCGTCGACCCGCGGTTCGTGATGCCGATCTTCGAGGGTGCGCTCGCCGGCGGCGCGGACTACCTGGACATGGCGATGTCACTGTCCACACCGGACGCCGCGGCGCCGTACTCGCGTACCGGCGTCAAGCTGGGCGACGACCAGCTGGCGCAGGGCTCGCTGTGGGCCGAGCGGGAACGCCTCGCGCTCGTCGGCATCGGTGTGGAGCCGGGGCTCTCGGACGTCTTCGCCCGGTACGCCGCCGACCACCTGTTCTCCACCATCGACGAGATCGGCGTGCGGGACGGCGCGAACCTGGTCGTCGACGGCTACGACTTCGCCCCGACCTTCTCGATCTGGACGACGATCGAGGAGTGCCTCAACCCGCCGGTGATCTGGGAGGCGGACCGCGGCTGGTACACCACGGAACCGTTCTCCGAGCCCGAGGTGTTCGACTTCCCGGAGGGCATCGGCCAGGTCGAGTGCGTGAACGTGGAGCACGAGGAGGTGCTGCTGATCCCGCGCTGGGTGCAGGCGAAGCGGGTGACGTTCAAGTACGGCCTCGGCAACGAGTTCATCGAGGTGCTGCGCACACTGCACAAGCTCGGCCTGTCCTCGGTGGATCCGGTGCGGGTCGGGGGTGTGTCCGTCTCACCCCGGGACGTCGTGGCGGCGTGCCTGCCCGACCCGGCCGGCCTCGGGCCGCGCATGCGGGGCAGGACGTGCGCCGGCACGTGGGTCCGTGGTCTCGATCATGCCGGCGTGCCGCGCGAGGTGTACCTGTACCACGTGGTCGACAACGAGTGGTCCATGCGTGAGTACGGCCACCAGGCCGTCGCCTGGCAGACGGCGATCAACCCGGTGGTCGCGCTGGAGCTGCTGGCGTCGGGCGAGTGGTCAGGTGCCGGCGTGCTCGGCCCGGAGGCCTTCGACGCCGTTCCCTTCCTGAACCTGCTGAAGGAGTACGGCTCGCCCTGGGGCATCAGGGAGTAGCCCGGTCTCGATGTTCGCTCCGCGAGCTTCGCGAAATACGGGAGCCCTCCCGGCCGCATCGTTCTACCGTTGACGGTGAGGAGAGGAGCGCACCATGCTGCGGCAGCGACTCCAGGCGAAGGCGATCCGCGAGCGGATGCTGCGCGAGCACCTGGCCCGCCCACCCGAGCCGGCAGGCAAGGAGCCGGAGAAGCCGCCCGACAAGGAGATTGTCGAGCGGCTGCCCGCTGAGACCTAACCTATGTTGTGCATGACGTGCTTGATGCGGGTGTAGTCCTCCAGCCCGTACATCGAGAGGTCCTTGCCGTAGCCGGAGTGCTTGAACCCGCCGTGCGGCATCTCGGAGATGAACGGGATGTGCGTGTTCACCCACACGCAGCCGAAGTCAAGCGCGGCCGTCATCCGCATCGCGCGGCTGTGGTCCCTGGTCCAGACCGAAGCGGCGAGGCCGTACTCGACGCCGTTCGCCCAGGCCACGGCCTCGGCCTCGCCGGTGAAGCGCTGCACCGTGATCACCGGGCCGAAGACCTCGTCCTGGATCAGCTCGTCGTCCTGCCGGAGGCCCGAGACCACGGTGGGGGAGTAGAAGTAGCCGCGGTCGCCGACCTGTGTGCCGCCGGTCTCCAGCGACGCGTGGTCCGGGATCCGGTCCACGAAGCCACGCACGCGGGCCAGCTGGTTCGCGTTGTTCAGCGGCCCGTAGAGGACGTCCGGGTCCGACGGCGGGCCGGTGCGGGTGTTGCGTGCCTGCTCGGCGAGCGCGGCGACCAGCTCGTCGTGCAGGCCGGGGCCCGCCAGCACGCGGGTCGCCGCCGTGCAGTCCTGGCCGGCGTTGAAGTAGCCGCCGACCGCGATGGCCTCCGCCGCCGCGGCGATGTCGGCGTCGTCGAAGACCACGACCGGCGCCTTGCCGCCGAGCTCGAGGTGGACGCGCTTGAGGTCGGCGGCGGCCGTCGTGGCCACCTCGCGGCCCGCGCGAACCGAGCCGGTGATCGACACCAGCTGGGGTGTCGGGTGCGCGACGAGCGCGCGGCCGGTGTCCCGGTCGCCGCAGACCACGTTGAAGACACCGGCGGGGAAGTGCTCCGCCGCGATCTCCGCGAGCAGGAGCGTCGATACGGGCGTGGTGTCCGACGGCTTCAGCACGACCGTGTTGCCGGCCGCGATGGCGGGCGCGATCTTCCAGACCGCCATCATGAGCGGGTAGTTCCACGGCGTGACCTGTGCGCAGACGCCGATGGGCTCGCGGCGGACGTAGCTGGTGTGACCGGTCATGTACTCGCCGGCGGACTTGCCCTCGAGCAGGCGGGAGGCGCCCGCGAAGAACCGGAAGTGGTCGACAGCCGGCGGTATCTCCTCGTCGAGCGTCAGCTGCCGGGGTTTGCCGGTGTTCTGGCACTCGGTGTCGACCAGCTCCTCGGCGCGGGCCTCGATGGCGTCGGCGAACCTGAGCATGGCGAGCTGGCGTTGCTTGGGCTCGGCGGCACGCCACCGCTCGAAGGCCTTCGAGGCCGCCCGCATCGCGCGGTCGACGTCCTCGGTGCCCGACAGCGGCGCGGACGCGAACACCTCGCCTGTGCTGGGATCGACCACGTCGGTGTACCGACCGTCTGCCGGGTCGCTGTACGTGCCGTCGATGAAGTTCCGCAGTACACGCTTCTCGCTCATGACTGCCATCTTCGCGACTGAATCCGCAGCAGACAAGCCCTCGAACAACTGTTTCCGTAACCGGCGACGCTCGCGATTACTTTCGACCACATGATCGAAAACGGTCGCACGGTGGAGGGTGTTCGAGTAGATTCGAACGTATGATCGAATTGAGGCGTGCGGTGGTCGTGTTGTTCGCCGTGGTGGGGATGTCCGTGGTCGCGCCCGCGGCCGCGGTGGGGCCCTCTCGGGCCGGGTGTGCGTGGCTGCCGGAGCTGCTTTCCTTGCCTGCCAACACTGTTGACGGACAGGTGACCGGGGGTGACGGAGCCTGGCTCGCTGGTGTGGCGTATGACCCGGACGAGGGACTGCTGTGGCGTGACGGTCGCCTTGTCATGCACGGCAGCGCGTTCGAGCTGGACACGCGGTTCGAGGCGGTCAACGCGTCGGGGGTCGCGGTCGGCACCGTGACCGGGGACGACGGGCGGCTGCACGCGATCCGGTTCTCGGGGCGCTTCTCGGGGCGGTTCGAGTACCTGCCGGAGACGGCCGGCCGCTCGCTCGCGCTGGATGTCAACGGGCGGGGGGAGGCCGTCGGCTACGACGGGGTCGCGCTGGTGGTCTGGTCGGCGGGCGGGACGGCGCGGGTGCTGGCGATGCCGCCCGGCGCCGGACCGTTCGGCAGGCCGGCGATCGACGAGGACGGCACCGTCGTGGCGCGGACCGGGATCCTCGACGGCGCGGTGATGCGGTGGCAGACCTACGCGTGGACGCCGTCGGGTGTGCGGGTGCCGGTCGCGGTCGGGGACGTGCGGGAGGTACGTGACGGCTGGGCTGTCGGCGCGTTCGGCGAGCCCGGTCAGGTGGCCGCCGGCTGGGGTGTCGAGGACGGGCGGGTGCGGGTCTACGCGGGTGGCGTGAGCGCCGTGGCGGTGAACCGGGCGGGTGTCGCCGTGGGTGCCGGGGCGAACGGGGAACCGTTGCTGTGGTCGGGAACCACCCCGGTGTCACTGCCGGCGCCGCCGGGTTACTTCCCCGGGTCGGTGACGGCCGTGAACGATCACGACGCCGGTGGTTTCGTGTCACCGCTGGACGACGAAGGCACGGTCCCGGTGCGGTGGTCATGTCGATAGGACTGTGCGCACTTGTTCACGAGACGGTTTGTTGGTTTCCCACAGATCCGACTTGACAATTGTTTCCCTTGCTGTGCAACGGGTTGTGCGTTCGGCCTGGGCAACTACGATTAATCGCATGCGGCTGAGCACGCTCAGATGGCGCGGTTACGTCCTCGTAGCCGGCGTGATGTTGCTGCTCCTGGTGACGTTCGTCGCGGCCTGGCTCACGACGACGACGTCGTGGGCGCACCTCGTGGCCATCCCCGCCGCCGGCCTCGCCGTCATCCTCGGCGTCGCGGCGGTCGCCACGCTGGGGCGGTGGGTCGAGGCCACCAGGGCACAGCTCCTGTGGGAGAACCGGTCCGCCGAGCAGCTCGTCCGGTTGCGGGAAGCGGACCGCATCGCCCAGGACCTGGGGGCGACGACGGTGCGCGACCTGTTCGGGATCAGCCTGGCTCTCCAGTCGGCGGCGGCCCGGCACCCGTCCGCGGCCCCGGCGTTACGTCTCGTCACGGCCGAGATGGACCGGGTCCTGCGCGAGCTCCGTACCCACGTGTTCGGCGGCGACCGCTCGATCGCGGACGTGCTCACGGCGCTGGACCCGGAGCTGCCGGCGAGCCCGGAGGTGGAGGGGCGCGTCGACCTGCCCGCGCCGCCGGCGCTGGAGTCGCTGCTCTACGAGGTGCTGCCCCAGTTCCCGTCCGCGGTCCGCATCGTCGTGACCACCGAGGACGGCGACCTGTTCGTCACCGTCACCGGCACCTCGCCCGAGGATCCCACCGTCCTGAAGGAAACCGCCGCGGACCACGGCGCGACGACGAGCTACGAACCGGACCACGTGACCGTCGAGTGGTCGGCCCCGCTCTGAGCGTCCGGGTGCTGACGGACGACGCGTAACCGGTCCGGGGCGTCCGGGTCGGGTTCGTCGCCCCACCCGGCCGGCCACTGGCGCTTCTCCGCCGTCGGGGCGGCCGTGGCGCCGGACAGGTCCACGGTGCGTCCCCCGGCCGGCTCGGCGCCGAACTCGACGTCGTCGTCGAACCGGCTGTCGCGGAAGACTCCCCGTTCCAGGAACGTCACCTGGCGGAGGTCGGCCGCGCCGGCGAAGCGGGCTCCCGTGAAGTAGGCGCGGGCGGTGAACGTCGTGTCGCGGAAGGCGGCGATCACGTTGAAGGTCACCTGGCCGAAGTCAGCCTTGCGGACCTGGCAGCCGCGGAACCAGAAGTAGTCCAGCTCCGCGCCCTGCAGGACCAGGTCCATGTCCGGCCAGAAGAGGGGTCCCGGCTGGAGATGGGACTCCAGCACGCCCTGCACGGTGCCGCGGACCAGGTGCTCCTCGCGGTTCTCGGGCGAGGGGTGGGGCATCCGCAGGTACGCGCACAGCAGGTTCACCACCGTCTGGCGATGCCGTGGCTGGTCCTGCCCCAGCCGCTCCAGCGCGTACACCCCGGCCAGCCGCACCGGCGCCTTGTCGCTGCCCAGCTGGTCGGCCGCCTTGCCGTACAGGTCCGTGGCGCGGCGCTCGTCGGCGTCGTGCTCCTTCTGCTCCAGGTCCAGCTCCACGTACCGCTGGCGCCGCGCCGCGAGCAGCAGCGCCGCCGCACCGCCCGCACCGATGACCAGGCTGGACGCCGTCCGCACGGCGTCGAGGCGGCGGCTGTCGGCCGGGTCGTCACCGCTGAGGAACACCCACAGCAGCGTCACCGCCACCAGCGCCGCGACCCCCAGCCCGACGGACCACACGACGATCGTCCTGCTCGACAACGCACGCGACACGCCGAGCATGATCCCAAACCCCCGCGAGTCCCGCGTTCACCCCTACCGAGTCGCGTTTTCGTACACACGGCGTCTGCACGAAACCGCAGTTCGGTATGCGTGAACGCGGGACTCGCTGTGTTTGAACGCGGGACTCGCGGTTTTAGGGGCGGCGGACTGGGGGGAGTTCGTCGTAGGTGGGGGTCAGGCGGGCCAGGGGGAGGCGGGTCGTCGTCTCGGACGGGGCTGGGCGGGGGGAGCGGCGGGCCATGCGGAGGCGCATCGCCTTCGTCGTCTGGAGCTCCAGTTCCTTCGTCCACTTCAGCATGGCCGGCGGGGTGTCCCAGCCGATCAGGCCCACGAGGTTGCCGCCGGTCACGTAGCCCGTCACCCGGCGTCCCACCTCGACCGGGCCGGTCAGCAGGACCGTGTCCTTGCCGAGGGCGGGTGTGCCGGCGCCCTGGATGCGCATTCCGTGCTGGTCGGTCCAGAAGCGGGGCAGCGGCGTGTACGGCTTCGCGTCCTGTTGGCCCGCGAGCAGGTTCTCGGCCGCGGCGCGGCCCATCTCCACCGCGTTCAGCCAGTGTTCGACGCGCCGGGGCGCGGTGTCGAAGCGCAGGTTCGGCCAGCGGGCCGCGTCGCCGGCGACCACGACGTCCGTCGCGCCGATGGCGTGGCACGTCGGCCCGCACATGATGCCGTCGTCCAGGATCAGGCCAGAGCCGCGCAGCCAGCTCACCGCCGGCACGCTGCCCACCGCCAGCACCACACAGCCGGCGAAGACCACCTGGCCGGTGTTCAGGTGCATCGCGATGCCGTCGGGCTGGGGGACCCAGTGGTGCACCCACGCCTTCGTCAGCACCTGCACGCCGTTGGCCTCGTGCAGCGCGCTGATCGTCCGGCTGAAGTCCTCCCCGGGCACGTGCCGCAGCAGGGACGGGCCGCGCACGATCATCGTCACGTCCCGGCCCATGGCGCGGGCGGCCGACGCCAGCTCGCACGCCACGAAGCCGCCACCCAGGATCACCACGGGGTGCCGGGTGCGGGACAGGTTCTTCTGCACGGCCACCGCGTCGGCGATCGTCCGCATCACGTGTACGCGCGGGTCGTGCCGGGGAGCGCCGGGAAGGTGGCGGGCCTGCGCGCCGGTCGCGATGACGAGGCCGTCGTAGCGGATCTCCTCACCGCCCGGCAGGTGCAGCAGGTGCTCGTCGGGCTCGAGGTGCGACGCGCGGGTGTTGTACCGCCAGGTCGCGTCCAGCTCCTCGAGCACGGGCAGCCGGAGGTCGCGTGGCCGCATCTTGCCGGCCAGCAGCGGCTTGATCAGCCCGGGCCGGTGGTAAGGCCGGTACGGTTCCTCGCCGACGACGATGAGCTCGCCGCCGAACCCCCGTTCCCGCAGCCGTTCCGCCGCCCGCAGGCCGGCCGGGCCGGCGCCGGCGACGACGATGCGTTCCGCCATTGGTCTTACCTCTCCTCCAACTCGATCGCGAGCGTCGGGCAGCTGCGCACCGCCGCCTTCGCGGCCGGCAACGCCTCCGACGGCACCGCGCGCAGGTAGCGCAGGTTGCCGTTCGGGGTCAGCCGGAACAGCTGTCCGGCCTCGGCGGCACAGATGCCATACCTGCGGCAGCGGTCATTGTCCACGCTCACCCGATACCTACTCATGCCGCCGCCTCACCCGCTGCGTGGCGTCGGAACGCTTCGCAGGCTCCGCTCCTCCGGCGCCCTCCGCGGGATCGGTGGCGTCGTGGGTGTTCATGGTTCGCTCCGCAAGCTCCGCTCATGGCGCCACCTCACCCGCTGCGTGGCGCCGTGGGTTCGCTACGCAAGCTCCGCCAACTCCGCTCACGGCCCTCCTTCCGCCAGTCCTGCTGCCTCGAGCGCCTTCGGCGGCACGAGCCGCAGCGCGATCACCAGCACGGCGGGAATCAGCAGCGTAAGCCCACCGAGGGCCACCGTCGAGAGGGTGCCCCGGGCCAGCGCCTGGAAGAAGGCGTGCAGCACGCCCAACGCGAAGGCCGGGTACGCCAGCCGGTGGATCCACAGCCAGCGCCAGTAGGTCGTCCATCGTTTCAGTCCCACCGCGATCGACGCGGCCAGCATGCCCTCGAACGCCAGCGTCCCGAACGTGTCCCGGAGCGGGCCGGTGAACGGGATGATGATCCGGCCGAGGGGGAGGCCGTTGTCCATCACAAGGAACCCGACCCCGTGGACGAACGCGAACGCCAGTGTGATCGTCGCGAAGACCTGGTGGGACGCACGCAGGGCGTGCCGGCCCGTGAGCCGGTCGAACCAGCCCGTCGAAACCAGCACGCCCCACGTCAGGGTCAGGCACATGAGGGCGTACGCGAGTCTTGCCGACAGGATCGACAGCTCGCGTACGCCGTCATCGTGGCTCGCAGCCGCGATTTCTAGCATCGCCGTCCGGTGTTGATGCATCGGACGACCTGGTTCATCAGGTTCGCATCCATCACGTTCACGAAGTCGTTGTGGTCGGTGATCGGGCTGTGCTTCTCGTCGGGGAAAGCGTCCAGCGCGAACAGCTTGCCGCGTGGGAGGTTGTACTTCAAGGTGATCCTCAGCTGAGGAACGGCCTTGAAGCCCGCCGGGCAGTTGCCGGCCGCGTCCGCGAACGCGATGTGCGTGCGGTGGTTGGCACTGTCGGTGTTCCCGTCGTTACAGCCGGGGAAGTCCGCGATCCGGACCGTCTGGCTGCCGCGCGGGCACAGCGGGTACTTCGCGGTGATCCGGTTCTCGAACCCGGTGCAGGTCCACTTCGCGTTCTGGTTGGCGCCGGCCTGGGTGACCGACTTGGCGTTACCGGTGAGGATCCGGAGGAACTCCGGCATCGCCGCGACCGGGCCCTTGGCGTTGCCACGGAACTCGATCTTCGCCGAGGCCGGCAGGATCGGGTCGCCGAAGTTGTGGGCGTTCAGCGGGTCGACCGCCTTGGAGCCCTTGTTGCGGATCCGGATGATCGGCCAGAAGTACGCCGACTTGTCACCGTTCCTGCAGGTGGTGCCACCCGCGGCGAGGCTCTCGTTGGTCGAGAAGCCGTCCGTGGTCAGGTTGCCGACGTAGTCGTGCGTGTGCTGGGCGCCGTTCACGTTGCCCGGCGCGGCGATCATGTTCGCCGAGTTGTTGTGGCCGTTCTTGTTGGTGCCGCAGCTCACGTTGAACGTGCCGGTCGAGGCGCCGCGGCCGCGCTGGGTGCTCTGGTTCTGCCCGACGTTGGACGGGCGGACCTTGCGGATGTCCACGAAGTCCGACGCGACCGGGCCGAACTGGTCCTGGCACGCCTGGCCACCCGGGAAGCTCTGCATCGCGGCGCCGGCCGGCACCGAGGGCGCCGTCTCGGACGGCACGGGGCCACCCTGGTCGTTCGGGTTGGTCTGGTTGCCGCCACGGCCGCCACCCTGACCGCCACGCGGGTGACCGTTCAGCGACAGCATCTTGTCGCCGGCCAGCCAGCCCTTCTTCTTCGTGGTGGTGGTCGTCGTCTCGGTCGTCTCGTCCGGGATCGAGGTGCCGGTGTCGGTCGGCTGGTCGGTCGCGGTGCCCGAGGTGGTGGACTCGGAGGTCGTGTCGGAGGCGGTGCCGGTGTCGGTCGGCTGCTGGGTAGCCGTGTCCGAGGCGCTCGTTTCCGTCGTCGTCGTGGTCGCCGCCGGCGGCGCACTGCTGGACGGCGGAGTCGGCAGACACTCCTGACTCGCGGCGTTCTGGGCGTTCTGGTCGGCGGCGAAGGCGTTGCCGTAGATGCCGATGCCGACGGCGACACCGAGCGTCGTCACGGCCGCTATACCCGCCACCACCAGGCGTTTCCGGTTGTACTGCGGATTCTTGTGTCTTGCCATCTTGTGGTTGCCTCGTTTCGTGTGTTGCTCGGGGAACTGTCACCGAGAGCGGAAGCGGCGCGTCGGCGACCAGCCCGTCGAGACCAGCACGCTTCACCTGGATGTCGAAAACTTCGGTGGGCGCGTGCACGAGCTGCGCCTACATCACGGACAGCTCGTGCACGCGGTTCACATCAATCTCGCCAGCGGTCGGCCGGCCCTACTTGCATGTCTGTCCGTTGTTGATGCAGTCGACGGCCTGGGTCATCAGCTCCTCTGACATGACGTTCACGAAGTCGGCGTGGTCGGTGACCGGGTTGTGTTTCTCGTCGGGGAAGGCGTCCAGCGCGAACAGGACACCCTGGGGCAGCTCGTAGGTCAGCGTGATCCGCAACTGCGGGACCGCCTCGAAGCCGGCCGGGCAGGCGCCCTGCGCGTCGGCGAACGCGACGTGCGTGCGGTGGTTGGCGCTGTCGGTGTTCTTGCCGTCCCAGCAGCCCGGGAAGTCCGAGATCCGCACCAGGTTGCTGCCCTGCGGGCAGAGAGGGTACTTCGTCGTGATCCGGTCCTCGAACCCGGTGCAGGTCCACTTGGCGTTGGCGTTGGCGCCGCCGTTGGTCGACGCCTTCGCGTCACCGGTGATGATCCGGATGAACTCCGGCAGCGCCTCGACCTTGTCGACCGCGTTGCCGCGGAACTGCAGCTGCGCCGACACCGGCCGGACCGGGTCGCCGACGTTGTGCGCGTTCAGCGGGTCGACGGCCTTCGAGCCCTCGTTGCGCAGGCGGACGATCGGCCAGTAGTAGGTCGACTGGTCGCCGTTGGTGCAGGTCGTGCCCGCCGCCGCGAGGCTGTCGTTGTCGGTGAAGCCGTCGGTGTCCTCGTTGCCGACGTAGTCGTGCGTGTGCTGGGCACCGTTCTCGTTGCCGGGCGCGACGATGAAGTTCGCCGAGTTGCTGTGCCCGTTCTCGTTGGTGCCGCACTGGGACTCGAACGTGCCGGTCGAGCCGGTGTCCCTGGCCTGCGGGGAGTCCGCGAGGTTGTTCGGCGGGACGTCGTCGATGGCGACGAAGTCGCCCGGGTTCGGGCCGAGGACGTCCTGGCACTGGTCCCCACCAGGGAACTGGTCCATGCCGCCGTCCGGTGGCTCCGGTGCCTGCTCCGGCGGCTTCGGCCCGCCGTAGTCACCGCCGTTTCCGCCGCCGTTTCCACCGCCCTGCTGACCGCCGTTGTCGCCGTCACCCGCGTTGTCGCCGTTGTCACCTGCGCCGTTGTCACCTGCGCCGTTGTCACCGGCGTTGTCACCGGCGTCCTCGCCCGGGGCGCTGGAGCCGTTCGGGGGGTGGAAGGTCAGCAACTTGCCGCCGGCAAGCCAACCCTTCTTGGTCTCCGTCGAGTCCGGGATCGAGGTCCCGGTGTCGGTCGGCTGCTCGGTCGGCTGGTCGGTCGCCGTGCCGGTGCTCGTGTCGGTCGGTTCGGTCTCGTCCGGCGGGGACGTCTCCGAGGACTCCGACGACGTGGGCGGGGGCGCACTGTCCGTCGGCAGACACTGCTCGCTTGCCGCTCTGGGGTCCGGTTGGTCGGCGAACGCACTGCCGTAGATGCCGATGCCAACCGCGACGCCGATCGTCGTCACGGCCGCGATACCCGCTACGACCAGGCGTTTCCGGTTGTACCGCGGGTTATTGTGTCGAGCCATCGTTTGGTTGCCTCGTTTCGTGTTGCGGGACCCGCACCGCGCGCGGAGGTGGCGCGTCGCGGCGGGCGTTACCTCGGGTTTTCGAGGTCGCCGGTCCCCAGTGCGGTCACCGTGATCGGTCCGCGTGCGCCGGTCTCGGTGGCGCGTTCGCGGTGGCCGGCCCGGGAACCGCCGGGCTGGTGTGGTCGATCACGGCGTTGGTCGGAGGGAACGGACACGCGGACCCGCAGTTCGCTCGCGTGTCGTCTGGACTGCTGGCGTTCCGGTACCGCCCAGTACCCGGGTCGCCGCCCTGGATCGTCTCGTCGGTGGTGGTGGGGGCCTCCTCGCCGTCATCCCGGCTGCACGGCGGGGGATGCGCTGCCGGGGGACGGCGGGAGGCCGGGCGCCGAGGTGTGCACACTCCGAGGCCGCGCAGGCAACCGGGGTGAGCAGCGCCAACGGTGCCACCGCCACGACACGACCGAGGCGTTCTCCCTCCATATCGGACTAGACGTCGCCTGCGGTGTTGCGGCGATCGAGAGGGACGATCACCGCGACCATCGCTCTTCGGTCGCGTCGGGTGCTCATGAGTTTCCTTTCTTCGCAAGGATTTCCTCGGACACCAGCACGTGTGGTCACCAGCAAGTACGGACAACGAGAAATCACGGTTCAATCACGGCTAGGAAACAACTGTGACCTGGGTCACTCGACTTCGACCGCCCGATAGGGCAAAGATGTGTCCCCGTGAGCCGGCGTCCAAGATTGGAAGCAGCCGGCGCGGACGACGTCTCGGACAGACATGAGGCGCTCATCAGGGCTCTCTACCGGGAGTTCGGCGGAGCGTTGTTCGGTCACGTGCTGTACCTGACCGGCAACGATCGGCAATGGGCTGAAGATGTGGTGCAGGAGACCCTGGTCCGCGCATGGCGCAACGCGGATCGACTCGACCGCGAGTCAATCGGCGTACGCGCGTGGCTGTACACGGTCGCGCGCAACCTGGTCATCGATGGAAGGCGCAGCTCGAAGGTGCGCCCGCACGAGGTCGACGCCGCGCCGCTCGAGACGATGACCATCCCCGACGATTCGGAGAACTCCTTGTCCGCCATGGTGATCGCCGACGCGCTACAGGCGTTGAGCCCCAAACATCGCGAGGCGCTCGCCGAGACCTACCTCCGCGACCGCACGATCGAGGAGGCGGCGAGGGTGCTCGGCGTGCCGCAGGGGACGGTCAAGTCCCGCGTGTACTACGCGTTGAAGGCGCTACGGAACGCGCTCGAGGAAGTCTGACAGCGCTTGTGGCGTAAGGCATCTAGGCCGATCGGCCCTGCGGTAAGGGAGCGCGATCGGCCTAGCCGTAACCAAGGTCACGCAGCGCGATCCGGGGATCTCAGTGTGCCACCGCCCACACCAGCATCGGGAAGGACCGGTGCAGCTCTCGCTCCCAGTAGGGCCACGCGTGATGACCGGGACCGTAGAAGTCGGTGCGCACAGGTATGCCGTACCGCCGCAGCTGGTCCGCCACCGCGACCGACTGCTCACCGAGCAGCTGCTCCAGGCCGTCGACGCCGGAGCCCGGCGCGTCGAACGGCCCGGCCTCTCCGTTGCCGGCCGAGATGAACACCTTCGTCCCGCGTAGCCGTCGTGCCAGGTCGAACGGGTTGTGTGCGGCCCAGACGTCCGCGTTCGCGACCGGGTCGCCCCAGAGCCCGAGCGGGTCGGCGCCGGTGCCGCGGACGATGTCGAGCACCAGCCGGGTGCTCCTCGCCCCCTGGTAGGTCGGGTGTGCGACGCCGCTGAACGACGCGACGGCGCGGAAGAACCCGGGATGCCGGCCGGCGTAGGACAGGGCGCCGAACCCGCCCATCGACAGGCCCGCGACCGCGCGCCGGGGCCCGGACCGGTACTCGTGCTCGACGATCCGGCGCAGCTCCGTGAGGTGGAACGTCTCCCATCGCGGGCCGGAGAGCCAGTCCGAGTAGAAGCCGCCAGGACCTCCTTCCGGCATCACGATCAGGACGTTCGTGTGGGCGGACAGCTCCTCGACGTCGGTCTTGTCGGTCCAGCTGCGGAAGCCGGTGTCGCCGTCGCAGCAACCGTGGAGCAGGTAGAGCGTCGGCCACCGCCGGCCCGGGTGACGGTCGTAGTCGGGTGGCAGCAGCAGGCGCACGCCGACGTCGTGGCCGACGGCGGGGGAACGGACGACCAGCTCGACCAACCGGTCGTCGAGCCGAGTGGTCGAGACCACCCACGCGGCGGTGCGAACCGCCGCGGCCGGGACGGTGAGCAGCGTGCTGAAGACCAGCACCAGGGCCAGCAGGAAACCCTTGAACCGCACCATGACCTCCTCGTGATGCCGAGTTCCGGTGTCACCTGCAGTCAACCCCCGCTGGCTGTGAGTGGTCAACAAAACCGGCTGGCGCCGTTACCTACTGTGGTGGCATGGACCGGATTCTTGTCACGGGAAGCGCCGGACACCTCGGTGAGGCGCTGGTGCGGGTGCTGTCGGACCTCGGCCACGACGTGGTCGGGCTCGACGTGCTGGACTCGCCGTTCACCACGGTGGTCGGGTCGATCGGCGACCGGGACGTGGTGCGGTCGTGCCTGCGGGGGGTCACGGCGGTGCTGCATCCGGCGACCCTGCACAAGCCGCACGTCGGCTCGCACGAGCGGCAGGAGTTCGTCGACACCAACATCACCGGCACGCTGACGCTGCTGACGGAGTCGGTGGCGGCCGGCGTCGAGAGGTTCGTGTTCACCAGCACCACCAGCGCGTTCGGCCGGGCACTGACGTCCGGCGGCGCCGCCGCGACCTGGGTCACCGAGGACGTCGTGCCGGTGCCGCGCAACATCTACGGCGTCACGAAGACGGCCGCGGAGAACCTGTGCGAGCTCGTGCACCGCGACCACGGCCTGCCGGTGGTGGTCCTGCGGACGTCCCGGTTCTTCGCCGAGCCGGACGACCGCGACGAGGTCCGCACCGCCTACGCGGACGCCAACCTCAAGGCCAACGAGTACCTGTACCGGCGGGTGGACCTCCAGGACGTGGTCGACGCGCACCTGCTGGCGATGGCGAAGGCGCCGGAGATCGGCTTCGACCGGTTCATCGTGAGCGCGACGACCCCGTTCACGCGTAGCGACCTGGCCGAGTTGCACGGGTCGGCGGCGGACGTGGTGGCCAGGCTCTTTCCCGCGCAGCCGGGGGAGTACGCGCGGCGCGGCTGGCGCATGTTCGACGAGATCGACCGGGTCTACGTGAACGACCGGGCGCGGGAGGCGCTCGGCTGGACGCCGCGGTACGACTTCGCGCACGTGCTGTCGGCGCTGTCCGCCGGCGAGGACTTCCGCAGCCCGCTGGCGCTGGCGGTCGGCGCGAAGGGCTATCACGCGGAGACGACCGGGGTCTACACGGTCCGCTGAGCGGGTACGACAAAGCGCCGCCCGGACCTGTAAGGCCCGGGCGGCGCCCGTTTCTCGAACCGGTAGGACCGTCAGCCCATCAGAAGTACGTGAAGGTGACGTCCGCGTTGCCCGTCGTGTTCGAGTTCCGCAGGAACCACAGGATGTGCTCGGGGTCGGTGTTGAAGTCGACCACACCCGGGGTGTCGGTGTTGTTGCCGTCCCAGTCGCCCGTGACGGGCCAGTGCACCGGAATCGGGTCGCCGTAGCTGAGGCCGATGTCCGCCCCACCCGCGGAGTTCGAGTTGCGGAGCAGCCAGGTGCCGTTGCGGACCAGGCCCGGGGTGTCGCTGCCGTCGCCGTTCCAGTCACCCACCACGGGGAAACCGATCTCGCCCTGGTCGCCGTAGGTGAAGCTCACGTTCGCCCCACCGGTGGTGTTGGAGTTCCGCAGGAGCCACTGGTTGTCACGGATGAGCCCGGGGGTGTCCGTGTTGTTGTTGTCCCAGTCGCCCACCACCGGGAAACCCGACTCGTTCGGGTCGCCGTAGGTGAAGCTCACGTTCGCCCCACCGGTGGTGTTGGAGTTGCGCAGGAACCAGTCACCACCGCGGACGAGGCCGACGGTGTCGATGCCGTCCCCGTTCCAGTCGCCGACCACCGGGAAGCCGAACTCCCCCTCGTCGCCGTACTGGAACACGATCTGCGGGTCACCGGAGTCGTTCGAGTTCCGCAGGAGCCACACGCCCGTGCTGAAGTCGAACAGGCCCGGGGTGTCGATGCCGTCCCCGTTCCAGTCCCCGGAGAGCGCGACGCCGTTGCTGAACGACTGGATCCCCACGTCCTTCCGGTCGGGTGCCGCGGTTGCCTGCGCAGTGCCGAAAAGCAGTACAGCGGCAGTCGCCCCGATTGCCACAGCACCCAGTCTAGCTAGCTTCATTGGTTTCTTGCCCCCATGCGATTTTTAAGGTTCCAGATGTTCTCTTGCGCGAAAACAGCGCTAAACCCCCGACGTTCGCGAACGACTTCCAACTGGCTAGCGCCCCCCAGTTGACCGTCCAAAGTGTCGCAAAAACCAAGTTACCCGGAAGTCGTGTGTGCCGTCAACGAAGTACCAGACGAAGTTTCAGCTGGTGGATCGTTCGACCGTTCAGGCACAGAAGATTCCGCCAACTGGCGGCCAACCCGAGGTGGTCATGGGAAAGAGCGCGGCCCGGACCGGAAAGGTCCGGGCCGCGCCCGTTTCCTATGGCGTCGGTTCATACGGCGTAACCGAAGCAGAAGTCGGCGATTCCCGTGGTGTTCGAATTGCGTAGGCACCACAGGATCGGACCCTGGTTGAAATCGACCACACCCGGGGTGTTGGTCTCGTCACCGTCCCAGTCGCCGGTGACCGGCCAGTGCTGGGGCCACGGGTCTCCGTAGGTGAAGGAGACGTTCGCGGGACCGCTGGAGTTGGCGTTCCGCAGGAACCACGTGCCGTCGCGGACCAGGCCGGGTGAGTCCGTGCCGTTGCCGTTCCAGTCACCCGCCAGCGGAATGCCGGTCTCGTTCTGGCTGCCGTAGGTGAAGTCGACGTTCGCCCCACCGGTGGAGTTGGTGTCGCGTAGGAACCAGTGGTTGTCCCGGACGAGGCCCGGTGTGTCGATGCCGTCCTCGTTCCAGTCGCCGACCACGGGGAAGCCCGTCTCGCCGGGGTCGCCGAACCTGAGGACCACGTCGGCGAAGCCACTGCCGAGGAAGTTCGACAGGTACCAGGTGTCGCCGCGGACGAGCCCGACGGTGTCGATGCCGTCCCCGTCCCAGTCGCCGACCACCGGGAAGCCCGCCTCGCCGGGATCCCCGTACTGGAACTCGATGTTCGTACCGCCGGTGGTGTTCGAGTTCCGCAGGTGCCAGACGGCTTTGCCGTAGTAGCCGGCCGTGTCGATGCCGTCCCCGTTCCAGTCGCCGGCGAGCGTGACCCCGTTGCTGGACATGATGCCCGGGTCGTCGCGGTCCGGCGTGGCGGTGGCGGTGGTGGTGTCGAGAAGCAGCACCGTGGCCGTGGACACCACCGCGCCGATGGCCACGGTTCTGATCTTGCTCATTTTCGTCGAGCCCCCAGTGATGAATTTGTCGGGCACCGCGCGACGCCGCGCGGGAGCACCTCCCGGATCAGCGAAGACCCCGGGAGGTGCGGTGTGCGGATCGTTGTGGCGTCAGCCCATCAGAAGTAGTTGAAGGTGACGTCGGCGATTCCCGAGTCGTTCGTGTTGCGCAGATGCCAGACGAACGGGCTCTGGTTGAGATCGACCACACCCGGGGTGCCGGTTCCGTTGCCGTCCCAGTCGCCCGCGGTCGGCCAGTGCAGCGGCACCGGGTTGCCGTAGGCGAAGGTCAGGTTCGCGGGACCGCTGGTGTTGGAGTTGCGCAGCAACCAGACGCCGTCGCGGACCAGGCCCGGTGAGTCCGTGCCGTTGCCGTTCCAGTCGCCCACGAGCGGGCTGCCGGTCTCGTTCTGGCTGCCGTAGGTGAAGTCGATGTCCGCCCTACCACCGCTGTTGGCGTTCCGCAGCAGCCACCGGTTGTCCCGGACCAGGCCCGGCGTGTCGATGCCGTCCTCGTTCCAGTCGCCGGCCACCGGGAAGCCCGTCTCGTTGGGGTCGCCGTACTTGTAGACCACGTCCGCGAAGCCGTTGCCGAGGAAGTTCGACAGCAGCCAGGTGTCGCCGCGGACGAGGCCGACGGTGTCGAAGCCGTCGCCGTCCCAGTCGCCGACCACGGGGAAGCCCTCCTCGCTGTCGTCCCCGTACTGGAAGGCGATTTCCGGGCCGCCGGAGGTGTTGGAGTCGTGCAGGTACCAGAAACCGCCGAAGAAGAAGCCGGGGGTGTCGATGCCGTCGCCGTTCCAGTCGCCGGTGAGGATCAGTCCGTCGCTGGACAGGATCCCCGGGTCGTCCCGGTCGGGTGTCGCGGTGGCCGAACTGGTGTTGAGAACCAGTGCCGTCGCCGTGGCCGCCGCTATTGCGGCCATGGTTCTGAGTTTGGATATGTTCATTCCTGTTCCCCCAGGTAATGAATTGAGTGGATATTCTGGGCGCAATCGATCGCCACTAATTTAATCCCCGACTTTTGCGGCAACTTTTCAGCTGGTCGACTGTCCAAAGTTTGCCGCTTTGACAACGTACCGCAAGCGTTTGCCCACGTCAACGGACTGTTCGGCGGCTTTCTGGGCCGTTAGTGGAAAAGGATCTGTTCGGCCGTTCGGTACTCGCGCGTTGCGCCGAGTGGCCGTCCGGCCAGCTGGCAAACGGGAACCTACCGCCGGCCCAGGCCCGCCGGTAGGTTGCCGACATGGCCTTTTCCCCCCTGCGCCGGGCCGTGCTGGTCGTGGCGGCGACCGCCCTGGCCGGGTTGGTCGTCTCTCCGGCGACCGCGACCGCCGCGCCCCGCCCGCCACACGTCCACGGCACGGAGACGGTGCCCGTCTACGACTACGCCAACGCCATCCGGGAGAGCGTCTGGGTCACCACCCGGCTCGACAACGACGGCGACGGCGTGCCCGACAAGGTGGCCGTCGACCTCGTGCGGCCGAGGGAGGCCGCGGCCGGCAAGGTGCCGGTCATCATGGACGCCTCGCCGTACTACCAGTGCTGCGGCCGGGGCAACGAGAGCGAGGTGAAGCAGTACGCCGCCGACGGCACGGTGACCAAGTTCCCGCTCTTCTACGACAACTACTTCGTGCCGCGCGGGTACGCGTTCGCCGCGGTCGACTTCAACGGCACCAGCCGGTCCACCGGTTGCGGCGACGTCGGCGGCCGCGAGGAGATCGAGGGCGTGAAGGCCGCGATCGACTGGCTGAACGGGCGCGCCAGGGCCACCTACGCCGACGGCACCCCGGCCCGCGCCACCTGGACCAGCGGCAAGGTGGGCATGATCGGCAAGTCGTGGGACGGCTCGGTCGCCAACGGCGTCGCGGCCACCGGTGTCGAGGGCCTGAAGACGATCGTCCCGATCTCGGCCATCTCCAGCTGGTACGACTACTACCGGGACAACGGCGCCCTCTACACGGTCAACGGCGGCGCGGACTGGCTGTCCGGCTTCGTCAACGGCCGGCCCGACGAGGTGTGCCAGCCGGTGCGGGACGCGCTGCTCGCCGGCGAGGACAACGTCAACGGCAGCTTCAACGCGTTCTGGGCGGAGCGGAACTTCGTGCCGGACGCCCGCAAGGTCAAGGCCAGCGTGTTCGTCGTGCACGGCATCAACGACCAGAACGTGGAGCCGAAGCACTTCGCGCAGTGGTGGGCGGCCCTGGCACGCAACCACGTCCCGCGCAAGATCTGGCTGAGCCAGGAGGGGCACGTCGACCCCTTCGACTTCCGGCGCCCCGAGTGGGTGGAGACCCTGCACCGCTGGTTCGACTACTGGCTGCAGGGCCTGCCGAACGGCGTCATGCGTGAGCCCATGGCCACTATCGAGCGCAACCCGGACGGCTGGGTGAACGAGTCGACCTGGCCGGCGCGCGGCGCCTTCACCCTGCCGGTCTCGCTGGGCGCGGGCAACGGCACCGCCGGCACGCTGGGCCTGACCCACACGACCGGCACGCAGACCGTGGTGGACAACCCGAACCTCCGCGAGCGGGACGCGATAGCGAACCCCAACACCGCGGTGGCCGGCCGGGCGGTCTTCCTGTCCGCGCCGCTGCCGAGGGACCTACGGATCAGCGGCACGACCACGATCTCCCTGCGCGTCAAGGTCGACAGGCCGAACACGGAACTGTCGGCGCGGCTCGTCGACTACGGCACGGCGACCCGCGTCAACTACCAGGGCGCCCAGGAGGGAATTCGCACCCTGTCCACCGAGTCCTGCTACGGCGCGTCCACCGCGGCGGACGACTCCTGCTACCGGGACTCGGTCAAGGACGTGGTGACGTCCGACGCGGCCGTCCTGACCCGGGGCTGGGTGGACGCGGCCCACCGCGACTCGCTGTCGAACCCGAGCCTGTTGCAGCCGGACCGCTGGTACACGGTGAACTTCGACCTGATGGCCCACGACAAGGTGCTGCCGGCCGGCCGCGTGCTCGGGCTCGTGCTGACGGTGTCCGACCAGCAGTCCACGGTGCCGACCAGCACGGGCGCGACCGTCCGGCTGGACCTGGGCCACAGCCGGCTCGGCCTGCCGGTGTCCCTGGCGCCGGGCGCGACGGCGCTGGCGGAGACCACGGTGGCGCCACAGGTCGCGGCCACCAGGGTGCTGGACGTCCAGGAGAGCGACCGGGACCTGAGGCGAGTGCCGGCGAACTGACGCCGGGCGGCCCCCGCCTCCTCACCGGGAGGCGGGGGCCCTGCGTCCCACGAGATGGAAGACGCGGCTGAGCCGCCGGTACGGGTCGCGCCGGCTGGCCGCCAGCTCGACCGCGGCCACCTGTGCCGAGTCGGCCGGGTCCAGGTCGGTGCCGCCGAACTCGAGCCAGTCGACGAAGAGCCACACGCCGTACCAGCGCAGCGGCTCCACACCGCCGTCCCGGACGAGGTCACTCAGCTCGTCGACAGTGTCGGCGCGGCCAGGCACGCCCAGCACGCCGATCTCCGTCCGCGCGTCGAACGAGGCGAGGGCGTCGTCCCAGCGGCGTTCCATGGCCGGGCGTACCGCCGCGGCGTCGGCGTTGCCCGTCATGATCGAGACGAGACCACCGGGGGCGACGCAGCGGCAGAGCTGGTCGACCATCGCGTCGGGCCGCGCCAGGTAGCCGAGCACGCCATGGCACAGCACGGCGTCGAAGTGCCGGCCGTCGAGGGCCTCGACGGCGTGCTCACCGTCGGCCTGGACGAAGGACACTCGTCGCCTGGCCTCGGCGGGGAGCCGTTCGAGCCGTTGCCGGGCCCTGTCCAGCATCGCCGGCGAGGAGTCGAGCAGGGTCACGTCGTAGCCGGCATCCGCCAGTGGAAACGACTGGTGCCCCGCGCCGCCGCCGACGTCGAGGACGGTCGCCGGTGGTGGCGGCAGGTGCTCGAGGAGGTGCTGGTGCAGCACGTAGGTGCGCACGTACCCCTTCACCGTGGCATAGGCCTCGTCGACGAACGGGCCGGCCAGGCCGGCCCAGGTGTCCTCGCTCACCACGCCACGCTATCGCGCGGCCGTGGGCGCCGCCGCCGTGTGTCCGAAGTGGACGGAAGGGTGGACGGAAGGGTGGACGGGGTCCCTGAGGGGAGGAAAGGGACCCCGTCCGGTCGGTTGGCTCTACGGCTGGTTCGGGGACCTTCCCGGCGCCGGATGGGTGCGTGACCCAACCGTTACCGGACCCGGACGGCCTGTTCGTTCACCTCCGGTTGACGCGCCGTTCGTGATGGGCGATTAGAAAGCGCCCATGACGAACGATCGGGTCAGCAGGCGGACGATGTTGCGGGCGAGTGCGGTCGGCGCGGGGGTGCTCGCCGCCGGGGTCGCCGCACCCGGGGTCGCGCTGGCGGCCGGGAACGGGCGGCCGGTCCTCACGCACGGC
>NZ_DASQCC010000118.1:0-19362 GCF_035634895.1 Actinophytocola sp. | reverse complement strand
CCGACCCGGCGTACTCGGCGGCCAGCTCGGCGAAGAGGACCCGCAGGGACCAGCCGTCGACGACGATGTGGTGCGCGGTGAGCAGCAGCACGTGCTCGGCCGGGCCGAGACGGACCAGCATGGCCCGCAGCAGCGGGCCGGTGCGCAGGTCGAACGGCCGGGAGAACTCCGTGTCCAGCAGGGTGTCCAGCTCGCCGGCCGGACAGTCCACGATGGACAGTTCGGTGTCGCCGGCCGGGTGCACGACCTGCACCGGCCGGCCGTCGGCCTTGTCGAAGGTGGTCCGGAGCGACTCGTGCCGCTGTGCCAGGCCCGCCACCGCCGCCCGCAGCGCCGGCACCCGCAGCTCGCCGGTCAGCCGCAGGGCGACGCCGCTGTTGTAGTCGGTGCCGCCGGGGGTGAACTCGCTCGCGAACCACAACCGTTGCTGCGCCGAGGAAAGCGGGAGCGGGCGACCGCGGTCCGCGGGAGTGACGGCGGCCGCCCGCGCGGGAGCCACACCGCCGGACAGGCGCCGAGCCAGCTGGGCACGAAGGTGCTCGGGCAGTGCGTCGATGCGGCTTTGCCTGGACGAGGTCATCGGGGGGTCATTCCTCCGGTCACGAGCGGGTTGCGCGGTCGGTGCCGCCGGCGAGGGCTTCGAACTGGTCCAGCACGCGTTCCTCGACGAGGTCGGCGAGCGCGCGGACCGTGCGGGCGGCGAGCACGTCGCGTGGGGTCAGGTCGAGCGAGAACGCGGCGTTGACGCGGGCGGCGACCCGCAGGCTCAGCAGCGAGTCGCCGCCGAGCATGAAGAAGCTGTCGCCGACCCCGACCCGTTGCAGGTCGAGCACCTCGGCCCAGATGTCCGCGATGACCTGCTCGCTCGCCGTGCCGGGGGCGACGTAGGCGGCGGTGGGCGCGGCATAGCCGGGCTCGGGCAGCGCGCGCCGGTCCAGCTTGCCGCTGGCGGTGAGCGGCAGTTCGGCGAGCGGGACGATCACCGACGGGACCATGTGCTCGGGCAGCGTCGCGGCCACCGCGGACCGCAGCCCGGTCAGGTCCGCCGTGGCCGGCGTGACGTAGGCGACCAGCTTGCCGTCGCGGGCGATCACGGCGGCCTCGGTGACGTCCGACTGCTCGACCAGCACGGCCCGCACCTCGCCGGGCTCGATGCGGAAGCCGCGGATCTTGACCTGGTCGTCGACCCGGCCGAGGTACTCGACCGCGCCGTCGGCGGTCCACCGCGCCAGGTCGCCGGTGCGGTACATCCGCGCGCCGACCGAGGGTCCGCTCGATGCCACGAACGGATCCGCGACGAACCGTTGCGCGGTCAGCCCCGGCCGGTTCAGGTACCCCCGGACCACCTGGACCCCGCCCAGGTACAGCTCGCCCGGCGCGCCGGGTGGGAGCGGGGTCAGGTCCGCGTCCAGGATGTACGTGCGGGTGTTCCACACCGGACGCCCGATGGGGACGGTCAGCTCACCCGGGGCGCACCGCCAGTGGGTGACCTCGATCGAGGCCTCGGTGGGGCCGTAGAGGTTGTGCAGCTCGGCGTCGAGCGCGTCCTGGCACTCGGCGGCCAGGCCGGCCGGCAACGCCTCACCGCTGCACAGCACCCGCCGCACCCCGGTGCAGCGGCTCAGGTCCGCGTGCACGAGGAACGCACCCAGCATCGACGGTACGAAGTGGACGGTCGTGACCCGCTCGGCGGCGATCAGCTCGGCCAGGTACACCGGGTCGCGGTGGCCACCCGGCCGTGCGACCACGAGCGTGGCGCCGGTGACCAGCGGCCAGAAGAACTCCCACACCGACACGTCGAAGCTCGCGGGGGTCTTCTGCAGCACCCGGTCCTCGGGCGTCAGCCCGAACCGGTGTTGCCCCCACAGCAGGCGGTTCACCACGCCCCGGTGCGGCACCACGACGCCCTTGGGCTTGCCGGTGGACCCGGACGTGTAGATCACGTACGCGGCGTCGGCGGGGGTGATCGTGACGTCGAGCGGGGCGTCGTCCCCGGGTGCAAGCACGTCGGCGGGGTCGTCGATCACCACGGCCGCGTCCGCGTCGGCCACCAGGAAGTCCACGCGCTCCCGCGGCAGGTCCGGGTCGATCGGCAGGTAGGCGGCGCCCGCCTTCATGACGGCGACCAGTGCGACCACCAGCTCGGCCGACCGCGGCAGCGCCACGGCGACCACGCGGCCGCGGCCGGCCCCGCGGGCGAGCAGCCGGCGGGCGAGGCGGTTGGCGTTGGCGTGCAGCTCGGCGTAGCTGAGCGTGCGTCCCTCGAACACCACGGCCTCGGCGTCGGGGGTGCGGACGGCCTGCTCGTCCAGCAGCGCCACCAGGGTGGTGTCGCGCACGGGCGCGGCCGTGTCGTTCCACTCCCCCAGCACGCGGGTCCGCTCGGCCGCGGTGAGTGCCGGGACCGCCGAGACGGCGCGGTCCGGGTCGGCGGGCAGCTCCCGGAGCAGGTGTGTCAGGTGCTCGGCGAGGGTGTGGACGGTGCCGGCGTCGAACAGCGCGGGCTCGTAGCCCACCAGCAGCGACAGCCGCTCCCGCGGGTAGACCGTGATGTTGAGGGGGAACGTCGTGGTCTCGACCGCGGCCAGCTCACGCAGCCGCAGCCCGCTCGCCTCGGCGATCGGGTAGTTCTCGAAGATCACCGCGCTGTCGAACAGGTCCACCCCACCCGGCACCTGGCTGCAGGACTGGATGCTGGGCAGCGGCGAGTGCTCGTAGCGGCGGGCCTCGACCTGCGTGTCCTGCAGCTCGCGCAGCCACGCCGCGACCGGCGCGGCGCCGTCGACGGTGGCAACCGCCGGCACGGTGTTGACGAACATGCCGACCATGGCGTCCACACCCGGCAGGTCGGTGGGCCGGCCCGCGACGGTGGCGCCGAAGCAGACGGTGCGCTGACCGCTGTAGCGGGCCAGCAGCAGCGCCCACGCGCCCTGCACGACGGTGCCCGCGGTGAGCCGGTTGGCCCGCGCGAACGCGTACAGCCTCGCGGTGTCCTGTTCGGACAGTCCGACCTCGAACTGGCTGGAGGTGCTGACCTCCGACACCGTCGACCTTGGCCGGTCGAACGGCAGCGGGGTGGGTGCCTCGATGTCGGCGAGCACGCCGCGCCAGTACCGTTCCGCGGCCGCGCCGTCCTGGCTGGCCAGGTGGCGCAGGTAGCCGGCGAACGACGGCCGCTCGGGCAGTGCCTCGCCCGCGTAGGCCGCGGCGACGTCGGCCAGCACGTGGAACGCGCTCCAGCCGTCCAGCAGCACGTGGTGGAACGTCCACAGCACCTGGACCTCGGTGTCGGACAGGCGGGCGATCGTCACACGCATCAGCGGCGGGCGGCTCAGGTCGAGGCCCTCGGCCCGGTCCCGCACCAGCAGCTCGGCGAGCCGGGCGGCACGGTCCCCGGCGTTGTCCCCGGCGTTGTCCGGGTCGGTCCAGTCCAGTAGCCGGACGGGCAGACCGACGCGTTCGCGCACCACCTGCACCGGCTCGGGCACGTCGGCCCACGCCACGGCCGCCCGCAGCGCGGGGGTGCGGTCGACGACCCGCCGCCAGGCGCGGGCCAGCCGCGGCGGGTCGGTGACCCCCTCGACGACGAACGAGGTCTGCTGGAAGTAGGCGCCACGGCCGTCCTGGGACAGGCTGTGGAACACCATGGCCGCCTGCATCGGGGTCAGCGGCAGGATGTCGGCCACCTCGCGGGTCGCCAGCCGGTCGACGGTGGCCTGGTCGAGCCGCGTGAGCGGGAAGTCGGCCGGGCGGCGGCCGGTGGTGGCCGTCCGCCCGCGCTGCGCGCCGATGCGGCGCAGGGCGTCCGCCATGCCCGCCGCGAGCCGCGCGATCGTGCCCTTCTCGTGCCGGTTCGCGCTGTAGTGCCAGGTGAGCAGCAGCCGGTCCCGCTGGACCCGGCCGACCACGTCGATCAGGTGCGCGCGGGGCGCGTCCGGGTGGGCATGCAGCTCCAGTTCGCCGGTGTCCGCGGCGAACCGGCCGAGGTAGTTGAAGCTCACGGCGGCGTCGGTCGTCAGGTCCGCGCCACCCAGCCAGCGCAGCGCGCCGTAGCCGATGCCGCGGCCGGGCACCGCGCGCATCCGCTCCTTGGTGGCGGTCAGCGCGGCGGCCCAGTCCGGGCCGGGCGCGGTGAGCACGACCGGGAAGAGCGTGGTGAACCAGCCGACGGTCCTGGACAGGTCCACGCCGTCGAACAGCTCCTCGCGGCCGTGGCCCTCCAGGTGCACGAGCACCTGGTCGCGGCCGGTCCACGTGGACAGCGCGGCGGACAGCGCGGTCAGCAGCACGTCGTTGACCTCGGTGCGGAACAGGCGGGGCACGTCGCGCAGCAGCGCGGCCGTCGCCTCCTGGTCCAGCGCGACGGTGACCGACCGCTCGGACGCGGTGGTGTTGGCGCCGTCGCGGTCCTCCGGCACGGCGCCGTCCTCGCGGATCACGTCGGCCCAGTAGTCGTGCTCGGTGGCGAAGCCGCCGGCGTGCACGTGCCCGGCCAACCGGTTCGCCCAGTCGCGGAACGACGTGGTGCGGGCCGGGAGCTCGATCTCGGTGCCGGCCGCGGCCTGGCGGTGGGCGGTACGCAGGTCCTCGGCCAGCACACGCCAGGACACGCCGTCCACGACGAGGTGGTGCGCACGCAGCCGCACGCCACGCTCCCCGATGACCCGCGCGTCGAACAGCGGGCCGTGCCCGGTGACCGCGCCGTCCACACCGGGCGGCGCGTTCTCCTGCCGCCAGGTGCCGTCGTTGTCGAAGCGCATGCGCAGCGCGTCGTGGTGCTCGGTCAGTGCGCGCACCGCCGTGGCGAGCGCGGCCGGGTCGGCCGGCATGCCCAGGTCGATGGTGCAGGACTGGTGGAACCACTCCGGGTGGACGGTGTGGTTGTCGAGGAACCAGCACTGGATGGGCGTCGGCGGCACGGTGCCCTCGACCGGCCCGTGCTCGACCCGCCCGCCGCCGGCCGGCTGGACGTGGGCCGCCAGCTCGGCGACGGTCTGGTGCGCGAACACGTCCCGCGAGGTGAAGTCCAGCCCGGCGGCCCGCGCGGCGGTGACCACCTGGATGGACATGATCGAGTCCCCGCCGAGGGCGAAGAAGTTGTCCCGCACGCCGACCCGCCCGGCGCCGAGCACCTCGGCGAACACGGCGACGAGGGTCGCCTCGACCGGGGTGCGGGGCGGCACGTACGGCGTCTCGTCCGGCTCGTCCCTGGCCGCCGGACGGCCCTCGCCGGCGCCCGCCAGCGGCACCAGTGTCCCGAGTGGACTGTCGGGCCGCTCGCCGACCGCACGCAGCAGCGTGTCGAGGTCGGCGGCCAGCGACGCCATCCGGTCGGCGTCGAACAGGGCCGCGTCGTACTCGACGGTCAGCACCAGGTCGTCCTCGGCCGGCCAGAACTCGACGGTCACGTCGAACCGGGACGCGGGCCGGGGCAGCTGGTGCTCGGCGAGGCGCAGCCCCGCGGCCTCCCGGGTGCGCAGGATCGGCTGGTGCAGTGCCACGGCGGCCTGCACCAGCGCGGTGCGGCTCGGATCCCGTTGCGGGGCAAGGGCTTCCACGACCCGGTCGAAGGTGACCCCGTCGTGCTCGAACGCCGCCAGCGCGGTCTCCCGGACATCGGTGAGGAACTCGCTGAACGGCTGGTCCGCCGCGACGCGGGCCCGCAGGACCACGGTGTTGACGAAGAAGCCGACCACGTCCTCCAGCTCCGCGCGGGGCCGGCCGGCCCGCACCGCGCCGACCGCCACGTCGTGCTGGGCGGCCCGGCTCGCGAGCAGTACCTGCACGGCGGCGGTGAGGGTCATGAACAGGGTCGCGTCGTGCGCGGCGCCGAGCGTGGTCAGCCGGGCCACCAGCTCGGCCGGCAGGCGGCGGTGGAGCACCGCGCCCGCACCGGACCTCAGATGCGGGCGCGGGCGGTCGGTGGGCAGGTCCAGCACGGGCAGGCCGGCGAGCTGGTCGCGCCAGTAGTCGACGTCACGGGCACCGTCACGGGCACCGTCACCGGCACGGGCGGACTCCCAGGCGGCGAAGTCCGGGTAGTCGACGGCCGGCTCGGGCAGGCCGGCGGGCAGACCGGCGGCGGCCTCGGCGTAGTAGGCGGCCAGCTCGTCGACCAGGACGGCCACGGACCAGCCGTCGGTGACCAGGTGGTGCTGGGCCAGCAGGAGAACGTGGTCGTCGCCGTCGAGCCGGACCAGCAAGGCACGGGTCAGCGGTCCGGCGCTCAGGTCGAACGGACGGGCCAGCTCCGCGCCGAGCACCAGGTCCAGGCCGTCCGGCTCGGCGGCCACGATCGCCAGCGGCAGCTCGGCCGCCGGGTGGATCACCTGGCACGGCTCGTCGTCGACGGTGCCGAACGTGGTGCGCAGGGCGGCGTGCCGGGCGGTGACGCGGTCCAGCGCCGACCGCAGCGCGATCTGGTCGAGCGGCCCGTGCAGCCGCACGGCCGCGCCGGTGTTGTTGGCCACTCCGCCCCGGGTGACCTCCTCCAGCCACAACCGGCGCTGTGCGGCCGAAAGCGGCACGGGCCGGTCTCTCGGCACCCGCGGGATGGGGCCGGCCGGCCGCGCGCCGGCCGGGAGCGCCTCGGCCAGGGTGGCGACGGTGCGGGCGTCGAAGATCGCCCGGCCGGACAGCGGCACGCCGAGCGCCGCGAGCCGGGCCTGCGCCCGCGCGGCCAGGATCGAGTCGCCGCCGAGCGCGAAGAAGTCGTCGGTGACCCCGACCTCGGCGACGCCGAGCACCTCGGCCCACACCGCCGCCAGCAGCCGCTCCCGCTCGTCGCGGGGCGCGATCGAGCCGGCGTCCGCCACGCTCCCGTACACCGGCGCCGGCAACGCGTCCCGGTTGAGCTTCCCGTTGGGGGACAACGGGAAGCGGTCCAGCACGACGAACGCGGCGGGCACCATGTAGGCCGGCAGCGTGCGCGTCACGCCGGCCCGCAACCGGGCCGGCGAGGGCCGTTCGGCACCGGCCGGCACGACGTAGGCGACCAGGCGCTTGAGCTCGTTGTCCTCCCACGGCACCACGACCGCCTGCCCGACCGTCGGGTCGGCCGCCAGGACGGCCTCGATCTCCCCCGGCTCGACCCGGTGGCCGCGGATCTTGACCTGGTGGTCGGCCCGGCCGACGAACTCCAGGTCACCGCCCGGCCCCCACCGCACGACGTCACCCGTGCGGTACATCCGCTCCCCCGGCTCCCCGGCCGGGTTGGCCAGGAACCGCTGTGCGGTCAGGCCCGGCCGGTCCAGGTAGCCGCGGGCCAGCCCTTCGCCGGACACGTACAGCTCGCCCGGCGTGCCGTCGGGCACCGGCCGCAGGTCGTCGTCCAGCAGGTGCACACGGGTGCCGGGAACGGGCCGCCCGATCGGCGGCGCGGCCACCGCCGGCGTCAGCGGGTCGCTCCAGCTGGTGACCACGGTGGACTCGGTGGGACCGTAGGCGTTGATCATCTGCCGGCCCGGCGCCCACTTGCGCACCAGCTCCGGCGGGCACGCGTCCCCGCCGACGATCAGCAGCCGGAAGTCCGGCAGGTCCGGGTCGCTGACGGTGGCCAGCGCGACCGGCGGGATCAGCGCGTGGGTGATCCGCCGCTCCCGCAGCACCTCGCCGAGGTGGTCACCCAGCAGCGGACCGGGCGGCGGCACGACCAGCGCCGCGCCGCCCGCGAACGCCATGCACAGCTCCAGGACCGACGCGTCGAAGCTCGGCGAGGAGAACTGCAGCACCCGGTCGCCCGGCCGCACGTCGAACCGCTCGACCTCGGCCGTGGCGAACGTGGCCAGCCCGGCGTGGGTGACCACGACACCCTTCGGCCGGCCGGTCGAGCCGGACGTGTAGATGACGTAGGCCGCGTGCTCGGGCCGGCGGACGCCGGTGTCCGGCGGTGTGTCCGGCTCATCGGTCGCGCCCGACACCTCGGCCGGGTCGCCGAGGACCAGGCAGGGCCGCGCGTCGGCGAGCATCGCGTCGATCCGCTCGGCCGGGTAGTCGGGGTCGACCGGCACGTACGCCGCGCCGGCCTTGAGCACCGCGAGCTGCGCCACGACGATCTCCGCCGAGCGCGGCAGCAGCAGGGCGACGACCCGCTCCGGGCCCGCCCCACCCGCGACGAGCCGGTGCGCGAGACGGTTCGCACGACGGTCGAGGTCGGCGTAGGTGATGGTCTCGTCGCCGGCCAGCACGGCCGGCAGGGCCGGGTCGTTGGCGACGCGGGCCGCGAAAAGGTCAAGGAGTGTCGTGGCACCCATGCTGGTTGCGGACCTTTCAGAGAGTCTTGAGGTGGGTGGTCAGCCGACGAGAAGGGCGCGTTCGAGCTGCTTGCGCGCGAGCCTGCCGCCGACCTGGATGCCGGTGACGTGACCGTCCTCGACCACGAACCGGCCGGCCTGGTCGGTGACACCGGTGTCGGTGTCCCGCATGGTGAACCGGTGTCCGGAGTGGACGGTCAGGTCGGCGAAGGGCTCGTCGTCGACGGTGAGCCGGAAGCCGCCGACCACGTTGTGGCGCACGGTGTACTCGAGGTCGCCGTTGGCGTAGTCCCCCACGCACCCGTCGGGCGCGGCGATGGGCCGGCCGGAGACGGCGAGCGGGTCGTAGTCGTCGATCGGGAGCCCGCACTCGGGCAGGCGGCGCGCCAGCTCCCGCCACAGCACGAAACCGGCACCGGAGTTGGTGGTCAGCGCGACCACCGTGCCGGTGTCGCGGTTCATGCGCAGGTGGCAGGAGGTGCCGTCGCCGTTGCCGTCGTGCCCGACCGTGCGGCCGGCGCCGTAGGTCGCGAGGCCCAGACCCCAGCCGTCGGCGAGTCCGAACGGGTCGGCGCCGGGCACCGGGGTGCACATCTGGTCCGCTGCCTCGCGGTCCAGCACCGTGGTCAGGAGGCCGCGGCCGAGGTTGACGAGGTCGGTCGCGCTGGCGGCCAGCGCACCGGTCGCGGCCTGGGCGGCGGTCAGCGCCTGCACGACCGGGCGGCCGCGGCCGGAGTGGCCGGTGACCAGGTCGGCCGGCACGCGGCTGCCGGTGACGAACCGCGCCGGCACCCCGGCCGGGTCCAGTACGAGCGCCTGGACGGCCTCCCACCAGCTCATGCCCGTGATGGTGGTGATCGCGTGGCCGGCGAGCAGGTACCCGATGTTGGAGTAGGAGAAGATCGAGCCGGGGTCGGCGAGCGACTCGGCGGCGCGGCAGCAGTCCTGCACGTACCGGCGAGAGGTCACCGCACGCACGTCGGTGGGGTCGCAGGGCAGGCCGCCGGTGTGGCTGAGCACGTGGCGCAGGGTGAGCCGGCGCGGCAGGTCGCGAAGTTCCGGGACGACATCGACCAGCGGCTCGTCGAGCTCAAGGTCGTCGTCGCCGACGAGCACGAGCGCGGCGGCGGCGGTGACGACCTTGGTGATCGAGCCGACCGGGACGGGCGAGCCGTCCGTCATCGGCGTGCCGCTGCCCGCGCGGGTCTCCCCGTAGGTCCAGGTCCACGTCTCGCCGCCGTGGTACACGGCGAACTGCGCGCCCGGTACCGCGTGGTTGGTGACCAGTTCCTTCAGGTGAACGCCAAGCAGTGAGTTGTCCATGAGTCCCCGACACTTGGAATGATGGTTTTCAAATTGGGTCGACAAATATTTCGCAACCGCGCAAAGACCGCATCCGATCAGCGGGCAGCCTGAACGCACCGACCGGCGCCACATTAAATTGGGCGTTTCCGACCGGTTTCACGATAATTTTTCCGGCATATCCGAACCCGGGCGCACGGCAGCTGAGCTGCGGCTACTCAAGGAATACTAAGAAGAAGCCATTCATGACTAAGCATCAACCCCGACGAGACCAAGCAAGCGGAATCAACACCCGGGTCCAGTTCGTGCTTGTTCAGAAATGGTCATGAGAGCCAAGCTAACAAGTTCGCATCAGGGGAGCCAGTGACGAACGTCATCAGCTGACAACGCTACTCACATGCGCGCCGCGAACACTCCGTGACCGGGATCACCCGAGGAAAGCGTTATCCAGCGCGAACAGCAGTCAGCGCCGCGGCGGCCGGCATTGGCCGGCCACCGCGGCGCCGAAACGGTCGTCGAGGTCAGTCCCGGTAGGTCAGCACCACCGGCCGGCGACCCACCGCCGCCAGCCGCGTCGAGCGCCGGTCGTCCCGCCCCGGCGGGCGGTTGCGGGTGTGCCGCGGCCGGGCGAGGTCGTGCTCGACCCCCGGCGTCTCCCACACGTACTCGAAATCGCCAAGGTCCTCGGCGCGGTCGCCGCCACCGAGGACGGCGAGCCCGATCATGCTGGCGACGAGCGAGAGGTGCACGAGCGCGTCATGGATGTGGAACGGCACGAGCGAGGCGTCCACCACCGTGCCGAACTGCCAGAAGAGCAGGTAGGCGACCCCACCCCCGATGAGGAACGCACGCGCCGCCCGCGGCCGCCGACTCATCCCGAACCCAACGACCCCGAACGCCAGGTGCACGGCGTTGTCCAACGTGCCCGCGCCGGTGTCCAGCACCGCGGCCAGCACGAAGAGGCCGGCAAGCACCAACGTAACGATCTGCCCAGGCTCGCGACGAGCCAGCGTGTACTCCCTCACGTCCCCCACCTTCCCCTCTTCCGGCGGTGTGAAACCACCATGCCTCCAATAAGTCAGACGCAGGCCACGACTCGCCGGTTCGCGAAGAGATCAACTCGATAGTGTTACCCGGAGTTACCGTCGCGAAGCCCCTCCGTTACGCGATCGACCCGCTCGCCCCGGGCCGGCATGCCCCTCTCCTCCTCGCTTTTGTTGATCACCGGACGGCGCCTGCCAATGCGCCGCCGCCTCATGCGTCGTCTCATGCGTCGTCTCATGCGCCACCCCGTGCGCCACCCCGATGGCGCGCCAGATAATTTGAACATCCATATAGCTTTTAGTGACTTCCAAGTTGCAGGCCGAAGTGACGCCGAGCGGAGGGGTGGCGAAGAAAGGCGGCGAAGAAAGGTGGCGGAGGAGACGTGGCGGAGTGGTGGCGGATGGGGCGTGGCGGATGGCCGCGCCGAGAGCCGGGGCGACCATCCGCGACAGTGCTCAGTAGAGGGCGGGGCTCAGCAACAGGCCGGGCTCCCGCAGCGGGCCGGGCTCAGTAGAGGGCCGGCCAGCCACCACTCCAGCCGATGAGGTTGATGCCGAGCCTGCTGCCCGAGGACGTGTAGTAGTGGTACACGAGCACCCAGGCGTCGCTGTCGGCGAAGGCCGCCGGGTGGCCGGGGCCGTAGATCGAGCCGTGGGTGGCGAGGATCTCGGTGCCGCCGCCACTGGTCATGGCCACGCCGTTGCGGTCGACGTACGGGCCGGTGATCGACGTCGACCGGCCGACCATCGTGCGGTAGTTGCTGCTGGTGCCCCGGCAGCAGTAGTCGAACGAAACGAACAGGTAGTAGTAGCCGCTGCGGTACACGATGTACGGCGCCTCGATCGCGCCGCCCGCGCTCGACGGGCGCTGCGCGAGGTTGTAGCGGGTGCCGCCGCTCTGCTTCCCGGTCGCCGGGTCGACGCGGATCATCTTGATGCCGGTCCAGAACGACCCGTACGTCAGCCACCAGGCGCCGGACGCGTCGACGACCAGGTTCGGGTCGATCGCGTTGTGGTCGCTGGAGCCACTGGTCTGTACCACGATGCCCTTGTTGGACCAGCTGCCCGGCTGTGCGGTGGTGCTGGTGGCCAGGAAGATCGCGGAGTTCTGGGAGCCGAAGCTGGATGCCGCGTAGTACAGATAGAACTGTCCATTGTGGAACGAGATGTCCGGGGCCCAGAGGTTGTCGCTGCCGCCGGTGAACGGGTGCGCCCACGCTGCGCCGTTCGGCCACACGGAGCCGACGCGGCGGAAGGCGGTCCGGTCGGTCGAGGTGCGGATCTCGAGGCCGGTGCCGGTCGAGAGCAGGTAGTAGGTGCCGTTGACCTTGACCACCGACGGGTCGTGCACGGCGACGTCCCCGGTCACGACACCGGGGTTGGGGTAGTCGGCGGCATCGGCGGGCGGGGTGACCAGCAGGGTGAGCAGGGTGGTGAGGGCGGCAAGGACCGCCCGACGTCGTTGTCGAGTCACGGTGTTCTCCCTCGCGTTCCCGCATCATGTTAGCGTTCACATACGCGGAGCGCGACCCCTTGATGGCTCTGGGTTCGTAGCGATGAGAACGTTCCCAATCAGGTCAGGCAGCCGTGGGTGGAGCGGCACGTGCCGCAGCGGATGGTCGCCGTTCGGTCGACCGGGACGCGAAGGCGCTGGTGGCAGGTCGGGCAGGCGAACACGACCTTCATCGGGCCGTGCCCCTCGAAGCGGTAGCCGCCCGCGTACGGCATGGCCGGCCCGCTCGCCCGGGTCGACGCGGTCAGCTCCGCCGCATGCCGCTTGTCCTTCAGGTACTGCCGGTACGCGGCCGGCGCGCAGCCGGACAGCGGCGCCGCCTCCTGGTCCAGCGCCGCGCGCCGGACCCCGGCCTGGTATGCCTGCCGCGCGGCCGGGTTGCCGGCCAGGTACCGCTCGATGTTCTCGTCGAAGGCCTGTGCGCGCTTCGCCAGCACGTAGCCCAGCTCCGCGGGCGACAGGTAGCCGAGCGACAGCCGCGCCCGCTCGACGCGGTGGGCGTTGAGCATCAGCCAACCGGTGCCGAGGTAGACCGTCGCCGTGTCGGTGAGGATCTCGTTGCGGTCCTGGTCGTCCCACCACACCCGGTTGCGGTGCAGGAAGACGTGCATGACCTCGTGCGCCAGCACGGCCGCGGTGTCCCGCACGTCCTGCCCCACGCGCGGGCTCAGCGTGATGAAGTACTCCGGTCCGGGGCCCAGCTCCACGTTCCCCGCGTGGTACGCGCCGTCGCCCGTGGCGCCCAGCTCCCGGAACGACACGATCAGCCGCACGTCCGCCATGCCGAGGTGCAGCGCCATCGACCTGGCGAGCCGCTGGGCGCCCAGGACCGGGTCCGTGCCGGACAGCGCCGCGAACGCCGGCGTGATGTTGGCGGTGTAGGAACGGACCCTGGCCGGCGTCAGCACCCGGTACAGCTCACGCAGCGCGTCCCTGATCACCGGCATCTTCGTGAACGTCGCCGGCGCGGGCCCGGGCGGCTGCGGTGTAACCGGCGAGGTCAACGGAGAGGTCAACGGCGATGTGCGCGGCTTCTTGTTGCGCCGCAAGAACCCCATCCTCGCACCGTACCGCGCGCCACAATGCCGCCGGCACGGATTTGTCGCAGTCGCAACGGATCAGCCGGCCCGCCGTGCCATCGCCGACGCGTCGTCCGGGGCCGCCAGCGCGGCCATCTCCCCCGCCACCTGCTCGCGGTAGGCCCCGACCGCCGACTCCCTTTCCGCGTCGCTCCAGCCGAGCGGCTCGGCGATCAACGCGGCCACCTCCGGCGCCGCGGCGACACCGAACTCCGGGTACTCCATGGCGATCCGGGTCCGCCTCGAGAGCACGTCGTCCAGGTCGAGCGCGCCCTCGTGGGTCACCGCGTAGACGGCCTCGACGGCCAGGTAGCCCGGCGCGGCGGTCAGCGGCTCGGCCAGCCGGGGCTCCCGGGCGATCATCACCAGGAGATCGTTGACCGCCGACCCGTACCGGCCGAGCAGACGCTCCACCGGCAGGCCTTCCGCGAGCCGGGCGCGGTCCGCCCACAGCTCGCGGAAGCCGACGGCGCCGTGGATCGGCAGGTGCCGGGTCAGCGACGGCGCGACCGCGCGGCCCAGCCCGGCGACCGCCGCGTCGACGACGTCCGCCGCCATCACCCGGTACGTCGTGTACTTTCCGCCCGCCACCACGAAAAAACCGGGCGCGGGCTCGGCGACCGCGTGCTCGCGGGACAGCTTGGTCGTGTCGTCGGCGCCGGCGTCGAGCAGCGGCCGCAGGCCCGCGTACACCCCGACCACGTCGGCCGCGGTCAGCGGCTCGCGCAGCACCGAGTTGACGTGGTCGATGAGGTAGTCGACGTCGGCGCGGGTCGCGGTCGGGCGCGCCGGGTCGAGGTCCCACGGCGTGTCCGTGGTGCCGATGATCCAGTGCCTGTCCCACGGGATCACGAACAGCACGCTCTTCTCCGTGCGGCTGATCAACCCGACGTCGAGCCGGATCCGGTCGCGTGGCACCAGCAGGTGCACGCCCTTGGACATGCGGACGTGGAACGGCGGCGCCACGTCGAGGGCCTGCCCCGTCCACACCCCGGCCGCGCTGATCACCCGACGCGCACGCACGACCTGCTCGCCTCCCGTGAGCAGGTCGTGCACGCGTACCCCGGTCAGATCACGCCCGTTCCGCAGGACCTCGACCGCCTCGACGCGGGTGAGCACCGTCGCCCCGTGCTGGACGGCGGTCCGCGCGAGCATCATCGTGAGCCGGGCGTCGTCCACCTGCGCGTCGTAGTAGCGAACCGCGCCGGTGAGCACGTCCGCCCGCAGCGCGGGCGCGAGCTTCAGCGCGGCCCGCCGGGACAGATGCCGGTGCATCGGCAGCGCCCGGGCACCGCCGATGCTGTCGTACAGCGCCACGCCCGCCCCGACGTACGCGCGCTCCCACACGCGGTGCGTCAGCGGGTACAGGAACGGCACGGGCCGCACGAGGTGCGGCGCCAGCCGATGCAGCAGCAGGCGGCGTTCCTTGAGCGCCTCACGCACGAGCGCGAAGTCACGCTGCTCCAGGTAACGCAGCCCGCCGTGCACCAGCTTGCTGGACCGGCTCGACGTGCCCGCCGCCCAGTCCCGCGCCTCGACCAGCGCGACCGACAGGCCACGCGACGCCGCGTCGAGTGCGGCGCCGGCGCCCACCACGCCACCGCCGACGACGAGCACGTCGAACTCGGTCTCGGCCAGCGCACGCAGTGCGGTGGCCCGGTACGCGGGATCCAGTCGTGCGGACACCCCGGCCCCTCCTCCCTGTCCAGACGTCCCGCGCCGGAAATCAGGCAACTAATTCGGCGGCCCGGCTTCCTGCTAGCGGCGTTGCCGAAAGGCCCGAGTACAACCCGGTACGAGGGCCTTCCGGCGCCTTGCCAGCGGAAACCTGGATCCGCCGACAAGCACACCAACTCCCGACTCAGGACACTAGGAGACGTCGCCGTCGACCCAGTCGAACGACTTGGTGACGGCCTTCTTCCAGTTGCGGTAGACGCGCTCACGCTCGGCGGTGTCGAGGTTCGGCGTCCACCGCTTGTCCTCGGCCCAGTTCTTCCGCAGGTCGTCCAGGCCGTCCCAGTAGCCGACCGCGAGACCGGCGGCGTACGCGGCGCCGAGCGCGGTGGTCTCGGCGACCTTCGGCCGCACCACGGGGACGTCGAGGATGTCCGCCTGGAACTGCATGAGCAGCTCGTTGGCGACCATGCCGCCGTCGACCTTCAGCTCGGTCAGCGCGACGCCCGAGTCGGCGTTCATCGCGTCGAGCACCTCGCGGGTCTGGAAGGCCGTGGCCTCCAGCACCGCCCTGGCGAGGTGACCGCGGTCGACGAACCGGGTGAGGCCGACCAGCGCGCCCCGTGCGTCCGCCCGCCAGTACGGGGCGAACAAACCGGAGAACGCCGGCACGAAGTAGGCGCCGCCGTTGTCCTCGACGCTGCCCGCCAGCTCCTCGATCTCGGCCGCCGAGCCGATGATCTTCAGGTTGTCCCGCAACCACTGCACCAGCGACCCGGTGACCGCGATCGAGCCCTCGAGCGCGTAGATCGGCTTCGCGTCGCCGATCTTGTAGCACACGGTGGTGAGCAGGCCGTTCTTGCTGGCGACCTTCTCCTCGCCGGTGTTCAGCAGCATGAAGTTGCCGGTGCCGTAGGTGTTCTTCGCGGTGCCCGGCTCGTAGCAGACCTGGCCGAACGTGGCCGCCTGCTGGTCGCCGAGGATGCCGGCGATCGGCACGCCCTTGAGCACGCCGCCGGGGCCGCCGCTGCCGTAGGTCTCCGACGACGAGCGGATCTGCGGCAGCATCGACACCGGGATGCCCATCTCGCCGGCGATGTTCTCGTCCCACGAGAGCGTGTCCAGGTCCATCAGCATGGTCCGGGACGCGTTGGTCACGTCGGTCGCGTGCACGCCGCCGTTCGGCCCGCCGGTGAGGTTCCACAGCGTCCACGTGTCGGTGTTGCCGAACAGCAGGTCGCCGTTCTCGGCCCGCTGCCGGGCGCCGTCGACGTTGTCCAGGATCCAGCGGACCTTCGGGCCGGAGAAGTAGGTCGCGAGCGGCAGCCCGACCTTCGCCTTGTACCGGTCGCCGCCGCCGCCGAGCGCGCCGAGCTCCTCGACGATGGCCTGGGTGCGGGTGTCCTGCCAGACGATGGCGTTGTAGACGGGCTCACCGGTCTTGCGGTCCCACACGACCGCGGTCTCGCGCTGGTTGGTGATGCCGACGGCGGCGAGGTCGCCGGTGTTCAGGTCGGCCTTGGCGAGGGCCTGGTTGACCACGTCGCGGGTGTTGGCGCTGATCTCCTTCGGGTCGTGCTCGACCCAGCCCGCACGGGGGAAGATCTGCTTGTGCTCCTTCTGCCCGACCGAGACGATCGAGCCGGAGTGGTCGAAGACGATCGCACGCGTGCTGGTCGTGCCCTGGTCGACGGCGAGTACGTACTGTGACATTGAGCGTCCTTTCAGGAGGTCAGAACACGACCTGTGAGAGCAGTCCGGCGAGGATCCCGCCGATGATCGGGCCGACGACCGGGATCCAGGCGTAGCCCCAGTCGGAGTTCTTGGCCGCGAGCGGCGGGCGTTCCGCCTCCGCCGCGTGGTCGGCCTCCTCCGCGTAGTCCGCTCCCGGTCCGCCGGAGCCGGCCGGCACGGCCGCCCGGTCGGCGACGGCGGCCTTGTACCCGGTCGGCAGCAGGGCGTGGGCGATGCGCGGGCCGAGGTCTCGGGCCGGGTTGATGGCGTACCCGGTCGGGCCACCGAGCGAGGCGCCGATGCCGACCACCAGCAGCGCGACCGCGAGCGGGCCGAGCCCACTCGGCGTCTTCGCGAACGACAGCACCACGAACACCAGCACGAACGTGCCGATGACCTCGGTGAGGACGTTCCAGAGCGGGCTGCGGACCTCCGGTCCGGTCGAGAACACCGCGAGCTTCTTGCCCTCGTCCTCCTCGGCCTCGAACTGCTTGCGGTAGGCGACGAACGCCAGGCAGGCACCGAGGAACGCGCCCAGGAACTGGCCGCCGAAGTAGACCAGCGTGGAGCCGAAGGAGACCTCGACGCCCTTCGCGTAGGTGTCGGCGCCGCTGGTCAGGATACCGACCGTGACCGCGGGGTTCAGGTGCGCGCCGGACTTGTAGGCGACGTACACGCCGGCCATGACCGCGAGGCCCCAGCCGAAGTTGATGAGCAAGAAGCCGCCGTCCTTGCCCTTTGACCTGGCGAGCAGCACGTTGGCCACAACCCCTGCGCCGAGCAGGATCAGCATGCCGGTGCCCAGCGTCTCGCTGACGAACACCTCTCCGAGAGACACGTCGCCTCCATTCATCGTTGAACGGCCGTGTCACACCGACACGAGTTAAGGGCGACGCTATGGAGGAGCCGACCCGCCAGCAACTCGGCGCGGTCGACAATGTCGAACGCGGGCACCGTCCATGCGGTAGCGATCCGGTCACCCAGCCGCGCGAACAGGCGGGTCAGCGGGCCGGCGCACGCACACCGTTCGACATTGCCGACGGCGTCCGGTTTGGCTAGCGTCGCGGACATGCCCGGACCGATCCAGTCGATCGAGCGTGCGGCCGCCATGCTGCGCCTGCTCGCCCGCGGCTCCGGCCATCATGGACTCGCCGAGATCGCCGCCGCGCTCGGCCTCCCCAAGGGCACCGCGCACGGCATCCTGCGCACGCTGCAGCGTGTCGAGTTCGTCGAGCAGGACCAGGGTACCGGGCAGTACCGCCTCGGCGCCGCGCTGCTCCACCTCGGCACGAGCTACCTGGACGCGA
This sequence comes from Actinophytocola sp., assembly GCF_035634895.1. Taxonomy (GTDB): domain Bacteria; phylum Actinomycetota; class Actinomycetes; order Mycobacteriales; family Pseudonocardiaceae; genus Actinophytocola. The sequence continues at coordinate 1,458 of NZ_DASQCC010000118.1, read as the reverse complement.
ACGAGCTGCGTTCGCGGTCCATCAACTGGGCGGACACCCTCGCGGCACGCAGCGGCCACGAGGTGCGGATCGGGATGCACCTCGACGGCGCCGTGCTGGTCGTGCACCACGTGTTCCGGCCGGACGACACCATGCAGACGCTCGGCATCGGTGCGATGCTGCCACTGCACGCGACCGCGCTGGGCAAGGTGCTGCTCGCCTACGACGGAGGGCTGTTCGCCTCGGTCCGGCGGGACGAGCTGACCTCGCTGACGCGGCGGACGATCGTGCGGCCCGCGGCGCTGGAGCGGGTGCTCACGGAGGTGCGCACGGCGGGCTGGGCGAGTGAGGCCGAGGAGTACATGCCGGGTGAGGCCAGTGTCGCCGCCCCGATCCGCATCCCCGGTGGCCTGGTCGTCGGCGCGATCGGGGTCTCCGGGGCGGTCGACCGGATCTGCCAGCCGGGCAACCGTCCGAAACCGGGGCTGGTGGACCAGGTCTGCCGTGCCGCGGAGTCGGTGTCCCGCGAGCTCAGCCCCGCGAACTGAGGAAGAGGTATGGCGCAGCGTTATGTGATGGCGATCGACCAGGGCACCACGTCGACCAGGTGCATCGTCTTCGACAGCAACGCCAGGCTCGTGTCGGTCGCGCAGCGTGAGCACCGGCAGTACTACCCGCGACCCGGCTGGGTCGAGCAGGACGCGGTCGAGATCTGGCGCAACGTCGACCGGATCATGCCGCAGGCGCTGCGCGACGCCGGGATCGGCGCGGACCAGGTCGCCGCGCTGGGCATCACCAACCAGCGCGAGACGTTCGTAGTGTGGGACCGGCACACCGGCACGCCCGTCGGCCGGGCGATCGTGTGGGAGGACATCCGCACCGAGGAGCTGGTGGGCGAGCTGGCCGCGCGACCGGACGCCGCCGACGTCAGGGACCGCTGCGGGCTGCCGCTCGCGACGTACTTCTCCGCGCCGTCGCTGCGCTGGCTGCTCGACGAGATCCCCGGCCTGCGGGAGCGTGCCGAGCGCGGTGACGTGCTGTTCGGGACGATGGACACCTGGCTGATCTGGAACCTGACGGGTGGGGTCAACGGCGGCCTGCACGTCACGGACGTGACCAACGCGTCGCGGACGATGCTGATGAACCTCACCACGCAGCAGTGGGATCCCGCGCTGCTGTCCTTCTTCGACGTGCCGCGTGCGCTGCTGCCGGAGATCAGGCCCACCACGGAGATCCACGGGCGCACCACCCGCGTCGTGCCCGGCATCTCGCTCGCGGCGGCCCTCGGCGACCAGCACGCGGCGCTGTTCGGCCAGGCGTGCTTCGCCGAGGGCGAGACGAAGTGCACGTACGGCACGGGCAGCTTCCTGCTGATGAACACCGGCACCAAGCTGGTCCGGTCGTCGCACGGCCTGCTGACGACGATCGGCTACCAGCTGGGCGGCGAGCCGGTGACGTACGCGCTGGAGGGGTCGATCG
>NZ_DASQCC010000117.1:0-25100 GCF_035634895.1 Actinophytocola sp. | reverse complement strand
AACCGCGGCTGCCCGGCCTGGTGTGAGAGGAGCTGCCGCAGCGTCGTCCGGTCCTTGCCATGCCGCCCGTAGGACTGCCAGTACTTCGCGACGGGCTCGTCCAGTTCCACCGCACCGTCCTTCACGGCCACCAGAGCGGCGAACGCGGCGAACGGCTTCGACAGCGAGTACGGCTGCACCAGCGTGTCACCACGCCAGGGGTGCCGCCGCTGCGCGTCGGCCCACCCCGCGCACAGTTGGACGACCTCCCGGCCATCCCGCCAGATCGACAGCCCCGCCCCGGTCTCCCGACCGTCGTCGACGAACCCCTGGAGCGTCTCCCGCACGGCCTCGAACCCATCCGCGACGAACCCCTCGACCCCAGCCATCTTCCCCCCACGTCTCGTCGACCGCGTGGAGCCCACATCGTATCCGTGGAACCAAGGTGGCAACGGCGTCACCGATCAGACATCGTCCGCCACGTCGTCAGTTCTGGTAGCCCCCTCACATCGTGAAAGGATTGACGACCATGACCGACGCCAGACCACTGGGCGCCGCCGAGGCCACGTTCATCGCGGCGGCCCACTCAGGCGACACGGCGCGGTTCGCGCTCCTCACGGAGCGCCACCGGCGTGAGCTGCAGGTGCACTGCTACCGGATGCTCGCGAACTACGAGGACGCCCAGGACATGACCCAGGAGACGTTCCTGCGAGCGTGGCACAAGCGGGAGTCGTTCAAAGGCCAAGCCGCCCTGCGAACCTGGCTGTACCGAATCGCGACGAACGCCTGCCTGGATTTCCTGGACAAGCGCAAGGACCGCACACCCGTACCGTCCGAGCTGGCGGATTCCGCATCCGAGCTGCCGTACCTGCAGCCCTACCCCGACCGAATGCTCCCCGAGGACCCACAGGAATCGGTGGTGGCCCGGGAGACGATCGAGCTGGCGTTCGTCGTGGCCGTCCAGCACCTACCGCCGCGACAACGGGCGGCGCTCATCCTGCGCGACGTCCTGGGCTGGCCGACGTCAAAGGCCGCCGACGCTCTCGGCCTGACCGTCGCATCGGTGACGAGTGCACTACAGCGGGCCCGCGTGACGATGCGCGAGCAACTGCCCGACCGCCGCCTCGACTGGCGCAGCCCAGCCACCCACGAGCTGTCGAACAACGAGCGCGCCGTACTGAAGTCCTACATGGAGGCCCACGAGCGCAACGACCTCGACGGCCTGATGTCCCTCCTGCGCGACGACCTACGCTTCGCGATGCTGCCCGACCCGGGCACCGTGACCACGACGGCCAAGAACGCGGTCGACGGCTGGGTCTCCGGCGGCCTCTTCCAACCCGGCCACGACGACTGGCGCGGCATCGCCACGACGGTCAACCGCATGCCAGCCGCCGTGCTGTACCTCCGCACTCCGGACGACCCGGAGTACCGGCCGTTCGCCATCTCGGTCCTACACATCGTCGACGGGAAGATCGCCGAACTCACCGGATTCGACACCACCGACAAACCATGGCTGGACCTACCCCCGACACTGTGATCCGCGTGTCCCCACCGTCGACGGGTCCAGCGCACGGGCGGCAGTCACCGCGGAATGAGGACGCCACCAGCTCCCCCCGCCGGCGGTCAACAGCTCACTCGCAACGCCAGGGCCTCACGGTGCGCGTTTTCGCCCTGGCCTCACGAGCCGGTCGAGCGGGGGTTCATCGTCTGGTCTCGTATCGGGTCAGCAGTACGCCGCCGGGAAACGTCCGGGCCTCCACCAGGGCCAGGTTCACCCAACTGTCCAGCGCGGTGAAGAACGGAGTGCCGCCACCCACCAGGACCGGCACGGTGACCAGCACGTACTCGTCGATCAGCCCGGCCCGCATGGCCGCCCCGGCGAGCGTCGCGCCACCGATGTCCATCGGGCCGGCGCCCTCGGCCTTGAGCCGGGTGATCTCGGTGACGGCGTCACCGGTGACCAGGCGGGTGTTCCAGTCAACCGTGCTGGTCGTCGAGGAGAACACCACCTTCGGCATGTCCAGCCAGCGGTGGGCGAACTCGATCTCCGCCGGTGTGGCGCCGGGTTGCTGGTCGGCGGTCGGCCAGTGGGAACTCATCGCCTCCCACAGCTTGCGCCCATACAGCGCCAGGCTCGTCGCCGCCACCCGGTCGGACCACCACTGAAACAGCTCGTCACTAGGGGACGAGTCCGGCCCCTCACTCCCACTCCACCCGATGTCGTCACCGGGCGCGGCGATGTAGCCGTCCAGGGTCACATTCATGCCAAAGGTCAGTTTCCGCATGGCGCCAGCCTCCTGTGTTGATCTCACACATACAGACGGTCGCGGCGCGAGAACCTAATCGGTGCACGCTCTGCGTCCGCAGATAGTCGATCCACGCCTCGACGATCAGACACGCGACACCGGCGACGACACCGGTAGGTACGAGCGGCCCCGCCCATGAGCCACCCAGGCCACGGCACGCGCACTCCAGATCACGAACGGTAGCGCCTCTCCTTGCGAAACACCGCACGCCCCAGTGCAACGCCCGCCCGCCTGGACACCGTCTTGTCCACCGACACTGAAACCTTCTCAGCATTGAACGGCGCCCAGCCGGAATAAAAGTTCCCCGCCGTCCACCCAGTCATGACGCCACCCCGAAAATGTTCCCCAAGAGCTTCTTTCAGGCGATATCGAACTCAACAAGCTCCCGAGAAGCGAAAAGTTCGGACGACAACCCAGCGACGCCATCTTTCAGTTTCGACGGAGTCTCCTGACTGTATTCAACCCCAATAGTTCCACACAACACGCCGCACGACAGTGTTGCTTCCATAAGTAGATTCTTAGCCCAGTCAACCCAGCTTCGCCGACCTCCGCTCGTTCTTCCGCCATAGCTCGATAGGCATCCCCAAGCCTTGCGCCGAGACGGACACAGCGATCGGATGACGATCCACACTCGGCGCGGCGAGGTACTCTACAACAAAAGCCCCGAGACTCTTGCCCTAATATCCAGAAGGGGGTTGTGGCAGCGTAGGCCAGCGCACCAGGCAAGGGTGGCTCTGACAGTACCTGTATCACCAGGGTCTCCCGGGAATCCAGGGCGCCTGCCAACCTTCTGCCGTGGAAGCAAGGAACGAAGACCAAACGTCGGACAACCAGTTCACCACTCACGCAGACCTTTTCGATCTGAGTGGGAAACACGCACTTGTCACTGGCGGCACCAGTGGCATTGGCATGATGATAGCGCGCGGCCTTCTGCAGGCGGGCGCCCGCGTCGTTATCAGCTCACGCAAGGCAGACACGTGCGCGGAGGCACAGCACCTACTGTCCGAATTCGGCGACGTGCAAGCAATCCCCGCCGACCTGTCCAGGAACGACGAGTGCCAGCGCCTCGCCGATCTTGTCAAGGCCGACTCGGAACGCCTGGACATCCTCGTCAACAACGCGGGAGCGATGTGGCGCGAGCCGCTGGAGACGTTCCCGGGCGAGGCCTGGGACGCGGTGATCGACATCAACCTCAAGTCGCCGTTCTGGCTGGTGCAGGCGCTGCTCCCCGCACTTCGCAAGGCGGGCACCGCCGATGATCCCGCGCGGATCATCAACATCGGCAGTATCGCCGCCATCCACGTCGCCGAGTCGCCCAACTACTCGTACGCCAGCAGCAAAGCGGCACTCCACCAACTCACCAGAGTGCTTGCCAGAGAACTGGGCCCAGAGCACGTCACGGTGAACGCGGTAGCCCCAGGACCGTTCCCGTCGAAGATGATGGCGTCCACGCTCGATGCCATCGGCGACACGATCGCGGCGAAGGCTCCTCTGCGCCGGCTCGGCCGCGACGACGACATGGCAGGTATCGCCGTGTTCCTCGCCAGCCGGGCCGGTTCTTACCTCACGGGCACCATCATCCCGATCGACGGCGGCATCGCCACGACCGCGTCAGGTACCTAGGCGTCGACGCCGTTGGGGGTACCAGCAGGACCTCCCTTCGCCTGCGGACAGGGCCTACGGTGACGAGGTGGCGACGACCGATCTGCGCACTGAGATCAAGGAGTTCCTGAGCTCCCGTCGCGCGCGGATCACGCCCGAGCGGGCCAGACTGCCCGCACACGGCGGCAACCGCCGGGTCAAAGGTCTGCGTCGCGAGGAGGTAGCTCTACTGGCAGGGGTATCGGTCGACTACTACGTGCGCATGGAGCGCGGCAGCCTCGCCGGCGCCTCCGACGGGGTGCTCGACGCGTTGGCCTCCGCATTGCAACTCGACGAGGCCGAGCGCGATCACCTGTTCCACCTCGCGCGGCAGTCCAGGGCGCCCGGCGGTCCACACCGCCGGCGACCCGCCGCGACGGTGCGTCCCGCACTTCGCCGGGTGCTCGACGCCATCACCGACGCGCCGGCCTGGGTTTGCAACGGCCGTTATGACGTGCTGGCCATGAATCACCTTGCCCGCGCGCTGTATTCGCCGGTGCTGGCCGACACGCGACGGCCGGCGAACACCGCGCGGTTCGTGTACCTGGATCCCGAGGCGGCAGAGGCGTTCTTCGTCGACTATGACCGAATCGCCCGCGATGTGGCCGCGAAGCTACGCATGGAAGCCGGCCGGAATCCGCACGACGAGGACCTGATCGCCCTGGTCGGTGAATTGTCGACACGCAGTGAACTGTTTCGGCAGCGGTGGGCATCTCAGGACGTTCGGCTCCACCGGTCCGGAGCCAAGCGTGTGCACCATCCGGTAGTGGGCCGGCTTGACCTGGACGTCGAGTCGATGGAGCTGCCTGCCGAACCCGGCCTGCTCCTGAACGTCTACACCGCGCCCGCTGGCACGGCGTCCGCGGACGGTCTGGCCCTGTTGGCATCGTGGGCGGCCGGCCAGGAGAGGCTAGCGACCGAGATTCAAGCACTCAGCTGATATTCCAACCTTTCAGTCGGTCGCGCCGCGTGACTCGCGGCTGGCGGATGTCGGCTCGCTGCGGCGAGGGGTGGCTCGACCGGGGTCTCGGTGTCGCCGGTCCCGAGGCCGGCTCAGGTTGGCCGGGCGGTGGTCCGGAGGCCGTCCATCAGGAGGTTCAGCAGGCGACTGGCCTTGGCTTCATGCTGGGGCCGGGGCGCCACGGTGAAGATGCCGATGAGGGAGGCCGCGATGTCCTCGGGGCTGACGTCGGAGCGGAGGTCACCTGCCGCGCGGCCGGCATCGAGGATCGTGGTGATGGCGGCCAGTAGCTCGGTGCGGGTCCGCACGTGGGCGATCTCGCCCGATTCGATCATCGCGAGCAGCGTCTCGAGCATGCCGTTCTTGGTCGCGATCCAGTCCCCGAACAGGTCCATCCAGCGCCGCATCGCCGAGGCCGGGGGTAGGTGGCCGAGCAGCTCGCGGGCGCCGGTCGTCAGGCGCACGACCTGGTCCCGGTAGACCGCGTCGACCAGCGACTCGCGGGTCGGGAAGTGCCGGTAGAGCGTGGCGATGCCGACCCCCGCCTCGCGGGCGATCGCACGCATCGACGGCTCGGCGTCAGCCGACATGAACACGCGGGTCGCCACCGTGAGCAACGTGTCGCGGTTGCGGGCCGCGTCCGCCCGTGGCGCGCGTGTCTCCACATCAGTCAAAACGGATCACGCTCCGGTTGTGTTACCGTCGTCCATGTAAACGGAGCATAGTCCGTTTCGCTGCCGAGGAGACAGGTGTACATGCGAGAACAGCACGATCAACCGCCGGCAGGCAGGAGCAGGGCGGTCCGGCTCGATTCGTTCGGCGGCCCCGAAGTCCTGGACGTCCAGGAGATTCCCGCTCCGCAGGCCGGCCAGGGGCAGGTCCGTGTGCGGGTCACCGCGGCCGGCCTGAACCCGATGGACTGGATCATGACCGCCGATGCGGACACCGCCGCCCGGTTCGGCTTGAGCCTCCCGGCCGGGTTCGGGACCGACTACGCGGGAGTGGTCGACCAGGTCGGCGCCGGGGTGACCGGCTTCGCGCCTGGCGACCGCGTGTTCGGGGGCGCCCTGTCCCGCGCCGTCGCAGACCACGTGGTGATCGACCTGGCCGAGGGCGTCGCGGCGAACGAGGTCCACCGCACCCCCGACGGCGTCGACGACCGCACCGCCGCCACCCTCGCGGTCGCCGGCCGCACGGCGTCCGCCACCCTCGCGGTGGTCGACCCCGGCCCGGACGACACGGTGCTGATCGGCGGCGCGGCGGGCGGGGTCGGGGTGTTCGCCGTGCAGCTGGCCCGGCTCGCGGGCGCGCGGGTGATCGGTACAGGATCGGCGGGCTCGGCCGATTTCCTCCGCGATCTCGGCGCCGAGCCGGTCGCCTACGGCGACGGCCTCGCCGACCGGGTCCGAACCCTCGCGCCCGCCGGTGTCACCGCGGCCATCGACCTGCACGGGACCGAGACAGCGCACGCGGCAAGGCAACTCGGCGTACCGGACGCTCGCATCTGCACAATCGCCGCACAGGTCGACGGCGTGTCGGCGGCCAACGGCGCGAACGCCGCGCCCGGCGCGCTGGACGAGGTCGCCCGCCTGGTCGCGAGGGGCCAACTCCGGGTGCCCATCGCGGCGAGCTTCCCGGTCGAACAGATCCGCCGCGCGGCCGAACTCCAGGCGGGCCGGCACGTGCACGGCAAGGTCGTCATCGACCTGTAGCACCAACCGTCCTCGCGCGGCGGATCGCTGATAACGGGCGTCCCGGAAAGTTCTCAAAGAAATCTGGGAGGCGGTGTCGGATCGGGGTGGAGGTGTTCGTAGCAGGGGTGAGGCCGCTCGCGAGGGGCGGCGCCAAAAGGTGAGGAACCACGATCATGAAGCTGACGACCATGACCCAGGTAACCGTTGATGGAGTGACGCAGGGGAACGGTGGCGCGTCGGAGGAGGACCGCGGGAACGGGTTCGAGCGCGGTGGGTGGGCGCTGGGGAAGGGCGACAGCGAGACCCACGCGTTCATGAACGAGACCTACGACCGCGCCGACGGGTTCCTGTTCGGCCGGCGGACCTACGAGCTGTTCGCGGCCTCGTGGGGCACCTTGACGGAACAGGACGTCCCTGGCTGGGAGCCCGTCATGCGGTCGTTGAACAACCGGCCCAAGTACGTCGCGTCGACCACGCTCACCGATCCCGCCTGGGCGGGCACCACCGTCCTGCCCGGCGACCTCGCGGCCGCCGTCCGGGAGCTGAAGGCAAAGCCGGGCGGTGAGCTGCAGGTACACGGCAGTGGCACCCTGATCCAGTGGCTGCTCGCGAACGACCTGGTCGACGAGATGACGCTGCTCGTGGTCCCGGTCGTTCTCGGCCAGGGCGCGCGGTTGTTCCCGGAGAACGGCCCGGATCTCGCGCTCGACCTGGTCGAGTCGCGAGTCGACTCGAAGGGCGTGACGATCCAGGTCTACCGGCCGGCCGGGCACCCGCGGTACCCGACGGCCTGAAACCACGCTGTCTTGACACACAACGGAAGGTGATCTTCACATGCGGTATCTGGTTTCCGTGATCGATGACAAGGACAGTCCCGGCAGCACGGACAGGCAGCCTGCCATCAGCGCGTTCAACGAACGGCTGATCGCCGAGGGTTACTGGGTCTTCGCGGGCGGACTCGCCGACACCGACGCGGCCACGGTCATCGACAACCGGGGCGAGCAGGCGGTGTTCACCGACGGGCCTTTCGCGGAGTCGAAGGAGTACCTGGCCGGCGTCTGGGTGTGGGAGGCCCCCGATCTCGATGTGGCGCTCAAGCTCGCCACCGAGGCGTCGAAGGTCTGCGACCGGAAGATCGAGGTGCGTCCGTTCCAGTGAGCCACGTTGAGGCGATTACCCGGGTGCACCACGAGGAGTGGGCACGGGTGGTCGCCACACTGACCAGGCGCTTCGGTGACCTCGACATCGCCGAGGAGGCGGCCGCCGAGGCGTTCGCGACCGCGGTCGAGCGGTGGCCGGCCGACGGCCTGCCACCCAACCCCGGCGCCTGGCTGACCACCACCGCCAACCGCAAGGCCATCGACCGGATCCGGCGTGAGAACAAGCGCGACGACAAGCACAAGGAGGCTCAGATGGTGTACGACGACCCGCCCGAGCCCCTCGGCGCCATCGACGACGACCGGCTCCGGCTGATCTTCACGTGCTGTCACCCGGCGCTGGCGATGGAAGCCCGCCTGGCACTGACGCTGCGCATGGTCGGCGGTCTGACCATGCCCGAGATCGCCCGCGCCTTCCTGGTGGCCGAGACCACCATGGGACAGCGGATCACCCGCGCGAAGGCCAAGATCAAAGCGGCGCGCATCCCCTACCGCGTGCCGTCCGCCGAGGACCTCCCGTCCCGCGTCTCCGGCGTACTGGCCGTCCTCTTCCTCGTGTTCAACGAGGGCTACCTGGCCTCCGGGCCCGACACCGATCCCCTGCGCCACGACCTGACCGCCGAGGCGATCCGGCTCACCCGCCTGATCCGCGCCCTCCTGCCGAACGACGGTGAGGTGGCCGGACTGCTGGCGCTGATGCTGCTCATCGAGGCCCGCCGGCCCGCCCGGGTCTCGGCCACCGGCGAACTGGTCGCGCTCGACGAGCAGGACCGCGGCGCCTGGGACACCGGGCTGATCGCCGAGGGCCACCGGCTGGTGCGCGAACGCCTCGCCGCTGCCGGCGCCGGGGTCGCTCCGGGCCGCTACCAGATCCTCGCGGCGATCAACGCCGTGCACACGTCCGCCCGCGACATGCGCGACACCGACTGGTCACAGGTCCTCGCCCTGTACAACCAGCTCATCCGCGTGGACCTCTCGCCGATCGTCGCCCTCAACCGGGCCATCGCGGTCGCCGAGCTCGACGGCCCGGAGGTGGCACTGGCGGCCGTCAACCGCCTCGAGGACAAGCTGGCCGGCTACCACGCCTACCACGCCACCCGCGCCGACCTGCTGCGCAGACTGGGCGAAAGTCAGCAGTCACGCGCGGCGTACGACAAGGCCATCGAGCTGGCCGGCAACACCGCAGAGACCGCCTACCTGACCCGCCGCCGCGACCAACTCCAGTAGCACCCACGGATTCCGACTGGCACCCCACGCGGAGGTCGGTGGGCGCCTGCCGATGCATTTCGCAACCTGTCACACCAGCGACCTGTTGCGCGAAACGGAATTTCGTGTCCTCTGTGGCAGGTCGATAGCTTCGGGTTCATGGAGTGGAGCTTTCAGACGGCCGAAGAACTCGCCGCCGCGTTGCGCGCCGGTGCGGTGTCCTCTGTAGAACTGACCGACGATGCGATCGCCCGTATCGAGCGGGACGACGAGGCGATCAACGCGATCTGCGTCCCGGACTTCAACCGAGCGCGGGCCGCCGCGCACCATGCCGACCAGGCACGCGCGCGCGGTGAGGACCGACCGCTGCTCGGCATTCCGGTGACGGTCAAAGAGTCCTACAACATGACCGGGCTGCCCACGACCTGGGGCATGCCGCAACACCGGGACTACATGCCGGTCGAGGACGCGGTACAGGTGTCGCGACTGAAGGCCGCGGGCGCGGTGGTCCTCGGCAAGACCAACGTGCCCTTGGGGCTGCAGGACATCCAGACCTTCAACGAGATCCACGGCACCACCAACAACCCGTGGGACCACGCTCGCACGTCGGGCGGCTCCTCCGGTGGGTCGGCCGCAGCCCTGGCGTGCGGGTTCGGCGCGCTGTCCATCGGCTCCGACCTCGCCGGCTCGCTGCGCACCCCCGCACACTTCTGCGGCATCTACGCGCACAAACCCACGGTCGGACTGGCCGCGACCCGCGGCATGGTCCCGCCCTCCGAGCCGGCACTGCCGGTCGATCTCGACCTCGCTGTCGCCGGTCCGATGGCGCGTACCGCCCGCGACCTCGAACTCCTGCTCGACGTCATGGCCGGACCGGACCCGCTGACGCTCGGCAAGGCGCACACCGTGACCCTGCCGCCCGCTCGCCACGAGCGGCTCGGCGACTTCCGGGTCCTGGTTCTCGACGAGCATCCGCTCATTCCGACCGGGTCCGCTGTGCGGGCGGGCGTGCACCGGGTGGCCGACGCGCTCGCCGGCAGCGGCGCCCGCGTCGAACGGCACAGCCCGCTGCTGCCCGGTCTGACCGAAGCCGCGACGCTCTACACGCAGTTGCTGTTCTCGGGCTCCGTCGCGCGTTTTCCCGTTGACGCCTACGAGCAGCTGCAGACCAGCGCGGCCGGACTGAGCGCGGACGACCAGAGTCTCGACGCCGCGCGGCTGCGCGCCATGGTGTTCACCCACCGCGACTGGCTCGAGGTCAACAACCGCCGCGAAAACCACCGCCACGGCTGGCGGCGGCTGTTCACCGAGTTCGACGCCGTGGTGTGCCCGATCACGCCAACCCCCGCGTTCCCGCACGACCACAACCCCAACCCGCTGGAACGGCGCATCGACATCGACGGCGTCGCGTACCCGTACTTCGACCAGCTCGTCTGGGCCGGCGTGGCCACCATGCCCGGCCTGCCCGCTACCGCCATACCGACCGGCCGGTCCCCCGAAGGCCTGCCGGTCGGAGTGCAGCTCATCGGTCCGATGTTCGAGGACCGCACCCCGCTGCGGCTGGCCGAACTGCTCGAGCACCAGACCGGTGGTTTCCAGGCACCTGCTCGACCAGCGGCATGAGCGGCTTTCAGCCGTTGTGGTGGCGGGAGACGAGATTGAGCAGTTCTGCACTTCGCCGAACACGTGATGTTGGTCAACGTCAGTCCTCGCGGGACGTTGGCGGGGTCATGCTGTTGCCGTGAACCGTTACCTGCTCGACAACCGCCGTCCGGAAGCGGGCGAACGGTTCGCGGCGCTCGCCGAACTGTTCGATCCATGGACGTTTCGCCACCTCGACGACCTGGGACTTGGCGAGGGGTGGCGGTGTTGGGAGGTCGGTGCCGGCGGCGTCTCGGTACCGAACGGCCTGGCAGAGCGCGTGGGACCCGGCGGCCGGGTGCTCGCCACCGACATCGACGTGTCGTGGACCGAGGCCGCGGCAGGCGGTGCACTGGAAGTACGTCGCCACGACGTGATAACCGACCCGCCGCCGGCGGAGAAGTTCGACCTTGTCCACGCCCGACTGGTGCTGGTCCACCTGAAGGACCGCGCGGCCGCGTTGCGGGTCATGACCGACGCGCTCCGGCCAGGCGGCTGGCTGGTGATCGAGGACGGGGACCCCTCACTGCAGCCGCTCGCCTGTCCAGACCAGCGCGGCCCCGCCGAGGAACTGGCCAACCGGATGCGCACCCGTATCCGCGCACTGATGGCCGAGCGCGGTGCGGACCTCGCGTACGGTCGCACGCTGCACAGGCTGCTGCGTGAAGCGAACCTGGAAGACGTCAGCGCGGACGCCTACTTCCCGATCGGATCACGCGCCTGCACCATCCTGGAGGCGGCCACGGTCCAGCACGTCCGCGACCAACTGCTGGCCGCGAAACTGGCGACCCCCGAAGAGATCGAGACACACCTCGCGAACCTCGCCAGCGGCGCCGTACACCTCATGCTCGCACCGATGATCACCGCATGGGGCCGCAAGCCGGCCTGACGCTCGTCGGCATGTCCCAGTTCTGTGGCATTTCCTCAGCAACAGCGTACGCGATGGCGGTGGCGCGGAGCCGACCCATCGCCTCCGCGACGACGCGGCACTCGGCACTCGGCACGCGTCGGCGCAGCATGACAGGTCGGCACGGGCGATCCCGCTGTTCGACGCAATCCTGCCGACGGCGAGCGGTGTTGGGTGCCTACCGATCGCCGGCACGAGAGTGCCTTCTCCGTCGACCTGACCGGCAGCCACGGCTGGGGCGTGTTCTTCGCGACCGACGCGCTCAGCCAGGACGTCCCCCGGTGCTCATCTGATCTGACGGGCGGGATTGGTCAGGAGGCGGCCAGTTGTTGGTTGAGCACGTCGAATCCGGCGTCGAGGCGGATCACCTGGCCGGTGACTGAGCCGAAGCCGCCGTCGGCGAGCAATGAGACCGCGGTGCCGATGTCCCCGGGTTCGAGAACTCGGCCGTGAACCGACCGTTGCGCGAAGGATGCGCGCCTGTCGTCGTCGAAGACGCCGGCTGTGGCGTCGGTGTTCACCGCGCCGAGTGCGACGGTGTTGACGGTGACGCCGTACTGCCCGGCGTCCGCGGCGACGTGCCGGCTGAACGTGTTCAGCGCCGCCTTCGCGGTGGAGTGCGCGGCGATGATGCCGACCATGTCGGCGACGGTGCTGGAGATGTAGATGATCCGTCCGGCACGCTGCTCGCGCATGATCGGCAGGACTCGCTGGGTCAGGTGGTAGGAACCGGCGAGTTCGCCGACGACCTTGCCGACAAACGCGTCCCATGGCAGCGACGCGAGCGGCTCGAACGGCGGCTGGACCGTGTTCGCGTTGCACACCAGCACATCCACGCGCCCATGCTCGGCGCGTATCCGGTCGACCAGTGCGGCTACCTGCGCGTCGTCGCACACATCGGCCTGTTCGGCCGCGGCGGTGCCACCTGCCGCCTCGATGTCGGCGACCACCTGCTTGGCCGCATCGGCATTGCGGTGGTAGTTCACGATCACGTGGTGTCCGCGCTGGGCCAGGCCACGCGCGATCGCCGCCCCGATACCGCGGCTCGCTCCGCTGACCAGTGCCACTGTGCTCGTCATCAGTTCCTCCTCATGTGCCATGGGAGAGCCGACGCTAACCATCGGGCTTACTCAAGGTAAGGACTTACCTGTGCGTAAGCTCCCAACATGGGAGAAAATGTTGAGGCCAAGCGACTTCCCCGCAACAGGCACAGTGACCTGTTCCACAGCGAATGCCGGGGCCGGACCATCTTCGACCACGTCACAAGCCGCTGGGCACCGCTGGTCCTGGTCAAACTGGCCGAAGGTCCGCTGCGGTTCTACGAACTGCGTGACCAGATCGGCGGGATCAGCGAGAAGGTGTTGTCGGAGAAGCTGCGCCTGCTCTCCCGAGACGGATTTGTCGAGCGCACGGTCGAGCCGGCCATCCCGCCGCGAGTCAGCTATGCGCTCACAGACATGGGCCACAGCGCCGCCAAACCGTTGCGCCAGCTCATGCGCTGGGTGGCCGACCACGGCGACGCCATCCTGACCGCCCAGACACGACACGACGACCAGAACTGACAACGCCAAGGTTTCCGGACAACGTTGGAAACCTCGATCCTTCATTGTTTGATGGAGGCTCTGATATGCCCCGACAGCTACCGTGTGTGCGAACACGGTCAGCCGCGCAGGTCGGGAACCACACCCGCCAAGTTATCCGGCGGAAGACATCAGCTGAGGTGGGTTGCCGCGATGTCGTGGAACTCGGTCGCCAGTGGGTTGGGGTCATTGGCGCGAGTGGCGAGCACGACCTGGCACGGGTCGAAGCCCTCGACGGGAACGGTCGCGAGGTCCGCGCGCAGCGTGCTGCGCCGGTCACCGGCGGGCAGGATGGCGATGGCGCGGCCCTCGGCGACAAGTTCAAGCTTGTCCTCGAACGCGTCGCCAGGGCTCGTATCGAGCGGCCCGCTCCAGATCGTGGGAGAACCTGTCCACCATTCGGTGTGAACCTCATTCGGCCAGATCGAACGCGGCTACTACACCAGACCAAGTGAAGACGACTGGCAACCCGCCCTCGACGACCGCCTCTGGGACGGCGACCTCATCCACGGCGTCGTGCACTGGCAAGAACGGCGCGCCTGACCTAACTACGTCGAGTTTCTCGCGCTGGGAGATTGCTTAATGTCCTTGGTCATGGCAGAGTCCCGGACTGGGCGACTCAAGTTCGCGCCGCTCCCCGGCAGGTGTCACAGGGTCACATGGGTCTGCTGCACGAGTAGGTGACAGTTGTAGTCACGCAGCCTGGCTGGCTGGTGTGGTCATGATTGCTTCGTATTCGAGGGGGGTCAACCTGCCGAGGGCGGCTTGGCGCCTGCGGCGGTGGTAGTACTCACCGCAGTAGCCACCATCCTGCCGTACCCGTACAGCCAGATCGCGGCTGACGCGATCACACGGTTGCGGAACACCGTGCGAGACACGACGGGCAGGCGGACGCTGCCGCCCACGCCCTCCGGCCCCGAGGTGACCGGACCCGTGCGGTGGACCCGCGACCGATACGGCAGCCGCTTCGCCGTCACCGCACCCATCACCACTGACGATCAGCCGGAACGCTGGTACCTGTGGGACATCGACGCCTGCGGACACCAGGCCTTCACCGTCCACAGCGGCTACTACCCCACACCAGAGGCAGCACTCACCGCCTGGCAGACCGGAGTCGGCCCAACCGCCGCCGGCACTGAACTGGCCCCGGTGGACGACCCGTGGCTGCTGGCCGACCTGCTCCCCGCCGAGGAAGGACCTCTCCGTGCCGGCGGGGAGAACACCGAACAGTTCGCCGAGTACCACCGCAGCAAACGCCTGGCCGAAGCCGTCAAGCACGCGTCGCGACGACGAACCCCACCCGACCGCGGGTTGAACGCGGCCACCGCCGCGGCCGAGTTCGCCACCTGGCTGCGTGACCGCGAGCAGGAACTGCCGGAAGACCCGGACGAAATGGCCTCCGAACTGGCCGACTCCTGGTGCATCAACAACATCGACGCCGTGTTCACCGCGTGTTCCCCACACCGCGTCGCCCTGTTCATGCAGCACGTGCACGGCTTCTACGTCAACGACTTCGCCGTCCGGCTCGTCGCCCTGCTACCCCGACTGGATCCGTTGGCTGGCCGCACACACGGCCACACCGCCCGAACTGACTGAACGCTGCCGGCCCTATGCCCATGGCCACCCACACCCACAGAGCATGACGGACAACCGAACCGAGCCCGACCACCTCGCCCGCGTCATCGAATAGGCCAATCCGCACCGCGAAGCCGTTTCCCATCCGTGAGCCGGCTGTCGCACACATCGCGGCGTCACAGGTTGGCATGATCGAGCTTGGCGATGAACGACGTCTTGCGTTTGTGCCGGTCACGCAGGTGGTCGAGGTACCTGTCAAAGCCGGCAGCGTCACCGGCGGCGTGGTAGGCGTCCCGGAGTCGCCGGAGCATCTTGATGGCCTTGCCGTACCGGTACTTGTCGGTGCTGGCGTCCAGCCGGCGCTGGACGAGCCGTTGCCACGGCTCGATCACGTCCCCTGGATGAGTGGGTTGGCGCAGCTCGATGAGCTGCTGCCAGCGTGAGTCGAACAGGTCCTCGACATGGTCGGCCGCGACCTGCCAGGCTTCGTCCAGTTCCCCCTCGTCGAGGTACACGCCGATGAGGTGGTCGGCATAGCAGGGCTGCCCGATGGTGGCCTCCCGGAGCCGGCTGACCGCCTTGTCACGTACACCGGACCAGTCACCGATGCGTTCGGCGGTGCGACGCAGGTCATCGTAGTTCGTCTTGATCGGGTTCCCGTCGAACAGTTGCCACCGCAAGGCGAACGCCTCGTCACTGGCGCCGCGCTCGAGCAGCAGGTCCACATAGTCGTCACGAAGTTTGCCCTTGTCGATCGAGTTACCGATCCCCAGCCCCTGTCGTGCCCACCGCTCCGCCTCGGCCACGCGTCCGGCGTTCCGCAGCACGTTGACGATCTTGCGGTACTGCGGGGCCGCGTAGAGATCCTCGGCCAACACCGCGACGTAGCGGTCGACATCGCCGGAAATCTCGGCCAGTTGCTCGCGCAGCACACGAATCCCGAAAGGCGTCCTGCCGAACGCATCCGGCTCCGCGGTCCGCGCACGGTCCTCGACCCGACGCGCCAGCTCGGCACGGCCCTTCTCCCCCAGCGCGACCGCGTAGTCACGCAGCTCGAAGTCCGGCCAACCCGGCCCATCCAGCCGCAACTTCGCCAACCAGCCCGCCAGCCGTTTCGGATCGGGTGGCGCGACCGCGCAGGCACGCGCGTGGACGACCATCAGCGCACGCAGGTCCTCACTCAGGACGCCGGAAGAATCGTCGACGTACATCAACGCCGTCGTCACCAGATCGACCGCACGCCGCGCGAGAGCCGGCACAGCGGCCGGCTCACTGTCGATCAGCGCCGCACACGCCGCCACGACGTCCCGCGCCAGCTGGGAATACTCACCTCGTCCGTGGCGCGGGTGCGTCCGGCGATCGCGCCGCAACCCGTCGATCAACCGACGTGCCCGCTCCACTTCGACATTCGTCACGAGTGCCATCCAGCCTCCTGCGTCACCTCTGTGTTCGCGCCGACAGGTCATCCCGCTTCGCGGTCAGCCAAGCCAGGTCGGTCTCGGCGGTGTGCCGCGCGGTCCTGGCGCGGGTGAACAGCTCATCGGTCTTCGTGAGCACGAGTGTGTACGGCCGGCCCTGCCGCCGGGTCTGGTGCCGCACCGGCAACCCGGCCGCGTCGATCTGGGCGTGCACGTGCCGGCGTCCATCCTTCGCCAGCGGCCACTCCAAGGTCCGCCGCGACCGGGAGCCGAGAAACTTCGCCAGCGTGTCGCACAGCTCGCACCGGCACCCGGTCCAGGCGATCGACCAGTCGTCGTCCTCCCGTTCCGGTCGCGCGAGGATGGCGGCGAGCCGTCGCGCGCAGTCCCGCGCGATCTCGTCGAAGCCCGCCGCCGACCGCGAGGCCACCACACGCAGCGCCGGCATCAGGCACTCCAGCACCGTGTCCCCGTACACGCGCAGCGCCGTGGTGATCTCCTCGCGCAGCGTGTCGTCAGCAGCCTCGACCAGCCGTGTCAACGGTGAACTGAGCTTCTCCAGCTGTGGTCGGCGGATCTCGGTACGCGCGGTCGTGGTCCAGGTCCGCAGCTCGTCGTCCAGCCAGTGCCAGGTTCCGGCGGCCAGCAGCCGCACCACCTCCGGTCTCCCGGCGGCACGCAGCGCCTCGCACAGCCCTGGCAGTCCCTCGACCCACTCGTGCCGGTCGGTCCCGGGGTGGCGTCCCCGCCCGAACCACCCGTTGATGAGATTCCGCGTCCACTCCTGGCCATACCGCCCGGCCACTGCCGCCAGGCCGCCCGCGTGCTCTTGCGTAAGCGTCTCCACATGGAACGGCTCCAGTAGCATCGCGGCCGTCCCGGCAGCACCCAGACCCGCGGCCACGTCCAACGCGGCGGCCAGCAGTTCCGTCCGTGGCGCGGTTCTGTTCCAGAACGGTGCGAGTGACTCCGCCGCAGCGCGTGCTCCCACCAGGTCGCCGGCGTCGATGCGGTCGCGGAGCTCGTGCAACGCCCACTGCGATCCGGCCTCGGCACGCGCCGCGAACGCCCGGTCCCGAGGCCACACGACGACCGCGGCCCGCCGGTACCACCGGTCCACCGTGTTGCCGTAGTTGCCCATGTAGCCCTCGTACTCGGACTCGTAGGGCTCCAGAGCCTTGCTCGGGGTGGTCGCGCACACCTCGTAGTCGGGGACATACAGCGAGATCGGCTCGCCGCCGCCGTCCGGGCTGGTCCACCAGCCAAGGGTGATCTCGTCGTCGATCAGATCGGTGAGCTGGTACTCGCCGGGATCCGCATCGTCATAGTCCTCGTCGTAGTAGTCGACCCACTCGTCAGACGGTTCGACATCCCAGGTCTCCTTCACCTCGGCGAGCGCCAGCACCGTCTCACACCCGGATTGTTCGGCTGCGGTGTGCAGCAGCGCGGCTCGCTCCGCGTCGGCGCCCTTGAGCCGGTGCCAGGCCAGGCCCCGCTGGGTGTACTCGTGGTCGAGCAGGAAGACCAGCCGGTTCGGCGGGTCGATCTCCCGCCCGCCGTAGCGCGGGGTAGCCGGCATGGTGAAGTGCTCGGTCAGGCACTGCGCCAACTCGGTGACCGGACCGGCCTCCGGCGCCGGAGTCCCGGTGTCGGCGAGCAGGTTGAACGTGATCGTCACCCGGTACCCGGACCGCACCGGCGTCACCTCGTGCCGACAGTCGGAGTAGAACGCGACGAACGTCAGGTCCTCCCTCGACGCGCGGTAGGTCCTGGCCTCCCCTGCGTGGTCGATGACCAGTTCCCCGCCGGTGTGCGCCGAGGGCAGCGACATCACCAGTGTGCCCACCATCGCGTCGTGCTTCTCCGAGTCCTGGTGGGGGAGGAAGAACTGCCCCTTGCCATAAACCAGCATCGCGTGCGGCTCAATCCGCAACCGCGCGCTCCGCGGCAGGCCCAACTCGTCACGGAAGTGCTCCAACACGCCGTCCAACAGGGCCATCCAACCAGGACCACCGAGCGTGAACTGGTCCGGAGTCAACTCCCACGTGTCACGGACACCGGTGTCGGACAACGTCTCCGCCCCCCGGCCGAACATCGCCGGCCGCGCCACCGCGATCAGCTTCTTCGCCTGGGGCGCGCGGATCGGAAGCCGTACCGGCCCGACCCCGGACACCTCAAGCTCCAGCAGATGTGCCGGCGCCAACAGCTGAGCACTGAACGACCCGGCCGGCTCGACGTCGTCGAACAGCCCCGCCAACCGATCCCGTGCCGTCCTTGCCATGTGTCCCCTCACTGTGCTCACCGGACATCGCCCACCTGGGTCACGTCGCCGGCTCGAGAAGCGGCGCGTGGGTTCCCTCCGCCAGCAGGTTCAGCCGTACCAGGTAGCGGCCGAGCGGCGTCAGCTCGACCGTGGTACCCGGAACAGGGACAACGGCCCAGATCGGCTCACCCGGGAGCTCGCTCGCCGCGCGAACCACCTCGGTATCGATGTCGGTGGGCACGGTGACGGCGACCGCCCCGGCTTCGGTCCCGACCAGCAGACCGGTACGCACCGCCACACCGGCCAGCACAGTCAGCATCTCGTCGGCGCCCGGCCCGTGGTAGTCGGTGACCAGCTTGTCGATCAGACCGCCGAGGTCCACCGGCCCATCGGCCCGGTACAGCTCACCCAGAGCCCTAGGCCCCCAGGGCCGGCTGAACTCGTCCAGTTCCGGTGCCGACCCGTCCCCGGGGGCCAGTGGCGTCGGACCGGTCACCGCGATGTCGACGATCTCCTTCCACACCGACAGAACGTGCTCCGGGCCGGCATCGTCGGCCATTGCCCGCTCCACCGCCGCCAGCCCCGGACCGGCGACCACCGTGGTCCGGTGCAGCCGCAGGATCTCGACTTCCAGGGCCAACCACCAGCCGCGGATCAAAGCGGCGTGATCACGAGGATCACGGACGGAACCACCAACCTCGGTGCCCAGGGCATCGGCCAGCAACCGGGAATCGGCGGATGAGGGAAAGCCCTTCCTGGTCACTCCCCTGCCCGCACCCGCCCACCGCCCGAACGCGAGCATCCCGCGCATCAGCATCGACTCCCGCGCGACCTTGGCGAGTTCGTCGACCGGTGGCAGGGCGACCGGCGGGTTGATCGGCACCGCCGAGCAGTCCGGGCAGGTGTCCGGGTCATGTCGGCGGAACTGCGGCGGGACCGGCACACCCGGCGCTATCGCGGCGACCTGACTGTCCCGGACCACGAACTGACACGTCAGCAGTTCGGGTTGCCGGTCGAGCAGAACACCAAGCACCGCACGCCGCCGCGCGGCCGGCGCCGTGCTGAACTCGGCGGCCCAGGCATCCACCGCGGCGTCGTCGGCGAGGTCGACCCCGTCGGTGCGCATCGCGACGAAGACCCGCTTGGCCAGACGCCACACCGACTCGTCCGCCATCGCCGCGGGAAACCGCGCGGCCGCCCGGTCCAACTCCTTACGCAGCGCCGCGACCCGCATGCTGGCCGGGTGGAACCGATCGGTGTCGTCCAGAAAGTCCACCAACACCCGCACCACGACAGGGCCCAACTCCGTCAACCGATAGACATCCGTGAGCCGGGGAGCAGCCGTGTCGACGAGCAGCCGGTGCACGTCACCGGTCTTCCACAACGTCGGATCCTGGCTGTTGAGCCAGTTCTCCCGCGCCTCGAGCAGAACCTCCAGACAACAGACCGCGTCCCCGTCCGCCAGCCAGTCACCATCAGGCACGTCACGGCCGGACAGCCACTCACGGACATCCCGAACGATCCTGACCGAGGCACGGTTGAGCATGCCGACACGGTAGTGACCGTCGGACGGCCGGTATCTTCGGCCGGGTGCCTTCCGATCTTTCACGCGCCGCCAGTGCCTGTCCCGTGATCGCGGCGGCGGTCCGCCTGGCCGAGTGGGCCGGCGAGGACGGCGTACCGGTCACCGCTGGCGGGTCACTACGGCCCGCCGACGTTCCCACCGCATCGGCAGCACTGGGGATCCTCACCCGGGCGAAGATCCGGCGGGCAGCCGACAGGCCCGAGGTGCACCGGCCCTGGCTCACGGCCGTCGCCGCAGGTCTGATCACCATCGCCGACGGCCGCGCGGTCCATGCCGGCCGGTTGAACGACCCACTCGCCGCCTGGTGGGCGGGATTGCAGGCGCTGCTGGCCGCCGAGGCCACCGACACCATGGGCGTGGACCCCCGCATCACCGCCATGGTGACCATGGACGTCGTAACCCGCGAGCACGTCGACGACGGCTGGGGCCTGCAGCACCGGGTCAACCACCTTATGTACGACCGCGGCGACTGGGACAGCCTGGCGGACCCTCAGCGCCACGGCCGCGTCCACCCGGCCGGGGCCGCGCTGGCCCTGCTGCGACTGTTCGGTGCCATCAGGGGAACAGAGCTGACACCACTGGGCGCCTGGGTCCACGCGGAGCTACGGAAGATCGTGCCGCCCCAGATCACCCCCGAGCTACCGGCGGCAGACCTGCTGGAACAACTGGCCGGCACCGACGAGATCGACGCCTGGAACCGGGCCCGCCGCTGGTTCGGCGACCGCACCAGGGAACAGATCGTGACGGAACTCGTCCCGTCCGCTGCCGACGCCTCCCCCGCCGAACAGATCACGGCCATCACACTGATCAGCGATCTGGGCGACAAGGCGGTCACCGCGTTGCGTACCACCGAACCGATGCCCGCCAACCTGGCCGCACACACCCGCCTCCTGGCACACCAGCACGAACTGGCACCCATGCCCGACACCAGCGACCTGGTCTGGCTGGCCACGGAGTACACCCACGCCGACCTCGCCCACCACGGCGTCGCCGCGGCACGCTACACCGCCACGGACGCCCTTCACCATGCCGACATCGACCTCGGCACCGGCGGGATCGACCGGATCGTCAACAGCGGGCACCCGCACGCGGCGGCGGTCGCCGAAGCCCTCGCCACCGTGGCCGGGACGGCCGTACCGGTCCAACAACTCAGGATCTCGCTGTCCGGGCAATGCTGGCGCCGGGTGCTGATCGCGGAGAACGCAACCCTGGAGACACTCCACCACGTGATCATCGCGCTGTTCGGCTGGGACGACGACCACCTCCACATCTTCACCGTGGGCCGCCGCCACTACGCCGACTCCCTTCACGGACTCGAGGAAACCGTGCCCGAGCACACAATGCGACTACACCAGGCGCTGCCCCACTCCAAGGCCACGATCTCCCACACCTACGACCTCGGCGCGAGCTGGAAACACGAGATCCTGCTGGAGAAGGTCCTCCACGACCACCCACTACCGCAACCGGAATGCGTCACCGGCAAAGGCGACAACCCGATCGAGTACTACGACCCCGACGAACCCGAGGACCCCGTGCCCTTCGACGCCGAGGCCATCAACACGCGGCTACACAAGCTTGCCGCCACGTAATACCGAACCGTTTGGTCACCTGACGGGGCCTGAAGTCAGTGCCGGGCCCTTGAAGACCTCGCGCGTGTGCCAGACAACGTGTGCCTCGGCGGGGGACGGGGTACCGGGTCTCGGGTTCAAAGGTCGTCGGTGGAGGTCATACACGGCCTGGCCAGTGTTGGTGCGGCTGGTGAAGCTCGCCGACACGGCGATCCGCAGATCATCACCAAGACTGAGACCCAGAGCGCCACGGTCGAACAACTTGTGGTGCAGCGAGCACAAGGCAAGGCCGTTGTCCGGGTCATCGGGTCCGCCGAAGTTGAACCACCGAACATGCGCCGCCTCGACCCCAACAGTGGCCGCGCCGAGCTGGCCGTCAAAACCGCAGAACGCGCACTGCCGGTTCCACGCGGTCAGAACGGCAGCAGTCCAGGAACTCCGCCGCGGCCTCGCCGCGGCGAACCGGTCAGTCGTGGTGAGAATCGTGTCGGGATCGAGCCCGACCGCCATCAACACATCCGGCGCGACGGTCGGCGGAAACTCGGCCTCAACCAGATACCGGGCAGCCGCGGCAGCGATCTCCGGATCGCGCAGGGCATCCTCGAGCCGCGGATCCAGCCGCCCCACAACCCGGTTAGCCGTGAGCGGCTGCACCCGATCCATCGGCACATCACGGTCAAGAATCCAGATCCCGTCCGAACGCAGCCGGGTGAACGGATAAGCCGCCCGCTGCCCCGGCGGAGTCACCGACGGCGTACCGTGATCACGAATCAGATCCGCGAGTTTCTCCACCGCAGCCGACCACGCAACAGCGCTCGACCCGGTCGCAACCAACTGACCGAGCACGTACAACACCAACAACGACTTGTGCGGCGAACGCTGCCCCGCCCGCTGATGCCGCCGCAACGACGACAGACACGCCAACACCTCGACCTCGGTCATCGCCCCAGTCCCCACACCCGCAATCATGACCGACCCCACCGCCGAACTCGACCACCAACACAACCCAGCACCCGGCGATCCACCGCGTGGCGCAGCCGCGCCGCCTGCGGCGAGTCTTCGATCTCGTCCTCCCACACGCCGAACGGAGCACCGCCGCCGGTGTAGCCCACGACGAACATCCGCCGGCCACCCACCCACACCCAGTCAGGGTCGACGAACCGCGTGTCATCGAGTTGCCCACGGTAACTGGCGCACCGGAGCGAACCCAGTCCCGTGCGGAGGCCAGGCGAGCCGGCTCGCGCATACGGTGGCGGCGAGACTGCATGACTCCGACTATCGCAGGCACCCGGCCTCCGCCAGAGACTACGGTGGTCCGAATGCTGGACCTGAGTCGACTTGACCTGGACGACATCGCCCAAGCCCTGTCGAACCAGACCGACTACGAACACCGATGGCTGATCAACCCGGACACCGGAGAAATCCTGTTCTGGACCTCCGACACCGGCATCGACGGCAAGACACCCATCGACCTCGACGAACTGGACGAACTCCCCATCAACCCGCTGCCGTCCTACGTCTGGTACCAGGACATGGCCGACTTCGCCGAACGAGTCAGCGACGAACGCGCCAGCCGGCGACTCACCCGGGTGATCCAGGGAAAGGGCGCCTTCCGCCGGTTCAAGGACGAACTACACGAGGAGTTCCCAGAACTACTGCCCGTTTGGTACACCTTCCGCGACACCCGAGCCCGCAACCGCGCGATCGAGTGGCTGGTCGACAACTCACTCATCGACAACAGCGCGGCCACTCAGTACATCGCCGAGCACCCTACCCCGGACCTTCCCTAGGCAACCGAGTCGATCAGTAGCACCACCCGCTCGTCCCGGCCCGACAGCGCTGCTGCTCACCTTCCACGCCACCTGCACAATCACCGTGTCGGCATGAGCCCGGGCGGGGCCTCAACCGCCGACGCGATCTGCGTCAGCCCCGTCATCCTCACCCCGTGCGTAGCGGCAACTACTCGCTGCTTGATCGACTTGCGCACGAGCGATATGAAGCGCATACCGGTCGTCAACCACTCCATCGCAGGTTCACGGGAGGTTGTCATGGCCTGGATCGAGCAAACCGGACAACATGCCTGGCGTGTGCGCTACCAGCGAGACACCGGCCGCTACGGTTCCATCTCCGGATTCAGCAACAAGAAAGCCGCCACCGACTACGCCAACGATCTCGAATCCGACCGGCGCCGAGGCTCCTGGATTGATCCAGCAGCCGGGAACATCACCACGTCGGCCTGGTCCGTCGTGTGGGTGGAAACCGTGGACGTGGAAACACGAACCGAGGAGAACTATCGCGCCTACCTGCGTAACCACATCCTCCCCCGCTGGGGCTACACCACCCTCGGTGACATCACCGCCCTCGACGTGACCACCTGGCGCAAGGACCTGCGCAAACGCTATGCCGCCTCCACCGTCGCCGGCATCCTCACCGTCTTCTCCATGATGCTCGACGACGCCGTCGACCAACGCCTCATCCCCACCAACCCCGTCCACCGCCGACGTCGCCGCGGCCGCAGACGCGACCACGCCCCTTCGCGGCTGGAGAAGGTGTTCGCAATGCCCGAACACGTAATACAGATCGCCGACCAAGCCACCATGCTCGGCGGCCCCTCCGCCGGGCTGCTCGTCATCACCGCCGCCTGGACCGGCTGCCGCTGGGGCGAACTCGCCGGCCTCCAACGTGACCACATCCACCTCGACCGCGGCACCATCATCATCGACCCCGAGATCGGCGCCCTGCACGAATCCGCCCACGAACTCTGGCTCGGCCCACCCAAGACACCCGCCTCAGCCCGCACCATCCCCCTGCCCCCATTCCTCATCGAACTACTCCGCGAACACCTCGCCGCCACCACCGGCACGTTCGTGTTCACCAGTCCTCTCGGCTGCCGGCTGCGCCGCAGCACGTTCGACCGCCGCGTGTTCCGGCCCGCCGTCGACGGCAACACTCGCAAAGGCGCCCAACCTGTCCGCCCTGGGCTGACGTTCCACGGCCTACGACACAGCCACAAGACCTGGCTGATTGCCGACAAGATCCCCGAAATCGCACAGGCTCGACGCCTCGGACACCATCTGTCCAACCGACTCGCCGAGGTCTACAGCCACGTCGCCCCGGAGATCGAACCCGAACTTCTCAAAAACCTCGAACGCCGCTGGTACTACGCCCACCAAACCCGCCGCCCCAAAGACAGCCGACCCCGCCGCACACCGCCAGCACCCAGGTCAGCCCCACATGCACCCCACACCGCTGCCACGCTACGCACAACCGACAAACTCCGTCATCGATACCCTCGACCGCAGCACATCAAGCCACACCGCGGCGAAATGATCACCAACCGGGAGGCGAGAATCCTCCCGAATTCCTCCGTCTCGGTGCACACTCGCGACCAACGTCCACACCGGACCACACTCATCGAACTCATGAGAAAAGCCCTCCGACCAGGCAAAAACGCCACGATCGAAAGGCTTTGATCAACTGTGGAGCTGAGGGGGTTCGAACCCCTGACCCCCACACTGCCAGTGTGGTGCGCTACCAGCTGCGCTACAGCCCCGGTGTGTAGTACAAGTTACCCGATGCCACGAGGGCGTCCGCAGCGGGGTCCGTGGCTTCCCTCCCT
>NZ_DASQCC010000116.1:0-3889 GCF_035634895.1 Actinophytocola sp. | reverse complement strand
CCGTCCGCGCCGGCCAGGACGGGGTCGCCCGCTTCACCGGCATCCCTGGCGGGGAGTACTCGGTGAAGGCCGGGCTGCCGGCGGACTGGTACCTGGATCCGGTCACGAGGATCCGGCTGCGGGCGGGGCAGAACGAGATCGCGCTCGGCGCCCGGTACGTCGACGCGTCGAAGCTGCACGCCACGGTGGCCCTCGACCGGCCGAGCTACGCGGTGGGCGACACCGTGCGGGAACGGGTGACGCTGACGAACACGGGGTCGACGGACCTGACGGACATCACGGCGCGCTGTGGGAGCTACTCCATCGAGCCGGGGAACAACGAGCTGTACAGCATGGGCTGGGGCGACCTGGACTCCGCGGGCCCCGGGGCGGTCGTGCGTGCGGGTGAGACACGGACGTGGGAGTTCACCGACGTGGTGCGGCCCCGGATGTGGGACTACGGGTTCGTGCTGCTGCGGTGCGACTTCATCGTGCCCGGGATGGTCGAGGGCGCGTTCGCGTCGGCGCGAGCGTCGGTGCCCGGCGGCCGCGGCACGATGGGCGGCGGTGCGGTGGCGTCGGGCCGGCCCGTGGCCGACATCCAGATGCTGCTGATCGACAAGGTCAACGGTGCCGTCGCGGCCCGCACCGTGACCGACGGGCGCGGGCGGTTCGAGTTCCCCGAGGTGCCGGCGGACCTGTACGAGCTGCGTCCGCTGGGGCCGTGGCGGCTGCCGGACTCGAACCCGACGGTCCAGATCCTCGCGGGCGAGCATGTCGACTACGAACGGGTCGAGCTGCTGCCGGGCCCGCTGCAACGCGACCCGGAGGAGGAGGTGGTCGCCGCGGCACCCTCGCCCCCGCCGATCACCTTGGCGAACACGGGTTTCGGCGTGGCGGACCTGACGGCGCTGGGTGTCCTGCTCGTGGTGGCCGGCGCGCTGATGAGGCGTGGCAAGCGCGCGTGAAACTGCGTGCCGTACTTCGTGGTCGGCGCGCGTAGGCGTCGTCACACTGTCTGTGACGAGACGTCTTCGCGCTGGGGGTACGGGTGTGGGTTGGCGCTGCGCTCCGGCGGCGCCAACCCACACACGAGGGCTTGTCGGGTTATCGTGCCACGTGGGCAAGGTGCAGATCAGTCGCCGGACAGTGCTGGCCGGCGCCGCGGCGGCCGTGGTCGCGTTCGACCCCGTCAACCTCGGCTGGCTGACATCCGCCGATGCCGAGCCGGGAGTCCGCATCCCGGCACTGGACGGTGAGCTGCTGGTCGACGAGGCGTCCCGAGCGGCGGTGGCCGACGACTACGGCCACCTGGTGCACCGGATGCCGGTGGCAGTGCTGCGCCCCGGATCGGTCCGGGACATCCAGAAGGTCGTGCGCTTCGCGAACCGCCACGGCCTGAAGGTCGCGGTAAGAGGCCAGGGCCACTCGACGTACGGGCAGGGCCAGACGACGGGCGTGGTGATCGACTCGAGCACCCTGGGGACGATTCACCGCATCGGGTATGGCCAGGCGGTGGCGGACGCCGGCGTCCGCTGGCTGGAACTGATCAGGGCAGCTGTTCAGGCGGGCCAAACCCCACCCGTCGCGACCGACTACCTGGGCCTGTCCGTCGGCGGCACCCTGTCGGTGGGCGGGATAGGCGGCGCGACGTCGAGGCATGGACTGTTGGTCGACAACGTGCTGTCCCTGGAGGTGGTGACCGGCGAAGGCGAGGTGGTCCACTGCTCCCCGTCGGTGTGCCCGGACCTGTTTCATGCGGTTCTGGGCGGCCTGGGCCAGTTCGCGGTGATCACCCGCGCAACGGTCCGCCTGATCCCGGCACCGACGACCGCGCGCGTGTACCACCTGACGTACCCGGACCTGCCGTCGTACCTGACCGCCCAACGCAGGGCGGTGGGAGACCAGCGGTTCAGCTACCTGGAGGGCCAGTCGACACCGACGGGTCTGCTGCTGGAAGGCGTGACGTACTACACGCCGCCGGCGGCGCCGTCGGACCCGGCGCTGGTGTCGGACCTGGCCGCGGCATCGGTGGAGATTTCGGAGATGCCGTACTTCGACTGGCTGAACCGTGTCTATGACCTGGTCCAGCAGCTGCTGCCGCTCCGGCTCCCGGGGCCGTGGATCAACGTCTTCATCCCGGACGAGGCGGTCGAGGGGTACGCGTCCGCGGTCCTCCCCACCACGGCACCGAACGATGTCGTGCTGCTGTACCCCGTGCGCCGTGACCTCATCGGAGAGCCGTTCGTGCGGCTGCCGAACAGCCCGGTGGTCTGGCTACTGGCGGTCCTACGCGCGGTGAGCCCTCCGGATGCCGCGGAGATCCGACGGCTGACAGCCCTGAACCGCACACAGTACGACCAGGCAGTCGCGGCCGGCGGCACCCACTACCCGGTAGGCGCGATCCCCCTGACACGGGCCGACTGGCGCGCCCACTACGGTCGCCGGTGGGCGGCGTTCCGCTCGGCAAAGCGCAGGTACGACCCCCGAAACGTCCTCGCCCCAGGCCAGGGGATCTTCGGGTAACACCCCCTCGGTAGCATGACCCGCAGGGGCCGTTAGCTCAATTGGTAGAGCTGCGGACTTTTAATCCGTAGGTTCTGGGTTCGAGCCCCAGGCGGCCCACCAAACGGCCTGGTCATGAAGGCCCTTCACCCGCGGTCCATGATCGCGCCCCCAGAAAACCCCCGGTTTACTCCTGACCGAGGGCGGCGTGCAGGGCGTTCGCGCCGTCCCGGCTTGGTGCTTCGCGGCCCATGTAGACGTCCTGCGTCATCGACGGGTGCGCGTGGCCGAGGATGTCGGCGATCTGGCGCGCGGTGAGCCCTGCCGCGTCGAGCAGGGTGGCCACGGTCTTGCGGAACGTGCGGAAGGTGACCCACTCGTACCCGGCGCGCTTTTTGAACGGGTTCCACGCCCGGTTGCGGACGTTGCTGGCCTCGCGGATGGTGCCGGTCGAGCTGGGGAAGATCGGCCCGTCCACCGGGCAGCCGAGCGCCGTGTGCCGGTTGACGAGCATCCGCACGCACCAGTCGGCGAGCGGCACCGGGCGCACCGCGTTGTCGGTCTTCCCGCGGTTGATGATCTTCCCCCTGCCGGTGGCCCGGATGACGTTGCCCGACATCGTGAGCTGCTTGGCGTCGGCGTCGAAGTCCTCCCAGTCGGCCGCGAGCGCCTCACCGGTCCTCTCACCGGTGGCGAGGAACAGCCGGACGAGGTCCGGTAGGTCGGCGGCCACCGCGGCCTCGTCGGCGTCGAGCTTGCCGAGCAGGTCGAACACCTCGTCGGCGGTCATGGCCCGCGGCCTGGCCGGTCGGTTCCTGGCCTTCTTCGACTCGATCCGACCGATGTCCCGCGCCGGGTTGGTCTCGAACGCCCCGGCCCGCACGCCGAACAGGCACACGTTCCGGATCACCGACTTCACGATCTTGGCCGTACTGGCGCTCGTTCGGTCCCGCGTCGTCTGACAGACCCGGTCGAGCACCACCGGCGACGCCTCGATCTCGTGCGCCCGCAGCTCGCCGATGTCCGGCAGCACGATCGTCGTCAGACGATTCTTGTACGTGTCGACCGAGCCCCACGAGTTGAACCCGCGGTCGGCGTCCCGCTCGTACTCGGCGAGCCAGCCCATCGCGATCTCGCGGAATCGGCTGTTCGGCCCGAACTCGCCAGCCGCCACCGGAGCCCGCCAGTCCCGGATGGCTTCCTTCAACCGCCGTTCCGCGTGCGGCCGGGACGTGCCGTAGCGCTCGACTGGGTAGACCTTGCCGTCATAGTGCCGGTAGCCGCACCGAGCCCGGAACTTGCCCGGCTCGACCTCGTACGTCGTGATCTTGCCGTGCGTGCCCACCGGAAGCGGCGGACGAGGCATCAGGCAGCCACCTCCGCGGGCAGCTTCTCGAACCACTCA
>NZ_DASQCC010000115.1:0-8809 GCF_035634895.1 Actinophytocola sp. | reverse complement strand
CACCAGCTCCAGGTCGTTGACACACGCGTCGAAGCCGAAGTCCGCGACGTCCCAGTCGGACAGGCCGCACCCGCGTTCGTCGTACCGGATGAGGCGATGGCGCCGCGCCAGGCCGTCGAGCCAGTGCGCCCAGATCGGGCTCGACCACTCCAGGTCGAGGTGGGTGAGCCAGTTCGCCGCCTTGACGAGCGGGGGACCGGAACCCGAGCTGGCGTACGCGACGCGGACGCCGTCCGGCGAGACGGAGTACTGGATCCGTTGCGGTGGACGGGAATCCTCCGGCACGTGGGGCTCGGCGACCTCCGCCACGAACCGGTAGCCGACGCCGTGCACCGTCGCGATGATCCGCTGCCGGTTGCCGTCGTCGCCGAGCGCGCGGCGGAGCATCTTGACCCTGCTGGTGAGTGCGGACTCGCTGACGAACCGGCCGCCCCACACCGCGTCCAGCAGCTCGGCCTTGGTGACGACCCGGTCCCGGTGCTCGATCAGGTGCGCCAGCAACGCGAACACCTGCGGTTCGACGTGCACCACCTCGCCGCCGCGCCGCAGCTCGAACCGGCGCGGGTCCACCTGGCAGTCGTCGAACCGGTACACCTGGCCGCTTCTTCCGTGGGAGTCACCCCGTTGTCGCTCGTACCGACGGCAACGTTTCGGTCTCTGCACGCAATCTCCAGGACATCGCCATGGTCCCGCCAAGCATCGGGGCCGTTCACCGGCGAGGCTCCTTGCGGCATGACCGGGGGTAACGGAGGGGAGAGTCAGATGGGAGCTGAGCACGCGATCGTGCTCGGGGCCGGCATGGGAGGGTTGCTGGCCGCGAGGGTTCTCGCCGATGTCTACGACCGGGTGACGGTCGTGGAGCGGGACCAGCTGGCGCGGACGCCGCACAGCCGCCGGGGTGTGCCGCAGGGCCGGCACGTGCACGGCCTGCTGCCCGGTGGGGCGCATGTCATCGAGGAGCTCTTCCCCGGCCTGCTGGAGGAGCTGGTCGACTGGGGCGGGACCAAGCTGGTGGACTACGCGAGGTTCCGCTTCCTGCCCGACGGCGTGCACCGGCTGTCACCCGAGATGGATGTCGAGCCCGTGTACCAGCCGAGCCGGCCGTTCCTGGAGACCGGTGTGCGGGCCCGGCTGCGGGAGCTGGCCAACGTCGAGATCGTGGACGGCTGCGACGTGGTGGGGTTGGTGACCGAGGGCGCGCGGGTGGGTGGCGTCCGCGTGGTCCGGCGCGGAGCGGCGGCGGAGGAGCTGGCCGCGGACCTGGTGGTGGACGCGACCGGGCGCGGGTCGCGGACGCCGATGTGGTTGGCGGAGCTGGGATACGACCGTCCGGGGGAGGAGGAGGTCGTGATCGACGTGCGGTACACGAGCCGGCTGGTCCGGCTCGCGCCGGACGTGGTGCCCGAGACGCTCACCGTGATCGGCTCGAACCCGGACCGCCCGGTGGGGATGGCGCTGGCGGCGTACGAGAACGGCACGTGGCTGTTCACCGTGTACGGCTACGGCGACGAGCACCCGACGCCCGACTACGAGAGCATGCTGGAGTTCGCGGCGCGGGTCGCGCCGGCGCACATGATCGCGGCGCTGCGGGAGGCGGAGCCGCTCGACGACGTGTCGACGTTCCGGTTCCGCGCGAACCGCAGGCGCCGGTACGACCGGATGCGTCGCTTCCCCGAGGGACTGCTCGTGTTCGGCGACGCGATGTGCGGCTTCAACCCGATCTACGGGCAGGGGATGACGGTCGCGGCACTGGAGGCGCTGGTGCTGCGTGAATGCCTGCGGCGGGGTGACCGGCAGCTGGCGCGCCGGTTCTTCCGCGGGGCCGCGAAGCCGATCCAGATGGCGTGGAACATGACCATCGGCGCCGACCTGGCGTTGCCGTACGTCGCGGGCCCGCGCCCGCTGCCGCTGCGGCTGATGAACTCCTACGTCGGCCGGGTACTGACCGCCGCGGAGCACGATCCCGTTGTGGCGGCACGGTTCTTCAAGGTCAGCGCGTTCGTGGAGAAGCCGCCGCGACTGATGACGCCGTCGATGATCGCCAGGGTCGTCGCGGCGAACCGGCGGGCCCGCCGCCTCGCGCCGGCGGCGACGCCGGACGTGCCGGCCGCGTCGCCCGTGGGCCGGTAGCGTCCCCACAGACGGCGGTGGCCCACATGACCACCCCCGCGGGCCACCGCCTCCGTCAGCCGAGCCGGCGCAACAGCTCCGCCAGCTCGGCCGGCATGGTGATCATGCAGTCGTGGCCGGTCGGCAGCTCCCACACCTGCGCCGGGGTGCCGTTGGGCTGGATCGGCGGGACGGGGCGCCGGCCCATGTCGGGGCCGGCCGTGCAGTGGATGTGCGTCCGCGGGATCTTGGCCGCGTCCGGGTTGTCGAGCCGGACCGGCTCCTGGAGGCAGCGCACCGGCTGGTCCGACAGCATCGACCGCAGCCAGGCCAGGTCCGCAGGGTCGGTGACGCCGAACAGCCCCGCTGGCGGCGGCTGCTCGGGCGGCGGCGGCATCCGCCACCCGCTGTCGGACCTCAGGGTTAGGTCGATCAGGGGCCGGGTCACCGGCAGGACGTCCGCCGCGGTCTCGCCGTCCTCGGGGACCATCGCGTCGAGATAGACCAGGTGCCCGACGCGGTCCGGCACCTCGTTGGCCACCGACGAGACGACCAGTCCCGCGTAGCTGTGGCCCACGAGCACCACGTCGGTGAGGTCCTCGTCGGCGATCAGCCGGACGATGTCGTCGACGTGCGTGTCCAGGCCCACCTCGGGGCCGGCCAGGTGCGCGGTGTCGCCGTAGCCGGTCAGCGTCGGCGTGAGCACCCGGTGGCCGGCCAGCAGCGGCACCACCCGAGCCCAGCACTCCCCGCTGTGCCAGGCACCGTGCACCAGCAGATACGTCGACATACCTCACCCCTGATCTGGCATCATGAACATTCGGGACAGCGTCCCGGTTGACGATACGGGACAACGTCCCGTTTATCCAGGAGGGGTGTGATGGACGACCGGCCCAAGCGCGCGGACGCGCGGCGCAACGAGAAGAACCTGCTCGACGCGGCCGCCGCGGTCTTCGTGGCCGCCGGCGTGGAGGCGCCGATTCGCGACATCGCGACCAGGGCCGGTGTCGGGACGGCGACGATCTACCGGCACTTCCCGACGCGGGCTGACCTGATCGTCGCCGTCTACCGGCACCAGGTGGAGGCTCTCGCCGAGGCCGGGCCGACACTGCTGGCGACCAGTCCGTCGGCACACGCCGCACTGGCGCGGTGGATCGACCTGTTCGTCGACTTCCTGGTCACCAAGCTGGGCCTCGCCGCGGTCCTGCAGTCCGACGACCCGTGCTTCGACCCCCTGCACTCGTACTTCCTCGAACGGCTCGGGCCCGTGTGCACCCGGCTGCTCGACGCCGCGGCCGCCGCCGGTGAGATCCGCCCCGGCCAGGACGCCTTCGAGCTCATGCGGGGCATCGGCGGCCTGTGCGCCGGCGCCGGCAACAGCCCCCGCTACGACGCCCGCCGGCTGGTCGCGCTCCTCGTGGCCGGCCTGAAGGGCTAGCGGTGCCCGCGGGGACGCCGCCGAGCTGACGGTTCGCCCGTCAGGCCGGCATGAATCCTCGGCGGCGTCGAACGTGACCGGCGAGGACCGGTCCGCGGTCAGGCGCCGACGTAGGTCGCGAGATGCTGGCCCGTCAGGGTCTTACGCTTCGCGACCAGCTCGGCCGGGGTGCCCTCGAACACGACCCGGCCGCCGTCGTGGCCCGCGCCGGGGCCCAGGTCGACGATCCAGTCCGCGTGGGCCATGACCGCCTGGTGGTGTTCGATCACGATCACCGACTTGCCGGCGTCGACCAGCCGGTCCAGCAGCCCGAGCAACTGTTCCACGTCCGCCAGGTGCAACCCGCTGGTCGGCTCGTCCAGCACGTACACCCCGCCCTTGTCGTTCATCCGGGTCGCCAGCTTCAACCGCTGGCGCTCGCCGCCGGACAGTGTGGTCAGTGGCTGTCCGAGGCTGAGGTAGCCCAGTCCGACGTCCACCAGGGTCGTCAGGATCCGGTGTGCCGCCGGCGTCTTCGCCTCGCCGTCCGCGAAGAACCGCTCCGCCTCGGCCACCGGCATCGCCAGCACCTCGGCGATGTTGCGGCCACCCAGCCGGTACTCCAGCACCGACGCCAGGAACCGCTTGCCCTCGCACTCCTCACAGGTCGTCGCGACGGTGTCCATGATGCCCAGCTCGGTGTAGATCACCCCGGCGCCGTTGCAGGTCGGGCACGCGCCCTCGGAGTTGGCGCTGAACAGCGCCGGCTTCACGCCGTTGACCTTGGCGAACGCCTTGCGGATCGGGTCGAGCAGCCCGGTGTAGGTCGCCGGGTTGCTCCGGCGCGAACCCCGGATCGCGCCCTGGTCGACCACCACCACGCCCTCGCGGCCGGCGACCGAGCCGTGGATCAGCGAGCTCTTGCCCGACCCGGCCACGCCCGTGATCACGCAGAGCACGCCCATCGGGATGTCGACGTCCACGTCGCGCAGGTTGTGCGTGCTGGCGCCGCGGACCTCCAGCGCACCGGCCGGCGCGCGCACGGTCTCCTTCAGCGTCGCCCGGTCGTCGAGGTGCTTGCCGGTGATGGTGCCGCTCGCCCGCAGCGCCTCGACGGTGCCCTCGAAGCAGATGGTGCCGCCGGCTGTGCCGGCGCCGGGGCCGAGGTCGACGACGTGGTCGGCGATCGCGATCGACTCGGGCTTGTGCTCGACGACCAGCACGGTGTTGCCCTTGTCCCGCAGCTGCAGCAGAAGCTCGTTCATCCGCTCGATGTCGTGCGGGTGCAGCCCGATCGTCGGCTCGTCGAAGACGTAGGTGACATCGGTGAGCGACGAGCCGAGGTGCCGGATCATCTTGGTGCGCTGCGACTCGCCGCCGGACAGGGTGCCGGCCGGCCGGTCGAGGGACAGGTAACCCAGCCCGATCTCGGCGAACGAGTCGAGCAGGTGCTGCAGGCCCGTGAGCAGCGGCGCCACCGACGGCTCGTCGACGCCCCGAAGCCAGTCCGCCAGGTCGCTGATCTGCATCGTGGTCAGGTCGGCGATGTTGTTGCCGTTGATCTTCGACGACCGCGCCTCCGCGGACAGGCGCGTGCCGTCGCAGTCGGGACAGACCGTGAACGTGATCGCCCGCTCCACGAACGCGCGGATGTGCGGCTGCATCGCGTCGACTTCCCTGGACAGGAACGACTTCTGGATCTGCGGGATCAGTCCCGAGTAGGTCAGGTTGATCCCCTCGACCTTGATCTTGGTCGGCTCCTGGTAGAGCAGGGAGTGCAGCTCCTTCTTGGTGTACCTGCGGATCGGCTTGTCCGGGTCGAAGAAGCCGGAGCCGCGGAAGATGCGGCCGTACCAGCCCTCCATGCTGTAGCCGGGGATCGTGAGCGCGCCCTCGTTGAGCGACTTGCTCTCGTCGTACAGCGCGGTCAGGTCGAAGTCGGACACCGAGCCCATGCCCTCGCAGCGCGGGCACATGCCGCCGTGGTAGACGGCGTTGCGCACCGTGAGCCGCTCGCCCTTGCCCTTGTCGACGGTCATCGACCCGCTCGCGGTCCGCCGCGGCACGTTGAACGAGTAGGCGGTCGGCGGCCCGATGTGCGGCTTGCCGAGCCGGCTGAACAGGATGCGCAGCATGGCGTTCGCGTCCGTGGCGGTGCCCACCGTGGACCGTGGGTTGGTGCCCATCCGCTCCTGGCTCACGATGATCGCCGTCGTCAGCCCGTCGAGCAGGTCGACGTCCGGCCGGGCGAGCGTGGGCATGAAGCCCTGCAGGAACGCGCTGTAGGTCTCGTTGATCATCCGCTGGGACTCCGCGGCGATCGTGTCGAACACCAGTGAGCTCTTGCCAGAGCCGGACACCCCCGTGAACACCGTCAGCCGGCGCTTGGGGATCTCGACGCTGACGTCCCTGAGGTTGTTCTCACGCGCGCCCTGCACGCGGATCAGGTCATGGCTGTCGGCGACGTGCGGCTCGGGCGGCTTCCTGTTCGTCCTGGTGGCCGTGCTCCTGGTGGCCGTGCTCATCGTGTGTTTCTCCATCCGCGATGTTCTGGCGCGGCCCGTCTCAGCGCGCTTCCTGGATGCGGACCATGTTGCCGGCGGGGTCGCGGAACGCGCAGTCGCGGATCCCGTACGGCTGGTCGGTCGGCTCCTGGACCACCTCGGCCTCGCTCGCCTGCAGCTTCGCGAAGGTGTCGTCGAGGTCCTTGGTGGCCAGGTTGATGCTGGCATAGGTGCCCTTGGCCATCATCTCGGTGATGGTGCGGCGCTCGTCCTCGGTCAGTCCGGGCGTCGCCTCCGGCGGGTACAGGACGATGTTGCTGTCGGGCCGGCCGGCCGGGCCGACGGTGATCCAGTGCAGTCCGTTGTAGCCGACGTCGTTGCGGACCTCGAACCCGAGAATGTCCCGGTAGAAGGAGACGGCCGCCGCCGGGTCGTCGTGCGGGAGGTAGCTCGCCTGAATGCTGATGTCCATGCCGGTCACACTAGGTGCGGCTCAGCGGGCGTGCTTCTCGATTCCTGACCGGCCGGGTCACCTGTTTCGCCGTGCACGCCGGCATCCCCGCCGTCGCGTCCGCCGCCTCCCGCCGGTAGGTGCTGGGCGGCACCCCGACCAGCTCGGTGAACCGGGTGCTGAAGGTGCCAAGTGACGAGCAGCCGACGGCGAAGCAGACGTCGGTGACGCTGAGGTCACCGACCCGCAGCAGTGCCATCGCCCGCTCGATGCGCCGGGTCATCAGGTAGCTGTACGGCGACTCTCCGTAGGCGAGCTTGAACTGGCGGCTGAGGTGCCCGGCCGACATGTTGACGCCGCCGGCGAGCGCCTCGACGTCGAGCGGCCGCGCGTACTCCCGGTCGATGCGGTCCCGGACGCGACGGAGCAGCGCCAGGTCGCGTAGGCGCTGCGTGTCGGCGGGTCTGCTGGGCACAGCCCAGATGGTGCCACAGCCGGCGGCCGGACCCCGCGCTTCACCGCACACGGAGTTACGGAGCCTCCGCGATGGCCGAACGGGCAAACCCGGCGACCGGTGACGAACGCGGGACCCGGCCGTGCGTCGCAACGGGTGAAGGGGTTCGCACCACCAGGGAGGAACACGACGATGTCCATGCGACTGGCCGTCATCGCGCTCGCCGCCGGCACACTGCTCCTGACCGCCTGCGACAAGCTCGACTCGAACACCAAGACCACGACCTCGGCGGAGAGGACTTCTGCCACGGAGACGACCGCTGCCACGGAGAAGACGCCGGCCGCGCCGACCGGCGCGGCCGGCACCGAGCCCGTCGACTGCGGCAAGGTCGACGTGCACAGCGGCACCCACAAGCTGATCGCCGACCCGACCGCGACCGGCGTGGTCGGCTGCACCGAGGCCTTCAACATCCTCGACGCCTACCTCGCCCTGCCGGCGGACAAGCAGAGTGCCGGCTCGCTGGGCAACGTCGAGGTCACCAACGGCTGGTCCTGCACCACCGACGACGGCGAGACCGCCTCGATCAACTGCGTGAAGGGCGACCACTTCGCCTTCCACACCGAGCCGGTCAGCTGACCGGCTCGGTGTGGAAGGCGGTGACGCACTCGCCGGGCACCTGACCGTCCAGGCCGGCGCTCGCGGCGGACGAGCCTGCCCGTGGCCCGTCCGCCGTTAGGCTCATCCGCGTGGAGTGGGCGTTGCCGGAGTGGACGGTGCTGGCCGTGGTGCGTGAGCGGCCCGCGCACGGGTTCGTCATCGCGGCGCTGACCGCCCGGGATGGCGAGCTCGGCCGGGTGTGGCAGATGCCGCGGCCGGTGATCTACCGCGCGCTGTCCCGGCTGGAGGCCGCGGGGCTGGTGACGCCCAAGGAGGTCGAGACGGGTGCCGGCCCACCACGCACGGTCTACGAGATCACCGAGGCCGGCCGCGAGGCGGTGGACACCTGGCTCGCCGAGCCGGTGGCGCACGTGCGGGACCTGCGGTCGCACCTGCTGATGAAGCTGGCCCTGCGCCACCGCCGCGACCTGCCGGCGGCGGCACTGGTCGCCGACCAGCGTGCCGTGCTCGGACCCGCGCTGGAAGCGGTCGCCGCGGAGCGCGCGCGAGCGGCCGGCTTCGAGGCGGTCCTGCTGTCCTGGCGACACAGCAACATGCTGGCCGCACTGCGCTTCCTGGACGAGTTTGGCGACGACTGGTAGTGCTTGGTCCGTCTGACCTGCACGAACGCCGCCGAGCGGGGCCTGTCCGCCGGCCTGCCACCGCACCCCTAGGCAAGGCCGGCGCGGCGGCGCACCCACGTCGGCGGCTGCCCGCACTCGGTGGCGATCGCCCGCCAGCTCATCCCCGCGCCACGCCGGTCGGCGAGGTACTCCGCGAGCCGCGGGAACCCGAACCGGGCGGCGATGGCGTCCGCACGATCGTCCCGGCTCGCGCGGGTGGCCGCGTGCGGTTGCCGGGTGATCCCGTGCCGGCGCAGCGCCGACTCGATCGCGGACCTCGACAGCCCGGTCTCGGTGCCGATCGCCCGCACGGTGTGGTTGCGGGTCACGTGCCGGTCGGTGAGGTACGCGGCAACCGCCGAGAACCCCAGGGCCGTCACGATCGGCAGCCACGGCGCGTCCCACCGTGTGTTCTGCCGCGTCGTCGTCGAGTCCGCGATCTCCTCGGCCGCCAGGGGGTCGAGCAGGGATAGGTGCCGGCACAGCCAGTCCTTGTGCAGCCCGGCTTCCCGGCTGATCGCCGCCAGGCTCGCTCCCGCCGCCGTCCGGTTCCGGACCAGCGCGCCGATGTCGGCGAACCCGAGCCGCTCGGCC
>NZ_DASQCC010000114.1:0-15810 GCF_035634895.1 Actinophytocola sp. | reverse complement strand
GTCGCCGCGTGGTGCATTTCTTGGGGTCGATGCCTCGGCGCGGCAGTCCGACCAGTCGATGTGTGATTTCTGTTAAGTGAAGGGCTGGGCATCCCACCCCCAGCACACGCCCACTACGGTAGAAACCGTGATGTCGTACCTGCCCGCCTTGATCCTGGTCGTCGTGGGGCTGTTGGTGCTCGTCGCCGTGTTGGTTCGGGTGTGGCGGCATGTTCGGGGCTTCAACCAAGCCGCCGACGCGCTGCGAACGAATCTTGGCTACGAGACAGGCACCCTTCGGGCGCGGCTTGCCGCGGTCCAGGTGGCGATCAGGGAGACCCGGGCCCGGGCACGGGTGAAGCACGCTCCGGCTGTCGTACCATCGAACAGCCGGGGGAGACAGGAGGAAGACCGTGGGTAACCTGGGTGTGCCCGAGCTGCTGATCATCGCCTTGGTGATCGTCCTGCTCTTCGGAGCCAGGAAGCTTCCGGAGATGGCCCGTTCGATCGGCAAGTCCGCCAAGGCCTTCAAGGAAGAGACCAAGGGGCTGCGCGGCGAGGACAAGGACGAGAAGGCCGCCGACCAGCCGCAGCCTGTCCAACAGCAGCAGCTGCCGCAGGCTCAGCCCGCCACACCGGCCGAACCGCCGGTGCAGCAGGTGCAGACGAACGGTGTCGTGCCGCAGTCTGTCGAGCAGCAGCAGAACAAGAACGCCTAAGTCCGAGAGAACAGGTCTGAACGGTGGCGCGCACGCACCGCCGGGACGACCGCCACGAAAAGAAGAAGCTGCGTAGCCGTCGGCACAACCCCGACGGCACCATGACTCTTCGGGACCACCTGTACGAGCTGCGTCACCGGCTCGGCCTCGCCCTCCTCGGGCTTCTGGTCGGCTGCGTTCTCGGCTTCCTGTGGTTCCAGTGGCGGATCGGCCCGATCCCATCACTCGGTCACCTGCTGACCGGGCCGTACTGTCAACTACCCGCGGGCACGGTTCGCTTCGAGCCGATACCCGGTAAGTGCCAGCTGCTCCAGACTCAGCCGTTCGAGGCCTTCCTCATTCAGTTCAAGGTCGGTCTCGCGGCCGGTGCCGTGCTGACCAGCCCGTTCTGGCTCTTCCAGATCTGGTCGTTCGTGACCCCGGGACTGTACGAGAACGAACGCAAGTTCACCCGCATCTTCGTGGTTCTCGCCTCCGTCCTGTTCGCCTGTGGCGCCGTGCTCGCCTACTTCGTGGTCCCCAAGGGGCTCCAGGTGCTGGTCAGCTTCGGTGGCGACCAGTTCATCTCGGCACTCGCCGCGAACGACTACATCTCGTTCGTCCTGGTCATGTTGATGATCTTCGGTGTCAGCTTCGAGCTGCCGCTGGTGGTCGTCATGCTGAACCGGATCGGGATCCTGCCGTACCGCAACCTCACGAAGTGGCGGCGCGGCATCATCTTCATGCTCTTCGTGTTCGCCGCGATCGCCACGCCGGGCACCGACCCGGTCAGCATGATCGCCCTCGCCGCCGCACTGACTGTCCTCTTCGAGTTCGCCGTGCAGATCGCGCGGATCCACGACCGGAAGAAGGAACGCGAGCGCATCGACGACGGCTGGGGCGACCACCCCGAGGACTACGACTTCTCGGAGCCTTCGGACAAAGTCAACACCGACGATGTGACCTGACCGTGAAAGCGGCAATGGTCGTGCACCCCGCGTCCGGGCTCGGCCGGGCGGGTCGCGTCGCGGGCTCGGTCGCCGAGCGCCTGCGCACCGTCACGAGAGACCTGGTCACCGTCGAGGCCGGCACCGTCGAAGAATCCCAGCGGCTCATGCGGCAGGCCGGCGACCTCGACCTGCTGGTCGTCGTCGGCGGTGACGGGTCGGCCCACCAGGGCGTCCAGTTCTGCGCCGACACGGGCACCGCGCTCGCCATCGTGCCGGCCGGCACCGGCAACGACATCGCCCGCACGTTCGCCGGCACCGCAAAGGACCCGCTCGACGCCACGGACGACCTGGTCAACGCCATCAAGAACGGCGAACAGAGCACCATCGACCTCGGCCGGGTCACCGACGGGCCGTGGTTCGCGGGCGTCCTGTGCGCCGGGTTCGACTCCGCGGTCAACGAGCGGGCGAACCGGATGCGCTGGCCATCGGGCCCCCGCCGATACGACCTGGCGATCCTCGCCGAGCTCGTGCGGCTCAGGCACGGTCGCCTGACGATCGACGACGACAGCGGGCAGGACGAGCTCGACGCCACACAGATCGCCATCGGCAACATCCCGTTCTACGGCGGCGGCATCCCGGTCTGCCCTGCCGCCGACCCCACCGACGGCCTCTTCGACGTCACGCTCATGCGCCGGGCGGGCCGGTTCGACCTGGTCAGGATGCTGCCCGGCCTGCGTACCGGCAACCACGTCAACAACCCGCTGATCACGACGTCGCGGACCAAGCAGATTCGCATCGGCGACGCCAACGGCTGGGTCGCCTACGCCGACGGCGAACGCATCGGCCCCCTTCCAGTCGAGGTGACGTGCGTCCCGAACGCGTTGAAGGTGGTCGGCCGCCCCACCCCACCCCCGGGGCATGTGACAACCTGAACACGTGGCTGCCAGCCCTTCTCCATCGCCCGCCGAGTCCTACGCGGCCTCCCGCCAGCGAGCGAGCTATCCCGAACTGACCGAGTTCACCTCGGTGCTCTCGTTCACGCTCGACCCGTTCCAGCAGCAGGCCTGCGCCGCGCTCGAGGACGGCCACGGTGTGCTCGTGTGCGCGCCGACCGGAGCGGGCAAGACCGTGGTGGGCGAGTTCGCCGTGCATCTCGCGCTGGGCAGCGGGCAGAAGTGCTTCTACACGACACCCATCAAGGCGCTGTCGAACCAGAAGTACGCCGACCTCGTCGAGCGGCACGGGACCGAGCAGGTCGGCCTGCTCACCGGCGACACCTCGATCAACGGCAACGCATCCGTGGTGGTCATGACCACCGAGGTCCTCCGCAACATGCTCTACGCGGGCTCCTCGACGCTCGACGGCCTCGGCTACGTCGTGATGGACGAGGTGCACTACCTGGCCGACCGGTTCCGCGGCGCGGTGTGGGAGGAGGTCATCCTGCACCTGCCCGAGGCGGTCCGCCTGGTCAGCCTGTCCGCCACGGTCAGCAACGCCGAGGAGTTCGGCGACTGGCTGGTCGAGGTCCGCGGCGACACCACCGTCGTCGTCGACGAGATCCGGCCCGTGCCGCTCTGGCAGCACATGCTGGTCAACAACCGGATGCTGGACCTGTTCAACGGCGAGGGCCCCGACGGCGAGCCCCGCATCAACGCCGAGCTGCTCCGGCGCACCGAGAACGAGAACCGGACCCAGGTCACCTGGGGCCCCCGGACCGGCGGACGCGGCCGCCGGTCCGGCGCGCCACGCGGTGGTCCCCGGTTCCGCCCGCCGTCCCGGGTCGACGTGATCACCCGGCTCGACGCGGCGGGGCTGCTGCCGGCCATCGTGTTCGTGTTCAGCCGCATCGGCTGCGACGCGGCGGTCAGCCAGTGCGTCCGCACCGGCCTGCGGCTGAACACCGAGGCCGAGGTCGAGGAGATCCGCCAGGTCATCGACGTCCGCACCAAGGACCTCAACGACGCCGACCTGCGGGTCCTCGGGTTCTGGGAGTGGCGCGAGGCCCTTGAACGCGGGTTCGCGAGCCACCACGCGGGCCTGCTGCCGGCGTTCAAGGAGACCGTCGAGGAGCTGTTCGTCCGCGGCCTGGTGAAGGTGGTGTTCGCGACCGAGACCCTCGCGCTCGGCATCAACATGCCGGCCAGGACGGTCGTACTGGAACGGCTGGTCAAGTACAACGGCGAGGCACACGTCGAGCTGACGCCGGGGGAGTACACCCAGCTCACCGGCCGGGCCGGGCGGCGCGGCATCGACGTCGAGGGGCACGCGGTCGTCATCTGGCAGCCCGGCGTCGACCCCCGGCAGGTCGGCGGCCTCGCATCCACCCGCACCTACCCGCTGCGCTCGTCGTTCCGCCCCGGCTACAACATGGCCGTCAACCTGGTCGAACGGCTCGGCGCCCAGCAGGCACGCGAGATGCTGGAGCAGTCGTTCGCCCAGTTCCAGGCCGACCGCGGGGTCGTCGGGCTGGCGAAGCGGATCGAGCGCAACCGTGAGGCCCTCGACGGCTACAAGGAGTCGATGACCTGCCACCTCGGCGACTTCACCGAGTACGCCGAGCTGCGCGCGAAGCTGGGCGAACGCGAGAAGGCGCTGTCCCGCAAGAACACCGTGGCCCGCCGCGCGGAGGCGGCCCGGTCGCTGGAGGCACTGCGCAAGGGCGACGTCATCGCGGTGCCGTCCGGCCGTCGCGCCGGGCTCGCGATCGTCGTCGACCCGGGGCTCGACCCGTCCGGCGACGCCCGGCCGCTCGTGATCACCGAGGACCGCTGGGCCGGCAGGCTGTCGGTGGCCGACTTCCCGACGCCCGTTGAGGCGCTGGGCCGGGTGAAACTGCCCAAGCAGGTCGACCTGCGCTCGCCGCGGGCGCGCCGGGACCTGGCGTCGACGCTGCGCAACGCGGGCATCGAGGTGCCGAGGAACCGCCGCCGCGGTGGCGGTGGCGCCGATGACGACACCGAGATCGCCGCGTTGCGCCGGGCGCTGCGCAACCACCCGTGCCACGGC
Source organism: Actinophytocola sp. (assembly GCF_035634895.1). Lineage (GTDB taxonomy): Bacteria > Actinomycetota > Actinomycetes > Mycobacteriales > Pseudonocardiaceae > Actinophytocola. The sequence continues at coordinate 11,177 of NZ_DASQCC010000114.1, read as the reverse complement.
TGCAGCGACCGTGAGACACATGCCCGCTGGGCCGAGCGGCACCGCAGGCTTCTCGCGGAGACCCAGCAGCTGGAGCAGAAGGTGGCCGCGCAGACGCACTCGCTGGCGCGCGCGTTCGACCGCATCCGCAGGCTGCTCACCGAGCGTGGCTACCTGTCCGACGACGACACCGTGACCGCCCACGGCAAGCGGCTGACCAGGCTGTACAGCGAGTCGGACCTGCTGGCCGCCGAGTGCCTGCGGCAGGGCATCTGGGACCAGCTGCCGCCGCCGGAGCTGGCCGCGGTCGTGTCGTCGCTGGTGTACGAGGCGCGCCGGGACGGGCCGAGCGAGGCGCGGGTGCCGGTCGGGCTGATCGGCGACGCGCTGGCCGAGACCGCGCGGCTGTGGGCGTCGCTAGAGGCCGACGAGCGGCGGCACAAGCTGGAGCGTACCCGCCAACCGGACGCCGGCTTCGCGTGGACGATCTACCGGTGGGCGCGCGGCGAGTCGCTGGAGCGCGTCATGACCGCCGCGGAGTCGGCCGGCAGCGAGTTCTCCGCCGGCGACTTCGTGCGCTGGTGTCGACAGGTCATCGACCTGTTGGAGCAGCTGCGCGACGTCGTGGGGTCCGACGCGCCGGTCGGCGGGGCGGCGAAGGAGGCCGTGAAGGCGATGCGCCGGGGTGTGGTGGCACTGGGCACGGTCTGATTCCCCTGACTTCCTCGACCAACCGGGGCGGATCCGCGTGCCGGACCACACGGGATCTCCACGTCCCGCTATGGTTTGATCGCGCGCAGGCACGACCTCGAATTGGCGGAGGCGAACAATGACCAGCCCCTACGGGCCGCCCGGTGGGAACGACCCGCAGCAGCAGTGGGGACAGCAGCCCTACGGCGGCGGGCCCGCGCCCGGCACTCCGTCCGGCGGGATGCCCGTGCCGGGTGGGTACCCGCAGCAGCAGCCTGGTCAGCCCCAGCCTCCGCAACAGCAGCAGCCCTACGGCGGGTACGGGCAGCAGCCGCAGCCGACGCAGCAGTACGGCCAGCCGGCGCCGCAGTACGCTCAGCAGCAGTCCCCGTACGGTCAGCAGCCGCCGTCCGGTGAGTTCCAGAGCCCGTACCAGCACCCCTACCAGCAGCAACAGCAGCCCAAGAAGGGTGGGGCCTGGATCTGGATCGTCATGGTGATCGTCGTGCTGGGCGTCGCCGCGTTCCTGGTGCTCGGCCTGGTCACGCCGGGGTTCCTGAACACGAAGGTCTTCGACCAGAGCTCCCTGCAGGGTGACGAGGGCGTCAAGAAGGTCCTGGTCAACGACTACAAGGTCGAGAACATCCAGTCCGTCAGCTGCCCGGCCGACCAGGAGGTCAAGTCGGGCAACAAGTTCTCGTGCAAGGTGAAGGTCGGCGGTGACGACCCGAAGGAGCTGACCGTCCAGATCACCGTCACGAGCGACGACGGCCAGTACCAGGTGGCGCTCCCACAGGAGTCGAAGTAGCCGCTCGCGCCGGCACTGAGCCCGCCATCAGCACAAATAGGTCGCGCCGATGGAGTGGAGTAGGCATCATCGGACGGTGACCCAGACTCTGCTACCCACCGGGCTGACCTTCCGTGCCGTCACCGACGACGAGCTGCGGGGCGCCAACGACATCTTCCGTGCCGCGCTGCACGTCAGGCCCGCGACCGACGAGTTCTGGGCGGTGCTGAAGGACGCCTACCTCGCCGACCGCACGTTCGGTGCGTTCGACGGGGACCGCCAGGTCGGCACCGCCACGTCGTTCCCGTCGAGCCTGACCGTGCCCGGCGGCGCGATGCTGCCGGCGGCCGGGGTCACCTACGTCGGCGTCCGGTCCGACTACCGCCGCCGCGGCGCGCTCACCGGCATGATGCGAGTCCAGCTCGAGGACTGCGCCGCCCGCGGCGAGGTGCTCGCCGTGCTGCACGCCTCCGAGCCGGTGATCTACGGCCGCTTCGGCTACGGGATCGGGACGCTGGCGCGGATCGTCAAGGTGCGGTCGCCGCAGGCGGACGTCCGTCCCGAGGTGGCGGTCACCGGGACGGTCCGACTCCTCGACAAGGACGAGATCGTGCCCAGGCTGCAGGCCGCCTACGCCGCGATCCAGCCGACCCGCGCCGGCCTCATGGGCCGCCCGGCCCAGTACTGGGTCCTCGCCTACGACCGCCGCCTCACCGACGGCTACCTGCTGGTCGCCGCCCACTTCACGCCGTCGGGCGAGGTCGACGGCTGGGTCTCGTACGAGCCGGCGCAGAACACCTCCGACGACCCGCGCGCCGGCGACACGCTGCGCGTGCTCGACTTCCAGTCCGCCCACCAGGGCGTGGCCAACGACCTGTGGCGCTACCTCACCGGCGTGGACCTGGTCGACGAGGTCATCGCCTACCACCGGCCCGCCGACGAGCCCGTCGAGGAGATGCTCGTCAACAACTACGCGGTCCGCAGCGAGCGCGACGACGAGCTGTGGGTGCGGCTCGTCGACGTGCCGACGGCACTCGCCGGCCGCACCTACGGGGCGGCCGAGCCGGTCGTCATCGAGGTCGTGGACTCTTTGCTGCCCAACAACTCCGGCCGCTACCGCATCGGTCCACAGGGGATCGAACGGACCACCGAACCGGCCGCGCTGACGGTGCGCGCCGAGGTGCTCGCCATGCTCTACCTCGGCACGTACCGGGCCAGCGTGCTCGCGAGCATCGGCCGGGTCACCGTCGCCGACCCGGCCGCGCTGGCGGCGGCCGACCAGCTCTTCGCGGTCGACCGCCCGGCCTGGACCGGCACGATGTTCTAGGCCCTGTGTCGGCGGCGTTCCGCCTAAATCCGGCGACATCGACGGCCGTTCCCGCCAGGATGGCCGGTATGGCAGGGGTGGAGGTCGTCGTCGCCCACAGCCAGCGGGCGACGCTGCGTGTCGGTGAGGTGTTCCTGAAGGTCGACGTCGACCCGGCGCACGCCGAGGTCGAGGTGCGGGCGATGGCGATGGCGCCGGTACCGACCCCGGCGGTTCTCTGGTGTGAGCCGCCCGCGCTCGCGATCGCCGCCGTGCCCGGCACGGCGCTCGGCGTCCTCGGCGAACCGTCGACCGCGTCGCCGGCGGCGTGGGCCGCGGCGGGTGCCGAGATACGGCGGCTGCACGACGCGCCGTTGCCGCCGTGGCCGGGGCGCGGGCTCGACGACGTGGCGGCGGAGCTCGATCGTGAGTGCGCGTGGCTGTCCGCCAACGCCGTGCTGCCCGCCGAGGTGATCCGGCGCAACCGCGAGATCGCGCAGGCCGCGCTCCGGCCGTGGACGCCGGCGTTCATCCACGGCGACCTGCAGATCACCCACGTGTTCGTCGACGACGACGAGGTCACCGGCGTCATCGACTGGTCGGAGGCCGCGCCCGGCGACGCCATGTTCGACCTCGCCACCCTGACCCTCGGGCACGAGGAACGCCTGGACGACCTGCTTGCCGGCTACGGCCCTGGCGCGGACCGGGACGTGATCCGCGCCTGGTGGTCACTGCGCAGCCTGGTGGCGTCGCACTGGCTGATCGAACACGGCTTCGACCCGGACGCGCCGGGATGCGAGTTCGACGTGCTCCGGTCCAGGATGCGGGAACCCTAGGCCGCGAACCGGTCCGCACGTTCCTGCCCGGAAAGCTCGGCGATCGCGGCCATCACGTCGTTCGTCACGGCCCGGCGAGTGCGGGCCACGGCCGGGTCGCCGGTGAACCGCAGCGGCTGCCCGAACCTGACCGTGGCTCGGTGCAAACGGGGAATGCGCTTGCCCACGGGCTGGAGGCGCTCGGTCCCGTGTAGCGCCACCGGGACCACCGGCGCACCGGAGGTCAGCGCGAGCCACGCGACGCCGGTCCGCCCCCGGTACAGGCGGCCGTCGAGTGAGCGCGTGCCCTCCGGGTAGATGGCGAACACGTTGCCGCCGGCGAGAACCTCCAAAGCGGTGTCGAGTGCCGCGGTGGCCGCGCGGTGCTGGCCGCGGGCGACCGGCACCGACCCGACCGCGGTGAAGAACCAACGCGTGAGCATCCCTTTCGGGCCACGGCCGGCGAAGTACTCGGCCTTCGCCAGGAACGTGACCCGTCGCGGCGCCGCGAGCCGGATGACGACGCTGTCGATGAACGAAAGATGGTTGCTGGCAAGGATCACCGGGCCGAGCGTGGGCACGTGTTCCCGGCCTTCGGTGCGGATCAAGGGGTTCAGGGACACGTCACGACCTGTCCGGCCCACGAGAGCCCACCGCCGAAGCCGAGCAGCAGAACCGGCGCGCCCGACCGGATCTCCCCGCGTGCCACCAGTTTCGCGAGCGCGATCGGGATCGACGCGGCCGAGGTGTTGCCCGACTCGACGACGTCCTGCGCGACCAGCACGCCGGGGGCGTCGAGCCGCTCGACGATCGCCTCGATGATCCGCAGGTTCGCCTGGTGCGTGACGATCGCGCCGAGCTCCGCCGGTTCGATGCCGGCCCGCTCGCAGGCCTGCCGCGCGATGGGTGCCAGAGTCGTCGTGGCCCAACGGAACACGGTCTGACCGTCCTGCGCGAAGGTCGGGTGCCAGTCACCGAGGATGCGGACCGCGTCGCCAAGGCTCGGGTCGGATCCCCACACCACGGGCCCGACCTGTGGTGTGTCGGACGCGGACAACACCGCGGCACCAGCGCCGTCACCGAGCAGCACGCACGTGGCGCGGTCGGTCCAGTCGGTGATGTCACTCATCTTCTCCGCGCCGACGACCAGCGCGTGCCGGGCCGCGCCCGCGCGGATGGCGTGGTCGGCGGTGGCGAGCGCGGTGGTGAAGCCCGCGCACGCGTTGTTCACGTCGAACGCCGCCGCACCCGGGATCCCGAGCCGCCCGGAGACCTGCGCGGCGGTGCTCGGACAGCGGTCGACGGCGGAGCAGGTCGCGACCTGGACGAGCCCGATGTCCGCCGGATCGACACCGGCGGCCGCGAGGGCCTTCCCTGCGGCGGCCGCGGCGAGGTCGGCGACCGACTCGTCACGGGCGATCCGGCGGGTGGCGATGCCGGTGCGGCGGCGGATCCACTCGTCGCTGGTGTCGACCAGACGCGCGAGGTCGTCGTTGGTGAGGACGTGCTCGGGTTGGTGATGGCCCATCCCGGTGATGCGTGACCCAGTCATCGAGCTCCTTTAGCGACCGAACGTTCGGACGCCAAATGCTACAGTGCTGACTTGTGAGTCCGCGACGGTCAGTTGCCGAGTCCCGGCAGACAAGATCCGACATCCTGGCGAGTGGCGTGCGCCTGGCATCGTCCGAAGGCCTGGAGGGCCTGACGATAGGCCGCCTCGCGACTGTGCTGAACATGAGCAAGTCAGGTGTCTTGGGCCACTTCGGCTCCAAGGAGGACCTACAGTTGGCGGTGGTCGACGCGGCGGCGGACATCTTCACGAAGGAGGTGGCCGACAAGGCGAGGGGAGTGGATCCGGGCCTGCCGAAACTGTTGGCGATGTGCCGGGCCTGGGTGTCTTATTTGGAACGGAGAGTCTTCCCGGGCGGCTGTTTCTTCACCGCGGCGGCATCGGAGTTCGACGACCGCCCGGGCCGAGTCCGCAACGCGGTAGCCGGCCTGACGACGGTGTGGAACCGCGACCTGTACCGCCAGACCCGCACCGCGATGGCAGCGGGCGACCTACCGTCGGACACGGACGCGGACCAGCTGGTCTTCGAGGTCACCGGCGTGGTCCTGGCACTGAACAACGCACTGCAACTACACCGCGACACGACGGCCCCCACCCGCGCCCGCCGCGCACTGAGCCGACTCATCGGCCACCCGATCACCGCGCTGACCCTGCTGCTGTCCCTACGCGTCGCGTGACGGCCGGTTGGCCTCCGGCCCCCGGTGCCCAGCCTCCCACGAGCCACCGACAGTCCGGACTCCATCCGAAAGGGCGCCGACTCCCAGCGACCTACAGGGCGAGGAGCCCGGCACCGGTAGCCCGAAATCCGCAGCGATCGAGGTAGAACGGCCGCAGGTGGTCCTCGAAGTCGACGTGCAGCCACTCGCACCCGTGGTCGCGGGCCTGCTGAGCGGCAACGGCGACCAGCTCACTCCCCACCCCTCGGCGTCGAACGACACCGGCCACCACGGTGTCGAGAACGAACGCATGCGACGAGCCGTCCCAGGCCACGTTGACGAACCCGACGAGCGTGCCGTCCTCCCGAGCACACACCCAACCCAGACTGTGCCGGTTCACCCGCGCCCACCAGTCCTCGGCAGGCGACCCGAACCCCTCGGCATGCAACCGGTTGACCTCGATGTCGTCGAAAGGCCCGCGCCACTGGTAGCTGATCACCGACCAACAGTACGAATCCCTGCCACCCGATTTCGCGACCACGGAATTGTCGGTGCCTCCCGATAGGCTGGATACCGGGGGGCCGGAGGCCACCGTGGTTCGGGCGGTGCCGTGGTTCGGGCGGTGCCGTGGTTCGGGCAGTGGTCGGAACAGCGCTCCGCCTTCGTGATGCCGCTCGCGCGAACGGTCCGTTCGCATCCGGCATCGGTCAGTTTCGTCGGTGGCCGCCGGTAGGCTGGTGATCGGGGCCGGAGACCGGTCCGCGTCCCGTTTTCCTGTGTTCTCGCACGAACAGAGCGTTCGCGCGCCGCTCGACGGTCTGTTGGCGTCCCGCACGAAGTTCTGTTCGCGAACGGTCCGTCGGCCCACAGCGCGAACGGCCTGTTCGTCTACCGCGCCAACGATTCGTGCGGTGTACCTCGCGAATGGTTCGTCGGCGCCGCACGAACGGACAGGGTTCGCGCACCTCGCGAACGATCCGCCGCACCCCGCGACCGACCCGCTGGCGCACCCCACGAACAGTCCGTTCGTGCACGCCGTCGGCCGGTTCTGTCGGTGCGTTGCCGTAGTGTCGAAACCGGGGCCGGAGGCCAACGGGTAGCGTGCGGCTCGTGCCTCGTCTCCTCGTCGCCGCGGTCGCGGTCGTTGTCCTGATGACCGTCGCGGGCTGTGGGCCTGACGAGAGTGGCCCAGACCTCTCCCGGTTCGCCGACGTCAGCCCGGCAGGGCCGCCAGTAGCCGGTCGATAGGCGCCCCCAGGTCCCACTTCTCCTGCAGCTCCCGCACCAGCTCCAGGTCCCTCGGCGACGACGGCACCCGGTCGTCCCGGTCCTGCACCACGTCCGCGTCCAGCGCCACCCGCACCACCAGCGCCGCCGCCTCCACGTACTCCGCCGCGTCCGTCAGCGCGCTCCGCACTCGCAGCGCGACATCACTCGGTGATGCGGCCGCCGCCTCCAACAAACCAGCCAGCGACCCGTACTTCGTGATCAGCTTCGCCGCTGTCTTCTCGCCGATTCCCGCCACTCCGGGCAGGCCGTCCGACGGGTCGCCCCGCAGCAGAGCCATGTCCGCGTACGCCGGCCCAGCGTTCTCCACCGGCAACGCGTACCGCTCGGCCAACTCACGCGGACCCAGCACCTCCGCCTTCGCCCAACCTCGCCCCACGTACACGACGCTCGCGGGTGTCGGCTCCGTGCGGACGACCTGGAACAGGTCCCGGTCGCCCGTCACGACCTCGACGGGGTCCGACTTCTCGCGGTGCGCCAGCGTGCCGATCACGTCGTCCGCCTCGTACCCGGTGGCGGAGGCCACCGCGAAGCCGAACGCGTCCAGCACGTCGAGGATGATCGGCACCTGCGGTGTCAGCGTGTCCGGCACCTCCTCGACGTTGTTCACGGGGTCCGCCACCCGGTGCGCCTTGTACGACGGCAGCGCCTCCACCCGGAACGCGGGTCGCCAGTCCGCGTCCATGCACGCCACCAGCCGACTGGGCCGCCGGTCGGTCAGGATCCGGGCGATCGTGTCCGCGAACCCGCGTACCGCGTTCACGACCGTCCCGTCGGGCGCGGTCAGTGAATCGGGTAGCGCGAAGTACGACCTGAAGTACAGGCTCGCCGAGTCCAGCAACACGAGAGTCACGTGGGTCAGCCTGCCATGCCGACGCCATGCGTCAGAATCAACAGAGTGCGTGTCGCGATGCTCGGCCCCCTGTCCCTCCGGGCCGAAGACGGGTCGCCGGTCGAGGTCACCGGCGCGCGCCTGCGCACGCTCCTGATCCTCCTCGCCCTCGACGCCGGACACGTGGTCACCACCAGCCATCTCGTCGACGGCGTCTGGGGCGACGGTCCACCCGCCGAGGCCGCCAACGCCCTCCAGGCACTCGTCTCCCGGCTGCGCCGCACCGGCCTCACCATCGAGTCCCGGCCCACCGGCTACCGGCTCGTCCTCGATCCCGACGACGTCGACGTCCACCGCTTCGAGCGGCTCGCCAGAAACGGTCGCGGCACGCTCGCCACCGATCCCGCCGCCACCAGCATCACCCTCCGCGACGCCCTCGCGCTCTGGCGCGGCCCCGCGCTCGCCGACGCCGCGACCGCACCTTTTGCCCAGGCGCCGATCGCGCGGCTGACCGAGCTGCGCCTCGCCGCCACCGGCGACCGCATCGAGGCCGAGCTGGCGCACAGTGCAGACCTCGTCCCCGAGCTGGAGTCGCTGGTCACCGAGTACCCGCTGCACGAGCGGTTCGCCGGACTGCTCATGCGTGCCCTGGCCCGCGCCGGCCGCACCGCCGACGCGTTCACCCAATACAGCCGTATCAAGACCGCGCTCGCCGACGAGCTGGGCGCCGACCCGTCCACCGAGCTCGCCGCCCTGCACGTCGACCTCCTGCGGGGCGAGCTGGAGACCCCGCCGAACCGCGCCCGTACGAACCTGCGCAGCAGCCTGACCAGCTTCGTCGGCCGCGACGGCGACCTCGCGCGGGTGACCGGCATGGTCGGCGAGTCCCGCCTGGTCACGCTCACCGGCCCCGGCGGCTCCGGCAAGACCCGGCTCGCCACCGAGGTCGGCCGCATGCTCCTCGACCGCCAGCCCGACGGCGTGTGGCTCGTCGAGCTGGCATCGGTCGGCGACGGCGCCGACGTGCCGCAGGCCGTGCTCACCGCGCTCGGCCTGCGGGCCCAGGCACTCGTGTCCACGACCCGCAACATCGGCGACCCCGTCGAGACACCCGTCGACCGGCTCGCGGCCGCGCTGTCGCACCGCGCCACGCTCCTGCTGCTCGACAACTGCGAGCACCTGGTCGGCGCGGCCGCCGAGCTCGCGGACCGGCTGCTCGGCGACTGTCCCCGCCTGCGCATCCTCGCCACCAGCCGCGAGCCGCTCGGCTTCACCGGCGAGACGCTGTGGCCCGTCGACCCGCTCGCCCTGCCGCCCGCGGACGCCGACCCCTCGACCGCGCTCACCTTCCCAGCCGTCCGGTTGCTGGCCGACCGGGCCCGCGCGGTGCGGCCCGGCCTCACCGTCGACGAGACCACCGCGCCCGCGATGGTGCACGTCTGCCGCGCGCTGGACGGCATGCCACTGGCCATCGAGCTGGCCGCCGCCCGCCTGCGGACGATGTCCCTCGACCAGCTCGCCGCCCGCCTCGACGACCGGTTCCGGCTGCTCACCGGCGGCAGCCGGATGGCGTTGCCCCGGCACCAGACGCTGCGCGCGGTCGTCGACTGGAGCTGGGACCTGCTCGACGCCGACGAGCGGACCGTCCTGCGCCGGCTCGCGGTCTTCGCCGGCGGCGCGACCCTGGAGGCCGTCGAACAGGTCTGTGCCGGGTCGGACCTCGCCGCGGACCGCGTGCTCGACCTGCTCACCTCGCTCGTGGACAAGTCACTCGTATTGATCGTCGGCGACCGGTACCGGCTACTGGAGACGATCAAGGCCTACGGCCGGGAGCGCCTCGCGGAGTCGGGGGAGGCCGACCGGATCCGGGGGACGTTCGTCGACTGGTTCTCCCGGTTCGCCGCCACCGCCGAACCCCACCTGCGCCGCGCGGAACAGGTCGAGTGGCTCGAGTCGTTGCACGCCGACCACGACAACCTGCACGCCGCGGTCCGGGTCGCGATCGCCGACCGGGACGCGGTCGCGGCATGCCGGCTGATCGCGAACGTCGGCTGGTACTGGTGGCTGCACGGGCACAAGATCGAGGGCGCCGAGCTGAGCAGCGAGGTCGTCGAGATGCCGGGCGAGGCGCCGGTGGAGGACCGCGCGCTCGCGCTGACACTCGCGGCGATGCTGGCCGTCGAGGGGCACTACGACCAGCGGCGGGCCATCGGCTGGTTCACCCGTGCCGTCGAGCTCGTCCGGGAGGCAGGGCTGCGCGGCCACCCGATCCTGCGGTTGATCGTGCCGTTGAACGAGGTGCTCCGCAGCTACGGCCGGCCGACCGAGAGCCTGCGGATGTACCTGTCGGACGTCCTGTTCACCGACGACGACCCGTGGGTGCTCGGTACCGCGCGGGTGATGCGGGCGCACGCGTCGCTCAACGCGGGCATGCTGCACGAGGAGGCCGAGGAGGACTTCCGTGTCGGGCTCGCCGCGTTCCGGTCGGCCGGCGAGCGGTGGGGCATGTCGTTCGCGATGTGCTCGCTCGGCGACCTGCTCTCCTGGCGCGGTGACTTCGAGACCGCCGCCGCCCACTACGAGGAGGCGAGCCGGCTGTTCGCCGAGCTGGTCACCAACGAGGACCTCGTGCGGTACCGGGTCAAGCTGGCGGGGTTGTACATCCTGCTCGGGCAGTGGGATCACGCCCAGACCGTGCTGGCCGGCGCCGAGCGCGACGCGGAGCGCAGCGGCATGCCGGACAGCCACATCGCCATCGCCCACGCCCGCGGCGACTTCGCGCGGATCTCGGGGGACCACGCGTCGGCCCGCCGCGAGCTGGCCGACGCCGACGCGGTGGCGAAGTCCATGTACCGCTCCCGCAACCAGACCGTGGCGCCGCAGTTCTGCGCGCTGGTCGAGAGCTCGTGCGGGTACCTGGCCGCCGCGACCGGCGACATGGCGGGGGCACTCACGCGCCACCGCGAGGCTCTGGAGCTGGCGTTGGAGAGCAACGACGCGCCGGTCGTCGCGCAGATCCTGGTCGGCGTCGCCGAGGTGACCCGGCTCCGCGGCGACGCCTACCACGCCGCCATGGTGCTCGGCGCCGGCGAGGCCGTGCGCGGCGCCAAGGACCTCTCGGTGCTCGACTACGCCCGGGTGACGGCCGAGATCCGCGCCGACCTGACCGAGGAGGCGTTCACCGAGGCCTACGCGAAGGGCCTGACGACCACGCTCGACACCCTCCGCCCCGTAACCGACAAGGCCCTAGCCTGA
>NZ_DASQCC010000113.1:0-30633 GCF_035634895.1 Actinophytocola sp. | reverse complement strand
ACGCTGGCGTCCGGGCACTCCGAGAACGACAACACCTTCTACGTCATCGAGGCGTCCTACTCGGACAACGGCGGCTCCGGTGGGAGCGGTTCGCTCACCGGCCGGGGACAGGTGATCCTGCAGCCCCAGCACAAGCAGGCCGAGTTCTTCGCCACGACCGGCCGGGTGTCGGACAGCACCGGCACCGGCAGCGCGGGCGTGGTGGTCGAGGCGACGTCCGACCCGCAGGGCGGCGTCAGCAACATCGGGTCCATCGAGGACGGCGACTGGTGGTCGTACGACCCCGTCAACCTGACCAACGTCACCGGCATGACCTTCCGGGTCGCCTCCGCGACCGCGGGCGGCACGATCCAGGTCCGGGCCGGGTCGCCGACGGGCACACTGGTCGGCAGCCTGACCGTCGCGGGCACCGGCGGCTGGCAGACGTGGACCACCCAGACGCTGACCCTGAGCAGTCCGCCGGCCACCAGCGGCCCGCTGTACTTCGTGGTCCGCAAACCGTCCGGCAGCACCAACAACGGCGCGCTGCTCAACGTCAACTGGGTCATGTTCGACGGCGACGGCGTCGGCGTGCCGGGTGTCCCGCAGTCACCGGTGCAGGTCGGGGTGAACTACCGCCTGACGGCCGTGCACAGCGGCAAGCTCGCGGACATCAGCGGGGTGTCCACGTCGGCCGGTGCGTTGTTGCACCAGTGGTCGGCGACGGGTGGGTTGAACCAGCAGTTCGACTTCCTGGACTCGGGTGGTGGTTTCTACCGGGTCCGTGCCCGGCACAGCGGTCTCGTGCTGCAGGTGGCGAGCAGCAGTAGCGGCGCGGACATCACGCAGCAGGCGGACAGCAATGCCACTACTCAGCAGTGGCGGGTGGTCGACCAGGGCGGTGGTGTGGTGAGCCTCGTGAACCGCCAGAGCGGCCTGGCCATGGACGTCTGGGAGGCGTCGACCACCGACGGGGCCCGCATCGCCCAGTACACCCTCAACGGCAACGCCAACCAGCGCTTCCAGCTCCAACGCGCCTAGGACAGGAGAGTCATCCCATGTCGAGACACAGGTCCTTCCTCGGCGTCGTCGCGGCCGTCGCGTCGGTTGTCGCCGGTGCCGTGCTGTACTCCCCGCCGGTCGCCACGGCCGCCGGCACCGGGCCGTGCGACATCTACGCCTCGGGCGGGACGCCCTGCGTGGCGGCCCACAGCACGGTGCGGGCGCTCTACGGCGCCTACGGCGGCAACCTCTACCAGGTCCGGCGCGCGTCGGACAACGCGACCAGGGACGTCGGCCTGCTGGCGACGGGCGGCACCGCGAACGCCGCGACGCAGGACTCGTTCTGTGCCGGCACATCCTGCGTCATCACCGTGGTCTACGACCAGTCCGGCCGCGGGAACGACCTGTGGTACCAGGGTTCGAGCCAGGTGCCCGGCTCCAGCTCGAGCCGCCCGGCGAACGCGACCTCCGAGTCGCTGACGGTCGGGGGCGGCAAGGCGTACTCGTTGTACGTCAACCCGTCGAACAGCTACTGGCGTGACGGCCACCTGACCGGCGTGCCGACCGGCAGCGCGCCGGAGGGCATGTACATGGTCACGAGCGGCACGCACGTCAACAGCGGCTGCTGCTTCGACTACGGCAACAGCGAGACCACCAGGTCGGCGGACGCGGCGGGGGCCATGGACGCGATCAACTTCAGCAGGCAGTGCTGGTTCGGCGGCTGCTCCGGAACGGGTCCGTGGGTGCAGGCGGACCTCGAATGGGGTCTCTACCCCGGGGGGAGCCAGTCGTGGAACCCGAACCAGCGCGCGTTCACCAGCAGGTACGTCACGGCGACGCTGAAGAACAACGGGACGTCGCGGTTCGCGATCAAGGGCAGCAACGCCCAGTCCGGCGGCCTGACCACGTTGTGGGACGGCGCCCTGCCGAACGGCTACAGCCCCATGCGCAAGCAGGGCGCCATCATCCTCGGCAGCGGTGGTGACTGCTGCAAGCCGGGCGGCGGCGCGAACCTGAGCGCGGGCACCTTCTACGAGGGCGCCATGGTGGCGGGCTACCCGTCCGACGCGACCGAGAACGCCGTACAGGCCAACATCGTCGCCGCCGGCTACGGCGGCGGTGGCGACCCGGGCACGAGCGGCGCGGTGCGCGCGGTGGGCGCCGGACGGTGCCTGGACGTCAACAACTCGACGACCACGCCGGGGACGCAGGTGCAGGTCTGGGACTGCAACGGCGGGTCGAACCAGCGCTGGACGCGGACGTCCTCGGGTGAGCTGCGGGTGTACGGCGACACCAGTCCGCTGTGCCTGGACGCGTCCGGCCGTGGCACCGCCAACGGGACCCAGGCGGTGATCTGGTCGTGCAACGGCCAGAACAACCAGCAGTGGAACGTGAACGCCGGCGGCACGATCACCAGCGCGCAGTCCGGACTGTGCCTGGACGTGAGCGGTTCGGGGACGGCCAACGGCACGAAGGTCCAGCTCTGGTCGTGCACCGGCGCGGCCAACCAGCAGTGGCAGCTCGGATAGGGAGCGAAGATGGCACGAGTACTGATCCTGACCGGCGACGCCGCGGAGGAGCTGGACACCATGTACCCGGTGTTCCGCCTGCGCGAGGCCGGCCACGAGGCCGTGGTGGCCGCACCGACGACCAGGGCCGTGAAGCTGGTGGTGCACGACTTCGAACCGGGATGGGACGCCTACACGGAGAAGCCCGGCCACCAGCTGCCCGTGGACCTGGCGTTCGCCGACGTGCGCCCGGCGGAGTTCGACGCGCTGGTGATCCCGGGCGGCCGGGCGCCCGAGTACCTCCGCACGGATCCGGACGTGGCCCGGATCGTCACGCACTTCTTCGCCGGCAACCTCCCGGTCGGCACGATCTGCCACGGACCGCAGGTGCCGGCCGCGCTCGGGCTCCTCCGCGGCCGCGTCACGGCGGCGTTCCCGCCGTTGCGGAACGACATGGAGTACGCCGGCGCGACCTTTGTGGACGGACCCGACGTCGTCGACGGCGTGATGGTGTCCTGCCGTGGCTGGCCGGACCTGCCCGAGTGGTCGCGCGCCTTCATGCAGGTACTGCAGAAGCTGGGGGAGTAGCCATGAGGAGGTCGCGGACCTGGCTCGGGATGCTCGTCCTCGCGGCCCTCGCGGGAGCCGCGCTGGTGACCGGCGGTTCCGCCGCCGCCGAGTCGAACGGCGGGGTCCGGGTGATGCCGCTGGGTGACTCCATCACCGAGGGCACGCAGGTGCCCGGCGGTTACCGGATCGGGCTCTGGCAGCGGTTCTCGTCCGGCGGGAACCGCGTGGACCTCGTCGGCTCGCAGTTCAACGGCCCGGCGAGTCTCGGCGACCACGACCACGAGGGCCATCCCGGGTGGCGCATCGACCAGATCGACGCGAACATCGCCGGTTGGCTGCGTACGTACACCCCACACACGGTCCTGCTGCACATCGGCACCAACGACGTGCTGCAGAACTTCAACCTCTCCGGAGCGCCGGCCAGACTGTCCACCCTGGTGGACCACATCACCGCGACCGTGCCCGACGCCGAGGTGTTCGTCGCGACGATCATCCCACTGGCGAACGCCGGGCAGGAGTCGAACGCCCGCGCGTTCAACGCCACGATCCCGGGCATGGTGCAGAGCAAGGTCAATGCCGGCCGGCATGTGCACCTGGTCGACATGCACGGCGCGCTGACCGCCGCCGACCTCATCGACGGCATCCACCCGACCGCCACCGGCTACGACAAGATGGCCGCCGCGTGGTACGCCGCGCTGCGAGCCGTCCCCGGCAGCCTCACCAACCCGGGGCAGCAGCTCGTCGGCACCCAGTCCGGCCGGTGCGCCGACGTCACCGGCGTCGCGACGGCGAACGGCACCCAGCTCCAGCTGTGGGACTGCAACAGCCAGACCAACCAGTCGTGGACCTACACCGCGAGCCGGCAGCTGACGGTCTACGGCACGAAATGCCTCGACGCGTCCGCGCAGAGCAACGGCACACCGGTGGCCATCTGGGACTGCAACGGGCAGACCAACCAGCAGTGGAACGTGAACACGAACGGCACGATCACCAGTGTGCAGTCGGGACTGTGCCTCGACGCGAACGGCCGGGGCACGGCCAACGGCACCAAGCTCGTCCTGTGGTCCTGCAACGGCCAGACCAACCAGCAGTGGACCCTCCGCTAGCGGGCACCACTGTCATCCCCGACGGAAGGCGGTCGGAACTCTTTAGGAGCGCTCCCATATTGGAATACTTCCGGCGCATCGTCGAAAGGCAACGGGTTGTTCGGGTTTTATGACTGTGTTAACGTTCACATTACGTCGCGACATGACGCGTGAACGAAACTTGCGGCGCCTTTCGCCTGTTCAGGTGCCTGAACCGTCAACGATGATGGGGTTTTCATGAACGGTATTACCCGTCGCGCGGTGTTGCGCGGCATGGGCGCACTGGGTGTCGGCGTGGGCGGGCTCGCGGTCTTTCCTTCGGTGGCCTCCGCGGCGCTGACCAGGGTCCTGGTGTTCTCCAGGACCGCGGGCTTCCGGCACGACTCGATCCCCGCGGGCATCGCGGCGATCCGCACCCTCGGGTCACAGAACGGGTTCGCCGTCGACGCGACCGAGGACGCGGGCGCGTTCATCACGGCCAACCTGGCCCAGTACCAGGCGGTGGTCTGGCTGTCCACCACCGGGGACGTGCTGAACACCAACCAGCAGGCGGCCTTCGAGTCCTATGTGAACGGTGGGGGCGGCTACGTCGGCATCCACTCCGCGGCGGACACCGAGTACGACTGGGCCTGGTACGGCGGCTGCTGCGGCGCCTACTTCCTCTCCCACCCGGCACAGCAACAGGCATCGGTGATCGTCGAGGACCGCACCACCGACTCCACCGCGCACCTGCCGGCGACCTGGAGCCGCTTCGACGAGTGGTACAACTACCGCACCAACCCGCGCTCGGGCGTGCACGTCCTCATGAGACTGGACGAGTCCTCCTACAGCGGCGGCACGATGGGCGCCGACCATCCCATCACCTGGTGGCACGACGTCGGCAACGGACGGGCCTGGTACACCGGCCTCGGCCACACCATCGAGTCCTACGCCGACGCGAACTTCACCCGCGTGCTGCTGGGCGGCATCCGCATGGCCGCCAAGGCCGTCCCCACCGACCCGAGCCCCGGTACCGGACCGGTGCAGACGGGGGTCTACTACCGGCTGGCCGCCCAGCACAGCGGCAAGCTCGCGGACATCAGCGGCGTGTCCACGTCGGCCGGTGCGCTGCTGCACCAGTGGTCGGCCACCGGTGGCCTGAACCAGCAGTTCGACTTCCTGGACTCCGGTGGTGGCTACTACCGCGTCCGCGCCCGGCACAGCGGGCTGGTGCTCCAGGTCGCGAGCTCGAACAACGGCGCCGACATCACCCAGCAGACCGACACCGCCGCGGCGAGCCAGCAGTGGAGCGTCCTCGACCGGGGCAGTGGCGTGGTGAGCCTGGTCAACCGGCAGAGCGGCCTGGCCATGGACGTGCGGGGCGCGTCGACCGCCGACGGCGCGCGGATCTCCCAGTGGACGTCGAACGGCGCCGCCAACCAACGCTTCCAGCTCCAGCGTGTGTAGGAGCCGGCGGTGGACCTGCGCCGCGCAGGTCGAGCAACACAGGACCCTTGGCTGAAACCCCACCTTTCAACGACGAAAAGAGGGTTGCACACAATGATCAGCAGCTCACTCCCGCGACGACGCCTCAGGTCGGCCGTCGTCGCCGTGGCCGCCGCCGGGCTCACGGCGTCGAGCCTGGTGCTGGCGACCGGCACGGCCGAGGCGGCGAGCACGCTCGGCGCCGCGGCGGCCCAGAGCGGCCGGTACCTCGGCGCCGCGATCTCCGCGAGCCACCTCGGCGACTCGACGTACGTGAACACGTGGCTGAACGAGTACAACAGCGTCACGACCGAGAACGAGATGAAGTGGGACGCGACCGAGCCGTCCCGGAACTCGTTCAGCTACGGCAACGCGGACCGGATCGTGAGCCAGGCCCGCGGCCGGGGCCTGTCCGTCCGCGGGCACACCCTCGCCTGGCACGGGCAGCAGCCCGGCTGGGCGCAGGGCCTGTCCGGCAGTGACCTGCGGTCGGCGATGACCAACCACATCACGCAGGTGGCGACGCACTTCCGGGGCCAGATCTACGCGTGGGACGTCGTGAACGAGGCGTTCGCCGACGGCAACGGCGGCGGCCGGCGGGACTCCAACCTCCAGCGCACCGGCAACGACTGGATCGAGGTCGCGTTCCGCACCGCCCGGGCGGCCGACCCGAACGCCAAGCTCTGCTACAACGACTACAACACCGACGGCGTCAACGCGAAGAGCACCGGTATCTACAACATGGTCGCCGACTTCAAGAACCGCGGCGTGCCGATCGACTGCGTCGGCTTCCAGACCCACCTCAGCTCGGGCTCCAACCTGAGCACCTACCAGTCGAACCTCCAGCGCTTCGCCAACCTCGGCGTCGACGTGCAGATCACCGAGCTGGACGTCGGGGGCTCCGGTTCCGGCCAGGCCAACGTGTACCGGCAGGTCACCCAGGCCTGCCTGGCCGTCTCGCGGTGCACGGGCATGACCGTCTGGGGCGTCACGGACAAGTACTCGTGGCGGGCCAGCGAAACCCCGCTGCTGTTCGACGGCAACTTCGGCAAGAAGCAGGCGTACACGGCGGTGCTCGACGCACTCAACGCGGGCGGTTCCGGTGGCGACCCCGGTGGCACCACCGGCCTGCTGCGTGCCGTCGCCTCGGGCCGGTGCCTCGACGTGCCGAACGCGTCGACGACGGCCGGCACCTCGCTACAGATCTACGACTGCCACGGCCAGTCCAACCAGCAGTGGGTCCGTGGCTCGGCCAGCGAGCTGACCGTCTACACCGGAAGCTCGCTGCGGTGCCTGGACACGGCGGGCGGCGGGACGAGCGCGGGCACGGCCGTGGTCATCGCGAGCTGCGCCGGCGGCAACACCCAGAAGTGGAACACCAACTCGAACGGCACCATCACGAACGCCCAGTCCGGGCTGTGCCTCGACGTGAACGGCGCCGCGACCGCCAACAGCTCCGCGGTGATCGTCTGGACCTGCAACGGCCAGTCCAACCAGCAGTGGAGCGGACCGACGTCGGCGAGCCGCGGCGCGCTCACCGTGCCCGGATCCGCGCGTTGACCAGAAAGGAGTCTCGTGATGGCGAAACGTAGGTCCTGGCTCGGGTCTGTCGTGGTCACGGCGCTTCTCGTCCTCGGCGGGGGCGGCATCAGCGCCGCCGTCCCCACGCCGGACGACGTGCGCACGGAGGCCGCGAGTGCCGGCTGCGGCACAGCCCCGACGTTGGCGAGCGGCACCCACACGATCCAGAGCGGCGGCCAGAACCGCACCTACATCCTGCGGGTGCCGGCCAACTACGACAACAACCACCAGTACCGGTTGGTCGTCGGCTACCACTGGCTCGGTGGCACGGCGAACGACGTCGACTCGGGCGGCACGGACGGATACAACTGGTCCTACTACGGCCTGCGGCGCCTGGCGGACAGTGCGGGCAACAGCACGATCTTCGTGGCACCGCAGGGCTTCAACAACGGCTGGGCCAACTCCGGCGGCCAGGACGTGACGTTCACCGACGACCTGCTCCGCCAGCTCGAGGCGGGCCTGTGCGTCGACACGACGCAGGTCTTCGCCGCGGGCTTCAGCTACGGCGGCGCGATGAGCTACTCGATCGCGTGTTCCCGGGCGAACGTCTTCCGTGCGGTCGCGGTCTACTCCGGCGCGACACTCAGTGGGTGTAGTGGTGGCACCCAGCCCATCGCGTACCTGGGGATCCACGGCATCAGCGACACGGTGCTCAACATCTCCCAGGGGCGGGCGCTGCGTGACCGGTTCGTCAGCAACAACGGCTGTACCGCACAGAACCCGCCCGAGCCGGGACAGGGGAGCCGGACGCACATCGTGACCGCCTACTCGGGATGCCGGTCCGGCTATCCGGTCGTGTGGGCCGCGTTCGACGGCGGTCACACCCCCGGCCCCATCGACGGGTGCAGCGGCTGCCAGGGCTGGCAGACCTGGACCTCGGGCGAGGTGTGGAAGTTCTTCACGCAGTTCGGTTCGTCGACCCCGTCTCCCGGTCCCGTCGAGGTCGGCGTGAACTACCGCCTGTCGGCCCAGCACAGCGGCAAGCTCGCGGACGTCTCCGGTGTGTCGACCGCCGCGGGCGCGGCGCTGCAGCAGTGGTCGGCGACCGGTGGGCTGAACCAGCAGTTCGACTTCCTCGACTCGGGTGGCGGCTACTACCGGATCAGGGCACGGCACAGCGGGATGGTGTTGCAGGTCGCGAGCAACAGCAGCGGCGCGAACATCACCCAGCAGCCGGACGCGAACACCGCCGCCCAGCAGTGGCAGGTGGTCGACCAGGGTGGCGGCACGGTGAGCCTGGTCAACCGGCAGAGCGGCCTGGCCATGGACGTGTGGGACGTGTCGACCGCCGACGGTGCCCGGATCTCCCAGTACGCCTCGAACGGCAACGCGAACCAGCGGTTCCAACTCCAACGCGCGTAGTGCCACGATGTCCGCTCGGGCCCGGGACTCCCGGGCCCGAGCGGACATCGTCATGCGGTCACGAAGTGGTGCAGGACATGCCGTTCAGGGTGAACGACGTGGGTGGCGCCGTGTTGCCGGTGTGGTTGGCCTGGAAGCCGATGCCGACCGAGCCGTTCGAGGGGATCGCGGCGTTGAAGCCGGCGTCGCGTGCCGTGACCTGGCCCGAGGCAGGCGAGTAGCTGGCGTTCCACCCGGAGGTGATGGTCTGTCCACCGGGGAGGGTGAAGGCCAGCGACCAGCCGTTGACCGCGGTGGTGCCGGTGTTCCTGATGGTGAGGTTCTCGGTCATGCCGCCGTTCCAGGCACTCACGCTCGCCGTGACGCCACATGAGCCGGAACCGGGGTCGGGCGGCGGGGTGGTCGAGCCGGTCAGGCCGAAGAACGCGACCGCGACGGCGGCCATGCCGCCGGCCGGCAGGCTGTGCCCGGCGCCCTGGATGCTGTAGGCCTCGACCTGGACGGTGCCGGCGGAGTCGGCGTAGCGGCGGCGGTTCCAGCCGGACTGCGGGGTGTCGGTGGACGTCGGTGTCTGGCTCAGCCCGAACACGTTGGTCCACTGCTCGATCTCCTCCTGCAGCAGCGAGTACGGCACGAGGGTGTCGGCCGTGCCGTGCCACAGCTGCATCCGCGGGCGGGGACCTGTGTAGCCGGGATATGCCTGCCGCACCGCGTCGCCCCACTGCTGCGGGGTCCGGTTCATGTTCCCGCCGGTGCACTGGCTGGCCCCCGGCGGGTAGTCCGCGGCGTTGGCGAAACAGTTGAACGGCACGCCCATGAACGCCGCGCCGGCCTTGAACACGTCCGGGTAGACGGCGAGCATGTGGTTGGTCATCATGCCGCCGGACGACGAGCCGGTCGCGAAGACCCGGTTCGGGTCACCGCCGTAGCGTTGCTCGGCATAGGTCACCATCGAGACGATCGAGACCGGGTCACTGCCGCCGCCGCGCCGCTTGGCCGGGTCGGACCAGGTGTCGAAGCACTTGCCGAAACCGGCCTGCTGCTGGGCGCTGGGGTAGATGACGATGAAGCCGTACCGGTCCGCGAGCGACGCGAACTCGCTGCCGGAGAAGAAACCGGGACCCGACCCGCCGCAGCCGTGCATGGCGACCACGATCGCCGGGTTGGCCGGGTGGGTGTCCGGCACGTAGATGTGCATGCGCATCCCACCCGGGTTGTTCCCGAAGCTGGTCACCTCCACCAGGGACGCGGCGGATGCCATGGGTGGCATGACGACCCCGGCGATGGCGATCAGCAGGGTGCTGGCGAGTGTCACGAATGCCGTTCTGATCATCGTTGACCTCCGGTCGGCGACCCCCTCCTTTCCGACGATATGCATTTGAGCGACGACCGTCAACGATCTGCCAAACCTCGAACCCGGATTCTTGGAGCGCTCCCAAAATCTCGGAAGTTTCGTCGGAAAATGCTGTACACCTACCTCGATGTTCGTCAGTCTTTCGACGAGTGTCGCCGGGAGGTAGGTTTGGCGTCGTGCGCCCCGAGACGCTGCTGCTCACCCTGTTCGGCGACCATGTGCTGGACCGCGGGACGGTCGTGTCGACGGGCGGTGTCATCGCCGTCCTCGGGCGGCTCGGCGTCGGCGAACACGCGACCAGGGCGACGCTGAGTCGGATGAGCCGCCGCGGCCTGCTCCGCACGGTCCGCCGCGGCCGCCAGGCGTTCCTCGGCCTGGCCGAGCACGGCACCACGGTCCTGCGCGACGGGCAGCGCAGGCTCGACGGCGATGTCGTCGAGCGCCGCTGGGACGGCCGGTGGACATTGTTGACGTTCTCGGTGCCGGAGACCCGCCGTGCGGACCGCCATGCGCTGCGGACGCGGCTGGGCTGGTTCGGCTTCGGGATGCTGCGCAGCGGTCTGTGGGTGTCGCCGTCGGCCACGGACGTCTCCCCGGCGCTGGCCGAGCTGGACCTCCTCGAACACGCCGAGGTGTTCCGCGCCGAGGCGTTCATGTGGACCGATCCCGCGAGAGTCGCCCGGGAGGCCTGGGACCTGGCCGAGATCGCCGCGGGCTACGCCCAGTTCCTGCGCCGGTGGCAGGAGGCCGCCTTCGACGATCTCGACGACCTGTCCCGCCGCGTCCAGCTCGGCGCGGAGTGGCTGCTGCTGATCCGCGGCGACCCGATGCTGCCGCTGGCGCTGCTGCCGGAGGATTGGCCGGGAGTACACGCCGCGGCGTTGTTCCGCACCCTGCGCCAGCTTTGGGCCCGTCCGGCCGACAAGCTCGCCACGGAACAACTCGAGTCCATCATGGACGAAGGCTAGTCCACGGATTTTCTCGGGTGTTGGTCGCGTCCCAGCGCGGGAAGCTAGTGCCTGGAGACCAGCCAGCGCAGGATCGACCGGTTCTCGTACGTGGGGCCGAACGCGGCGTGGTAGTCCGGCTCGCTGAAGGCGTCGTTGCCGAACTCGGTGTAGCGCACGAGGTCCGCCGCTTTGTCGGAGCCCACGCCCGCCGCGGTGTAGGCGGTCCGCAACAACGCCGTGGAGTCACGGCCGTAGGCCACTGGGAGCAGGTGGTCGTTGAGGCCGTGCGTGATCCAGATCGGGGTCCGGTCGGTCGCGATGCGGGCAGCCTGCTCCGCGCTGACACGGAAGCCGCCGGTGATGAGCGCCGCGGTGAAGAGTCCAGGGTGGGTGGCCATGGCCTCCCAGGCGAGCGTCGACCCGTACGACACGGTGGAGACGTAGACGCGGTCGCGGTCGACGCGGTGGGTCGCGGTGAACCGTTCGACCAGGGCCACCATGTCCGCGGCCTCGGCAGGCGCCCCGACCCGTTGGTTCTGCGGGGCCAGGACGATGACGTCCTCGCGCCAGTTCGGACGCAGCCACGCGGTGGCCGGGATGTCCGCGGCGATCTGGACCCCGGGGTTGTCGCCGTCCCAACCCATGCCGTGCCCGGGAAGGATCACGACGAGCGGGTACTCGCGGTGGCGGTCGTAGTGCCGGGGCAGGTGGTAGGCGTAGGGCAGCGCGGTGCCGCCCCCGGTGAACGTGTCGAGGGTGAACTCGTCGACGAGGCGGTTGACCGTCCTGCCGGTCAGCGGGTGTGCCGCCGGCGCACCGGTGACCTTCCCCCACAGGGTGCGGATGTCCTTGCGCTGGACGACTTCTGTCGGCAGGTTCGGGTTCACCTTGACCGAGCAGAGCGCCGTCGGGCACTTGGAGACGATGACCGTGTTGCCGCCGGGGTCCGCCGGCGCCAGCTCGACGATGACGAACCGCCCCGGCGTGGACCGGCCGTTCGCGTTCAGCGCGGGAGAGCTGTTCGTGTAGACCCGGACGACGGTACGGTCCGCACGCTTCGCGAGGTCCTCGATCGGGTTGTAGCGGAAGTTGTAGATGCTGTCGGACACGGTGAACGTGTCGCGACCGAGGGTGCGGGGGTCGACCACGGCCGGGTACTCGACGGCCACCGCGACGACCTTCTGTCCGTACGTGTACACCTGGGTGATCGCCGTCACGCCGCGGATCGTGCTGCTCCTTCCCGGGGCGGCGGCCGCCGGCTGCGGTGTGAGTGCGCCGGCGAAGGCGACGGCGATCAGGGACGCGACGATGCGGCGAGTGATCACGAGTGGACTCCGTACGTGCGGGGTTCATTGCTAAATCGCGTTAGCGCGGATTTTGCGCTGTGCGGGACGCGACGTCAAGGGAGCCGGGCTCAGGCGTCGGGCGCGGCGACCGAGTCCCGCAGGCGTACCGGCATGGGGACCCGGTGCGTCTCGCCCTCCGCCGCCGAGTCCTCCCGGTTGATCTCGGCGAGGAGGACCTCGACCGCCCGGCGGCCCAGCTCGTAGTGGGGGAGTGCGACCGTGGTGAGCTTGGGGCGGATCCACGTGGCGACGGGGTGGTCGTCGAAGGACACGACGGAGACGTCCGCGGGGATCTTGAGGCCGAAGTCGTCGAGGGCCTGGTAGGCGCCGACGGCGATCCGGTCGTTGAGGCAGATCAGCGCGCGGGGCCGGGTGCTCTCCAGCAGCTCGCGGGTCGCCTGGTAGCCGTACTCGGGCTGCCAGTCCGCGCAGACACGGCCGCTGGCGATCCTGACCCTGGCCTCGGTGAACACCGCGCGGATGCCGGTGAGCCGTTCGACGCCGGCGAGGGCCTCCGGCGGCACGTCCCGGACCCGGGGGCCGGCGCCGATGAGGTGGATGCCGTTGCGGTGACCGGCGTCGAGCAGCACCCGGGCGGCGGCGCGGCCGGCCTCGACCTCGTCCGGCACCACCGACGGGAGGGACGACGCCCGCCTCGGGACGGCGTTGAGCAACACCGCCGCGCCGGTCGTCAACGTCGCCGGCACCTTGACGGCGCGGGTGAACATCGACGCGAGGATGACGCCGTCGACCTGGCGGTCGTGCATGGCTTGCAGCAGGTCGCCCTCCAGCCCGGCCTCTCCCTCGGTCTCGCCGATGAACAGCAGCATGCCGTGCTCCCGCGCCGCCTCGAGCGCGCCCTTGATCATGTCTCCGGCGAGCCGGGACGTGGCGACGGTGTCGGAGACGAAGCCGATCGTCCGGGTGGTGCCCGTCCGCAGGCTGCGGGAGACGATGTTGGGCCGGTACTCCAGCTCCTTCGCCGCATGGAGGACCCGTTGTTCGACGACCTGCGAGATCCGGAGCTCGCGACCCCGCCCGGCGAGCACGAGTGACGCCGTCGTGCGCGAGACGCCGGCGTGCTCGGCGACTTCGGCGAGTGTGACCCTTCGAGGGCTCACCGGGTGACCTCCAGCGGCTTGACATCGATCGAGCCGGAGCGTAACACTGCTGGCCTGCTAACCCGATTTAGCAAAGGAGACGCAATGCGGCGTCACAGTTACCGCAGGACCGCGCTGGGGCTTGTCGTACTGGCGGCGACGTTGGCGTCCGCCTGCGGCGGGCCGGGCGAGAGTGGTCCTCAGTCGACGGACACGGCCGCGGCCCTCACGGAGAAGCCGACCTGTGGCAAGGAACCGGTCACGATGAGTGCCTACTTCGAGACCGGCTTCCCGATGCCCAAGGCGCTCACCGACAAGTTCTCGGCGCAGTTCCCGAACGTCAAGTGGGAGGTCCGGGAGGACCAGTTCGCGGTGATCACGCAGAACGCGCCGCGGGTGCTGGCGGACGACCCGCCGGACCTGATGCGCCTGCCACAGGTGTCGGAGCTGGTGAAGGACAACCTGCTCAAGAACCTCGACGGGTACGCGAAGGTGTTCGGTTGGGACTCCTGGCCGGCCTCGCAGCTGGAGCAGCTGCGCATGAAGCCGGGCGGCGGTGCACGCGGTGAGGGCTCGTTGTTCGCGATGGGCCTGAACTTCAGCGTCACCGGCGTCCTCTACAACAAGACCCTCGCCGAGCGGATCGGCATGACCAGCGCGCCAACCACGCTCGCCGAGTTCGACGACGCGCTCGCGAAGGCCAAGCAGGCCAACATCACGCCGATCGTCCAGTTCAACGGCGGCGCCACCGGTGGTTTCGCGTTCCCGCTGCAGAACCTGATGGCCTCCTTCGGCGAACCGGGGCCCATCAACGACTGGATCTTCCAGAAGCCCGGCGCCACGATCGACACCCTGTCGAACCAGAAGGCGGCACAGCACCTCGCGGACTGGATCAAGGCGGGCTACTTCGACCGGGACGCCAACGCCATGGACTACGCCAAGATGATGAGCAAGTTCCAGGCCGGCGAGGGGCTGTTCATGTTCAACGGCGACTGGGAGTCCGGCAACCTCGACAAGCAGATGCCCGGCAAGGTGGGCTTCTTCCCGTTCCCCGCCGAGAAGGGCGACAAGGTCGCCGCGATGTCGGCGCCGCTGACGTTCGGCATCGCCGCGAACGCCAAGCACGCCGACTGTGCCGCGTTCTTCCTCGACTGGGTGGCGACCAACGCGGACGCCCGCGAGATCGCCGTGGCGGTCGGCGGCTCGCACCCGATGGGCCCGGCCGACGCGCCGATGCCCGAGGTGAAGAAGGGCACCGTCACCGCGGAGACACTGGCTGCGGGCGCCGCGATCTCCCAGGACAATGGCGCGATGGACTTCATCGCCAACGCGACCGGTGCGATCTACGCCAAGAGCTGGACCCCGCAGCTGCAGAAGCTGTTCGCGGGTGAGCAGACCGCGGACGGGCTGTTGAAGTCGGTGCAGAGCGACTACGAGGACCAGGTCGGGAGCTGATGTCGACGCTGGCCTCGGTGGTCGAAGGACGCCCCGCGACCGGTCCGAGGGCCGCGCGGGGCGCCCGACGGGGGCGGCGGCGCGGCCAGGGGTGGGTGGCCTGGCTGTTCGCCGCCCCGGCGATCGTGGCCTACACGCTGTTCGTCCTGGTGCCGCTGGTCCGCACGGTGCAGTACTCGTTCTACGAGTGGGACGGCATCGGCCCGTCGCCGTGGGTCGGGTTCGACAACTACGTGCGGGTGTTCACCGACCCGGAGCTGTCCGGCACGATCGTCAACGCGTTCCAGCTGATCGTCTTCTTCAGCGGGATCCCGGTGCTGTTCGGCCTGGCCATCGCGGCCACGATCCGGCGCATCGCCACCAGCCGGCTCGCGGCCGTGGCCAGGGTCGTGCTGTTCGTCCCGCAGGTCATCCCGCTCGTGGCCGCGGGCATCACGTGGAGCTGGCTGATGGCCTCCGACGGCCTGGTCAACCAGCTGCTGTCCGCGATCGGTCTCGGGGGCGTGACCCGCGCGTGGCTGGGGGACTTCGCCACCGCGCTGCCGGCGGTCGGCGTGATCGGCGCCTGGGTGCTGCTGGGACTGTGCACGCTGCTGCTCCTCGCGGGGATGAGCAAGATCGACCCGGCGCTGTACGAGGCCGCGCGAATCGACGGCGCCGGGCCGCTGCGCGAGTTCTTCTCGATCACCGTGCCGAGCCTGCGGCAGGAGATCGGCGTCTGCGTCACGGTCACCGTCATCGCGGCCCTGGCCAGCTTCGACATCATCTACATCGCCACACAGGGCGGGCCGGGCAACACGACGATGGTGCCGGGGCTGGAGATCTACTACCAGGCGTTCGTCGAGCGCCAGGTGGGCGTGGCGTCGGCCCTCGCGGTGGTGCTCGTGGTGCTCGTGCTCGTGTGCGTGCTGCCGATCCAGCGACTCACCAGGGAGCAGTCATGAGCGGTGCCGGTGGAGCGGAGGTGGCTTCGTGATCGTCGGACGCCGCGAGGCGTGGACGGGGCGGGCGTTCCTCGTGCTGCTGATGCTGGTGACGATCGTGCCGTTCGTCAGCCTCTTCTTCACCGCGCTGCACCCCTCCGGCACGTACCCGGCCGGCCTGGACTGGCCGAGCCAGCCGCAGTGGAGCAACTTCGTGACCGCGTTCGACGCCGCGCACATGGGGGAGCTGCTCACGTCGAGCGTGCTCATCGTGCTCGGCGTCGTGCCGGTCTCGCTGCTGCTGGCGACGATGGCCGGGTTCGCCGTCGGCCACCTGAGGATGGTGGGACGCCGGCCGGTGTTCCTGATGTTCGTGCTCGGCCTGACCCTGCCGTACGAGGGCATCATCACGCCGCTGTACTACCAGGTCCGCGACATGGGGCTGCTCAACTCCCGGTGGGCGATCATCCTGCCGCTGATCGGGTTGTTCATGCCGTTCGGGGTCTTCTGGATGCGGGCCCACTTCGTGAACGTGCCCGGGGAGCTGTCCGAGGCCGCGCAGATCGACGGCGCGAACACGTGGCAGCAGTTCTGGCGGGTCCACGTGCCGCTGGCCATGCCGGCGATCTCGTCGCTGGCGATCCTGCTGTTCCTGTGGACCTGGAACCAGTTCCTCCTCGCGATCGTGCTCGTCGACGATCCCGCGAAACGGACCATGGCCGGTGCGCTGGGCGCCTTCCAGGGCCAGTGGGGGACCGACATCCCACTACTGTGCGCCGGCTCGCTCCTGGTCCTGGCCCCCACGCTGATCGTGTTCCTGATCTTCCAGCGCCGTTTCGTCGCCGCCCTGCTGCAGGGCTCACTGAAGGGCTGACCGACATCCGAACCGCCCGATGGACCCGCGACCACCTCGACGTGCTGACCCAGTCGCCCGCCACCACCGCACCGGTCATCGCCCCGACCCCACGGGTACTGCCCGGCCACGACATCTGGGACACGTGGCCGGTCCAGGAGGAGAACGGCGCGACAACGGTCGTCGACGGCGCGGAGCTGTGGATGGTACTGTCCGCGCCCGCCACCGGCCACCCAGACGACCGCCACGACCACGCCCGCATCCGCCTGCTGGCGCGGACCGCCGACCGGTGGCACGACCTCGGCAACGCGTTCCCCGACGGCGCCTCTCCCGGTAGCCGCGAGTGGTCCGGCTCGGCGGTCCACCGGCCCGACGGCTCGGTCTCGGTCTTCTACACCGCCGCGGGCCGCCGCGGCGAGCGCCGCCGCACGTTCCACCAGCAGGTCGTCGAGGCCCGCCCCCGGTTGGACACCACGGGCAGCACGCCCCACCTGGCTGGGGAGGCCCGGCATCGCGTGCTCGTGCACCCGACGACCCCGTACCTGCCCGCGGACGACCTCGAGGGCGGGCCAGGACGCATCCGCGCCTTCCGCGACCCCGGCTGGTTCCGCGACCCCGCCGACGGCCACGAGTACCTCCTCATCGCCGCGTCCGTCCCGGGGCGGGACCACTTCACGGGCGCCGTCGCGCTCGCCCGGTCCACCCCGACCGGGTGGGCTCTCCTCTCACCGCTGGTGACCGCGGACGGCGTCAGCCACGAGCTCGAACGGCCGCACGTCGTCGTCCACCATGGCCGGTACTACCTGTTCTTCTGCACCAACCGACAGGTGTTCCCCCGGGCGGACATCACACCGACCGGTCTCTACGGCTTCGTCGCACCGTCCCTGACCGGCCCCTACGAAGCGCTCAACGGCTCCGGCCTCGTCATCCAGAACCCGCCCGCCCAGCCCGACCAGGCCTACGCCTGGCTCGTCCTCCCCGACCTGCGTGTCGAGAGCTTCGTCGACTACCTGCCCGGCCCGGCCGCGTCGGCCCGGGACCGTTTCGGCGGGACGGCCGCCCCCACCCTGACCCTCGTCCTCCACGAGACCACCACCACCCTGGCGGCGGCGGACCGGAACGACGACGCGCGCCAGGAGCGGCCACAGCTGGGGTCCACGACGTTCTGACCCGGGGCACCGGGTCAGAAGATCGCGGCGAGCTGGTCCGACACCATCGAGACGTCGCCGGCGTCGGAGATCAGTGCGACATAGCCGTCGGGACGGATCAGCACGAGGGTGCGCTCTGCCGTGCCATAGGCGCCGGCAAGATGGCCCCGGGTGTCGGCGACGTCGTCGGGGCCGGCCGGCTGCCCGACGACGTGGAGAGTCCTGACGTGGGACGGGAATTCGAACTCGGTCGAAGTCCCGAAGTCCAGCACCGTGAAGTGGCCGCCCACGCCGGCTCGTGCAGGCGGATGTCGGTGCGGCCGGTCCGCCGGTCGAGGATCGCCTGCATGTTCGCGAGGCCGACGCCGGGGTCCTGTCCCGGCGCGATGCTGGCCTGGTACTGGAAGGCGTTGGTCGAGGGCAGCGGGCAGAGGGTGACGAGGCCCTCGTCGTGCCGCCACATGTGTCAGGCGTCCCGATCGAGGCCGTCGACCTCGACATCGGCGACGATCATCCGCACCGCCTCGCGGGTCTCGCCCTCGAAGGCGATACCGGCCTGGCCGCGGACGATGCTGTGCCCGCCGTCGCAGCCGACCAGCCAGCGCGCGGTGACCGTCTCGGCCACGCCGTCCTTGACGACCACCGCCGACACGCCATCGGCGGACTGGTCGAGGCCGCCGAGCGTGGTGCCGAACTCGACCGCGCCGCCGAGCTCCGCCAGCCGCAGCGCCTCCTCGATCCGCCATTCGGGCGCGATCAGGCTTGCCGGATGAGGGATGTCGGGGCGACCCCTCGGCGTCTCGGCCCCGCTCAGCGTGACCTGGCCGTCGGGAGCCGTCGACCGGATCGGCATCGCCATCCGGCCGTGGGTGATCACGCGCTCGGCGATGCCGAGATCGTCGAACACCTCGAGAGTGCGCGGCTGGACGCCCTTGCCGCGCGAGCCGGGCCGGGGGCGGCCTCGACCAGGCTGGTCGAGGCCGGGTACGCGCACCTGACGATGGAGTCGATCGCCGTGCGGGCGCGCACCAGCGAGGCCGTGCTCTACCGCCGCTGGGCCAACAAGGACCAGCTCGTGTTCGCCGCGATCGAGCACCACCGCGACGCCAACCCGGTCGCGGTCCCCGACACCGGGACGCTGCGCGGCGACCTGCTCGCCCACCTGACGGCCGCGAGCGAGACCCTCGCCGGCTTCTTCGCCATCGCCGCGTCCGCCGCCTACTCCGGGCTGCTGGCCGACACCGGGCTCACCCCCGCCCAGGCCCGCGACCGGGTCATGGACGCCCGTCGGCTCCCTCGGGTCCGCGTCATCTACCAGCGTGCCCACGACCGCGGCGGGCTCGACCTCGACCGCGTCACCCCGGCCGTCCTCGCCATGCCGTTCGACCTGGCGCGACACGACATGCTCATGGACCTCGAACCGCTGGCGCCCGCACGCATCCGGTCGATCGTCGACGAGCTGTTCCTGCCCCTGGTGGCGAGCCATCGGACGGGCCGGAACCCGTCCCCTCCGGCATCGTCGTAGGTGACCCGCGTCGCGGTTGGCCGACCTCGGTTCGCCCGCGGTTCGAGAACTGATCCGCCCGAGAGCGCCCACAGTGGACGACTGTGGCGAGGAGGACACCGATGACGACCACACCGATGACACAGTGGACCGACGACGAGCTGACCAGCCTGCGGACCGTGGACGAGTTGGAGATCGCCGGCCGGCGGGACGACGGCACACTGCGGCGGCCGAGGACGATCTGGGTCGTCGAGCACGACGGCCACGCATATGTCCGTTCCGTCAACGGAGCGACGGCGGCCTGGTACCGCGGCACCCGAACCCGCGGCGAAGGGCATGTCACGGTCGGCACCGTCGACCGCGACGTGGCCTTCGTCGACGCCGTCGACGACGAGGCACTGAACGACGTGCTCGACGCCGTGTACCGCGACAAGTACCGCCGCTATGCCGCGAACACCGTCGAGGGCATCATCGGTCCCGACGCACGCGCCACCACCATGCGACTCGTACCGCGGAACCAGGGCGACTGACCGGAGCGAACGCCGTGGAGACCCGGGACCCGGCCGGGATTTCCACGGAGAATCTCTGGCTCGACGTCGTAAACGGCCGCGGTTGAAATCGCCCGGGACGAGTGCGGGCACCCGAAAACATTTTCTGGCGCCCAGCGTGGTTTCGTCACGGCGACGAATCGTCACCGCGGATCAGGCGCGGGCTCGACCGACGGGTCAGCAGGCGGCGTTCTTGGCTGCCTGGGCGCGGACGAGCTGGGCCTGGGCGACGGTGACCGAGCTGTCCATCGTGTTGTAGAGCGCCGTGCTCGAGCCGAGCTGGACGTTGATCTTGCCGACCGCCTCGACCTGACCGGCGTTGATCGCCGTGTTGCGCGCGGCCTTCTGTCCCGCCACCTGGTTCGCGAAGTCGTTGCGGGTCGCGACGGCGTCGGTGATCCGGGCCTGGGTGAGGACGACCTGCTGTGTGGCGGCGGCGCAGGCCGCGGTCACGGCCTGGGCTTTCGGGGCACCGGCGGACGGCGCGGCGCTCGCCAGACCGGCGCCGGTGGAGAATCCGGCGGCCAGGAGAATGCTGAGACTGCCGAGGACGACCTTGCTTTTCCGCATGTGGGCCCTGTCTGTGTAGTTGTTCGTTGAAGTTTCTTGCTCCTCCAATACAGCACAGTGTGTATCGATAATTGTCCCAGTGGTGACGGACGGCACGTTTATTCGGGGAAAGTTTGACGTTGCGTGATGAGGGGATGCGATTTTCGCGGCGTTTGTCGTAAGAACGCAATGGCTGCTCACTGAGCGCAGCAATAACCCCGAGAAGGGCGGGGTACGCTCCGTTTCGAAATTCGGGAGCGTGACGATGACGGAAAGTCGATGTCCCACGGCCGGTGGTGGGCGTCGCGGGCGCCCGCGCAGTACGCGCTCACACGCCGCGGTCCTGGCCGCGACGATGAAGGTCCTGAGCGAGGTCGGGTACGTGGCGTTGCGGGTGGATGCGGTCGCGGCCTGTGCGGGGGTGAGCAGGGCGACGATCTACCGCTGGTGGCCGTCCAAGGCGAGCCTGGTCGTCGAGGCCCTCGACCGGGTGATCCCGACCACCGTGCCGCTGCCGACCGGCGACACGCGGGCCGACGTCCGGGCCGTCGTCCAGGCGACCCTCGACAACTACATCCGCACCCCGTTCGGCGCCAACCTCGCCGCGATCGCCTCGGACGCGGTGGGCGACCCGGACGCCACGGCACGCCTCGTCGACCTGTTCGGCCCGCGCAGAGCGGCCGACGCGTCCGTGCTGCTGGCGGGCGCCGGTCGCGGCGACCTGCCCCATGATGTCGACGTCCACCTGTTGCTGGACATCGTCATGGGCACGCTCGTCTTCCGTCAGCTCGTCGGCGTGCCGTCCGACGACTACACCGTCGACCAGCTGACCAACCTGATCGTCGACGGAGCGGCTCCCCGGCAGCCCCCGACACCACCGCAACCGATCAAAGCGGCGCACCCGTGACACCCCTTGTCCAGGCGTCTCCGTGGCAAAATTGGCGCGTGCCATCTTCCCCGCCGCCGTCCGAACCCGTGGTGGACGTGCGCGACCCGGCCGTCCTCGGCGATCCCGTTCGCGGCTACGACCGCATCCAGGCCGAGTCGCCGATCTGCTGGGCCCGGCTGGCCAACGGCGAACAGGGGTGGCTCGTCACCCGGAGCGACGACGTCCGCGCCGTGCTCACCAACCCGGACGTGCGCAACGACCCCACCGGCCTGCCGGGACACGGCGCGCGGACGCAGGAACAGACGTTCCTCGCGCTGGGCACCCCGCCGGAGCACCTGCCCTACCTGCGGGCGACCCTGCTCAGCCTCGACGGCGCCGAGCACCAGCGGCTGCGGCGCAGCATCGGGCACGTCTTCGCCGCGTCCCGGGTCGCCACGCTGCGACCCCGGGTCAGCCAGCTCGTCGACGAGCTGCTCGACCGCCTCGACACCGCGTCCGGGCCCGGGAACGCACCGGTGAACCTGCTCGACGAGTACGCCTACCCCCTGGCCATGGCGGTGGTCTGCGAGCTGGTCGGGGTACCCGAGGCGGACTGGGCGGACTGGTGGCGCTGGGGCAAGGTGCTGGTCGGCGGTGACCCGGCGGGGATCACGGCGACGCTGGGCGACATGTTCTCCTACTGCCACGCCCTGATCGACAAGCGCCGGGCCGACCCGAGGGCCGACCTGCTCAGCGACGTCGTCGCCCAGGACGACCTGACCGACGTCGACGTGGTGTCCCTCGTGGTGTTCCTCGTGCTCGCCGGGCACGAGACCATGGCGCACATGCTGTCCAACGCGGCGCTCGCCCTCATGCGCGATCCCGCCCAGCGGGAGCTGCTGCGTACCGAGCCGGATCTCTGGCCCGCAGCGGTGCGCGAGCTGATCCGCACCGACGGTCCGGTCCAGCTCGCCCGGCTGCGCTACGCCGCCACCGACCTCGAGGTCGGTGGCGTGCGGGTCGGCGCGGGTGACGCGGTGCAGGTGGTGCTCGGCGCCGCCAACCGCGATCCCGCGCAGTTCGCCCACCCGCACGACGCCGACGTGCGGTGGCAGGCGGAGCACGGCCGCCGCGAGGGTAGCTTCGGGTTCGGCTGGGGGCCGCACTTCTGCCTCGGCGTCGCACTGGCGAAGCTGGAGGCCGAGGTCGCGCTGCGTGGTCTGTTCGACCGCTTTCCCGAGGTGTCCCCGGTGGCCGAGCCGGCGTGGGTGCCGTTGCCCCGCGGCCGCCACCGGGTCAACCTGGACGTGCGGCTGCGCTGAGCGACCGGCGCCGGGTCACCGTGGCGCGCGGGCGAAGGCGCCGACCGGCATCGTCAGGTCGGCGCTCGACGCCCCGCACTCGAGCATCCACAGTGCCGCGGCGGGACCGAGGTCCCGGCCCAGGGCGCCGAGCGCGTCCGGATCGGGGGCGGCCACGCGTGCCTGCTCGACGCCGCGCGCGAACGCCTCCGGGTCCCAGCCGGCCGGTTCGGCGTCGCCGAGGCTGCGTGCGCCGCCGGTCGTCGCGGCCAGTGCCGCGGCCGGCAGTGGGTCGGTCACGCCGAGCAGGCCGTGGGTGCGTTCCCCGACGAGGACTCCCATCCAGCGCGAGCTCTCCGGGGTGGGCCGGGGCCCGGTCCAGCGGGGTCGCCCGTCCATGTCGGGGAGCGTGCGCGGTGGCCCGGACGCCGTCCAGCGCCCGGCCCACTCGACGGCCAGGCCCGGTGCGCTGCGGGTGGCGGGGTTGTGGAACCGGGCCATGTCCCACCGGTTGCCGACCGCGACGGCGGCGAGGTCGCGGTGCGGCCACACCCTTGCCTCCCACCAGAACCCCCACGGGAACGCCGCGGTGTGGCCCCACCACCAGTCGTCGCCGAGCGTGGGGTCGGCCAGCTCGAACGTCAGGCCGGCGAACGACCGGACGCCGTGCGGGCTGGGGCGTGGGACGCGCGGGGTCACCATCGCCGCGAGCGAGTCCGGGCCGACGAGACCGCGGTCCCCGCCCGCGGTGCGCAGCAGCGCCTGGAGCAGGCGCCCGGTGTCCGCGACGCTGGTGTGCATCCCGACCCCCGGGTAGGCCGCGGTGCGCAGCGGCGGGCTCGGCAGGCACCAGTCGCCGAACGCCATGTACCCGTTCGCCGCCCCGGCGCTCCGGTCCGGTGAGCCGGTCGCCCACGGGTGTCGCGTGCCGTCGTCGATGCTCGTGTCCCGCATCCCGGTCGCGGCGAACACGTCCCGGTGCACATGGGCGCCGTAGGGCTCGCCGGTCAGGTGCTCGACGGCGCCGCCCAGCACCCCGACGCCGAAGCTGGAGTACGAGTAGGCGCCCGGTGCCGTCGTCACCAGGGGCAGGGCCCCGCCGTACTCCACGGCGCGCCCGACCCGGTGGCGGCGGCGGATGTAGTCGAGGACGGGTTCGGCCGGTGCCGCGTGTGCGGTGGCCGTGACGATGTCGCTGTAGTAGCCGCCCTGGTGGGCGGCCAGCATGGCCGGGGTGGCGGGTGCCGGGTCGGGACCACGCAGCCCCGCTGGCAGCAGCTGGTCGATCGGCGTCTCCAGGCCGGCCGCGCCCGCTTCGACCAGTCGCATGAACGCCAGCCCGGTGACGGGTTTGGTGAGCGAGCCCGCCGGTGCCACCGTCTCGGCGGTCATCGGCACGCCCGCGGCCAGGTCGGCGAACCCGGTCGCGGTCGTGCGCAACTCGGTGCTCGTCGCCACCGCGACGGCGACCCCGGGGGTGCCGGTGACCGCCGCCAGGCGGGGCAGGACGGCGTCGAGCGCCCCCATCACGTCGTCGAGCATGTTCCTCCTCGCCGTCGACCGCGTCAGCCCTTGGGCGGGCCGCCGTTGATCGCGACGCGGGTGCCGTAGCGGGTGTGCGGGTAGTAGTCGTAGGTCGCGTGGTGCTGGACGCAGCGGTTGTCCCAGAACACCAGCGTGTTCGGCGCCCAGCGCACCCGGCACGCCAGCATCGGCCGGTTCGGCACGAACGAGAACAGCAGGTCGAGCACCGCGCGGCTCTCGTCGGCCGACAGCTGGGGGATGTGCGAGGTGTAGGCCGGGTTGACGTACAGCAACGGCCGGTCGGTCTCCGGGTGCCGCACCACCACGGGGTGCTCGCTGACCGGGGGCTCGTAGTTCGCGGGGATCTTGTGGCCGCGGAAGGCGTGTGCGCCGTCGTGCACCGCGGTGAGCCCCGACAGCAGCTCCTTCATCTTCGGCGACAGCATGTCGTAGGCGAGGTGCATGTTCGCGAACAGGGTGTCCCCGCCGCTGCCCGGCTCGGGGAGCCGCGTGATGTGGAGCATCGAGCCGAGCGACGGCTCGGCGTCCGCGGTGCCGTCGGCGTGCCAGCCGTTGCCGAACACGTTGACCGCCTCGGCCGTGGTCGCGACCTCCAGGACGTACGGGTCGCCGTGCTCGGGCGGGGGGTTGACCGGGCGCAGCTCGCCGAAGCTCGCGGCCAGCCGCTTGTGGTCCTCTGCGGTGATGTCCTGGTCGCGGAACACCAGCACGTGGTGATCCAGGAAGGCCGTCCTCAGCTCCGCCAGCTGCTCCTCGGTCAGCTCCCGGGACAGGTCGAGGCCGGTGACCTCGGCGCCGATCACCGGGGTCAGGCCCCGCACCGCCAACGTCCGGTGGTCGCGCGGTGGTCGCGTCGTGATCCGCCTGACCGCGTCGAGCTCGTACTGCTCCATGGTTTCCGTTCCTCCTGTGTCACTCGGCTCCGGTCGTCGGGGTGATCGACGCGGCCACCGCGGCGGCGTGCGGCGGGCGCACGATGCCGTAGTGGGTGGCGGGAAGCTCACGCCACACGCTCGGTTCGGGCAGCAGGGCCCGCCACCCGCCGCGGTCGGCCATCGGCACGCCGGGTTCCGGTTCGGTGGCCAGCCAGACGTGGCTTTCCGTCGCGAACAGGCGTGGCAGCTCGTGACCGGTCATGCTCCGCAGGTTCGCCCGGCACGCACGGGCGAGGCGCCGGGCGTGCTCACCCCCGGTGCCCCCGGAGGCGCCCAGCTCGCGCTCGAACACCGCCCGCAGCTCCGCTTCGCTGTAGTCCGCGGCACTCGCGCCGGGCGGCGGCGGGTCGATGAGGTGAAGTGCGCGCACGGGCTGCCCGGCCGCCTCGGCCTCGGCGGCCATGCCGGCCGCCACCCAGGCCCCGAACGACCACCCGGCCAGCTGCCAGGTGTGGCCGGGGAGCGTCGTCCGCAGCGCCTCGTGGTAGCGGTGGGCCCGGTCGGCCACCGTCCAGCCCGGTGGCGCCGGCCGGCGGAGCGCCGGGTCGGCGATCACGCAGACGCCGAACTCCGGGGCCAGGGCCTCGACGAGCGGGCGGTAGGCGTGTACGTCGCCGCCGACCGGGTGCACGAGGCACACGGCGTCCCGGCCCGCCCCCTCCCGCCACACCTGCACCACCACCTCGCCGCCGCCGTCGTCGTCGGCGACGGAGAGCCGCGCCAGCAACGCGGCCATCGTGACCTGCGGCCCGAGCCAGGCGAGATCCAGCTCGACGCCGAACAGGCGCTTCACCGAGACGACGACGTCCAGCAGCGTCAGCGAGTCGGCGCCCAGGTCGTACAGCGGCACGTCCGGGTCGAGCTCGGCGACGCCCAGCAGGGCCCGCACCTCCTCGGTCAGCTCCGCCCCGGCGTCCGCGGCCGGTTCCGTCGTGCCCGGCGTGACGTCGCGTTCGTGGAACGCCCGCGCGGCGTCGAGTCCGGTCGTCGCGACCAGGACCTGCGGCAGCCCGGCGCCCAGCGCGCGGGCGAAGGTGTGCCGGCCCTCGTCGGTGCTCAGGCCGACCGACAGGTGCGCCTGGTGCCGGGCATCGGTCCGCAGCGCGGTGACGGCCATGCCGGTGTCGCGCCAGACGTCCCAGCCGATCGAGAGCCGGGCGGTGGGGCCGTCGCGGTGGGCGAGCGCGTCGAGGAACCCGTTGGCCGCCGCGTAGTCCAGCTGGCCGGTCCCGCCGAACTGGGCGGACAGCGACGAGCAGTAGACGGCGAACGCCGGCTGGTGCCGTTCGATCAGCCGCTCCACGAGCAGGGCGCCGGCGAGCTTGGCGGCCTGCGTGCCCGTGCCGCGAGTGGCGATGAGACCGCCGTCGGGCACCCCGGCCGCGTGCACGATTCCCGCCAACGGGGCGTCGACGCGGGCGGCTATCTCCTCGGCCGTCACGGTGGTGAGGTCGGCGGCGAGCAGGTCGACGCGGTCCGCCCACGGTTCGAGGGCCTCGGGCAGGCGGGGTTCGCGGGCCAGCAGGACGACCCGGCCGGCGGTGCGGGTCAGCAGCACCTCGGCGACGGCCGTCCCGATGCCGCCGGTGCCGCCGAGGACGAGGTGCGTCCCGTCGGTCACGACGGGCTCGCCGGCGGCGACCGGTGCGCTGTCCTGTGCCCACCAGAACCCGCCCCGCAGGGCGACCCGTTCCGGCGGGGTCGGTCCGGTGAGCAGCCCGGCGAGCGCGTCCAGCCCGGGGTCGGGGAGGTCGACCCAGTGGCCGGGCACCCCGCTCTCCTGCGGGCCGACGGCGGTCACCCCGGCGAGCAGGCCGGCCTCGGGGCGCGTGACGGGGTTGGTGGCGGGCGCGGCCCCGGCGGAGACCCACCAGGTCGTGAGTGGACGGTCATGGGCGGCCCGCAGGAGGGCGGCCGGGGTGTCCACGCACGCCCACCCGGCGTGGGCGAGGGACGTCTCGTCGATGGGCCCGGTGATGCCGAGGGGAAGAGTGTGCAGCCAGTCGATCCCGGTGGCGGGCAGGGCGTCGAGGATCCGGCGCAGGGACCCCGTGTCAGCAGGATCGGCCTCGAAGGTGTCCGGTCCGCGGCGGGCGAACCCAGCGGCGGCGTGCACCCGCACGACGCGCCGGTAGGCGGCGTCGAGGGCCGGTGCGGTCAACGGCCCGTCACCACAGATGACGAGGACGCGATCGGCTCGGTCGCCGGGGCCGGCGGTGGCCGCCCGCCGGAGCCGAACCCAGGTGGGCTGGTGCAGCCAGTCGCGCTCGGGCCGTCGCGCGACGGCCGGGGGCCGCGGGAAGTCGAAGTCCCGCACCGCGAAGGCGGGCGGCGGGAAGTCCCACGGCGCGGGGCCGGGGGAGCGACCCCAGTCTACGGACGCCCCGGCCAGCCAGGCGGCGGCGAGCTCGGCGGGCGGGCGGTCGGCGCTCTGCCTCGAAGGCGCGGGACCGTCGGGCACCTCCCGCGGTTCGGCCGTGCGTAGCCATGCGGCCGCGGTGGCCGCGTCCTCGCAGGCAGTCGCCAGGCGCCAGCGGCCTGCTGGCCGGCCCGACTGCAGGTGCCGCAGAACGTCCACAAAGGACTCGGGATGCGTCCGCAGGTACTCCGCAACGCGGCCGGCGTCGGCGAGCAACGCCTCGGCGCTGCTCGCCGACAGCACCAGGCACCGCGCGGGATACCGGGTGGCGCGCACGTCACCGGGGGCCGACTCCACCACCACGTGGGCGTTCGTCCCGCCGATCCCGAAGCTGCTCACCCCGGCCACGCGGCCGCCCGCGGGCCACGGCTCGGCCCGGGTCGGCACCCGGAACGGCCCCAGGTCCAGAACCGGGTTCGGGGCACGGAAGTCGACCGTCGGCGGGAGCACGCCGTGGTGGACGGCCAGCGTCGCGCGGATCAGGCCCACCACCCCGGCCGCCGCGCCCAGGTGGCCGATCTGGCTCTTCACCGAGGAAAGCGCGCAGGCCGACGCGTCCGGCATCGCCTCGCGCAGTGCCGCGACCTCGATCGGGTCGCCGAGGCGCGTCCCCGTGCCGTGCGTCTCCACGTACCCGAGGTCGGCGCCGGACCGCCCGGCGCGGCGCAGCGCCGCCCGGATGGCCTCCCGCTGCCCGGCCGGGGACGGCGCGCTGTAGCCCTGTTTCACCGCGCCGTCGTTGGTCACGGCCGAGCCGGTGAGCACCGAGTACACCGTGTCGCCGTCGCGGCGGGCCCGGTCAAGCCGCTTCAGCACCACCACCCCGACGCCGCTCCCGCCGACCGTGCCGTCCGCGTCGTCGCTGAAGGGCCGGCAGTGCCCGTCCGGGGAGAAGATGTGCTGTGGCCGGTACCGGTACCCCTGTGCCAGCGTGACGTCGACGAGCACCCCGCCGGCCAGCATGACGTCCGC
Source organism: Actinophytocola sp. (assembly GCF_035634895.1). Classification (GTDB taxonomy): domain Bacteria; phylum Actinomycetota; class Actinomycetes; order Mycobacteriales; family Pseudonocardiaceae; genus Actinophytocola. The sequence continues at coordinate 2,312 of NZ_DASQCC010000113.1, read as the reverse complement.
CTCGCCGCCACGCAGCATCCCGGCGGCCTGGTGGACGGCCACCAGCGAGCTGGAGCACGCCGTCTGGGTCGTCAGCGCCGGACCGGTCAGGTCGAGGTGGTAGGCGACCTTCGTGGCGAGGAAGTCCTTCTCGTGGTGCAGGGCGAGCTGGAAGCCGTCCGGCAGCGCCGCCGGATCCGCCTCGCGCAGCATCCGCTGGAAGTAGGTGTTCTCACCGCAGCCCGCGACGAGCCCGACCCGGCCCGCCGGTCCGGCGACCCCGGCGTGGGCCAGCGCCTCGACGCACGCCATCAGCAGCTGCCGCTGCTGCGGGTCCATCAGCGCGGCGTCCCGGTGGCTGATCCCGAAGTGCTCCGGGTCGAACGCCAGCGGCCGGTCCAGCAGGCTGCGCGCGCCGACCAGACCCTCGGCGGCGTCGAAGTCCTCGATGCCGCGGCGGCCGGCGCGGACCAGGTCCCAGAACGCGGCCAGGTCCGGTGCGCCGGGCAGCCGGACCGCCATCCCGACGATCGCCACCGGCTCGTCCACCGCGGCGAGCTCGATGACCCGGGCCGGCACCGAGGCGTTCTCGAGGTGCCGCGTCAGGTCTGTGAGCGTGACGTGCTCGAAGAGGTCGGCCACGGTGAACCGGTACCCGGCCTCGGCGCAGCGCAGCTGGAAGCGCATCAACGACAGGCTGGTGGCGCCGGCGGCGAAGAACGTCTCGTCCGGACCGATCGGCGCGCCGGTCACCTCCTCGAACAGCGCCGCCAGCGCACTCGACGGAGTCGCGGACGTCCGCTGGAGGTCCTCGCCGGGCGTCCGCGCGGCGGCGTCCCGGTCGAGCTTTCCGCTGGGGGTGCGCGGAAGGGCGGCCACGACCCGGAACCGGTCGACCCGCGCGTGCGGCGGCAGCAGCGGCGCGAGGTGGTCCGCCAGCTCCGCCGCGGTCGGTGTCCGGCGGCACTCCAGGAACGCGGCCAGCCGGTGGCCCTCGGGCGCGGGGACCGCGTCGACGACCGCGTTGACGACGTCGGGGTGCCGCAGCAGCGCCGCCTCGACCTGGCCCAGCTCGAGGCGGTGGCCGCTGAGCTTGACCTGCCGGTCGGCCCGGCCGTCGAAGTGCAGCAGGCCGTCGCGGTCGAAGTGTGCGAGGTCGCCGCTGCGGTAGTAGAGGCGCGGCAGCTCGACGAACTTCTCCTCCGCCGGTTCGCCGAGGTAGCAACGGTTCGTCGCGAGCCCGCCGATGAGCAGCTCGCCGACCTGCCCCGCCGGCAGGGGCGCGCCGGCGGTGTCGGCGACCCGCAGCACCGCGTTCGCCACCGGCCGGCCGATGGCGGGGCGCTCCGGCCACCGCGCCGGGTCGCCGTCGAGGGTCAGCGCGCTCACGACGTGGGTCTCGGTCGGGCCGTAGTGGTTGTGCAGGCGTGCGCCGGGCAGGCCCGCGAACCAGCGGCGGATCGCCGGGGTGCACACCAGCTGCTCGCCCGCGGTGATCACGTCCCGCAGCCGCGACGGGTACCGCCCGAGCCGGACACTGTGCTCGGCGAGCAGCTGCAGGGCGACGTAGGGCAGGAAGATCCGTTCGATCCCGGCGGTCTCCAGCCGCGCCAGCAACGCCGGGACGTCGTGGCGCCACCGCGGGCGGATCAGGTGCAGGTGACCGCCGCCGCACAGCGTCGTGAAGATCTCCTGGAACGACACGTCGAACGACAGCATCGAGAACTGCTGGGTCGCCGCGGGCGGCGCGTCCTGCCACTGCAACAGGTTGGCCAGGGTGCGGTCCGGGACGCGCACGCCCTTGGGCACGCCGGTCGAGCCCGAGGTGAACAGCGTGTAGAGCGGCCGTCCGGCGTGCCGGGCCGGGACGTCCGGCACCGGCCCGTCCGCGAGCGTGACGAACCGTCGTTCGACGGTCGTGTCGATCGCGTCGAACGCCGCCGCGTCGTCCGGGGCGAGCAGCACGCAGCGTGGCCGGACCTGGCCGAGCACGTCACGCAGCAACGCGGACGGGTACCCGGGATCCAGTGGCACGGCGGTGATGTTGCGGCGCGCGAGCGCGAGGAGCGCGACGACGTGCTCGGCTGAGGGCCGGAAGTACAGCGCGACGTCGGTGGCGTCGTCGGGCAGGACGGCGGCGAGCCGGGCCGCGTGCGCGTCCAGCTCGGCGTAGGACAGCGTCGTGTCGCCGGTCAGCGCCGGGGCCTCGGGCGTCCGCGCGGCCTGGCGCGCGAACCCCTCCGCCACGGTGTCCCACGCCAGTTCCGCCGCGACGCCCCGGCCGTGGTCGGGTAGGCCGCGGCGGTACGGCTCGGCCAGCTCGGCCGGGGTCG